>DATEHN010000016.1:0-91725 GCA_035279585.1 Candidatus Angelobacter sp. | reverse complement strand
CGCTCCACCGCGCCGGGCAGCGTGTGATACATGCTGATGAACAGCGAATATATCCGTGGAGTCACTACTTCCCTTTTGCGCTTGAGCAAGCCTTGCAGCGTGGCTTGCGCCACCACTTCAGGCCCAACCGAATACTTCATTGACGAGCCAACGCGCTCCGCATGCCTGCCTTTGACCATGTTCTTCACAAAATCCGTGGCAATGTAGCCCGGGCAAACTGTAAGCACGTTGATGTTGTGCCGCAGCAGTTCCATGCGCGCAGCTTTACCGATGGCGTTCATGGCGTGTTTGGTGGCCGCATAGCCGGACATATAAGGCGTTGAGATGTGCCCTGAAACCGATGAGATATTCACAATATCGCCGCCACCCTGCTTCTTCATGACCGGAATCACGGCCTGCATGCACTCAATGGCGCCAAATAAATTCGTATCGAACATGCGGCGCAGCTCGGTCATATCCATGTCAGCCACAGCGTCGTTCAAGCCAAAGCCTGCATTGTTCACAAAAATATCAATGCGGCCAAACTTGGCGATTACGGTCTGCACCAGGGCATCAATCTCATCGCGTTTGCTCACATCGCATGAAACGCTCAGAGTGTAGCCGCTTCCACCCCCGATGCGCTGCTCTGCGGCTTTGGTCCGTGCCAGATCCGGGCGCACAGAACCACCTTGGCGCCTTCTGTAAGAAACAGTTTGGCAATGGCCTCACCAATGCCCATGGAAGCGCCGGTAATCACCGCTACTTTGTCTTGAAGCTTCATGCGAGTTTTGTAGTTGGTAAATGTACTTAAGTCAAGCTAGCGGACAAACGTACTGCGCTGAAAAGAAACCTGGCTCCACGAGAAAATTTCAGATTCCCTGATCACGCGAAATTACCCGATGCTCCAGATGTCGCGATTGCTTCTCCCTGCTATAGAATGAATTTGTGCCTCTCTTGCCGCTATTTCCGCTGGAAATTGTGCTCTTCCCCGGAACGCCGCTGCCGCTCCACATCTTTGAGCCGCGCTATAAAGAGATGATTGCCGAGTGCCTGGAGCAGAAGCGCGCGTTCGGCATGGTGCGGGTAAAAGAGAATGCGCTTGCCTCAATCGGGTGCTCGGCCACCATCGTCAACGTCATCAAGAAATACGATGACGGGCGGCTCGACATTGCGGCTGAAGGCCAGAAGCGCTTTGAGATTGAAACCCTGAACCAGGAACGCTCATTTCTTCAGGGCGAAGTCACTTATTTTGACGATGAGCCATCGCAAGTGGGAACGGGACCAAGGGAAACACTGATCAAGTTGCATGAGCAGCTTTTTGCCATCCTGGGGCAAAATGTTGAAATTGAGGAGGACTCGCCTTCACTCTCATTTCATCTGGCCAGCGAACTGCCGGTTGACCTGGACTTTAAACAGGCGCTGTTGGAGATGAAATCAGAAGCGGAGCGGGTTGAAACCCTCACCGAGTATTACCGCGCCACCATTCCCAAAGTGGAAAAGACATTGCTCGCGCGTCAGCGCGCCAGCGGCAACGGCCACGTGCAGTGACCGCGCGCTGGAGTTTGGCCGTCGCGATTATGCTTCTGGGCTCGACTGGTTGCTTCCGTCACAAGACAATCCTTCCGACGCACGGGTGGATGCGTGCGGAAGGTAATGCGACAGCCAAGTCACTTGAGGGGACTGTCGTGGACATTCATGGCACACCGAGAGAAGGCGTGCTGGTACAACTGCTTTCACCCGACAAAACCTTCTTGATCGCTTCTTGCCAGACTGACGCGCAGGGTCGTTTTCGTTTTCGCTCGCGCGCAGGGCGGGTGTATCTGCTCCGCTTCGCACTCGAGGGCTTCAACGATCTAGATCTTGCCGTGACCACGTCCGCACAAGCACACCAACCGCTGAAAATAGAACTCAACATATCAAACTGAATTTCCGGCCAGAACGCGGCGTATAATGCTCTGCAGAGGCCCTTCATGAATCTTCCCCGTACTCTGGGCGAGCTCAGGAAAAGTTCTTTCTCTGAGCAGAGACTCCGCACCCGCAAAGTGAAAGATGAACTCCGGGAGAACCTGATAGCCCGGTTGCGCGGCAGCGAGTCCATTTTTCCCGGCATCATTGGTTATGACGATACAGTTGTTCCCCAGCTAGTGAACGCCGTGCTTTCACGGCATAATTTTATTCTGCTTGGCCTGCGCGGCCAGGCCAAAAGCCGCATTCTGCGCGCCCTTACGGCGCTGCTGGACCAGCATCTGCCCTACGTGGCAGGCTGCGAAATTCACGACAACCCTTACGAGCCGATCTGCAAGCGGTGCCGCGAATTGATTGCCCGCGAAGGCGACAATACGCCGATTGCTTACCTTGTTACTGAAGATCGCTACGTGGAAAAACTGGCCACGCCGGACGTGACGATTGCCGACCTGATTGGCGACGTTGATCCCATCAAAGCAGCGCGCGGCGGCCACGACCTCTCCAGCGAGATGACAGTGCATTATGGATTACTGCCGCGGGCGAATCGCGGCATCTTTGCCATCAATGAGCTGCCTGATCTCGCCGGAAAAATTCAAGTCGGGCTTTTTAACATCATGCAGGAAGGCGACGTGCAGATTAAAGGCTATCCGTTGCGCCTGCCGCTCGATGTTGCGCTGGTCTTCACCGCCAACCCTGAAGATTACACGGCGCGCGGCAAAATTGTTACACCGCTCAAAGACCGCATCGGGTCGGAGATTCGCACGCACTATCCGGCCACGCTGGAAGAGGGGATCAGCATCACGCAGCAGGAAGCGTGGCTTCGGCGCGATGGCCTGGAACTGCATGTTCCCAAATATGTGCGTGAAGTGGTGGAGCGCGTGGCCTTCCTGGCGCGCGAAGACAAGAAGATCGATAAACGCTCCGGTGTGAGCCAGCGCTTGCCGATCAGTGTGCTGGAAAATGTGATCTCCAATGCTGAGCGTCGCGCCTTGCGCAGCAATGAGAAGACCATTGTTCCGCGCATCGGCGACGTTTACGCGGCCCTGCCTTCCATTACCGGCAAGCTTGAGCTGGAATATGAAGGCGAGATGCGCGGCGCGGACATCGTGGCGCGTGAGCTGATCCGCACTGCAGTAGCTAAAACCTACGATACCTATTTCAAAGACCTGAACATGCAACAGGTGGTGCAGTGGTTTGAACTGGGCGGCGAGATCAAGCTGGCCGATACCGCGAGCGCACAGGAAATTCTTGAGGGCCTTAAGAACATTCAGGGTCTGACAGAGAAGCTTGCGCCCGTAGGAATAAAAGCCAAAGAGAAGCCTGAAGTGTTGGTCTCTGCCGCTGAGTTCGTGCTGGAGGGCCTGCACGCACATCGCCGCATTGGACGGACGGAAGAACGCGTCTTTAGCGCAGAGAAGCAGCCTAAGCGAGCCGAGCGTCCGTTTGAGCGGGGCGACGATGAACCGCCAGTAATGCGAAATCGGAGACCTTACAACTAGCTTTTCTAATCCCGAGCGAAGCGAGGGAACCCTATTGCTAGAAGAGCGTTGAGGACGACAGATAGTGTTCTATGTTTACATCCTTTCAAGTTTGACTGGTACATTGTACGTTGGCTTGACTGACAATTTGAAACGACGCATCAGAGAACACAAACTTGGATTGTTTGATGGATTTACTAAACGGTACAAAATCAACCGCCTTATGTATTTTGAAGCCTTCCATGATGCGGAAATTGCGGAGCAACGCGAGCGGCAAATCAAAAAGTATCGACGGGAGAAGAAAGTTGCGCTGTTCGTCAAATCCAATCCGCGCTGGGAAGATTTAAGCAAACAGCTGCCAGCATCGTACAGAGAGGTATTGATGTAGCAAAGAGGAGTTGGAAAAGATAGGGATCCCTCGCCTCCGCTCGGGACAATGAAATGAAGTACACCCGTTACACCAAATACGTCGCCGACCTTGCCGACGAGATGAGCATGGAGGACCTGCTCAACGCACTCTCTGACTATCTGCTTGAATCGGGCTTCCACAGCGACTCAATGTACTTCCAGCAAATGGACGAGCACACGCTTGATGCTTTGCGCCAGGCCATCCAGCAGGCGCTGGAGATGGGCGACTTTCTTGACGAAGAAATGCGCGAGCGCCTGGAACAGATGCAGATGGAAGGCACTGTAGAAGAGTTGATTGAGCGCCTGATTGAGCGAATGCAGCAGGAAGAGCTGATCTCCGTCGACCAACCGCACGATCCATCACGGCCCTCAACCTCGCCGGGCCAGACCGGCGAAGCGCAACAGCAGGCGCGCTTTGAGATCACGGACAAGAGCCTGGACTTTCTTGGCTTCAAGACGTTGCGTGATCTGCTGGGATCGCTTGGGCGCTCCAGCTTCGGACGTCATGATACACGTGATCTGGCCACAGGAATCGAATCCAGTGGCGCTTCCAAGCCTTATGAGTTTGGCGACACGCTAAATCTCGACATTACTGAAACGCTCTCTTCCGCCATCCAGCGTGAAGGGCTGCACCTGCCCATCAACATTGAATACTCTGACCTGCAAGTGCATCAGTGCGAGTATCAGTCGTCCTGTGCCACAGTGGTGATGCTTGACTGCTCCCACAGCATGATTCTTTATGGCGAAGACCGCTTTACGCCAGCCAAGAAAGTTGCTATGGCGCTCTCGCACCTGATTCGCACGCAGTATCCGGGCGATTCGCTCTCGCTGGTTCTGTTCCATGACTCGGCGGAGGAGATGCCGATCTCGCAGCTGGCGCGAGTAAAGGTCGGACCGTATTACACCAATACGCGCGAAGGCTTGCGCCTAGCGCAGCGCATCCTGCAGCGCCAACGGAAGGACATGAAGCAGATTGTGATGATCACTGATGGAAAGCCCTCAGCGCTCACACTTGAAGACGGCAGAATTTACAAGAATGCTTTCGGGCTTGATCCGTTGGTGGTGAGCCAGACGCTGGAAGAGGTCTCGCGCTGCAAGCGCCAGGGCATCATGATTAACACGTTCATGCTGGCTTCAGACTTTGGTCTTGTCCAATTTGTGCAGAAGGTTACTGCGATGTGCAAAGGCAAGGCCTACTTCACCACTCCGCAAACACTCGGCCAATACCTGCTGATGGATTACATGTCGCGGAAGATGAAGACCATCCACTAGCTATTCAAAGTCTCCGCTATCTTTCTTCGCTCCCACCGGCTCATGCACCACATCTTTCACCATCTGGCGGCGAAAGCGGTCTGCCTGGCGGGTGGCCAGTACGCGCACGCGCCGTGCCGGCAGCGTGACCGGATCGATCTTCTCAAATCGCCCACGCTCAATCTCAACATCAAAGCGAAACCAATCACTGCGATAGAGACGGCCAGCAGAATAGAAGCTGACGGAGGCGGCAATCGTGCCTTCAAAATCGTTCCCCGTGACGGCGAGTATGCGATCACCGATGTGCTGATTCCAGGTATTACCGCCGACGAGCGGATCATTGAGATATTGCCGCTCGAAAGGCATGGCGTGCGTCATGGTGCGTAGCTGAACAAGTTGCAGCAGCACAGAGGCGCGGGCCAGGTTGGTGATGACGATCCTGGCATCAGCCGTTGAGGCGCGCTCCAGGCGCACATGCAACTCCGGCGCCCATTCACGTTCAAACTGCTCACGCGAGAGTTCCAGCCCGTGGTCGGCCGCTTTGGCGTAGCGCAACGTAGCACGCGCCAGCACCACGCTCAGAATCGTGGTCACAATGGTAGCCGCCACTGGAACATATTCCAGCAAAGTGCTATACGGCACGTGAGCAATCATTGCCAGAGGTGCGGCGAATAACATGGGCCCAAGGTTACCCATATTCGCAGGTTTTCAGGAGATGCGAGACGTGTATGGGCTTTGGTAATGGAGGTAATAATCGCGCGTAAGCGCTTGAAAACAAGGACGAGGAGCCGTTCAGCTCCCCGTGCATAACTTGCAAAATGGCCGAAGTTCTATCCTTCCTTTTTCACCGCAGCCTCAGCAGCCAGAAACCCGATCTTGGAATGGGTTCCATCGCAGAACGGTTTATTGGTGGATGCGCCGCACCGGCACAGGGCGACCGCCGTTCTGCCGCTAATGTCCACTTTGTTGCCATCCGCGTCGGCGATTTCCAACTGGCTCAAGTCTCCGCTGAGCACATAAGGCCCGGTCTTTTTGATTAGGACGTTGATTGCCATTCTTCCTCCAGGGAAATTTTTATGTTGAAACAATTTATCACAGAGTATGAAAGCACGAAGCTATTTTGCCAAATCGGGTACTGTCCTAATTTAGGACAGTACCCCAAATCGGGAGATCGTGGTGATCGGGTGATAGGTTGTCGGCGCAATCTTCACTTGTGCGTGTAAGCAAAATTTCTTGACAAGAAGAATTGCGGGATCACAGCCTCTGTTTGTTCATGATTTCAGATCATCCGATCTATCGATAACCGGATTATCGAATTATTCCATTTCGGGAATGCCTCACCGCTTTTTGAACGCCACGTTCACCAGCAGCTTGTCGCCTTCAATTTCCACCACGTTGCAGAAGGTCCGTTCACCGCGGCGGGTAAAGTCGAGGCCTACGCGGCTGCCGCCAACGCGCAGGTTGCGAATGCTTAGCTGGTCCATGAATGGCGGCAGTTCTGGATTCACAATGTTCAGCTCCTTGCGCGGGGCGCTTGGCCGTATGCCCAGCACAGACGTGAGCAGCAGAAACACCGCGCCGGAAGCCCAGGCTTGCGGTGAACAGGAGACGGGATATTGCACAGGCCCGTCATGCTCGCGCCGGTGAATGCCGCAAAACAGCTCCGGCAAGCGATAGTCGCGGAACGTGAGCGCCGCCTCAAATAAAGTTGAAAAGACCTTATTGGCCGGTTCACGAAATTCATAGAGCGCCATGCCGTGGGCAATGATGGAATTATCATGCGGCCACACTGACCCGCGGTGATAGCTCAAGGGATTGAAGACGCGCTCATCGCGCGCCATGGTACGCCATCCCCAGCCAGAAAATAAATCTTCACGCATGAAGCGTTGCGTGATCGTCCTGGCCCTTTCCTGCGGCAACATGCGAGTAAACAAAAGATGTCCAGGGTTTGACGCAATCACCTGTGTTTGCCGTTTTTCAGAGTCCAGCGCCATGGCATAGAAACCAAGCTTGGGCATCCAAAAAGCTTTTTCAAAACGTTTCTGCATTTCCGCGGCATCGCGCTTTAGTTTGTCGGCTGTGCGGGTATCGCCGAAAGAGCGCAACAGAGAAGCCATGCGGTACTTGGCTTCATACACGTAGCCTTGCACTTCACAAAGCGCAATAGGCGCGCGGGCAATTTCACCGTCGCGGTGCATAATGGCGTCCCAGGAATCCTTCCAGCCCTGATTGGCCAGCCCACGGGGCGAACGCCGCAGATATTCAACAAAACCGTCGCCATCAAGATCGCCATAAGCATCAATCCATTCGAGCGCACGATACGCGTGCGGTAACATCTCTTTCACCAGGTGTTCATCCGCCGTCCAGTTGAAGGTCTCGCTCAGCAGGATAAGCCATAGCGGCGTCGCATCCACCGAGCCGTAATAGGGGCCAAACGGCATCTCGCCTGCGCGTGTCATTTCCCCTTCACGATACTCATGCAATATCTTGCCCGGCTCTTCATCACGCCAGTCGTTTTTCTCCTTGCCCTGGTTCATGGCAAGCACGCGCAGCGTATCGGCGGCAAGCTCAGGGTTCAGCAACAGTGACTGATACGAGGCAATGATGGAGTCCCGGCCAAACATGGTGGCGAACCAGGGAATACCCGCAGCCACCACGTGTTCTTTACCTTCAGGAATGCGCAGCGCGTGAAAATCGCTTTTGCAGGTGGAAACCATCTGCTTAAAAATGCTGTTGCTCGATTCAAAATGAGTGGAGTGAGATTCCCAGTCAGCAAAGGCCTCACGGCGTACACGCAGTTGTTGGGCAAAATCCGGGCGACTAGCGCGCGAGCGCCGGCCTTCCACTTGAGGGACTACCGTGGTGTGCAATTGGAAGCGCTTGAAGGGCGGAAGACGCAACTTCCAGCGCGCCGTTGTCCCGTTCACTTGCTCTGGCGGCGGCGAAAAATGAATGATGGTCTCGCGCGAGACATGGTCCAGCCCGCCGTAATGAAAAATGATAGAGTCATGGCGGACCACCGGCTGATAATAGCGGCCCAGATGCTGGCGAGCCACCCCGCGCACCTGGAACACATCCATGTAGTCAGCTTCGTAAGCCAGCTCCACGGTCAATTCCAGTTCATTGAAATTGAAATTTTCAAAAGAAAAATTGTCATAAAGCACATCTGAGGCCAGCAGTTGCTCACGGCGGATATGAACCGTGTTCTCAGGAATCTCATACGCTTCCCTGATGGTGCTCTTGCCCGTGGTCAGCTCAATCTGGGAAGCGAACGTCTGCTCCGTGCTGGAACTCAGAACAACCGTGCGATATCCATCCACCCGCAGCTCCAGCCGGCTGAGAAAACGTGTGTCATCGTGGAAGAAGCCGACGTCAGGTGCGCCGGGAGGCATGATATCTCCAGCGATCGTGGTGGAGAGAAAGGTCTTGCCGTCGATCAGGGTAAGGTTGTTGACCTTGCGAGGCTCGGCGTTCTGGTAGACAAGACGCGGCTCCGGATACGGCGCCGTGATCTCCACCAGGTCAGACTGGGCAATGATCAGCTTTGCGCTCATGCGGAACCACCTCCCTCGCTCTGCTCAGGATTTCGGCCGAGGACGCTTGCGTCCGCTATACCCCTCAACTTTGCGCTCATGCCACGATCTGTTCCACCTCTGTAACCCCGTTCTGCAGTATTTCAGTATAGAGAGTGACGTAATCCTGGGTCATACGCTCAAGGGAAAAGAATTTTTCCATGTAAGTTCGGATGGCGTCAGGGTTGAAATTAAGATCCATTGCGCATCGCGCCAAGTCGTCAGTGGTGGCACACACATTCCCGCTCAGCCCCTCTTTCACCACTTCACTCACTGAGCCGCCCGGCAAAGCCAAAACAGGCGTTCCGCACGCCATAGCTTCAATCATGACCAGGCCAAAAGGCTCATCCCATTGGATGGGGAACAACATGGCAAGCGAGTTCCCCAGCAGCTCAACTTTTTCCGTCAGTCCCACTTCACCCACGTATTCAATGAATTTGCCATCCACGTGGGGCTTCACCATTGTCTCCCAATAGCTCTGGTATATCGGCTGGACCTCGCCGGCGATTTTCAACGGGATCCCCGCCTTATGCGCTACCTCAATTGCAAGATGCGTGCCTTTGGGCGGCGCAACCCTGCCCAGGAAGCTCAAATACGGCTGTTTGTGTTTTTGCACAGTATAGAGAGACGCGTTGATTCCGTGATGAATGGTTCGCATGCGCGGCATGCAGAGCTTATTGCGCTGGACATTGCTGATGGTTACATACGATGCTTCCGGCACGCTCTTATAAAACTCGGTCAGCGCCGGATCATAGATGTGATGCACCGTATGCACCATGGGAACCTCAATGAACCGGGAAAAGCTGAGCGCCGGTGCGCTGTTAACGTGGATGATGTCTGCCGTGCAGGCGGCTTCAGCGATAGCCCACGATGAATGATTCAGGCTTTTCAGCGCGCATTCAACTTCACCGCACATTGGCCATTGGCTGCTGGGATAGAGCCAGCGTTTTGATACTTCAATGGTTGATTCACCAATGGTATAGACGGTTACAGCCACGCCCTGCTGCTGAAGTCCTCGCGCCAATTCCGCGATAAATAATTCCGTGCCCCCATATTTTCGAGGAGGCACGGGCAAAAACGGCGGAGCAACGAGGGCAATCTTCATCGGCATGTATGGCTGTGAACCTAAGTAAGATGCGGAATCCAACTCTGGCGATCTCTAGTTTCCGGTTCTGCGTTGAACGCGGAGAGTATGCTTGCGCAAATGAATGTGTGTTTTAATTAAGCCGGCTCTGCGCCTGAGCGCCTTGCCGTGCTTTTGTTTTGTCTCCAATCATGGCGGGACATTAAGATTAGGTTGGTTAGGTAGCCAGCAGAACCTTAGATTTCTCACGTTTGCCGGCAGCAGCTTCCACTGCGCGCTCAAACTCCTGTGCCCGGACTGCACTGGAGTGTGAGGTCAGCACACGCTCACGCGCCGCGCGGCCAATACGCCGCAGTTCAGATGAATCAAAACCATTGATGTATCGAATTACGTCTTGTGCGCTTGCCGCAAGCAGAATTTCCTTCCCCGGCGTGAAGAACATCCTTAGCCCAGGCCAGTTGTCTGACACGATCGGCGTTGCGCAAGCTGCCGCCTCAAACAATCGTACCGACGGTGAATAGCCGGCAATTACCATTTCCCGGCGGGTCACATTCAGCGTCATGCGCGAACCGCAATAAAACTCAGCGTGATAGCGCGGATCAAGGTGCATCATTCGCTCAACGTTGCCAGGCCATTGCAGGCCGGCAGGATATTGCGGCCCGGCAACAATAAACTTCTTCTCCCCAAGCGCACGTGCGGGCACACATAGCAGCTCTTCAATTTTGGGCTGGCGATCCTCTGCATACGTGCCCATATAACTCAGATCGCAGGCAAAATGTGGATTGACGGGCAATTCACGATGTTTTTCTGGATCAACAGAACAATAAAGGGGCACAGCAAAGGGCGTTCCCAAGCTCTGCTCAAGCTCGGCCAGCATGGGGCCCCCCGTAAAGCTAAAATAAACGTCAAGCTCAGGCAGGTGATCCTGGTGGAGATAATCAGTCTTGCCACGGTCTTTCAGGCCCCTGACCGTAATTGGCGTGTCGATGTCATAGAACGCTTTGACTGAAACACGGGAAGCCAGTATTTCTTCCAGAGCAGCAACGCCATCAGGAAAGTACGATCCAACCATGGCAACGTCAGAATCTTTCAGCTCTTTACGTACAGCCGGCAGAACTTCCTTCCACGCGTCAAAAAGCCTTACTTCGCAATACGGGGGCTGCTCCAGGTCACGATTGTTCTGGTACCACTCCAGATTGTGTTCAAAGAAAACAATGCGGTGACCGCGCCGATGCATTGCCTGGCACAGCGCCCGGTACGTAGTGGCATGGCCGTTGCCCCAGGATGAGGTAATCGAGAGTCCGAAGATGATTAGTTTCATAAGTCAGCTTTTAGCAATTAGCCATTGGCAATTAGCTAAACCTGGTCACGAACAGCTCCAGCAAGCAACACTAAAGCTAAAACTTGGCAGATCAACTTGCTGTCTGCTCCGCAAAAGCTTCAGCGACGATGGCATCAAACTCCTGTGCGCGCAGAGCGTATGTGTGGCCGCGCAAGGCGCGCTGGAGCATGTTGCCGCCAATTTCGCGCGCTTCAGCATTAGAAAGGTTGCGCAGATGTTCAACAATCTCTTCTGCGCTGCCAGCCAACAATATTTCTTTGCCTGGCATAAAAAATGTTTCAATTCCCGGCCAGCGATCGGTGATGAGACATGCGCCAGCACCGGCAGCTTCAAAGATGCGCGTTGGCGGTGAAAAGCCCACTCCCGCCATGGAATCGCGATTGATATTGAGTACCATTCGAGCCGAGCAGTTTACGCGATTGTGATCGCTGGTCCCAACGTGACCGATGGAGCGGACGTTCGCGGGCATTCGCTTGCTCTTCCAGCCTTCTCCGCCCAGTGCAAAGCTGAGTTCGGGAGCAAGTGTGGCTGCACGAAAGAAAAATTCTTCCATGCGGCGTTCACGATCCGGAAGACGATGACCGACAAATAGCAGATCGCAAGCCAGCGCCGGATCCGGCGGAACGGGATAGTGCGTCTCCGGATCAAGGGCGTTATAAATAGGATGACAATTTCGCGCCCTCAGCCGCATGTAGTGGTCAACCACCGGTGGGCCGCCGCCATAAGTAAAGATAAAGTCGTATTCCGGAATCAGTGGGCGAAAAGCGTCTCCATGATTCGCTTCCACGCGGGCCAGGGTCGCCGGAGCATCTACATCCCAAAAAGCTACGCTGGTTCTATTGGAGCGGCACTGTAACACTCTCTCTTCCAGAAGATCATCAAACACGCCGACTCCGCTGTGCTTAATCACCAGATCACACTCAGCGGCCTGCGCCAGCAATGCAGGAATATCATTGGCATCCTTATACACAATGCTATGAACATAGAAAAAATTGCCGGAATCCCGCTTTTGCTGCCGGCCATAAGCATCAGGCTCGGCAAATGTAATCTGATGGCCGAGCAGGTGGAGTTGCTTGTAAATACCGCGGTAATACGTGGCTGCGCCGTTCCAGTACGACGATGTGATGCTGGAACCAAAAACAAAAATCCTCATGCCGCGATCTCCTCATAAATCGAAAGCAACTGTTGTGCTCGATGAGCGCAGGTATGGCGCTGGCGGATTGTCTGCAATCCATTTTCTGCCAACTGCTGACGCGCCTTTGCGTCCTGCAGGAGATGATGCAGCTCCACCGCCATCGCCTCGCCACTACTGACCACTACATAATCCTCACCTGAGCGAAACAATTTTTCTTCATCACTCCATGGCGAGCATACAAGCGGAATGCCACACGCCAGTGCTTCAAAAACCCGAATGGTTGGGATTCCCGCCAGGCCATTGGCATATTGCCGGCGCGGGATATGCAAGGCAACAAGACTCTCCGCGTACACTTGTGGTGAAAAAAGATTAGGCAGGTAACCGCGATATTCAATATTGGCGTCGTGCAGCTTTTTAACCGCCAGCTCCGGATAGCGAACGCCATGCGCCACCACGTGAAGATCTGGCATGGCCGCTGCCGGCGCGATCAGAAATTCTTCCAGTTCCTGGGTCCGCTCTTCATCGCCCCAATTGCCAATCCAGACGGCGTCAATCAATTTTTTGCGGCGTAGCGGATGGAATTGCTTTATGTCAGCGGCCTCATGGAAGGTCCATGCGCGAGAGACGCCGAAACCATCGGCATAGATGCGGCGGATCGCTTCGCCGAAGGCCAGCACACCGTCCACCAGGTGCAAGTGAAACTTCAGGATCTCAGCAGCGTTTGTATATGCGCGGTGATGGCTATCGTGAAACAGCGCTTTGAACCCATGCTTCTGCTTCAATGCCAACACGCTGTTCACTACCAGCGGATCGTTCCATTCGTGCAACAGGACCAGATGCGTACCCTTGAGTTCGTCGTCAAGAAAGTGCTCAAACTGGTCATCACTGGGTTTGTAAAAGCGTATGTCAAGCTCAGGATAGATGCGGCGAAAGCAATTGATGGCCTCAATCGCGCGGTCGCCTTCATGCTTCATCAGGTTATTGAGCGACCAGGAACCTAAATCTTCATAACAGTGCACACGATGTCCCATGCGCACCAGCTCACACATTAACCCGCGCAAAAAGTGCGCGTTGCCGTGGTTCCAATCTGAGATCAGCGAGTGCGAGAACAGGGCGATCTTGAGCTGCTGTTTCATGCGCTGAGTGCCCGCTCCGGAACCAGGGCCTGGTACAGGCTCATGTAATTATCGACCATGCGTTCAGCAGAAAAAAGTTGCTGTGCGCGACGGTATGCCAGGTTGGCCTGATGCCGTCGCAAGTTAGGATCACGCATCAGGAGCTCAACAGTATCGTGCAAGCTCTGAGCATCATTGTTGCGGAAGAAAACGGCTGCCCCGTCCCACAGTTCGCGAAACGTAGGAATGTCACTGGCAATCAGCGCACAGCGGGAAAGCGCTGCTTCCAGCGGGGCCAGGCCAAACGGCTCATACTGTGAAGTCGCGGCATAAATGCCGGCGCGACCCAGGGTCTGCACCAGCTGTTTTTCATTCTGCTCTGCGTCAAGATGCACGTTAGGGCTGATGGCCTCGGCAGCGAAGACGTCGCCTTGCATCTCAGGATGCTGATTAGAGCCAACAATATGAACTGGCATCGGCAGCTCCTGGCGCAAGAGCAGAGAGACATTCTTGCCACTGTCCCAGAGCCGCCCCACGGTAAGGATGTTTTCTTCCTTCGTCATGTGCGGGTTAAACAACGCGGGTGTCCGTCCGTTATAGATCACTGAACCCGCCTCTGGCCGGCCATAGTGGAGCACGATTTGCTCCAGCATCCAGCGTGAAGGCGTAACCACCGCGGTTGCCGCTTGCAGACCACGCGAAACAACTCGCCGATACCAGCGCAGCCAATCTGTTTCCGGCGGCTGCTTTCGCTGAACGGCTATCCACCAGCTCACCACGTCACTGTGGGCCACCACCACGCGCGGCACATCACACTCCAAGGCTCCGTAGTAATACTGGCTGAAGTGCAGAAGATCCGGTTTGCTTTCCTCGATCACAGCCTGCAGGTACTGCGCGGAGGCAATCATGTCAGCTTCAGAATCCAGCATCCACTCCAGCTTGAATGCGGTGGGCCGATAATCAAAGTTTTTCAGGCCATCCATCCAGCGCGTCTGCGCAGCGGTTGGGATGTCGCCAAAGCTGACCAGAGTGACACGTTCGCCGCGGTGAACCAGCCCGGTCACCAACTCTCGTGTGTATGTCCAAACCCCGCCAATCGTATCAGCGGTGACTAAGATGTGCATGCTCCAGTTCCTCAAGTGGGATGGGGGCCTGTTCCTGAATGTCGCTGTAGCCTTGAGCAGCAAACATGGATGTATAGTGGCGGTGGGCGCGTTCCCAGGCCATGTCGTCAGGTGGGGCGGCGAAAGTCTGAGTATAAAGCGGGCTTCCCGGAAATGGGAACATGGGCACTGGCTCGCTCACCCAGACACCGCGTGCCTTCAATGCTTTCTGCCAACGGTGAATCTCAGCCTTGTCGTCCTGTTCAGTCAAAATCAGGTTGGCCTGAACCCAGGGAATGCGACCGCGAGCAAAGATCAGCAGTTCTGAAATGCGGCCAGTATCCATGCGACAGTTCTTGTTCAGCTCTTCGCGGCCTTCGTGGGTGATGGACTCGATGCCGCACTCCATGGAGATGCAGCCGGCGTGCCCCAGCAGGTCAAGCGACTCCTCATTCCATAGGTCGATCCGCGTCTGGAAGCCGATCTTTATTCGCCGCCTGGCAATTTCTTCCAGCAACCGGCGCATGTTCTTCCCGACGCCAAAAATCTCGTCGATGAAATAGATATAGCCGACACCACGGGCAATCAGCGTATCCACTTCCTGGAGCACAGCATCAACGCTGCGTTCACGGAATTTATTACGGAAGAGCGTCTTATTGCAAAAAGTGCAGGCCCATGGACATCCGCGAGCAAACTCCAGCTCTGCACCCAGACCATGGTCGTCAGTGAAAACGTGGTGGCGATGCCAGTGGGCTTCAACGTTGTAATTGCTGAAGTCGAGCGGGCCGAGCGCTGACATATCGGCCACGCCAAACGTTGGACTAATATGAAAACCTTCTTCAGTCCTGAAACAGCAACCAGTGATCTCCTGCCATGAACGTGAGGCTAGTTCAGGCAATAGCTGATCAGGTTCGCCGCGCAAAGCTACGTCACAACCGATTTTACGAATGGTACTCACCGGAGTAGCAGAAGGATGCGGCCCAATGGCAACTTTGATGGCAGGGCTTTCCAAACCAGCAAACCACTCCATGGGCACACGCAACTCCGGCGGGGGACAGCGCCAAAACAAATAGGACGGGGCCGTAGGAATAACCAGGAAATCTGGCGCAAAAGTTGACACGCGGCGCTTAGTCTCCGTCAGGGTGAGATTGTCGGTTTGCGCGTCGATCAACAATGCGTCATGTCCAGCGTCGCGCAACTGGCCTGCGGCAAACATGAGTTCCAGAGGAACATGCGGATCTCTACATCCAAAATAGGTAGATCCATGAAAATCCCAGTTCGGATTGACCAAGGCAAACTTCATCCCGCTCTCCCTGAAAGCTCGGTGGCCAGGATAAAGGGCGAGTGCACAGCCGCAGACGGGCGCCGGTGTGTCGATAGCACATCGTGGTTGTTCTCCCAGAACTCCTGCAGAAGCTGAATGGTTTTTTTCAAGCTGATTTCCGGCTTCCATCCAGTGGCGCGGGTGATTTTGCTGTTATCAGTAATGTAGACGGCCTGGTCGCCCACGCGGCGCCTACCGCGTACGAATTCGAGCCTGTGCCCGGTGAGCGATTCAAGCTCATCAATCAGTTCCAGAAGGGAAATAGTGTTCTCCGGCCCACCACCCACGTTATAAATTTCAGTCCGCGTGGTCTCAATGTTTTGCCGCACGGCTGCAAAAGCGCGAATGAGATCGTGCACACAGAGAACATCACGGACCTGGCGGCCATCACCGTAAATGACCACCGGCTGATCCTGCAAAGCGGAATAGACAAAGTGCGCCAGCCAGCCTTGATCTTCTGTGCCAAACTGACACGGGCCGGCAATGCACGACATGCGAAATACCACTGTCGGCAGGCCATAGACGCGGCCAAAATCACGGACATACTGGTCAGCCGCGCCCTTTGAGCAACCATAGGGGGAGTGGAAATCCAGAGGCTGAGACTCAGAGACGCCTTTGTGATCTGGAAACGCATACCGTTTTCCGCTGATGATGGGATTGCCCAGCCCCAGATCGCCATAAACTTTGTTGGTGGAGGTAAATGCGATAAAAGGCTTGTTGCCGCAGCGGCGCGCGGCATCCAAAACATTGAAAGTCCCGGCCAAATTGACTTCAAAATCATGCCGGGGATCCGCCACAGAAGTTGTGACAGCCACCTGCGCGGCGAACTGATAGATCTCCCCGGCCGGCGCAACCGCTTTTTCCACCCGCTGCGCATCGCGCACATCGCCCACCGTAACCTGCAAGCGACCGGAGTTCCCGGCTGTCCTTCTCAGCCATTCCAGGTTGTGGTGCACGCCGGCGCGGGAGAGATTGTCAAAGACATGCACCCTGGCATCAGTGTTCTTAAGCAAATAGTGCGCAAGGTTGGAGCCGATAAATCCAGCCCCGCCGAAAATTGTTACCAAGCGAACTTCTTGCTTCATTGTTTCCCCTTTCCGGAAAAGATCAGGCGGTGAGCCCGAATTCGCTTAGCTGGGCCACCGCTTCAGCAGCGCGATCTTGCGGCTGCTGCGAGCACAGCCACTGCGCCAGTTCCGTAAGTCCTTGTGTAAAACGCACCTGCGGTTCATAGCCCAGGAATTGATTGGCAGCGGTGATGTCGGCAAAGCAATGGCGGACATCACCCAGGCGATATTTCTGCGTTAGTTCCGCGGGAATTTTAGTATCCATGGCGCGGGCCAGTTCCGCGGCGACCTCATAAATGGAAATCGGCTGGCCTGATCCAATGTTCAGAGCCATGCCGTCAGGTTGCGGCCGTTCCATGGCAAGCATGTTGGCCCGCACTACATCCTTCACGCTGACAAAGTCTCGCAACTGTTTACCATCTTCAAAAATCATAGGAGAGCGGCCGTTCATGAGGCGCGAAGCAAAGATAGCAGCAACCCCCGTATATGGATTGGAGAGCGACTGGCGCGTCCCATAGATGTTGAAATAGCGCAGAGCGACAACCGGCAAGCCATAGGTACGGCCGAACAGCAGACACATCTCTTCCTGGTCCTTCTTGGAAAGAGAATAGATGGAGCTGCATTGCAGCGGCTTGGATTCATCCGTTGGCGCCGGCGTAAGCTTTGAGCCGCAGACCGGGCACATAGGTTCCCACTGCTTGACCCTGAGCTGAACGGTGGGGCGGGGCCCCGGCGTGGCATCACCGCATTGCGCGCAGAGGTACTTGCCTTCACCGTAAATCGACATGGAAGAAGCCAATATCAACTTTTCCATCCGGTCAAGGCGGGGCAGCAGTTCCTGCAACAACACCGCGGTGCCCTGCGTGTTTGTGCCCATGTAACGTTCAATCTCGTACATTGACTGCCCTACGCCTACCGCGGCAGCCATGTGAAAGACCACTTCTATTCCGTTCAAAGCACGTCTCAGGGCATTTGCATCCTGCACGTCTCCATATACAAATTCCGCATCAGGCGAAAGATAATCAGGAATGCCATCAGGGTGGACCTGCTCAGTCAAGTTGTCGAAGATGCGTACGTTGTGTCCTGCGGCCAGCAGAGCATCTGCAAGATGCGATCCCACGAAGCCAGCTCCACCGGTTATGAGAATGTTCTTTGCCATGCCTCTCAGGCTCCTATTAATTCCGGGCTATTCTTTTTTGCAGTTGTGAGCTGCTTTGCCGCCGCGTACTTACGCACAGACCACACTGCGAACTCAATGAAATCATCCACGCGCCGGGGCGGACTGGTGTAATGGGGCGCAATGCCCATGTGCTCAGGCGTGAAACACAGCGTAAGCGTTGTGGTGAATGGTTCCAGCGTCTCCATCTGGCGATCAAACCAGGCTTCAGCATTAGGACGGAACCAATCTGCCCAGCTAATGCCGGTACGGAGATATCTGACTCCCAGACGCTTGAGCCAATCCGCCGCGATCTGGAGCCGCGGATCTTCAAAGTGAAACCACTGGCAGATGCCCATGCCTGCAGGAAAACTTCCGGCAGCAAGCTTGGGAGAGCCATCTTCACGGAGCAGCCCCATATAATAGTGCCGATAGTAGGCGCTGCCTTCAGCTTCCTTATGCCGCGTGGTGGCAGTCCAGGTAGCAGGGAGATCAAGCAAGCTGTACCAGTGCACCCGCTCGACGAGCGGTAAAAGCAACTCTGCCGTGCGCTCCAGGCCAAAGACCTGGATTTCTTCCGCACCAAACGATGACACGCCGGCTTCTGAGACCCAGACCGGCTTGCTGGTAACGGCGCGGATTTCATCGACCTTTTTTGGCCAGTCATGAATCTGCCAGTGATTCCAGTCGAGCGGAAACCCGTGCACGGCCACTACATCTACAGCGTCGAGAACGCCGTGCGATCCCAGCAGCTCTATGAAATGCGGATCAATGGGGGAAATTCCGCCTAACACGATCGGCAAATCAGGGTTTTCCCGGCGAATGGCCCGCGAGGAAGCAATCACCATTTCAGCAAACAGTTTCCAGTCAGGATCCAGCTTGAAATCCCAATGGGAAAGGTTATTTGGTTCATTCCACAGCATTACTGCTTCAACCATTTCATGCACCTTTGCAATAAGCCGGGCGTGTATTACAGGGTGCCCGCTAATTCGTGGTCCAAAATAAACTTGCCATCATCTTTGGTAACCTGTGAAGGCGCACAGAGCCAGGTTTCCTGCTCTGGATGCGCCTTGATCTCCAGTCCTGAACTGCGCAGCATTGATTCCATTGCGCCATGGTTCGGAATCCACCAGTTGGTGGGATCGCCCGCATACTTCTTCTCGATAAAGTACATGCAGGGAAAGTCCGGGTTGGAAAAGATCTCGGTATTCCAAAAATGATAATCGTCCTTCAGTTCCGGACTGCTGAGCGCACCGCGAACCATGGTCTGGAAAACAAGCGTGCCTTTGACCTTCTTAATCACCTTATCCAGGGCATAAAGGGGATAACGCAAGTGATAAAACACTCCCATGAACAAGACATAGTCAAATTGGCCAGCAATTGAATCAACATCATAGACGGAACACTTGGCGAGCTCGATCTCCAACCCAAGCACCTGAGCGGCAAAGCGCGCCTGCTCCAAATAACGGTCATCAACGTCAATCCCCAGGACGCGGCGGGCACCCCGCTTCTTCAATTCAATGGAATAGAAGCCGCCGTTGCAGCCGATATCCAGCACACTGAGGCCGGACAGGTCTTCAGGAATCGCCGGAGCAATGCTTTTCCACTTGATGCTGGGGAAGTCACCCAAAAAATGATTGGGGGCGGTAAGGACGCCGTGAAGGTTGATGTTGTGGAACCATTCACCCATCTCAGAGATCTGGCGAGTGAGTTCCTGGCTACAGTTTAACTGTTCTGCGATGTCTGCCCGAGCGATGCTCGTTTGCGTAGTCACCATTTCTTGGACCGTTTTTCTTCTTTGCTCGATTAGAGATGCGGCTTGGAACTCGGGATGCCTTTGTAGTTGATTGCAGTGGTAATACCCGCTGGCATAAGTTGGCAGTTTAAGTATGTTTCGTTTAGCCAAAAGAAAACAGGAGCCGAGACACTGCGGCTCCTTCGCTTGCAATCAACACAATTTGCCAACATGAGGCGGCTTGAAACGCGGCACTCAGACAGTCCTGCGGCCGGATACAAGGTTAATCACCGCCACAATTAAAGCGATTACCAGGAGGATGTGAATCAAACCGCCGGCCACGTGGAAGCCCCAGCCCAGAAGCCACAGAATGATGAGAATGGCAAAAATTGTCCAAAGCATAGGTACCCCTTAAAATCAAAAAAAACGTGCGTCGACTGCGACGAAATATGAGAGGCAGCATCTTAGGCCGGAGTTGTCTCATTAGGGAAGGAATTCTGGAATGGCTGAAAAAATTGAATGGCCGCAACCAGTGGCTAAACAGCCCTGTTCGCGGCCATCCGTACGATTTTTTTTGGCCCTGGTTTTACTTGCCCGCTGCCTGCCCGTTAGAAGGCGTATTGATCCAGTGCGAGATGCCGTACTCTTTCAGCTTGCGATACAAAGTTGTCTTGCCGATACCAAGCGCACGGGCGGTCATCAATTTGTCTCCGTTCAGTTGCTGGAGAGCTTCAAGAATCGCTTGTTTTTCCATCTCCGCCAGAGGCATGATCTGGGCCTGCCGTCCTGGAGCTGGCGTGCGCATAGCAACAGTACGGATGTGAGGCGGAAAATCTCCACCCTGCAATACCGGCCCCGGACTCATGGCTGCTGCGCGCTCCAGACAATTTTCCAGCTCACGAACGTTGCCTGGCCAATCGTACAAAAGCAGCAGCTTCATGGCTTCAGTACTGATGGAGTAGTGGACCTGCTTGCCTTCACCAATGCGATCAAGAAAATGCTCCGCCAGCAGACGAATATCTTCTTTGCGATCACGCAAGGGTGGCAGACGCAGACCAACTACGTTCAGACGGAAGTAGAGATCGCGACGGAAGGTCCCCTGCTGCACGGCCATATCCAAATCACGGCTGGTTGCCGCGATGATGCGCACATCCACCGGAACTGCCTTCGTGCTCCCCTGAGGATGAAATTCCTTTTCCTGCACGGCACGAAACAGTCTGGCTTGAAGGTCGAGCGGCATTTCCCCGATCTCATCGAAGAAAACCGTTCCTCCGCAGGCCATTGCCGGATGTTCTTTGGCTTTGCCGGCAACAGCTAACTTCACCGAGCCAAAGATCTCATTCTCCAACATGCCCTGCGCTGCAGATGCGCAATCTACCACCACGAACGGACGGTCCCGGTTAGGACCATCAGCATGGATGGCACGTGCAACCGTTTCCTTGCCAGTACCGCTTTCACCCTGAACCATGACCGGATGCTTGCTGGCAGCTACCTTGGCAATGATCCGGTACAGCTTCTGCATTTCTGGCGAAACGCCCAGCAGGGTCTTATATCCAGGATTGCTTTGCAGATGCTCGCGCACAATGCGGTCCTCCAGCGAATTCCGCAAACGTCCTGCGGCGCGCATCAACAAAGGACGCAACTCCTCCGCCTTAAACGGCTTGCGGATAAAGTCACACGCACCGCTTTTCATGGCTGTTACCACTGAGTCAACTGTGGCCTGGCCGCTCAGCATGATTACTTCTGTCTGTGGGTGAATCTCTTTGAATTTAGCCAGTAAATCCAGGCCGTCTTGGGTTGACTGGCGCACATCAAGCAGCACCACATCAACCGGTTGTACTTCCATTTGCCGCAACGCTGCGCGCGGGCTATCTGCACCGTAAACCTTAAAACCTATGCTTCCTGCAACTTCCTTGCACAAATCCCGGACCGAGCGATCTCCATCCACGATCAGAAGGAACAAAGATTCTGCAGGTGTAACTTCCTGCTGTGATATGAGCCGTACTGCTGTCGACATATCTTCAATTTCCCCGCTTTCTAGACGTCGTGCGCTTAGGTAACCCGGCCCACGGTTTCGTCCTAAGCTGGCTGGCCAGCCGAGTACCTTGCAAGAATCGACCACCTCTTCAGCTCACGACCCGGTTACAGATTTGGGGACAAAACGCAAATTGCTATAATGGTTCACCAAAAATTGCGTTCTGTGCCTTGAACTCAATTCACCTAACAAAATGAATCCACCTCGCAATTTAAATGAAAGTTGAAACTTTTTTACTTATTAGCTTAAAAATTTCCAATTTCAGAACACGAATTGGAGCGAGGGACTAAGAAGGAGCTTTGCAAAAGATGCAACAATCGCTGGTTGATTACCAATGAACTACGCTGGCTTGACTTGACGCAAAGCCACGCGATACCTTCGCGAAAAGATTTACGCTGAATCCAGCGGGAGCGAATTGTGCCTTTTCAACGGATGATCACGCTGACCACCGACTTTGGTCTTACAGAGCACTACGTTGGTGCAATGAAAGGGGTTATTTACAGCATCAATCCCACGGTACAGCTAGTGGATATCACCAATGCGGTACAGTCGTTTGACATTCTGGACGGGGCCATCGCTATCGCTCAGACATACAGCTACTTTCCCAAAGATACAGTGCACGTTGTGGTGATTGACCCAGGAGTAGGCGGTACGCGCAGGCCGATCCTAGCAAATGTTGGACAATACTTATTTGTCGCTCCGGACAATGGCGTTCTGTCACTGGTCTATGAACGAGAGGAACGCATCATGGTGCGCCACATCACCTCGGATTACTATTTTCACCAGCCCGTCAGCAATACGTTCCATGGACGGGATATTTTTGCTCCGGTGGCCGCTTACCTGAGCAAAGGGATGGATACCAGCAAGTTTGGCGACGAGATCAGCGATTATGTGCGCTTTGCCGCTCCCAAACCAAAGGCCAGCGCTCCAAATGCCTGGAAAGGCATTGTGTTAAAGACAGATAAATTCGGCAATCTTATTACCAACATCACAGCCAAAGATATTCCGCAGATTTTTGACGGTTCGTCAAAGGCCTTCAAGATCAACGTAGGCAAGGCAGAAATCACCAAGCTCTGCTCCAGCTACTCTGAAGGAGCGCAGGGTGAGCTGTTTGCGATTGTGGGCAGCGCAGGATTTTTGGAGATCTCATGTAATAAGGGTGCAGCATCACGGGTGGCAGGAGCAGATAAAGGCAGCGAGGTAGGGCTAATGATTATGGGCTAGATGCCGTTATCAACCCGAAAGAGCTCTTATCCAACATACCCATTCATTTGAAAGGCGAATACGGCCTTTTAGGCCAATCAGGCCTCCTGGTCGGGCTACAATGCTCGAATATGAAAAATGAAATCCAGAAACAGGAATCAAATCCTGAATTCCTCTTGGTTCTTGAAAAACTTCGGACTTCAAGAAACATTCTGGCACTCACTGGAGCAGGGATATCTGCAGAAAGCAATATCCCAACCTTTCGGGGAGAGGGTGGCTGGTGGCGATCACAGGATCCCAAGCAACTTGCAACCTTTGCTGCCTTCAAGACAAACCCACAATTTGTTTGGGAGTGGTACGAACATCGTCGCGAAATAATCGCACAGGCCTCTCCGAATCTAGCCCACAAGGCACTCGCAGAATTAGAAAGCCCTGCACGGCACGTATTCATCATTACTCAAAACGTGGACGATCTACATGAGAGGGCCGGTAGTCACAGAGTCGTTCACATCCATGGTTCCATTTGGACGGTTATATGCCTAAATGATGGAACGGTTTTCGAAGATCGACGGATTCCTTTGCCGGCGCTTCCCCCGCTTTGCAATTGCGGGGGGATGTTGAGGCCAGGAGTAGTTTGGTTTGATGAAGACTTGCCGCCTGTAGCCTGCCGTGAAATCGAGAAGTATTTCCATGCTACGAAGATCGATGTGGTGTTAGCTATTGGAACGGAAGCAACATTCGACTACATCCGAGAATGGGCTTTGGGTGCTAAACGTTCGGGAGCACTGCTGGTTGAAATTAATCCAAGCAAAACAATCTTAACCCCAGATGTTGATGTAAGGATCCAAGGCAAGGCCGGAGATATACTCACGGACTTACGAGACAATCTGCTGGCCGAAACTGCTTAGATGGAATCCTGAAAGAGGCTTGCATGGCTTTATCCGTGTCTTTGCTGTGGACTGTTAATCCCGAGTGGATCAAGGCCATCGCAGAATGCTTGACCACAGTGGGCGTTGTTGGGGGTGGCTTTCTAGGGCTAAAACAATACAGCGAGGGTCAGAGATTGAAAGCTGCGGACATGCTGCTGGGAATGGAAAAGGAATTTCAACAGTTTGCGGATATTTGGAACAAAATAGACGTCATGAAAACCTACAGCGAATCTGTAGCCCCGGCCCTGAACAAATTGAATACCTACGGGGCTAAAGCTGACTTAGAGATTGCAGAACAAGAAACAATGCGGAAACTGGATCAAGCTCTGCGATTTTTTTATGTGTGCACAATCTTGAATGGCGAGCTTCATATCGAGCAGGATGTGATTGGCAGAGCCTACTATTACTGGCTTGGATTGATCTATGATGAACATGAACGGAACGAACTATACGAATATGTCCAACAATATTACCTGCGCCTTCACCAATGGATTGAGGACCATCACTCGTATTTAGACAGTTATAAAGAGTCAGGAAAGTGGACGCAATGCCCGTGCGCTGAACTCTCGGCGGCTCACACGTGTAAAAAGTGCTGCACGGTGCTTGGCGGCATGGTTACTGAGTTTAGCCCCCCTTCACTAAAAATAGTTGATTCAAAGGGGAAGACTTATCAACTTCATTGCGCCAAAGACACTGTGGATAGCGAGCTGTTAAGCGGCTCACGGGTCACAATCGTATATAGAAAAATGACGCGCGTAGTTTGTAAGGTGAAAAAAGACTGACTACCGATGCGCTAAGCCATCTTTATTCTGCAAGGAATTTATACTGTTAACCATGCGTCAACTACTCCGCTTTTTCTGGAACGCAACCCGTGGACATCGCCTGGCTCCCTGGCGCAGTCCTTACCTGCGCTGGCGCATGGAGACCTACACCGGCCTCAAGATGGACAAGATCGGCTTTGTGGAATTCTGGGGCTTCATGCTGCGGGAGAGAAAACAACTACGCCACTTCCTGAAGTGGACATCTGATATGGAGAACTACGCTCGCCCGAAGCCGAAGAATCCATAGCAAACGCTGATGACTGACTGCTGAGTATTAAATATCGTATTTCTTCAGCAGATGGCGAAACGACCGGTAAGACACTTTCAGGAGTTCGGCGGCGCGGGTCTGTACGCCTCCGGATTGCTGCAGAGCAGATTCGATCAGGGAGCGCTCAATCTCGGCGACGTATTTCTCGAAATCCATGCCATCGGCCGGTACATTGGGATGGTAGCCATTGCCGTTGTTCGCCGCGTGCGGACGGGGCCGGTCGGCTTCCAGGTCCACCTTCAGCACGTCACTGGTTTCCATGGCGACAGCGCGCTCAATGGTATTTTCCAGCTGGCGCACGTTGCCGGGCCAGTTAAAATTCCTTAGCGCCTCCAGCGATTCCGGGCGGATACGCACAATGCTCTTTTGCGCCGCATTGGCATATTTTTTGAGGAAATGATTGGCCAGAAGCTCCACGTCATCGCGGCGCTCACGCAAGGGCGGCACGTGGATGGGGATCACACTCACGCGATAGTAAAGATCTTCACGGAAGGCGCCCGCGGCCACCATCTGGCGCAAGTCTTTATTGGTGGCGGCAATCACGCGAACGTCAATCGACGTTTCCTGCGTGCCGCCTACGGCACGAATGGTACGCTCCTGGAGCACGCGCAACAGCTTTACCTGCATGGAGACGCTCATCTCGCCGATCTCATCCAGGAAGATGGTGCCGCCGTTGGCCACTTCAAACAGCCCACGCTTGTTTTGGCTGGCCCCGGTAAATGCACCTTTCATATACCCGAAAAGCTCGCTCTCCAGCAGCGTTTCAGGAAATGCGCCGCAGTTGATGGAGACAAACGGCTCCGCCGAACGGGGCGAGCAGGCATGGACAGCGCGCGCCACCAGCTCTTTTCCCGTACCGCTTTCACCATAAATAAGGACTGTGCTGCCAGTAGGCGATACGGTGCGAATGGTCGTTTTAAGCTTCTCTATGGCTGCACTGCTGCCGGCGATGTTATCGAGCGAGTTGCGGGAGGCGGCATCGCGTTTAAGGGCGAAGTTTTCGCGCTGCAGCGTCAGGGTTTTCAGTGCGCGTCCTACGGAGATCTTCAGCTCCTCAAGCAGGCCAGGGCCTTTGTGAATATAATCAAATGCTCCGCCCTTCACCGCCTGCACAGCCGCCTCATAATCTTCGACGGCAGTGATAAGAATGACCGAGGTTTCCGGCGACGACTGGCGGGCAAAGCGCAACACCTCAATGCCATCCGTCTGCGGCATCTTGATATCGGTAATCAGCACTTCATAGTTAGCGGAGCTGATTTTCTTCTTTGCGGCTTCGCCGGCGTTCACGGTTTCCACGCGGTGCCCGTCTTTGCGCAGCGAGATATCAAGCATCTCGCAGATAGAACGCTGGTCATCACATACCAGAATGCTAGCCATGAGCCACCTCAGTGTTCAGCGGTGAGGGCTCAGACACAGGCTCCTGCTCCGCGGCTTTGGCATGAAGGATTTCCAGAATAAATTCAGCGCCCCGGCCGGGCTGCGACTGGACAAAGATCTTAGCGCCGTGCGCCTGCACGATCTGATAGACGATCGCCAGACCAAGCCCAGTACCGCCTTCAAAATTCGATTGGAACGGCTCAAAAATCTTCTCCGTGAGGTTCGGTGGAATGCCCGGACCGGTATCGCGAATGCCGACGCGGAGAAAATTACCTGCGGCGCGCACAGAAACAGTGATGGTGCCTTTGCCATTCATCGCGCGGACGGCATTTTCCAGCAGGTTCCAAAAGACCTGCTTCATCCGGTCACCATCAATGGCAGCAAACGCATTCGGCAACGCATATTCGCGCACGATCATCAACTCGCCGGTCTGCGAACGATTGGCCAGGAGCACCAGAGCGTCTTCCAGCAGCGGCAGCAAATCCGCCCGGGTAAACTTGAAGCTCTTCTCGCGGGAATACACGAGAAAATCAGAAATAATGGAGTTCAGGCGCGTTGATTCGCGGGTGATGATATTGACCAGCGTCTTCTGCTCATCATTGAATGGAGTAACCTGTGAAAGCACATTGATGGAGCCGGCAATCGAGGCCAGAGGATTGCGAATCTCATGGGCGATGCCGCCGGCAAGCCGTCCAACCGCCGCCAGCCGGTCGCGCCTGCGGATTTCCTGCTCCAGGCGGTGCAGTTCAGTGCGGTCTTCAAAGGTATAAACGTAGCCGATGGTGCCCTGCTCAGGAACGATCAGCGCGGTCACGTTTACGTCAAAGGTCTTTTCTTTTCCCGCCGGGGTCAGGCAGCGGACCTCACATTGGCCGGCATCGAGAGTGGGCAGGCGGTCAACAAACAGATCTGAAATATGGCGGCCATAAACGGATGAGGCTGTCCGCTCCAGCAATTTCTGTCCGGGAGAATTGACGAGCGTGATCCGGCCTTCGAGATCGGCAGTGATAAGGCCGCTGCGAATGGAGTGAACAACGTTTTCATGCAGGGCCTGCAGGCTAAGCAGTTCGCCGCTTTTGTCGCGAAGCTCCATGCCGGCCTGGCGCAGCTTGGCGGCCAGCGCGCTGGAAAGGTGCGCCACCGCGAGATAAGCGCAGAAGTTGACCAGGATTACAACCTGGAGAGATTTGAGGTCGCCGCGGGCAGTGATCTGGAACGTGGGAATACGCTCAAAATAACTCAGTTCCAGCAGAGAGCCAAAACAGATGAATGAGACTGCGGCGGTGAGATACGCCCAATAGCGAGGCAGCAGAATTGCGGCAACAATGATCACGAGCGGATAAAGAAAGTTGAAAAACGTATCAATGCCGCCGGTGACGTAAACCACGCTGGTGGCAAAAGCCAGGTCAGTAAAAATCTGGACGATGGCCTGCAGCTTGTATTCCTGCCAAAGCGAGTGCAGGACGATGAAGAAGACAGAGGTGGTATACCAGACAAGAACAACCGTGATAAAAAGCCGGATGTTCACGTTGTTGGGCGTGAGCTTGGCGATCATCAGCTCAACGGCGAGCAGAAAAGAAATAATGACGACACGGACTTTCACAAGCCATGCCAGCCATGCTCGCTCGTTGAACCGGATATCACTCATTCTTTAAATGCTTCTAATGTGGTTTTCAGTTATGGGTTTCAAGTTCAAAGACCCGCCCTCTCTCTTACCTGCCCCAGCAAGCCAAAAATCGGTCTTGCTGGGGACCCCGGTCTAAGGCGGGCGGGTCAAAGGTTGTAAGGCCAAGAACGCCGGAAATTCCTAGCCGGACAGTTTGGCGATCATGGAGAACAGCGGCATGTACAGAGAAATGACGATACCGCCGACGACGACGCCGAGGAAGCCGATCATGATTGGCTCCAGCAAGGTCAGCATGTCCTTGGTGGCGGCATCGACTTCATCTTCGTAGAAGTCGGCTATCTTCTGCAGCATGGCGTCCATGGCGCCGGTAGCTTCACCTACGCCGATCATCTGCGTAACCATGTTAGGGAAGACGCCGCATTCCTTAAGAGGATCAACGATCGTGCGGCCCTCTTCCACGGCCTTGCGAACTTTCATCAACGCATCTTCCAGAACGGCGTTACCCGACGTTCTTGCAGTAATGGACAAACCTTCAAGAATCGGCACGCCAGAGGTGATGAGAGTTCCCAGCGTGCGGGTAAAGCGCGCCACGGCAATCTTGCGGAGCACGACGCCCAGCACGGGAATATTCAAGAGGAGCTTATCGAACATGTAGCGCCCCTTGGGATCTTTGCGCACGTACTTGATGCCAATAATCGTTGCGATTAACATGCCCAGAGCGAGCCACCAGAAACGGCCAACAAAGTTACTCAGTCCAATCACGATCTTGGTCGGCAAAGGCAGATCGACGCCCATGCTGTTGAACATATTGGCAAAGATGGGCACCACGTACTTGAGCAGCGCGCCAACGACCAGGGCGGCAATCGAGATGACGGAAACCGGGTAGATCAGCGCTGATTTGACTGCGGACTTCAACTTGACCGCTTTTTCCACGTAGGTGGCCAGGCGTTGCAGAATGGTATCCAAAATACCGCCGGCCTCGCCTGCTTCAATCATGTTGGTGGTGAGGTCATCAAATATCTTGGGAAACTGGCGCATGGCGTTCGAGAGCGTGGAACCGCTTTCAACGCTGGTGCGAACGCCGGTAAGGCATTTCTGGAAAAACAGATTTTCCTGGTTGGCGGCAAGAATTTCCAGACATTGCACCAGAGGAAGTCCGGCGTCAATCATCACGGAAAATTGCCGGAAGAAGACGGCCAGGTCCTTGATGGGAACTTTGCCGGTGCCAATTTTGGGCAGGTTAAATTCTTTGCCCTTCTCTTTGATGGCGCCCGGAGTAATGCGCTCGCGGCGCAACTGCATGGTGACCGCGGCTTTGCTGTCGGCCAACCGTTCCCCGGCGATTCTTTTGCCCTGGGCATCGGTCCCTGTGAATGTAAATACCGGCATATACCGTGTGCTCCTCTCGTACTATTTGCCTACCGAGTACCTACCAACCGAGGGAGAGTTGGAAAAACTTTTATCTCCGTTGCGGCGCAGCCGCAGCGAGTTTTGTGGCCTGCACGCCACGGTTAATCATGTCCTGCAACTCATCTGGCATGGAAGAACGCTGCAACGCGGTCTCCAGCGTAATCGCCTTTTGGAAATACAGCGTCGCCAGCGACTGGTTGAACGTTTGCATGCCGAACTTTTCCTGTCCTGACTGCATGGCAGAATAAATCTGGTGAATCTTGTCTTCGCGGATCAGGTTGCGCACCGCAGCGTTGGGAACCAGGATCTCCATTGCCATCACGCGGCCCTGCCCGCCCACACGCGGCAGCAGCGATTGGCAAAGGATCCCTTCCAGCACCAGTGAAAGCTGGGCGCGAATCTGCGACTGCTGGTGTGACGGAAAGACGTCAATAATACGGTTGATGGTGGATGCCGCCGAGTTTGTGTGCAGCGTTCCAAACGTCAGGTGGCCCGTTTCTGCAATACGCAGCGCTGACTCAATCGTCTCCAGGTCGCGCATTTCACCGATGAGCACCACGTCAGGGTCTTCACGCAGCGCGGCGCGCAACGCGTTTGTGAATGACTGGGTATCAGAATGGACCTCGCGCTGGTTCACCAGGCAACTTTTGTTCTGGTGCACGAATTCGATTGGATCCTCAATGGTAATAATGTGGTCATGGCGCTCAACGTTGATTTTGTCGAGCATGGCCGCCAGCGTGGTTGACTTGCCGGAACCTGTAGGACCGGTCACAAGGATGAGCCCGCGCGGCTTATCGCACAAGCGCGAGATGACCTGCGGCAGGTTCAACTGCTGGAAGGTTTTGATCTCAAATGGAATTACGCGGTAAACTGCGCCCACCGCGCCACGCTGGTTGAAGCAGTTGCCACGGAAGCGGGCCAACCCCTTTAATCCGAAAGAAAAATCCAGCTCCAGATTTTCTTCAAAGCGGTGCTTCTGCGCGTCAGTCAACACGCTGTACGCCAGCTGTTTTGTTTCTGATGGCGTGAGCGGCGGCATATCCAGCGGTTGCAAATGCCCGTGGACCCGCACCTGCGGTGGAGAATTTGTGGTGACATGGAGATCAGATCCCGCCATATCAAGCATTTTCTTTAACAGATCACTGAGTGTGATGTTCATGATGTCAGCTTCCAGCTCCTAGCTTCTAGCCACTGGCCGTTGGCCATTAGGCTCTTGGCTTGCTTCTCCAGTGCCCTTGTTCCTCACGGGGGAGCAAGCATTGATGGCAAAAACCCACAGCAATCGGGGCTTTAGCCTCTTGAAAAATCAATGCAACGTTTCGCGCGCGACCTCTTCCAGGGTCGTGACGCCATCTTTCACTTTGACCAAGCCGCTGCGCCGCAACGTGATCATTCCGCGTTCAATCGCTTTCTTTTTTAATTCCACGGCTGAAGCGCCAATTAAAATCAGCTCGCGGATTTCATCATCCACTTCCATTACTTCATACAGGCCGGCGCGACCTTTGTATCCGGTGCCATTGCAGTTAGTGCAGCCGCGGCCTTTGAAAATCTTTACCGTCTTGGCCTCTTCCGGAGTAAACCCTGACTCAACCTTGGCCTGCGGCGGCATGGGAACTTCTTCCCTGCACTCCACGCAAATGCGACGCACGAGGCGCTGCGCGCAGATCAGGTGGACGGCTGTCGCGACGAGGAAAGGCTCAATGCCCATGTTCATCAGGCGGCTGATGGTTTCAGGCGCTCCGTTGGTGTGCAGCGTGGAAAGCACCAGGTGTCCGGTGAGCGCAGCTTTGATGGCGATTTCCGCGGTTTCAAAGTCGCGGATCTCGCCGACCAGAATTACGTTGGGATCCTGGCGCAAAAACGCGCGCAGTGACGCGGCAAAGTTCAGACCGATGGACTCTTTCATCTGCACCTGGTTGACGCCGTGCAGTTGGAACTCCACCGGATCTTCCGCGGTAATAATGTTGGTGTCCGGCTTGTTGAGCAGCGAGACCGAAGAATAAAGCGTATTGGTTTTGCCCGATCCAGTAGGGCCGGTGACCAGCACCATGCCGTATGGCTTAAGCACAGCGCGCTGGAATTTTTCCAGCGACTCCGGCTCAAAACCGAGCTTGGTCATATCGAGCCGAAGATTTTCTTTGTCCAGAAGCCGAAGAACAACCTTCTCGCCCCAGAGCGTCGGCAGGCAGTTAACACGAAAATCAAGCTGTTTTTTTCTTCCCCCAATTTGCATTTTCAACATGATTCGGCCGTCTTGCGGCAACCGCTTTTCTGATATATCCATCTTCGCCATAATTTTTATACGGCTCGTGATGGCATCTTTCAGTTTCATCGGGGGGGACATAATATGCTGCAAAACGCCGTCAATGCGGAAGCGCACCCGATACTCTTTTTCGTACGGCTCAATATGGATGTCGCTGGCTCCGCGCTTTACCGCATCGCTCAGAACAATATTCACCAGCTTGACAATCGGCGCTTCGTCTGCCGATTTCTCCAGCTCGCTGAGGTCCATTTCTTCCTGCTCAGCCTGGAGCTCGACGTCCGCCTCATCCCCCATTGAGGCCAGCAGCTCATCCACGTTCTCACTCTGCCCTGACCCGCCATACGCCTTGTCAATGGCCTCCATGATCGCCGACTCGCTCGCCACCACCGGCTCTATATTGAAGCCGGTCATGAACTTGATGTCGTCCATGGCAAACACGTTCGTCGGGTCCACCATGGCAATCGTCAGCGACGCGCCCACCCTGCTCAGCGGCAGGATCTGGTAACGCTTGGCCGTCTCTTCCGGTATCAGCTTTACTACAGAAGCATCGATCTCAAAATATTGCAGATTAATCGCCGGTACGCCGTACTGGCGTGAGAGGAAGTTCGTGACCTCCTCATCGCTAATGAATCCCATGTGGACCAGCGTGGAACCCAGACGCGAATTCGGCCCCTGCTCCCGCTGCGCCTTCAGTGCTTTATCGAGTTGGTCTGAGGTGATGATCTTCTCTTTCACCAGAAGATCGCCTAACCGTTGCGACATAATTTTTTTAGCAGGTCCTGGAATGAATTTGACTCAAGCGTACTTTTTCCGAACTGGCCGGTGGGGAGACAGCCTCTGATCGTAGAAAAAACCTGAGTAGGCCGATTGTGGGCTGGTTGACAGAAATTGTCAATTGGCGTTTCCCCTCTAAGGTTCATGCACTTACGGCGAAAAGTAACCACAATTGACAGGTACCTAGACGCTCGTCCTCAAGTGCTCTTGCCAACCCTGACAAAAATCGGCACTTGGGGGCAAACACCTACCAGAATCACCTTAAACGCGGAAATCCCTCTCAGGCCGCTCTGCCCGCCGCCTTAAATCGGCGCGTCGATCTTTAAATGTTCTCCAAACGTGCAAGACATCACTGAGTGGCTCGTCATTGGCGCCGATCCCCAGCTTTTTGTCTCAACTCGCTCTTCCGTCTTGTGCGGCAGGCCGTCATGAACTCCCACCCAATAGACAATCTGCTTTGTCATCTCCACATGATTATCGGCATTCATCTCGTAACGCAGTGTCGTCTCGCCATCCACCCGGTCATTGCCCGCAAACTTCACGCTGCCTGGGTCAATTCGGTAACCAATCGCCGATGAGATCGGCATGGGCGGTCCACCCGTTTTCTTCAGGTAGCCCATCCATCGCGGGTCCATCTTCTGCCACGCGCCGTCCCCGAGCCGCCGGTAGGCTTCATCCTTGATCACCAGAATCTCGCCCTTTTGCAACTCCCCACCCAGCCGGTTCTCCGTAATGATCCGATAGCGATCTGGCGCAGCAACCTCATAAACCTGATGGTCCTGCCATCCCGGTCCGCTGTTCCCTGAATTTTCCATTTGGCAGCGATGGTTGAAGTCCTGGGCAAACTTTGCCTCCGCATCCCTCACCACCGTCGATGGATCGTCGCTCGCATGAATCACTTCTTTCCGGCACGCTGCAAGGCCGGCGATCACCAGGACCGTCACAAACAATAAAACTTTGGCTCGCATGGTCGCAGCCTACCCGCGACTTGTCGTTCAGACAAGATTACCGTGGCAGTGCGACGTTCATAACACGGCTCGATTCGTTTCATTTCTTGTCAGGTGAAAAATGAAGCTTTAACCGAAGCGCAAAATCATTGAGTCTAGAGCATCTGCTTGTGCGGTGCCCCATCCTTTGCGGCCCCGCCATTATGTCAATCGTAAAAATACAAATGGCCGCAAAGGGTGGAAATCGATGGACTAAAGGTGACGCCACATTCCGGCCATCCACCTTGATTGACATCACCAGATTCGGATAGACGCGCTTTTTTCGCCAGGATTGCCCTTTGCCCCGCCCTTCCGGCATCATTGAACACATGCCCAGGAAGAAAGCACCTCCGGCGCCCGCCTCTCTCAAAGGCTGGAAGGCCATTGCCTCTTACCTCGGCCTCACTCCGGCCACCGCGCAACGCTGGGCTGAGGACGGAATGCCGGTTAAGCGTGAAGGCCGCTTCACCGTTGCCGGTCCCGCTGAGTTACAGGCGTGGCTGGGCCGCGAATCGCACATGGCTAAGCCCGCGCACGTCATGACCAAAGATGCCGACATCGCCGCCGCGCTCAGGGACTCATTGGCGGCAACTAAACGCGAAAAGAAAAATCCTGAGGGCCATTCCCGGTAACTTATGTGCGGACGCTACCAACTGACGGCCCATGAAAGATGGCTGAGCGACTATTTCAACCTCGACCCCGCTGATATCGACTGGGTTGCTCGCTGGAACGTCGCACCCACCCAGGAAGTGGCCACCATCCGGCAAGACCGCCGTGAACCGAAGCGCATGTTCGCTCTCATGCGCTGGGGATTGATTCCCTCCTGGGCCAAAAACAAAGGCGCGTCCATGGGCGCGCGGGCCATCAATGCCGTGTCTGAAACCGCTGCTGAAAAACCGGCGTTTCGCGACGCCATGAAGCTCCGCCGCTGTCTCATTCCCGCCACCGGATTTTATGAGTGGAAGCGCACCGGCCCAAAATCAAGGCAGGCGTATCACATCGGCATGAAAGATGACGGGCTGTTTGCCTTCGCCGGCCTATGGGAAAACTGGAAAGATCCCCAAGGCAAAATCGTTAAGACCTGCACCATTCTCACCACGCAAGCTAACGCCGTGCTCGCTGACATTCATCACAGAATGCCCGTAATCCTGCGCCCTGAAGATTACGATCTTTGGCTCGACCCTGGCATTACCAACCCTGCTCACGTGGCCGATCTGCTCAAGCCCTGCGATGCCCGTCTCCTGCGCAAGTATCCGGTAAGCGATTTTGTGAATCGCGCGGACAATGAAGGTCCAGAGTGCGCTAAAGAGACAAAAGAAGAAGAAACGGTTTCGCCATCTCCTGTACAACAGAAACTCTGGTAACAAAAAAGCCCCCGGCCAGGCAGAGGCGCAGATCACAGCAAATGTCGATTATGTAACTGGCTCACGGATACGCGAGCCGCAATGGAATCGTGCGATACGTAGGTCCCTTGCTTAGACGATCGGCGCCAGAAAATCAATCATCCGCGCCTTGATGTCCGCAACCTCTTTCTCGATTGCGCCGAACTGCTTGCCGTTCGTTTTGTGCGGAGGCTCACTGTCCTGCAGCACGATCCACTCTTCCTTGAATTTGCGCGCGGTTTCGCGGATGTCTTTGGGCTGGGACTCGTCTTGTGAGAGCTTTTTGCACATCAACGCCAGGATAATGGCGTCAACTTTTTCCAGATTTTCTCTGCCAATCATGTTTGGGATTTTAACAGGAATACCAAAATCGTTGAAATTGCCAGGGAATAAAAACCTTTGCTGCAGATTACGTAGATGAAGGGCTGAATCAGGCCGTTGAGTGCGTGTTTCCGCGGTCTTTGCAATTCTGGCAATTTCCCTAGATCACCACGGTTTCCTGGTACTCGCCAAACACCCGCCGCAGCGCGTCGGAGATTTCACCCACCGTGCAATAACTTTCAACCGCATGAATAATGTGCGGCATCAGGTTGGCCTCAGTGCGGGCCGCCTCTTCCACCGCGCCGATCGCAGATTGCCACGCAGTTTTGTCGCGCCGCTGGCGCAGGGCGCGCAAGCGTTCCACCTGGCGGCTTTCCAGTGCTTCGTCAATACGCTGAATGGGAATCGCTTTCTCGCCTTCACCCTGAAATCGATTCACGCCTACCACTACGTTTTCCAGGTGATCCACACCTTGCTGAAAGTCATAAGCGGCGTTTTGTATTTCCTGCTGGATGTAGCCTTGCTCAATCGCCCGCAGCGTGCCGCCCATATCTTCAATCTTTTCCAGATATAGCGTCGCGCGATGCTCAATCTCATTGGTCAGCGACTCAATGTAATAAGATCCGGCCAGCGGATCAATGGTGTTGGCCACGCCGGTCTCATAGCCAATCATCTGCTGCGTGCGCAGCGCAATGCGCGCGGCCTCTTCCGTGGGAAGGCCAAGGGCTTCGTCATAGCCATTCGTGTGCAATGACTGCGTTCCGCCCAGCACCGCTGCCAGCGCCTGCAATGCTGTACGCACGATATTATTTTCCGGCTGCTGCGCTGTGAGCGTGGATCCGGCGGTCTGCGTGTGAAAGCGCAGCATCAATGAACGCGGGTTCTTCGCCTCAAACCGTTCCTTCATAATGCGCGCCCACATGCGCCTTGCTGCGCGGAACTTGGCTACCTCTTCCAGAAAATTGTTGTGCGCGTTAAAGAAGAACGAGAGCCGCGGAGCAAACTTGTCCACGTCGAGCCTGGCGCTGATTGCGGCATCCACGTAGGCGATGGCGTTCGCCAGCGTGAAGGCCACTTCCTGCACCGCGGTGCAGCCGGCTTCGCGCATGTGGTAGCCGGAGATCGAAATGGGGTTCCACTCCGGCACATGCTCATTGGCATAAGCAAACATGTCCGTAATAATGCGCAGCGCCTGCCGCGGCGGATAGATATAGGTCCCACGCGCAATGTATTCCTTGAGGATATCGTTCTGCACGGTGCCGCTCAGCTTGCGTACTTGAGCGCCAGTGCGCTTGGCCACCGCAATATACAAGGCCAGCAGAATAGCCGCGCTGGCATTGATGGTCATGGACGTGGAAATTTTTTCCAGATTAATCCCGGCAAAGAGCCGCTCCATGTCTTCAATGGAATCAATCGCGACGCCAACCTTCCCTACTTCCCCAACCGCCATCACATGATCTGAATCCATGCCGATCTGCGTGGGTAGATCAAACGCGACGGAAAGCCCTGTGGTTCCGTTGGCCAGCAGGTAGCGATAGCGCTTGTTGGATTCCTCAGCATCGCCCATGCCGGCATACTGTCGCATGGTCCAGAGCCGCCCGCGATACATGGTGGACTGCACCCCGCGCGTAAACGGGAACTCGCCGGGAAAGCCGACATCGCCGTTATACTCCCAGCCTTCCAGGTTGGCCGGCGTATAAAGAGGTTGCGGATCAATCTTTCTCAGTTGGCTGGTGTCGGGTTCGAGTTTGAGGTCGTGAGACATTTATTAAAGCAAAATAGCGTTCGTCATCCTGGCCGTAAAGCGAGCATGCGCATTCATCAGCATGCGAGTAGGCCGGAAGGACCTTGCGCTTCTTTCAAATAATACTCCCACAACCACAAGTCCTGTTCGGGCGCTGGGAACTGCGCACCCTCATTGACGGAGTTAGGGATGACGTACTTAAGATGAGAATCAAGTAGAACCGGAGAGCATGACAGCTACTTCTTTCTTTTCACTGTCCGGCGGGCCTTAATGAATGAGTGCACAGTGAAAGATGCGAGAATCAATGTCACAGGTCCCACAACCCAAAGGCGGGTGTGATCGGAGAAGTGGTTCCGGTACTGACGATGCAAATCCAAGACACCATAGCTCGTAAACAACAAGTAGATCAGCCCCGTTGCCTGCAGCCAGAAAGCATAGGCAACCCGGCCCAGCGAAACGACCAGGGATTTGCTCCCGGCGAAAACCGCGTTGAGAAAGCGGTCTTTCTTTACAACAGTTTGGAGCGCATTTTTGACATTGGAAATTTCCGGCATTTTGCTTATTGTAGCGCGAAAATCGGCGTATCCTTTGTAAAGGTAAAACGGAAGTACCGCTGCAGGCATCTTATAAAAGCAGAGGAGTTTGCCGTGAATCCACGCCTGAAACAGTTGATGAAAGATCTGGGAGACGCCATCAATGGTTCCCTGGCTGAATCTGACCAGATCGCGCAGGTGATCGCTAAAATCAAAGAAGAAGGGTTTGACATATTTCTGGTGCTGGAAGCCACTATCGGTTTCAATCGGCGCGATGAAGAGGCCGCGCCGGAGCTGGTGAGTTCGCGCCGGAAAAATGCCGATCCTGAATTCAGCATTAATGCCCATGATGTGCGCTTCCTTAAGTCTCTGCGCATCAGCGTTGATGACGCTGGTTGATCCAGCTCCTCTGCTTCAAATCCCGGCGTTGTGAGTCGCGCTGGGATTTCTTTTTTCTGCTAGCATAAAAAGTTCTTTAGCTGAGTTCGCTCTGTTTGTAGCCTGTCTGCGATATGAAAGATACGCTTGGAGTACTTCTGGCCGGTGGCGCCGGTGAGCGCCTCCATCCCCTCACGCGTGACCGCGCCAAGCCAGCCGTGACTTTTGGCGGCAATTACCGCATCATTGACGTCACGCTCTCCAACTGCATTAACTCTGATCTGCGCCGCGTCTACATCCTTACCCAATACAAAGCGCTTTCTCTGAATCGCCATATCCGTGAAGGCTGGGGATCAGTGGTGGCGCGGGAGCTGGGTGAGTTTGTGGAGATCCTGCCGCCGATGAAGCGCGTTAGTGACAACTGGTACCTGGGCACCGCCGACGCCGTTTATCAAAACATCTATTCGGTGGGTAGTGAGCAGTGCAAGCATGTGATTATTCTCTCCGGCGACCACATTTACAAAATGAACTACCAGCTCATGCTGGACCAGCACAAGGCTGCGGGCGCTGACGTAACGTTGGCCACCATCCTCATTGATCCCAGTGAGTGTGACCGCTTTGGCGTGGTGGAAATTAGCCACGACAGCCGCATCACAGGTTTTGAAGAAAAGCCCAGGCAGACCAAACTGCGCTCGCCCTATAACCCTGAGATGGTTTCCGGCTCCATGGGCGTCTATATCTTTAATACTGACGTGCTTCTGCCGGTGTTGCTCAAAGACGCCGAAGACCCAGAGTCGTCGCACGACTTTGGCCATGACATTCTGCCCAAGATTCTGGACCAGTACAAAATCTATTCTTACAACTTCATTGATGAAAACATGAAGGAAGCGCAGTACTGGCGCGACGTGGGCACGTTGGAAGCCTATTACGAAGCCAACATGGACCTGGTTGCGGTCTCGCCGGTCTTCAATCTGTACGACAAGCATTGGCCTATCCGCACGCACCAGCGCCAGTATCCGCCGGCCAAGTTTGTTTTTGGTGAGCCTGGACGCACCGGCCAGGCGATTGATTCCATTGTCTGCCCCGGCTGTATTCTCTCCGGCGGCTCAGTGCGCAACTGCGTGCTCTCGCCAGACGTGCGCGTGAACTCATACACAGAAGTGGAAGAGAGCATTATCTTTTCCCACGTGAATATCGGCCGCCACTGTCGTATTCGCCGTGCCATTGTTGACCGTGACGTTCATATCCCAGAAGGGACCATCATCGGCTTTGATCCTGAACAGGACGCCAGGAACTACATTGTGACCGACTCTGGAATCACCGTTGTGACCCGCGATTACTCGCTCTTTGAAAGCCCGGTGGCGGTGGATTACTTCACGAGCGAGTAGTTTTTTCTGAAATCTCGAGGCGAAGCGAGGGAACGCTATCGTCACGAAGAACTACAAGACTGAACAGTCATCTCTCGACATCACTTTCCCTGCACGAAGCCACCATCTAAAACAGGTCCGTATTAACATCTGGTATCGATCTACCGCGCAAGCTGGTTTTGTCGAACACTCCCCAGCATTCCCATTTTGGAATTTAGATTTTACTTATTTACATTCTTTCAACTCAGCGTTGCTTGTCCGGCGGCTACCATTGGCTCTGTAAAAAAGGAGCTTAGACCGATGCAAGCAAGCAGAAAGTATTGGGTTGTTTTAGTTCTTGCCCTGATGGGACTGGGGCTTGTGAACACTGCCGGCGCACAAGGGCCGGTTTTTACCTTCACGCAGCTCGACGTTCCAGGCGGCACGGCAACAGAAGCTGACGGCATTAACGCCCAGGGAGAGATTGTTGGTTTCTTTTTTGACGCAGCAGGACGGCAGCATGGCTTCCTGGATCAAAACGGCTCTTTCACCCAACTGGATTTTCCCGGCGCCATCGCCACACGTACCGTCAACCTGAACAGTGCGGGCATCATTGCCGGCGCATTTACTGATGCGGCGGGCGTGCAGCACGGGCTGTTTGGCCCAGCCAACCACTTTACCCGCTTTGATTTTCCCGGCAGCACATCCACATTAGGTCTGGGCATTAATGCCTCTGGGACGATTGTAGGATCGTTCACCGATGCCGCCGGGCAAACGCACGCTTTCATAAAACGCGACGAAACGTTTACCCAATTTGATTTCCCCGGCGGACACAACACAGTTGCCTTCGCCATCAACAATCGTGATGAAATTGTCGGCGGGTTTACTGATGCAAGCGGCGTCTCGCATGCCTTCACGCTGCGGCGCGGCATCTTTACCCAGCTTGATCCGCCGGCATCTACCAGTTCAGTGGCTTTTGGCGTGAGCGTGCAGGGCTTTGTGATGGGCAGCTTTACTGACGCTGCCGGCAATGGCCATGGCTTCTTTGATCGCCGGGGTGTTTTTACTCAACTGGATTTTCCCGGCGCTGCATCCACTGATGGAAACGGAATTAATGCTTCGGGTACGATCGTCGGTGACTACTTTGATCATGCCGGCGTGGAACACGGTTACATTGCAGTGCACTAAAAGTTAGCCGGCGGGAAAGGGTCGCGCGAAGGCTTGCGCACTCTTCCCCTGTCTTTAGAAAGGAAATTTCTGCTTATGCGTCTCTTCTTCAAGATTAACAGCATCTTTTTTGCGCTCTGCCTGGTGTTCACGCTATCGGCGGTGCGCAGCTATTCGCAAACAGCATGCATCAACCAATCGCCGCGCAATGTTGAATATCACCCGACGCCAGGTGCGCCTCCGGCTCCGGGCTTGGATTACAACTTTTGGAGCACGGTCCCGGTGGTGGACACCTCCCAAGTTCCCCCCACGACGATCCGATATCAGGGACAAACCCTCCACGTGTGTGACCAGCACTACCATGTGCCGGTGGAGAACATTCAAGGCTGTCCAAACGAGACGCAAGGCCAACTGCCCCCGCACGGGAAACCGCCGGACATAGGACAGTGGATTGAAGTCCATACCGTTTATGCGCTTGAGGTGGATAATAGCAATCCGGACTGCGCCACGAAACCGGACCAAAATCTGGCCTGCTGCAAAAAGCCTCCTTTTGTGGTCCGCGGGTTTAGCGCGAGGGTTGCGCAACCATCAGCAGGTTCTCCTGCTGTGCCTCTCATCATCACGCCAGAGAATACCCGTCCTCTCGTGGAATGGTCAGGTTCCAACACAAGTCCTGATGACAGCACTGGGTGCAAGCCCCTGCCGGCACAATGGAACTTCAACCTGGGTTGCCAATTTGAAGTCCCCCAGAACGAGTTGAACCCGAATATTTTTAAAGCTCATGGAGCGAGGCCGGTGCAACCGCCCAACCGCGTAAGCCCTGACATGACTCTTGTGGGGAAAGACGTTGAGTTGAAAAACGGCACATGCCGGGAGGTGCGCACAGATCCGATAGCAAGCGACGCCATAGCCCACAAATGGGGCTGCCCGGTTGCCTGCACGCCCCCTCTTACCATGTTTGATGGAAATTGGAGAAACGTTCCTAGCACTAACCCACAATATGCGCTATGCACCTGCTGTGCGCCGAATCGGCCACAGTGAGGGGCCACCAGCTTGTGCTTAAGCTTGGCAACTTTCTTTGATCATGCCCCGCGTTGAGCACAGACACATCGCAGGTGCTATTGATCACTCAAGCAAGGTGAGAGCTCAATTGTTTTAGCAACACAAAAAGGCGTGGCTTCATCAGCCACGCCCTGTTGTAAACAATTGGTTCTAACTCTGCGGCTATTGTTCCTGTTCTCCACTTGCGCCCCACATAATCGCGTCGCTCCATGGACCGCTCGCGCCCCACATGATGGCGTTGCCCCAGACCGCGGAGAATCCTGAAGAGGTTGAAGCGCCCCACATAATCGCGCTGCCTGAAAGACTGGTTGCGCCCCACATGATGGCCGATCCGTTAGAAGTTCCGGCGCCCCACATAATGGCTGATCCGCCAGGATTGCTTGCGCCCCACATGATGGCCGAACCGCCCACGAATTGCGAGCTTCCCCAAACCGCCGGCCCAGACCATTCCTGGCTTGTTCCCCACACCGATGAAGGATCGCTGGTGAGGTAAACATTGCCGGTATTGGAATCATAGACCGCGGTCGGCGACATGGAAGTGCCCTTTGACAGTTCTGTGCTGGCCAGCGCTGCTGCAAGATCAACATAGCCTGCGCCCACGGTAAAGACGTCATATTGGCTGGTGTAAGTGATCCCGCTGGCAGGGTCATAGACGCTGCTGCTGGTGGGAAAGGTTTTAGTCGCAGTCTTCATCAGCCTGGCCTTGACCTGGTCAGGCGTCATCGCAGGATGGGCCTGCAGTAAATCCGCTACCATGCCGCTGACCACACCGGTTGCCATGCTGGTGCCGCTCAGCTCAAAGTAAAGCTTTGAAGGCGCTGACGGTCCCCCGTAAACATAAGCACTGTAGGGCACAAGATTGCCCGGCTCAGTGTTGTACAACGCGGTGTTTGTGGTTTCCGTTGAGACCAGCAGGTTGCCTGGGGCCACCACATCTGGTTTTACAATGTGATCAAGAACTGTGGGACCTTTGGAGCTGTAGCTGGCAATCAGGTCGTCAGAGCGGTCCGCAGTTCCCATCGGCTTCATGGAGCCTACGGTAAGCACATAAGGATCGTTCGCCGGCGAGTTCACGGTTGCGTATCCGGTGGTGGGCAAATAGCGCCCGTTATTGCCTGCAGCCACCACCACAACAATGCCGCTCTTCCAGGCTTTTTCCACGGCCTGGCATAGCGGATCAAGCTTATAACTCTCATACACTCCGCGTCCCAATGAGAGGTTGATCACGCGGATGTTGTACCTGGACTTCAGGCTGATTGCCTGGTTGATGGCCGCGATCACTGAGCTATCCGTGGCGCTGCCATCCGCATCAAGCACGCGCAGGTTCACAATCTGCGCATTCGGCGCAATTCCTTTGAATGTCTGCGAAAATAGCGGGCCGCTCGAGCTTAGACCATCGCCTGCAATCAATCCAGCAATGTGCGTGCCGTGGCCGTACGCATCCGTGCTCTTGGAATCCCCGGGAACAAAGCTTTGGTTGTAGACCACGCGTGAGAATGGCAGCACACCATTATTCAGGTCAGGATGTGAATTCACGCCGCTATCAATCAGCGCCACGCCGATCCCGTTTCCAGTAAAGCTGGATTTCCACGCCGCAGAGGCATTCACCGCAGGCGCTGCGCTATCAAAAAATGGGGTGAGCGTACGGTCTTTGCTGATGTAAACAACGTTGGACTGGTTGGAAAGCGCCACAATGCCGTTGTGATCGAGCGATGCCACAAGGCCGTTCACCAGAGGCAACTGACCCAGCACGCTGCCGCCCAGCTTGACCACGTCATTCAATACGCAATCCAGCAGACCAAAAAGCCCACTGCAGCTTAGCTGCGTGCCCGGAGCATACTGGACCACGACCTGCACTTTGGCCGTGGACGTGGAATTCTGCAAATCAGGTGAAATCTTGCTGTTGTCGGCAAACATGGCCAAGGGCATTGCCAGCAACAGGAGAGAGAGGATGAGCTTGCGTCCGATCATTGAAATCTACCTTTGAAAAACTTGAGTATTAAGGACTTCCGGTTTAAATGCACGCCGCTGGCCATTGCATTACTTCTGTAACTTATTGAATTGCCTTAAGCATTTCTAAGCTGGCCCCTGATGTGACAGGCTGTGTTGTCACCCCCGGTGACAGCCGTGTCACACCCGTAAGTTGTTTATGTTCTGGAAGTTACTAAGGTGCTCTTGTGCGTATTGTCCTTTCAGCACAAAAATGCAGCAGGGATTATTACGGCTTGTAAACCTATTTGCCCCAGGTATGCGGAGATTGAGGAAAAATGGCAGGCGTTCCAACTCGAGCCAAACCGTTCGTGTATCTGGTGTGCACCACCGGGGCAGTGTGCCTGCTCCTTGGGTTATTCCCCTGGCACAGCAGTAAAAGCCTGCTCTTCCCTTCTTACCTGTTGCTGACGATTGCCGCGTCAGCGCTCAAGACCGTACTGCCCGGCTCTGAAGGAACCGTCTCAGTCGGTTTTGTTTTTTTTCTGGTCGGCATCTGCAATATGACGATCTCTGAAACGCTGACCCTGGTTGCGGTAGCCACGGTGGTGCAGTGTTTCTGGCGAGCGAAGAAGCGGCTCAGCTTTATCCATTTTGCTTTCAATTTGTCCCAGCTTGCCCTGGCCATCATTGCTTCCTACTGGACATACACGCTTCTGCTTCTGCACGTGTTTCATTCACGCGTTCCGCTGCCGCTGCTGGTGGCAACCATTGTTTTCTTCCTGCTCAATAGCATTCCGGTAGCTACGGTGGTGGCGCTGGCGGACAATACGTCAATCTTTGAGAAGTGGCATACCGGTTATTCCTGGACGTTCCCTTATTACCTGATTGGCGCTGCTATTGCCGGACTGATCCAGTTCGTGAACCGCGTAGTCGGCTGGGAAATGTCTATCCTGGTGCTGCCTGCGGTTTATGTGATCTACCGCTCTTATTGCATGCACCTGGGCCGCTGGGAAGACGAGAAGCGGCACCTGGAAGACCTGGCTTCACTCAACATGCGCACCATTGAAACGCTGGCACTGGCCATTGAAGCCAAAGACCACACCACCGGCGACCATCTGCAGCGCGTGCGCGTCTATGCCATGGAGTTGGGAAAAGATTTGGGCCTTTCGCCCTCAGAGTTGCAGGCCTTGCAGGCGGCCTCAGTGCTGCACGATATCGGCAAGCTGGCAGTGCCGGAGCACATCATCTCCAAGCCGGGCAAGCTCACGCCGGAAGAATTTGAAAAGATGAAGATCCACCCGATTGTTGGCGCTGAGATCGTGGAACAAGTAAGGTTCCCTTATCCGGTTGCGCCCATTGTGCGCTGCCATCATGAGAAATGGGATGGCAGCGGCTATCCTGAAGGCATTGCGGGCGAGGCCATTCCAATAGGCGCGCGCATTCTCTCCGCGGTTGATTGCCTTGACGCTCTGGCGTCTGACCGGCAGTATCGCCGCGCCCTGCCGCTGGATGAAGCCATGGCCCACGTGGCGCGCGACTCAGGCAAAGCTTTCGATCCTCGCGTAGTCGCTGCGCTGCAGGCACGCTACATTGAACTGGAACAACTGGCCCGTTCACAAGCCCCAGAAGATCGGCCGCACCTTTCGCTCGATATCAAAGTAGAACGTGGCGCGGCGCCCGATGCAGGCTTTGCCGCCAGCGGGCCATCTTCAACACAGGCTCAATCAGCCGGCAGCCGCCTTATTGATGTACTCAGCCCAACCGAGGAACCTCTTACGTTGGAAGAGACACTTTGCGGCATGGTTCTGCGCCTGCGCAATCTTGTACCTTTTGATGCCTTGGCGATGTTTGCGCTTCGCGGTAACGTTCTTTTGCCGCGCTTTGTTCTGGGTGAAGACATGCGGCAAATCTCGTCGTTGCGCATCAACGTGGGCGAAGGACTGGTGGGCTGGGTGGCGGAAAACGGAAATTACATTCTCAACGGAAATCCCACGGTAGAACCTGGCCTGCAAGGAGCGCGCCGCACCATGATGCTAAGGTCAGCGCTGGCTGTTTCTGTGAGCTATGGCGGCAGCGCCCTGGGCGTGCTGGCGGTTTATGCGCTGCAACCCGATTCCTTTACCGCTGAACATCTGAGCGTTTTGCAGGCGACCGCCGAACAGCTTGCTCCGCTCATGGAGCAGAGCACAGAAACAGAACGTACACGACGCAGCTTAGGGCCTGCCGACTGGCGGCACCAAAGCGGCCATGCTCGCCGTCGCGCGACCGCGGAGGCACAAACCGGCTCATACTCAGTGCTGGGTTCGGCAAAATAGCGAGATTTTTCAGCGCGGGTTCCTTAAACACCCTTCAGCAACTCTGAAATCGGTCATTTTGAATCCATCTGCCAGTGTCTCCAGCCTTGGAAGGCTTGGCATGACTTTGGCATTTTCCCATTCAGAAATGTTCCCTCGATCAATTCTGAATTAGTTTGCAGGCGCTTGCACTCAACAGATCGGCACAGCCGCGGCGGCTGTCCCGCACAAGGATCGCTAAACCAAGTTTCATCCCCTGGCAAGCTCTGAGTAACGGAAGCAGCTAGTGTTATGGTCATTCACCATGCCCACTGCCTGCATAAAAGCGTAACAGATGGTGGGACCAACAAATCGGAAGCCGCGCTTCAGCAGGTCTTTGCTCATGGCTTCTGATTCAGGCGTGCTGGCCGGCAACTGTTTCATTGAGGCGATCTTATTGATCCTCGGCTTGCCGCCGGTGAACTTCCAGATATAGGCATTGAAGCTGCCGAACTCTTTCTGCACCGCGAGAAAGGCTTTTGCGTTCCGGATGGTGGCCGCAATTTTTAATTTGTTGCGAACGATCCCTTCATTGGCCAGCAGAGCTTTGACCTTTTTGGCGTCATACTTGGCGACGCGCGCGGGATCGAAATTGCTAAACGCCTTGCGATAGGCTTCGCGCTTGTTGAGGATGGTTGACCAGCTCAGCCCGGCCTGCGCTCCCTCAAGAATCAGGAACTCAAAGAGCACGCGATCATTATGTTGCGGCACGCCCCATTCACGGTCGTGATATTCGATCATGGCGGGCGTGCTGGCCCAGAAGCAGCGGGTTGGTTCAGGCTTGGGGTTGGGCAAAGGTCACCTCAAAACAAAACTGGTATGGAGAAACAAAACCTTAACACGGAACAACACTGAAATGGCACGGAGCGAAGGAAGGTGCTAAATTAGAAATTAGCTGGCGAGTTGTGAAACGCTGGCTTTCACCATCAACCCTTCGCTTCACCTCTCGGTGGACGACTCTCAAATCAGAATTGCCCAGCGACACTTGCTCGCATCCAGACAACGAGATTCACGATTTTTCGCGAGACGAGCAACTGGCGACATTCCAAGGTCGAAAAAAATAAGGAGACAATCATGAAAATAGTAGTCATTGGCGGCACCGGACTTATTGGATCAAGGCTCGTCAAGCAGCTTCGCGCGCAGGGTCAGGAAGCAGTGGCCGCGTCGCCTGATTCGGGGGTCAACACCATCACCGGCCAGGGGCTGGCCGAAGCGCTGAAGGGTGCTGCGGTGGTGGTGGACGTATCGAACTCTCCCTCATGGGAAGATTCGGCCGTGATGAAGTTCTTTGATACATCAACCCGCAACCTCCTTGCTGCTGAAACGGGAGCAGGCGTGAAACATCATGTTGCGCTCTCAGTGGTGGGAACTGACCGTATGCTTGAAAGCGGCTACTTCCGCGCAAAAATGGCGCAGGAGAACCTGATCAAGGCTTCCTCAATCCCCTACTCAATTGTCCATGCGACACAGTTTTTTGAATTCATTAAGGGCATTGCTGATATTTCCACCGCCGACAACAAAGTATCCTTGCCGCCAGTGCTCATCCAGCCCATGGCGGCCGACGATGTTGCCAGTGCGGTAGCACGGGTCGCGTTGGGATCACCGGTGAACGGCACCGTTGAAGTAGGCGGGCCGGAAAAGTTTCGTCTCGATGAGCTCGTCCGGCGATATCTAACGGCACGCAAGGACCCGCGCCAGGTTGTCACCGACCCGCACGCGCGCTACTACGGCATTGAAGTGAGCGAGAGGACGTTGGTTCCCGGCGATGACGCGCGACTCGGCGAGACGCGTTTTGAAACCTGGCTCAGCCAGCAAACACGACAAGCCGCTTAACCCAATCTCTCATGTTGCTGGTAGCCGGAACTCCAGTGGGCGCTTTCGAGCAATTCGGGATGTCTAAAATTGTCTATTGACAAACCTGTTGTTTTTGTGCGATATTGAGGATTGACCGAGAGCGGCATCGGAGACTGAACCAGCTGTGTGTATTCAGGGATCGCAAGCCACCCAGGGAAGGTGGCTTTTTTTATTTGGAGCAAGGAAAGAGCAGAACAGCCAGAAATGGGGCGAGAAGAGGACCAGAGCAAGAATCAGCACCAAGACTAAACATCAAAAGAAAGCAACGACAGGAGCGAAACAATGAGCAGACCAATGACCAGTCCGATGAGCAAGGAAGAGATTATGGCGGCGATCCAGCAGTGCGCGGAGACGCTGCAGCGCGTGCCCGCCCAGGCGGACCTGTTTCGGATGACGAAAGTAAGCCAGCGGATGATTGTGAAGCAGTTTGGAACGTACACGCGGGCGCTGCGGGTATGCAATCTGGAGAGGTACTGCGGCGGAAACAAGATCACCATGGAGGCGCTGTGTAAGGACTGGTCGGCTGTGGTGAGGGAGTTGAAGAAGATTCCGAGCAAGGCAGAGTTCACGCAACTGGCGAAATACAGCGACACGCCGCTGAAAGCACGCTATGGAAACTGGACACAGGTGCCGGGTGGATTGAAGCACTACATAGAAGAGCAAGGCAAAGCGGAGGAGTACAAGGACGTGCTGGAGATCATTGCGGGGTTTGAGCGGGAGCGTGAAGGCCGGGACTGGGGATTACCCCCAGTTTGTACTGTGAAAAAACCCGGGTTGATTCCGGGACGTCAGGTGTATGGGCCGCTGCTGCGTCCGTTCCCGGCGATGCATGGGCCGACGGAAGAGCAGGGCGTGATCTATCTGTTTGGCACGATGTCTGAGCGGCTGGGCTTTGTGGTGCTGCACATCCAGAAGGCGTTCCCGGATTGCGAGGCCTTGAGGCTTGTGGGCGAAGACAGGTGCCAGCGGGTGATCATTGAATTTGAATATGAGAGCCTGAATTTCGTGAAGCACGGCCATGATCCGAGCAAGTGCGACATCATTGTGTGCTGGAAGCATAACTGGCCAGAATGCCCGATTGAGGTGCTGGAGTTGAGCAAGCTGGTGAAGGGATTTTAACCACAGAGCACGCAGAGGCAAAGAGATGGACGTTTAAGGGGAGCGCGGCTTGGCGTGCGTTGCAATTAATTTTTTTAGTCGCGCTCCGCTGCATTTCGTCCAGCAAGCAAAACCGGGCTTCCACCCCGCCAGGCAAAAAACACGCCTGTCGGGGACCCGGGCTTGCTGGAGCAGCTGCGCGCGGGCCGCTGGCGCAAGGAATTTGTTTCTATTCCTGATCTTAGCGCGGCCATAAATGGCCGCTCTTCTACGGTCGCACTAAGAGGTGCGGAGAAACCGATACGCGCAGGGGCTAAAGGCAAGACCAATAGAAATACGGACGCACCTTCCTTCGCTCGTCCTTAGTCTCACCATTCCCATCAAGCCAAAGCCGGGCTCGATGGGGCTCCGGCGTACTCGCTCCCGCAGACTCGCTCAGGAAGGTGCGGAGAAAAGGTGATAGCTTACGGCAAATGGCTTCATCTCCAGCAAGCAAAATTCGGGCTTTCCCTAGTGGTTGAGTTTGCATCCGGAAAATTGCGGGATTGATTGCTTGTATTGCCAAGCCGCCGCGTTTTATGCTGCACCGGGCAGAGTTGCTAGAAAATGAGTGTTACGAACGAGCCTAGAGCACTTGTTTCAGATAGTCCTCGAACGTGCTGGTATATTCAAACCCGATTACTTTGTTGCGCAGGATTCCATTGCGATCATACAGCAGGGTTGTGGGGAGGCCTTTGATGTCGCCGAACTTCTGTCTGATGGCATCTGTGGCCACAACCAGTGGATAGCGGACACGGAGTCTTTTGGCAAACGAGACCGGGTCCTCCGTGTCCTTCATCGTGTCGAACTTGAATCCGATCACAACAAACCCTTGTATGCTATAGCGGTCGAGCAATTGCTGATATCCGGGCATCTCTTTCTTGCACGGACCGCACCAAGTGGCCCAAAAATCGATGAGCACAACCTTACCGCGGAGATCGGAGGCAGAGACTGGACGACCTTGCAAGTCTTTCACGGAAAAATCCGGCAGCCGGGAGCCAATTTCACCTGGAGCAACCGCAGCTTCTTTTTGTGGAGCGGGACTCGCCGAATGTTGCTGACATCCGGCGAGACCAAGACTGACAAGGCATAAAAACAACAAAGCTCTGATTCGCATCTATTCCTTCTTTTGCACTTCTAGAACCAGCAGCTTGAGCGGCACTGCGAGGTCCGGTTTTTTCTTGCCCGCTTTTTTGTACAACTGCCCGCGAACGGTAACGAAGCCCGATGAGTTCGCAAGCGGTTCAAGAGTTTTGGATTCGTCATTCGGGGTGATGACGAATGATTGGCTGGGTGTGACCTGCAGCACCAGATTGCCCGAAGTATCTTTTACAACCTTGCCGCGCGCAGTCATATTCATCTCCGCAACACTCACACCGCTATCGTATGTCGCCTTCATCAGCTGGGCGGGATTGATCTGCCCATCTGCTTTTGGCGTGATTTGGACTTTTCCATCAATCAAGCTGACATCTACGCTTTGAACGCCAGACTGGCGTCCGAGGTGTTGTTTCACCCCGTAGGCTCAAAAGTTTCACGTCATGCCTTCTACGCGCATTTCAACATGTTGAATCTGAGCCTGGGCAACCATCGAGAGCGTGGCCCCAAGCAAAAGTAACAACGCAAGATTGCTGGCTTTCATTTATCTTTTCCTCCCTTCTATTAAATGTGCAGCCGAAATTGCTGCGTGATTCCGAAGCTGATGCGGCGGCGAACCGGGTTAAAGGAGGCGGCGGAAGAGTGGGCAATATCCCAATCCGCTCCCAGCCAAAGATGCATTCCAGCACGCACGCTCACATAGGTTGTGATCCCTGCAAGCAATGCGTGACCGCCAGTTCCGTTCTGCGTGTTTCCGTTGAGTTGATCGTTGGAGAAATATAGCCACGAGATATTGGGGCCGATAAACCACTCTTTGGAACCATCTTTGGCTTCGTAAGGGCGGTACGAAAGCCAGAATCTGGATTCAAGATTGTTCCCCAATCTCGCGTCTTGTGTCCCTGTGGTGCGCAGCAGCGAATGGAAGTCCTCATCTGCCACGAGCCGCCTGAGGTTAAACAGGCCGGTGTAGGTCCAGTTCCCCGAGAGAAAGAAGTCAGTGGAACCGGAGCCGGGTTGCAGAGTTGCAGGCAGGAGTGTTCCATTCGTGCTGGTTAAGCCGGTTTGACCGGTGGGAAGTTTAGGGCCAAACGTGACTGACGCTTGCGTGGTGCCTCGTTCCGAGTCGCGGCGATAGAAGCGATATTTCAGCAGCGCCATGATGTCGCCAAGGCCGGTTCCTCCAACTGAGCTGGTTTCGCGACTGGTGAAGTGATTGGTGACGACCGGAATCAGCACAGCAAGATCGAAGTTGGGATGAAATCCCCAGGTGAAGTTGAAATCTCCTTCATGAGAAAAGGTGGGGAGAGAGGTTGGCGTGATGCCGGCTTGCGGCTCGGCCCGCGTGGTGAAGATTGAGTTGTAGGAAACCAACGCGCCGCCGGGAAACAAAGTAGGCGCAGTCTCCGGAGCAGGGCCCTGGGCTTTTACGGGGAGCGTGGCTAAAAGCAAGCCAGCCAGCACCAATGCCCAAGAAATCCGGCGTTGATTCTTTGAATTTATGGACAACATGATTTTCCCTTCCCAAAGCAGAAGTAGGCGCGCGGAAGCACACGTCTGCGAAACTCGAAAAAAGCTTTGGCGGGAAAACTAGATACGAAGAGGTGTTTCGGACGCTATAGGAGGTAAGGGAGGCGCATGCGACTGCACAGCAAGGCGAATGTTTGCGGAGAAGCTTATACCCTGAAATGCACTGACTGCAGGAAGCATGGCCAAAACTGCCGGAGCATAGCCGGCGATATCAACTACGTGAGGCTGCACAAAAGGAACATGCAAAGAAGGCATGTTCTGGCAGCAATCCTGACTGGCATCACCTGAGTGATGCGGGCATGGCATGGTGTCACAGCATTGCATTGCCTCATCGCGCGTAGCACTGGCGGAGCAGTCAAGCGAATACACAGCAAGACCAGCAACCAGCACAATCGTGAAGATCGCCCGAACTGAACTCATCACCTTAAAAGAGTACACGCGCTAGGGGACAGAGTGTCAAGGTGTTGTACGGCGACTGAAAACGGCAAAAGCCTACCGCGGATTCACGCTGATGGACGCGGATCCAAAAAAATTGCCAGAATCGCCGGAACTCTCACCCCAGCAAGCTAACATCGGCTTGCCGGGGACCCCGGCTTGCCAAAATTGAAGATTTGAAAAACCACCTATGTAACATCGCTGGAAAATACAGATACCCCAAACAGGCCACATCCGATCGCAAAAAAGGCTTCTTAAAACACCATTGCCCGTCCCCAATTTGCACCCATCCCTACTTTCCTGTAAACCTTTTGATCGAAAGCCAAAACGGCACAATTTGAACTGAACGCCGGGAATCTACGTATCTCTTTGACGGGGAGACTGCTTGGAAGAGCAACAAACAGGTGCACTTGTACGCCGATGCGTGGCCGGCGATGCCGGAGCATGGGAAGATTTTGTGCGCCTGTATAACCGCAGGATTTACAACCTGTGCTATCGGTTTACCAACTCTGCGGATGACGCGCAGGACCTGACGCAAGAGGTATTTATCAGGGTATACAGGACCATGGCCAGCTATAACATTGAAAAAGGGGCATTTAACACCTGGTTGACTACCCTGGCCAGGAACCTTCTGGTGGACCACTTTAGGCGCAGCAAGCAGGAGCGCGTAACTGATTCAATGGACGCGGGTTTGCGGGAAGAAGAGGATTCGCTTTCACTAAGCGACCAGATTACGGACACCCGGCCAGCCCCTGATGATCGGCTGGCCAGCAAAGAAACCCAGAAGATGGTGCAGATGGCCCTGGCAAGGATCAGCCCGGACCTGCGTGAGGCAGTGATTCTAAGGGACTTACAGGACATGGACTATAAAGAGATCGCGGTAGTGCTGCGGGTGCCCGAAGGGACAGTAAAGTCGCGGATAAATCGCGGAAGAATGGAACTTGCGAGATTACTTTCTCGTAATAAAAGGCAGGCAGGCAATGAATAACGAATATCCAAACCGGGTGGAGTGCAGCGAGTTTGAAGCCTTACTGGCTGAAGCGCTGGACAATGCCTTACCCGATGAGACCCGGCAAAGTTTTGAAGAGCATGGCCGGAGCTGCCGGGTGTGCGGTCCGCTGTGGGAAGAGGCGCAGGAAGGCCTGGCGCTGATGCGGTCATTGGAGCAAGTGGAGCCGCCAAAGAATTTGGTACACAACATCCTGGCGGCGACCAGCATGACGCAAGCGCAAGCGGCGTCGCCAGCTACGGCGACTGCCAAGACCGGCTGGCTTGAACGGCTGCGCGCGGGGTCGCTGGGCGGATTGCTGCATTCACGCTTTGCCGCATCGTTTGCCATGGCGTTTTTCTCGCTCACGCTTACGTTTACGTTGACCGGGGTGAAGATCTCAAAGATTGACTTGCATCCCAGCGCGCTGCGCAAAAGCGTAGTGCTGGGATTTACGAATGTGGAAGCCAAGGTCACCAGCTATTACGAAAATCTGCGGCTGGTGTATGAAGTACAGGCTCGCGTACGCGAACTGAGAAAGACTGCCGCTCCCGCACCCGGCACCAATGATCAAAACAAACAGCAGAACCGGATATCCGCTCCCGATGATGGCGGACGTCCGCAGCCAGAGGAAAGTTACAGCCAGGAAGTGGATGGGAACTTGGTTGCCCAGTCCTTGGCAAAGCACGAAGGAGCCCAACTATGAACTGCGCCGTACACAATCAGACTGAGGCAGTGGCGTTCTGCCGTACCTGCGGCAAAGCGCTTTGCGAAGATTGCAAACGCGACGTGATGGGCGCCATCTACTGTGAACCGTGCATTGCTGCGCGGCTGCATGGCCAGGCCGCCGTTCGAGCAGCAGTGCCGCCTCCGCCTGCTGTTCCCGGAGCGCCAAACCCGGTGATGGCTTGCATTTTAGGCTTCATTCCAGGCGTAGGGGCCATGTACAACGGGCAATTTCTCAAGGCTTTTGCGCACGTAGTGATTTTTGTTCTGTTGATTCTGGCGGCCAACACCATATCACCGCTGTTCGGCATATTGATCGCCTTCTTTGTCATTTATATGGGTTTTGAAGCTTTTAAAACTGCTGAGGCTCGTCGGCTGGGGCTGCCCGCGCCAGACCCGCTTGGCCTGGACAGGATGTTCGGCTTGCAGGAGACACAGCATCATCATCAGCCTGCGGTACCATCGAGCGCAGTTGTGCCGCCTCCGGTTGCCGGAGCACCACCACCGCTTCAGGTAACGCCTCCGCCGCCCCCGGCGAATGACAATGCACCAATAGGCGCCATTGTCCTGCTGGTTCTGGGATTCTTCTTCTTAATGAACAATCTCGGATTTCTCCGCATGGGCAGACTGTGGCCGTTGATATTGATCGGCTTCGGCTTGTGGATCGCTTACAAACGCACTGCCCGGCAGGTGAGTTAAGGAGGAAATGCCCATGAACCCTTATGTAAGAAACAGAAGTTGTTCGTGCGTCAGATGCCGCTGCCACGGCTTGATGGGTGCAGCAATCCTCATCACGCTGGGCGTTCTCTTCCTGCTGGATAATTTCCACGTCATACCGTTTGACCAAAGCTTTCCCATATTGTTCCTGGTGATTGGCTCCGTTTTGCTGATTGGCCGCACTGGATCAACTGAAGGCCATATTGATCCGAACTATTACGCGGGCACTGTGCCGCCGCCGATCGCAAACCCGCAACCCGCAAACCCTCAACAACAATGGACGAGCGGCGTTACTCCGCCGCCGCCCATGCCACCAAATCAACCAACTGATCCGCAGGTGAAACCATGAGCACACCTAATCCCGTTCCGCCGCCGCCATCTTATTACCGGCCGCGTCCGCGTTCCATCTTTGGTCCTCTGGTATTGATTACTCTGGGCGTGATCTTTTTGCTGCGCACCACCGGCGTAATACCAGGGCAGAGTTTGCGTCTCTGGTTTGCCCATTATTGGCCTTTGCTGCTCATCCTCTGGGGAGTAGCCAAGCTGGCGGAGTACATATGGGCGCGCAGCCATGGCGAACCTACACCGCACATGGGCGGAGGCAGCATCGTGTTCCTGGTCTTTTTCATCCTGATTGCGACAGGCTTCAGCAGGACCGCGGATTGGAACTGGGGCAACCTGGGCAATGACTGGATCTGGGGGTCGGACTGGGACTGGGGCTTCAACAATCATTACGACTTCACTGACAATTTCTCTCAGCCGATTACCGCAGGCGACCAGGTAAAAATTCTCTGCAATCAGGGCGACATCAGCGTAACCGCTAGTGACGATAACCAGGCCCATGCCGTAGTCCATAAGACTCTGCGCTCAGACTCTCAAAATGACGCAAATAATCTGAATGAATCCACACATCCCAAGTTCACGCAGCAGGGCGGCATCTGGTTGCTTGACCTGACCGGTGGCGACTATGAAAAAGGCCGCTTCAACGTTGACCTGCAGTTGCCGCGGAAGATCGCGCTCTCTCTTTCCACACGAAAGGGGAACCTTAACGTTTCACAACGCGACGGCAATATTGATCTGTCAACGGAGAACGGCGATGCATCCATTGACCAGGTGAAAGGATCTGCCAATCTGCATGTCCGTGGCGATGTAACCGTAAAGGACGTGACAGGAAATGTTCAGATTGAAGGCACCGTGGATGATGGGACCGTTTCCGATATAAATGGCACCCTTGATTTCAACGCCGGATACAATGGCAACGTCCAGATTTCCCATGTGAGCCAGCGTCTGCATTTCAAGTCAGTTCGCACAGACCTGCAACTGGCCAAATTGGATGGTGAACTTGAGATGGGCGATGGCGACCTGCGCGCCAGCTCCGTCACCGGCCCCGTGAAATTGAATACGCGCTCAAATGAAGTCCATTTGGAAGATGTTTCCGGCGATGTGGAAGTGGACAACCGCAATGGCGTTGTGGAGTTGAAGCCCAAAGCGCCTTTGGGAGCGATTGACATCAGCAATGTTCACAGCGGAATTGAGCTTACTCTGCCGGAAGAATCAAGCTTTCAGCTTGACGCCCAAAGCACCGGCGGCCAGATTGAAGCAAATGACTTCAGCGTGAACGTGGATAACCGCAGTGATAATGCCACGGCGCGCGGCTCTGTAGGCAAAGGCGGTCCGAATATTCGTCTCCGCGCGGATCGCGGAACCATCCAGATTCGCAAAGACTAACGATCTTCGAAAAAGTTGACGCTATTAATGCGAAAACATGGTCACAGGTCGAAAATCTGGCACAGCTTTTTCAGAGTTGTGCCACTTTTTATTTCGAGGCTATTTCTCCCAGCTTCGCATCCACCAGCGCAATCGCATGGGCCAGCACCTGATCCAGCGTGAGATAAGTAGAATCAATCTGCACCGCGTCCACCGCAGCCACCAGCGGAGAGTTGGCGCGCTCACGGTCCCGCTGATCGCGTGCGCGTAACTCAGCCAGCACAGCGGCTGCATGTTCTTCTGATGCGGGACTCTGCAGGAAGCGTCGCGTGCCGCGAACTTCCGGCGCGGCGTCCAGAAAAATTTTCACTTCAGCGTCAGGAAATACCTTGGTGCCGATGTCGCGTCCTTCCATCACCACGCCTCCGCCGGCGCCCAGCTTGCGCTGGCTGGCCACCATCCACTCGCGCACGGGTGGATGGACGGAAACTTTGGAGGCGGCAGCAGTCACGTCCTGGCTGCGCAGTTGTTCGGTTACATCCACACCATCCAGCAGCACGCGATTGTTTTCCGCCGTGGGCACTAATTCAATTTCCGATTGTTGCGCCAACGCGGCCAGCTTGCCGCCATCATCCAGGGATATGCCGCGCTCAATGGCTTTTAAAGCCAGTGCGCGGTACATGGCCCCGGTTTCAATGTTGATGTAGTTGTATCTTCGCGCCAGCAGAGCAGCCAGCGTGCTTTTGCCTGATCCGGCTGGCCCGTCAATGGCGATCACTATTTTTGTCCGGCGGGCTGCGGCAGGAGTTCCGTCACCCATGCTGGCGTCTCCGTTGCTGTTCGGGTGGCGGCGTCATGCGAATCAAAGTCCGGCTGCCGACAGTCACAAAGCTCAGCTCGCGCGCCTGCAGCAGCGCGTTAATGGCGTCGCGGATTTTTGCACGTGAGGTAACGCGTGAGAAGAGCTGCTCAATCGCTTCCTGCTCCACCGCCACCACGGCTTCAAGATATTTGCTGAGCAATGCAGAGATGGCTTCCGGCTCTGAGATCTGTATGCCTTCTTTCACCTGACTTGGCGCCCAGCGATAGAGCACGTCCCACAACGCGCCGTCGGCGCTGTTGTAATCCACGCGCGTAATCTTAAGAAATGACCATAGCTCCCCCAGCGTGCGGTCAAGCGCTGTAAGGCTGGTCTCCCGCCCAACTCGCTGCTGCAATTGGCTCTTGCTGAGCGGCCCATGCTCCTGCAGGGCGGTAAAGACCCGTGCGGCGAGCGGCGAAACTGCCACGCCCTGGGCTTTGGTTGTCGGCGGGGCTTTCGGCGTGCGATCACTCAGGAGCGCGTAAAGAAACGGAAACAGCGTGGCCGAGACCAGGAGCGTGACATCGCCCGCGAGGCTGGCCTCAAACGCCGACTTCTCTCGCAGGAGCCGCACCACCAACTCAGTGGCTTGCTGCGCCCGCGCATCGGCGAAGGAGTGCTTTGCGTCCGGCAATCCCGCGGCTGTTCCGGTAAATGCGCCGATGAAGGTGGGCAGCAGAGGCAGCGAGCGGTCCGGATAGATCAGGCAAAGCCCAACGGCATCAACAAAGCTGCGCGCATCTTCAATGGTGCAAGCAGCGTTGCCGCCGGTGCGCCAGTTGGCTGTCCGCTGTTCGATGAGTTCCTGTTCAGTCATAGAGAAAACGTCAAGAAATGTTCTTTGGAGACACAGCTACCACCTCTGGATACCTGGCAAAGCCGCTCTCATCCAAGGTTAAGATGTGCCGGATGCCATGTGCAATCATTCCCGCAACAAGTCGCGCATCATGCACCTTTGCCCCTGAAACCCCATAGTCGACCACAAGCCTCCTCCACTCATCGTGAATGGTTTTTACTTCTGGCAGGAGAATAAAAGCTTTTTCTATCTGTTTTGCAATCTGGTCAGTCTCTGCTGGCGATAAGCCATAGCCATTCTGTGATATTGGCCTGGTTGAAACACTCCAGAATTCAATCAGGTTCTGAGAAAAGTAATACAGGCCAACGTTGGTACGGTGCAAAGAGCTTATAGCTTTCCGTATGAAAGGAAATTCTGGACTGTGAGGATGATAAAGCCGAAGGATTACGTTGGTGTCGAGAAGATATGCCGAGACTGGTCCCGCCATCAGTCGTGGTCTCGGTAGATTTGATCCCGTTTGAATGCGGCCAGCGGAAGCATGGGAATCTTATCTGAATAGATGGTCATGGCGTCTAAGGCAGCTTCAAACTCTTCGTTGCTCAGCTTTTGAACAGCCGTTTGCAACGCAACCTGGTGTTCAATGAGATCCTTAATATAGGCATTGATGGAGACTCCCTGGGACTTTGCCAGCTCTGCCAAAGCCTTCTCCATTTCAGGATCGAGTTGGAATGTAAACGCCATATTTATATTGTCGCATACAACAGATAGGCTGTTTCATTGCTTTTGCGCGGGACTTTGACAGGTTCGTGCTAAATCCTCTTGAACGCCTTCTGTATCTCCTTCACCGAATACCTTAGCACCACCGGTCGCCCATGCGGGCACGTCATCGGACACTCAGTTTTGGCCAGTTCCTGAAGCAGCCATTCCATTTTGTTCTGCTCCAGCGGCATGTTGATCTTGATGGCGGCATGGCAGGCGATGCTGGCCGCAATCCTGCCCCGAATTTTTTCCAGGTTGAGCGCTTGTTCTTCGTGTTGAAACTGGTCCAGGAGTTCAATCAGCATCTTCTCAACTTCAGCCGGACGCACGCCACCGGGAGCGGTCTTGACCGCGATGGTCCGCGTGCCAAACAGCTCAACCTCAAAGCCGTTGCGCTGTAGTTCGTCAGAGATTTCAGTAAATACGGCCTGCTGGCCGGGCGTAAGCTCCACAATCAGCGGCATGAGCAGGCGCTGGCCGTCGCGTGAGGGGCTGTTTTGCGCGCGCTCGCGCAGGATTCGCTCAAACAGCACGCGCTCATGCGCCACGTGCTGGTCGATGATCCACAGTCCATCAGGATTGACGGCGAGGATAAACGAATCGCGCACTTGCCCCAGCGGCTTCAGGCTGGCCAGCGCAAGCTGATCGACAATTTCCTGCGGCTCGTCCGGCAGGACGTTGCCACAGGCATCCGCATAGCCGTTCACGGTGATGGGCTGCGCCATGGTCGGCGCAGGCACCGGGCCAAATCCGCTGATGGCCATGTTGGCTTCAATCGCAATCGGCTCGCCGGCAAATTGCAAGCGCTCATTCATCGGCAGTTGCGCTGGCGGCTGCAGGGCGAAACCCCCGGCGAGCGAAGCTTGCGCCGCGGTCATCGCCGCGCCTGGGCTTAACCCCGGTGCAGCAGTCGGCTGCGCCGTGATTTCCCGCGTGAACTCCGGCACAGGACGGGCTTTCATCAGAGCAGAGCGCACAGATTCACGCACAAAATCGTGCACCAGCGCATGCTGACGGAAGCGCACTTCAATCTTTGACGGATGCACGTTGGCATCAACTTCTTCATTCGGCAGCTCAATGAAGAGCAGCACCACGGGAAAGACCGTTGCCGGCAAAATGTTGCGATAGCCCTCGATAATTGCGTGTTGCACCATACGGTCACGAATCAGGCGGCCATTCACAAAAACATATATCGAGTTGCGGTTCAGCTTCTGCAGCTCCGGCTTGGAGACGAAGCCCTGCACACGTATGTTGCCGGGAGTGGGCGGCTGGTAGTCCTCATCGCGGCGCCACGGCGGAGGCTCAGGTATGCCAACGCGCTCCAGCTTCACCGTGGCAGCCAGCGGCACAAGCTGGTCAAGCGTTTCACGCCCAAAGATCTGGTAGATACGGTCAGAGTGCGAGGCCACCGGCGCGGCAATCAGCATGGCTTCCGTGGCTGAATGCAGCTCAAAATGCTTCTCCGGATGCGCCAACGCATAATGCGTAACCAGCGAGGCAAGATGCGAAAGCTCAGTGGATTCGGCCTTCAAAAACTTCTTGCGCGCCGGCGTATTGAAGAACAAATCACGCACGGCGAACGATGTTCCCTGCGGCAGGCCTGCTTCTTCCACACGCAAAATCTTTCCCCCGGCGATCTCGACTACCGTTCCCCCTGGCTCATCGGCAGCGCGTGTCTCCAGCAGCACGCGGGCCACAGAAGCGATGGACGGCAGGGCCTCACCGCGAAAACCCAGAGTATGAATGTTCAGGAGATCGTCGGCATTCTCTATCTTTGAGGTTGCATGGCGTTCGAAGGCCAGCAGAGCGTCGTCGCGGACCATGCCGCAGCCGTTATCAGTGACCTGGATCAGCTTCTTGCCGCCGGCTTCCACCTGCACGCGAATGCGCGTGGCCCCGGCATCAAGCGAGTTTTCCAGCAACTCCTTGAGCACTGATGCAGGGCGCTCCACCACCTCGCCCGCGGCGATCTTGTTGGCAACGTGCTCAGGAAGTACGTGAATGCGGCCCATGGATTCTCATTCCGCGCGCCGAGCGCGAGGAACCCCTATGGTAAATGGTTTCTTTAAGGCCGTGTGCAAGAAGACGCCGCGATTCCATGGAAGAGAATCGCGGCAATAGAGATTCCTCGCTTCGCTCGGAATGTGTTTTACTTTGCCGCCGTCGCCGTGCCTAACGCGGGCGCCGGATACTCCGGCAGCTTCTCGCGCGTGCGGTTCGCGCGCTGGATCTCCAGTTCGCCAAAGAGCACTGACGGCGCAACAATGGCGCTGGGCAGAGGCTCGGCGCGGTTATAGACGTAGACGTCGTTCCCGGCGGCAACAATATCACTGCGCAGAGCGCGGGTATCAAGCTGCTTGAAGACAGCGCCGCGAACCAGTTCCATGTGGCCGTCATTTACGTAAACGCGCCACAGCAAGCGAGGTGAAAGCTGCGGCCCGGTGGTCTCAACGTAATAGCCGTAAGGCCGGCCCTGGTCTTTGCACATCTCAATCAGCCGCTTCTTCAGATCGTCAAACGGAACGCCGTTAGTGGCCTTGAAGATGAGGTTGGAAATACTTGGACGCGGAGCGCCGGCCAGCGCAGTGCGGCCGTGGCCGTTGGAGTGAGGAAAATCGCGGATAGGTTCGCGGCCCAGCAGGTAGTTGACGAGTATTCCTTTATCGATGACGGTGACCGTCTGCGCCTGCACGCCTTCGTCGTCCACGTCATAGCTGCCGGCCAGGGTTTGGTTGTCGATTTCTTTCGCCTTGGGATCGTCAACCACGGTGAACATCGCGGGCAGCACCGGCGATTTATAGTATGAAGCAAATTCCCCGTTGGTGCGCGCCGGATTTCCCAGATCAGGCCGGATGCCGAGAATGTTGGGCACGATCAGCCGCTCAAACAAGGAAGTTGACGCATCGGCTGAAAACAGCACCGGGCCGCGATAATCGTCTTCCACCAGCGGCGCTTTCTCCAGCGCGTTGAAAGTGCCAATCAGTTGTTTGGCTTCTTTCCGGATCTCATCTGCTTTGGGCAGCTCGTCTGGCCGTGTGGCTACCCAGCCGTGGCTGCGCTCAATCCACATGCCGTCATTGGCCTGCCCCGCGCCAGAAAACACGTAGGTATAAACGGACTTGCCGCTGCGCGTGATGGTGCCTTCAGTATTCACGTAATAGCGGTTCAACACGCGGACGTTCAGGTATGCACTGGAACTCTCCAGCGAGGGCTCAATGCGGAAAATATCCGAAGTTGAGCGGAGCGTCTGCTTCCACTCATCCATGTTGATGCCGGCCTTGGCCAGCTCATGCACAGACTGGCTCGGCTTTTCCTGGGAGAAATCCACCAGATCGTTTTCCGTCTCCACGTTCTTAAGCGCAGCCTGCTTCTGCGTAAAGCCGGTCAGCGCCGCTTTGTAGGCCTTATCTGTGGCCAGCCAGAGCTGGCGGCGGAGCGCAAGCTCCTGGTCGTCAGTCGGCATTACCTCAACTGCGCCCGTGCCCTCCCCAAAGTAGCTGTCCTGCTTGTAGTCGCCAATCCGGACCACCACGCGCACCAGCCTGCCGACATTGACCTGGTCAGTGCGCAACGCACCCAGCGTGGCGTCAGCTGTTGAATCCTTCAACTCAGTCACCTGGTAGTCAATGTAATAAGGACGCTGCATCTGGCCCAACTGCAGCTTCTCCTGCGAACGCTTCAACTCGGCGATCATGGCCTTCAAAACAGGATCGCCGTGATCGTCGGTGGGAATGGCAGAGGCCGTTGTCGTGCTGTCATTAGCCAGCGCGAAGGCGGAAAACACAAAGAATAAAAGAATGGCTGATATTACGCGGCGCATTACCGCACCTCCGGCTTGGGCGCTTGCTGCTGCTGGGTTGCGACCTCAGATCTTTCCATCCCCGGCGGCGGCAGCACCGGCGGGCGCTCATGGCCCTGCGCCACTTTCTGTACTTCAATCTCAGAGAACAGCATAGCTGGAGCGGCGGCAGCAACCGGCACAGAGCCTGACTCTGCGCCGCACTCGCCGTTAAAAACTTCTTCTTTCTGGCCGGTCAGCACAATCCGGTTAAGCGCGTTCAGCGGCGTTCCAATAATATCCACGCCGCGCACCAGCTCGTCTGGCCGTCCATCGGGATAGACTTTCCAAACCATCAGCGGCATTACCTGGAAGGCCTGGGGCATGTCGCGCATGGTGAGCGTGAATCCGCCGGCGATATCTTCAAAGTACAGGCCGAAGGGCTTTTTCTGTTTCTTGATCTCGTTGATGAGCTCTTTGCGCAGCTCAGAATCCGGCACGGTCTTGCTGGAGCGCACAATCAGGTTTCCCTGGCGGCCAACCGGCATCAGTCCGCTTTGGCCGCGGCCGTGTCCGTTGGACTGCATAAAGCCTTTCACCGGCATACGCGACATAAGAAACTGCTTGAGAATACCGTTTGAAATCAGCTCAACGCGGCGGGCCTTCTCGCCTTCTTCGTCATAACTGTAATTGCCACTCAGCTCCACGCCATCAATTGAGGGCAATGTTGGATCGTCTTCCACGCTCAGGAACTTTGGCAGCACGGCCTGCCCGATCATCTTGGTAAACGTCTGGCCTTCATTCTCACCGCGCTGGCGCTGCCCTTCCAGGCGATGGCCGACCACTTCATGGAAAAAGACAGCAGCAGCGCGGCCGGAAAGCAATGCCGGGCCATTGAATGGCTCAACTGTCGGCGCTTTCTTCAGCTTCTGCAGATCTTGCGCAATCTTTTCAATCTTCCCTGTAATTTCCTGCTCTGAGGCCAGCTTGTCAAAAGATGAAGCATCAAAAGTTTCTGAGCGGGCCAGCTCCATGCCATCACTGGCGCGAGTATTGCCCAGTGCCAGCACGCGAACCAGCGGACGCGAATCTACCAATCGCGAGCCTTCACTGGAGACAAAGTAGCGCGTGGAATCCTGCACCAGCAGCACCACGGTGGAGTTCTCAATGTCAGGATACTTGGCGAAAATGGCGGAGAGGCGGCGTATCCGGTCTTGCCACTCCTGCTGGTTAAACTTAGGCGGCGGCACAACCTGGCCAATGGAGACCTGCGGCTTCTCCACGGAAAAATCCGGGGAAGAGTCTTCTTCTTCCGCGCGCACCTTGGTATCTGTTTTTACTTCCATGAAGCCCTGGCTCGCTTTTTTGTACATGCGGTCAGTGTTCAGCCAGAGAATGCGGGCAATGGCATCCGGCTTGTCTTCCAGTGGAAGTGCCGCGGTAACAATGGCGTTGAACCGGTTCTCACCGTGGGTGTTATCCAGTTGGCGGCTACCCACGCGGACAGAAATATCCGCCGTGCGTTCATGCCGGTTTGCATTGGCCACCAGTGCTCCGTTGCTCGCCATGATGATATCGCCGGAATCTTCATTCACGGCATAACTGATGAAGTATGGAGCAGGATCAGCCTTGGCCAGTGAAGTCATGGCGCGATCCAATTCCCCCTGCATGGTATGCAACAAAACCTGGTCGGCGCCGTTGGCGCCGGCAGTTTGTCCCAGCATTGCCGGGCCAGCCAGAAGGAAGGCAAAAAGACAGAAAAATAGCGCTTTCTGGAATGACATAAGTGTAACGAGTGTACCTCAAGCTTTAGACACCGCAAATGTTACGTTAGGTGGGGTTTACTATTCTTAATTGATTTACCTGATTTTTACCGCAAAGGACGCTAAGGACGCAAAGAAATTAGGGATTAAAGACCGGTCGCCACAGGGTCTTGAAATGGCAGGTAACTGCCCGCGCTCAGACCAACACCGGAACTACAAATTGTTAACTACACGTTTGATCCCGTGGCGCAAGTGGACACAATTGAAATTGATGAGCATTCCAAGTTTCTTACCGCTCAGCTTGAGGTATGAGATGAGTTGAGCCTGATGGATTGCTGCGAGCGCATCAACCGCCTTGATTTCAACCACGACAAGGTCTTCGACGAGAATATCCAGTCTATATCCAACGTCCAATCTGACTTCTCTGTAGACAAGCGGCAGCGGGACCTGAGTGAGAACCGTCAAGCCTTTATTTCGTAATTCATAAGCCAAGCAGGCCTCATACGCATTTTCGAGAAGTCCAGGACCAACCTCAGTATGAACCTTAAAAGCGGCATCCAGTATGATTCGACCTAATTCATTTTCATCCTTCGCGCCCTTTGCGCCCGTTGCGGTAAACGCCATTTCTTTATTCTCCGGCTGTTTTCGCAGCGGCAGGCTTCCAGCGGAGAATCGGCTTGCGGGCGGCAGCCGTTTCATCCAACCTCTTGACGCGTGTGGTATGCGGGGCGTTCTTCACCAGCTCAGGATCATCTTCAGCTTCGCGGGCGATGGACTTCATGGCATCCACCAGCAGGTCAAGCTCTTCCAGCGATTCGCTCTCCGTCGGCTCAATCATGATGGCGCCATGGACCACCAACGGGAACGAGACTGTATAAGGATGGAAGCCGTAGTCGATCAGGCGCTTGGCAATATCGCCGGTCTTGACGCCTTTTTGTTCCTGAACGTGGTCGCTGAAGACCACCTCATGCATTGAGGGGCTGGGATACGGCAACTGGTACTCGCCTTCAAGTTTTTTGCGGATGTAGTTGGCGTTGAGCACGGCATCTTCCGTGGTCTGGCGCAGTCCGTCAGGACCGTTGGCCATAATGTAAGCCAGGGCGCGGACATGCATTCCGTAATTGCCATAAAACATGCGCACGCGGCCAACGGATTGCGGACGGTCATAGTCCCAGGCCAGCGTGCCATCTGCTTTTTCCACGATCACGGGCTTGGGCAGAAACGGTTCGAGAATCTTTTTACAGGCCACCGGGCCTGATCCGGGACCGCCTCCGCCATGTGGCGTAGAAAAAGTCTTGTGCAGGTTCAGATGCATTACGTCAACGCCAAAGTCACCCGGGCGGGTTTTGCCGACCAGCGCATTCATGTTGGCGCCGTCCATATATAGAAGACCACCCTTGCTGTGAAGGATCTCCGCGATCTTATGAATCTCCTGCTCAAAAATGCCCAGCGTGTTGGGGTTGGTGAGCATCAGGCCGGCGACATCTTCATTCATCTGCGCCGCCAGAGCACTCACATCCACCATGCCGTGCGCATTTGATTTGAGGTTCTCCACCGCATAGCCGCAAATGGCTGCAGTGGCTGGATTCGTGCCGTGGGCCGAATCTGGAATCAGAATCTTCTTGCGCGGATTGCCCTTCGACTGCAGGTACGCATGCATCAGCAGAATTCCGGTCATTTCGCCGTGCGCGCCGGCTGCGGGCTGAAGCGTGATGGCGTCCATGCCGGTGATATCGATGAGGCAGTCAGAGAGCGTCTTCATCACGCGCATTGCGCCCTGCGAAGCCTGTGCGGGTTGGAACGGATGAGCGTTCGCCAGGCCGGGAAAACGCGCGACGACCTCATTCACCCGCGCGTTGTACTTCATGGTGCAGGATCCCAGCGGATACATGCCGAGATCGATCGCATAATTCCAGGTGGAAAGCCGTGTGAAGTGGCGGATGATCTCCATCTCGCTCACCTCAGGCATGTTGCCCAGATCAGCGCGCGCGGCGGAGCCGAGGGTTTTTTTGTAATCAACTTCCGGGACGTCCAGCGGCGCCAGCCGGTAAGCCTTTTTGCCCGGCGATGAGCGCTCAAAGATCAAGCCTTCATTCTGGTTGACGTGGCGTGTCGCTTTCCTGATGTCTTTGTCGCTCATTGGCCCACCGCCTGCGCAGCTGCATCAATCTGCTCTTTGGAGTTGAGTTCTGTGCAGCACCACACGGCTGCATTGCCCAGTTCAGGATAGTGCCAGCTCAGCGGGAAGCCGCCGATAGTCTTTTGCTTCAGCAGACGCTCATTGATCTTGATGGGATCATCTTTGGTCTGCACCACAAATTCATTGAAGCGCGGAGCGCCAGAGAAAAGAATCTTGCTCTTCTTGGCGAACTCGTTTGCCGCGTAGGTCGTTTTGGCCAGATTTTGCGCGGCCAGCTCTTTCAGGCCTTCACGCCCGTAGATCGTCATATAAATGGTGGCCATGGTGGCGATGAGCGCCTGGTTGGTGCAGATGTTCGAAGTAGCTTTCTCGCGGCGAATATGCTGCTCACGCGTGGAGAGAGTCAGCACAAAGCCGCGTTTGCCGTCTTTGTCTTTGGTTTCACCGACGAGACGTCCCGGCATCTGGCGAACATACTTTTCTTTCGTCGCCATCACGCCTGCGTAGGGACCGCCATATCCCAGAGGCACGCCGAACGATTGCGATTCCATAGAAACGATGTCAGCTTCAACCGGAGGCTTGACGATGCCGAGCGAGAGCGCTTCAGCGATGGAGACGATCAGCAACGCGCCTTTCTTGTGGACAAGATCGGCCACCGCAGCAACATTTTCAATCGTTCCGAAGAAATTCGGCGACTGGATCAGCACGCAGGCTGTATCGCTGGTAATTTTCTTTTCGAGATCAGCCATGTCAACGCGGCCATTCTCCAGGAAATTGCATTCGGTGATGGGCAGGTCCTGATGCTGCGTATAGGTGTGCATTACCTCGCGGTATTCGGGATGAACGCTGCGCGCCACCACACCGGCCTTGCGCCCGGTAACGCGGACGGCCATCATCATGGCCTCAGCCGCCCCGGTAGAGCCGTCATACATGCTGGCGTTGGCCACTTCCATCCCCGTGAGTTCGCAGACCATGGTTTGAAATTCAAAGATGGCCTGCAGCGTTCCCTGCGCGATCTCTGCTTGATAAGGCGTGTATGAGGTAAGGAACTCGCCGCGCGAGACCATGGCGTCAATCACCACGGGCCGATAGTGGTGGTAAGCGCCAGCGCCAAGAAACATGGCGTAACCGGCGGCGTTGCTGGCGGCACGGTCGTGGAAGTAGTCGATGATTTCGGATTCGGCCATCTGCCGCGGCACTTTCAGGTCGCGCTTGAGGCGATACTCCGCCGGGATGGGCGCGAACAGATCATCAATGGACTTGCAGCCGATCTCGCGCAGCATCTGCGCCCGATCAGCAGGGGATTTGGGTAAGTAGCGCATACGTCTCCGAAGTCCCGAGCGCAGCGAGGGATCGCTATTCCCTTATGCGCTGTCGAGACCTCAACTTATTTTCTTCCCAACAGTAAAATTCCGGGCGAATGCAGGGTTCCCTCGCTCGCTCGGGATTTCACTACACTACTTCTCTTCCGCAATGTACTTCTCGTAATCATCAGCCGACATCAGCGCGTCCGCTTCCTTCGGGTTGGAAAGCTCAATCTTGATCATCCAGGCGCTGTGCGCATCCTTATTAATAGCTTCAGGCGACTGATTCAGGCTCTCGTTCACCTCAATCACCTTGCCGGAAGCGGGCGCATAAAGTTCTGAGACCGCCTTTACCGACTCCACGGTGCCAAAGCTCTTGCCTGCCTGCAATTGCGTGCCGCCTTTGGGCAGCTCGACAAACACGATGTCCCCCAGCGACTCCTGCGCGTGGTCTGTGATGCCGACCAGCGCGGTGTTGCCCTTTACCTGAATCCACTCGTGTTCTTTGGTGTATCTGTAATCCTTCGGATATGCCATGTGGCTTTTAACCTGTCCTTAACTGTAGGAACTAAGATTTTTTGGGACGCTTGTAAAACGGCGTGGGTACTACCTTGCACTTGACCTTCTGACCGCGAATCTCGACAAAAACTTCATGGCCGATTTCTGCTTGCGACGGCGGCACATAAGCCAGCGCAATGTTCTTCTTGAGATAGGGCGCCGGTGATCCGCTGGTGACGTAGCCAATCTCCGCGCCGGCTGCGTCAAACACCTTGTAACCATCGCGCGGGATGCCGCGGTCAACAGCTTCCAAGCCAACTAGAATCCGCTTGAGACCGGCGGCTTTGGCTTTTTCCAGGGCAGCACGGCCAACAAAGTCAGGCTTCTCCATCTTGCAGAAGCGGTCAAGCGCGGCTTCCCAGACGTTGATGCTGTCTGAGATTTCGTGTCCGTAAAGCGCCATCTTGCCTTCCAGCCGCAGGGTGTTGCGCGCGCCCAGACCGCAGGGTACTATGCCAAATTCTTTGCCCGCTTCAGTCACTTCGTTCCACACGCGCTCACTGGTGGCGACGTCAGAAGGGACGTAGATTTCAAAGCCGTCTTCAGCGGTGTATCCCGTGCGGGCGATCAGCGTATTCGGCAAGCCGCATACAGTTCCGTGCTTGAACCAATAATTCTTGATCTGCGCGAGATCAACATTGGTGAGCTTTTGCAGCGTGGCTTGAGCCTGGGGCCCTTGAATGGCGATTTGCGTGTAGTAATCGCCAACATCGTCAGCGTGGCAGCGGAAGCGGCCCACGTTCTTGCGGACCCAACTGTGGTCTTTTTCGCGGGTACCGGCGTTGATAACCAGAAGATAATCGTTCTGGCCCATCTTGTGGACGATCACGTCATCCACAAACGTCCCTTCAGGATAAAGCAGCGCAGAGTAGTGTGCCTGGCCTTCCTGCAGTTTTGAGGCGTCATTCATGCTGACCCACTGCACGGCATCAAGCGCCTGCGGACCGCGGATGAGGATATCGCCCATGTGCGAGACATCAAACATGCCCACGCCGGTGCGCACGGCCATGTGTTCTTTCACCAGGCCGCCGCTCGCAGGATATTCAACCGGCATGTCCCAACCGCCAAAATCCACCATCTTGGCGCCTAGCCGCCGGTGCAGCGCGTTGAGGGCAGTTTTCCTGAGAGTCTGGCTTTCTGCTGTTGAAGACACGCTCTTAACCTTTCAAGACCTTAAATGCCGGGAGACGGAACCCGCTGCCGGGCCGGAACGAACTTTCAAGGGTAACATCGGCGTTTTGCAGGGGTCAATGAATTGCCGGAAATGTGTCAAAGCTCGTTAGAAATGTCCCCTTTTTAAGTTGTTGTTGAGTTGGACTGCGGCGTGAAGCGGAGCCCGTTAGGGCGAAAGCGTGAGGGCGCAGTCCAACCAATGGCGCTGTAGCAAATGTTGGCTGGCATGCTTTTATAGCTTTATCGCCAAGGGTGATCAGGTTTTGCTGGAGCATTTACTGAGCTGCCCGAACGATCGGCGGAGCCGCTTCAGAAGGCTATCTTCCCGCCCTGAGAAGCATCTGCTCACTCTCAGCGCCCTGCGGCAATCCGGCCCAGGTAATCAGCGCCGCTTGTTTGTTCATCTCAGAGCGGTAAACCGCGTCAGATTCTCTGCAGGTTAGCTACGGTGCGCTCGTTCTGCACGTTGCCGGTGTTCAGTGTGGTAGCCGGCTCAAACAGCATGAGGTGCGTCTCCTCTTTTGCGTAAGGCATGTGCTCTACGCCATGAGGAACAATGATGAACTCACCTGGCTTGATGGCTTCATCGCGCTCCTTGCCGCCAGGGTCGCGGAGCTTGATGTGCAACTCTCCCTTCACCACCATGAACATCTCGTCTTCAGCGTCATGATGGTGCCACATAAACTCGCCCTGGATTTTGACCAGCTTGACCTGAAAGTTGTTCAGCTCGCCTACGATCTTGGGGCTGTAGTGGTCATTGAAGGCGGCGAATTTCCTGGTTAGATTTACGACTTCCATACGCTTCACCTCTCATTTTTGTACAACTGACAATGTTGCAATGCGAGCTTGCCTGTTCTGCAGACAAGAGACAGTAAGCCTGCTATTTTCGTCCATGCAAAGCCTTTACCCCTGCATACTTTGCTTGCTTCCCCAGCTCTTCCTCAATACGAATAAGCTGGTTATATTTCGCCGTGCGATCAGAGCGTGAAAGCGATCCAGTCTTGATCTGCCCGCAATTCGTAGCCACGGCCAGGTCGGCAATGGTGGTGTCTTCAGTTTCACCTGAGCGGTGCGACATGACTGCCGTATATCCGGCTTTGTGCGCCGTCTCCACCGTAGTCAGTGTCTCGGTAAGCGTTCCAATCTGGTTGACCTTGACCAGGATTGAGTTGGCAACTCCCTGCTTAATCCCCTCACGCAGGCGGACTACGTTCGTCACAAAAACATCATCGCCCACAATCTGGCATTTGTTGCCCAGCATTTCAGTAATCAGCTTCCAGCCTTCCCAGTCGTCTTCCGCCATGGGATCTTCAATCGACCAGATGGGATATTTTGAAACAAGCTGCGCCAGATATTTTGCGTGTTCATCTTTAGAGCGCTTCTTGCCTTCCCCTTCGTAATCATAAACACCGTTTTTGTAGAATTCGCTTGAAGCCAGGTCAAGCATCAGGCAGATATCTTCACCCGGCTTGTAGCCGGCCTTCTCAATCGCGCGCATGAGGAAATCCAGGGCTTCATCCGCCGATTTCAGGTTCGGAGCAAAGCCTCCTTCGTCGCCCACGTTGGTGTTTTGCCCGGAGTCGTGCAGTGACTTCTTTAACGTCTGAAAAACCTCCGCACCCATGCGCACCGCATCAGCCAGTGTTGGCGCGCCAACCGGGGCAATCATAAATTCCTGGAAGTCAATCGGGTTATCAGCATGAACGCCTCCGTTGATTACGTTCATCATCGGCATCGGCAACAGGCTGGAAGAAACGCCTCCCACATAGCGATACAGAGGCAGCCGCTTGGCTGCAGCCGCGGCCCTGGCCACTGCCAGTGAGACGGCAAGAATCGCATTCGCTCCCAGACGGCCTTTGTTGGGCGTGCCATCGAGCGCAATCATGGTTTCATCCACTGCCGTCTGCAAAGCGCCATCCATGCCGCAGACCGCGCCGGAAATCTCGCCATTGATCGCGGCGACCGCTTTCTTTACACCCTTGCCCAGATAGCGCTTTTTATCGCCATCGCGCAGTTCCACAGCTTCATGCGTTCCGGTTGATGCGCCTGAGGGGACAGCGGCGCGCCCCTGCGATCCATCTTCCAACAAAACTTCTCCTTCAACGGTGGGATTGCCGCGGCTATCAAGTATCTCGCGGCCCCATACCTTGACGATCTTCGTCATATCACTCCTATATAAATCCTGGGTGAGCGCCGCACTTGCAACGTGCCGCCAATGGTGTGTTTTGCTGAACTTTCCGATGGGCTTGTCAGGACGCTCTTCCGTCTTGCTCTCGCAATTTCAGCATAGCGTATGCATATACTTTTTAACAACCACACATGACTGGCCCCAGGCCTTGGGTCAAAAAGGGAATGACGTAGACATCCTGTATTGGAATCCTGTGCTAAGAAGGTGGATTTATAATCGCAAGATGAAAGCCAGTACCATCAACTACAGATGCCGGTTCACGCCTCTTAGCCCGACATCAACAAGGAGAGCCAGACTTGCATGACAACGGACGGCTCTGTGCTTAATTCTGCTTCCACCTGGTTCGAGCATCTTTCCCGCATCAAAGAGCCAGCGCTCCGGATATTTTGTTTTCCTTACGCAGGCGGAAGCGCGGATGTGTACCGCGGTTGGCAACGTTGGGTTCCGGAGCAGATTGACGTCTGCCTGGTACATTTGCCCGGACGGGGTAGAAACATAAAGCAGCCGTCATTCACACGCCTCATTCCGCTGGTAAAAGAGCTTGCCGATCGCATGGATCATGAAACCAGACTTCCTTATGTTCTTTATGGGCACAGCATGGGAGCGCTTATCAGCTTTGAACTCAGCCGCGAACTCTTTCGCAAGCATGGTAGTGGACCAAGGCATTTGTTTGTATCCGGGCGTGTTGCTCCTCAGTGGCCACCAGACGAGATTACATTCAATCTTCCTGATGACAAGTTTCTCGACAAACTGAAAAAGCTGAAAGGCACTCCCAGGGAGGTCATGGATAATCCAGAGCTCATGCAAATTTTCTCTAATATTCTTAGAGCGGATTTTGAGACGGTGGAGACCTACGAATACCAGCCGGGAAACCTCCTGCCCTGCCCCATTACGGTATACGGCGGATTTGAAGACGAACATGTTCCCGCCGAAAGCTGCCACGCCTGGGGGAAACAAACCACTGCCGGTTACAAGGTAAGAATGTTCAAGGGCGATCATTTCTTTATTCGCAATCCGGAACCGGAATTTATTACTGCCTTCCAGCGTGATCTCTTGAGCGCCGTTCCGACGCTGGGTGCGGGAAACTTGAAACAATGGCCTTCAACGTGACATCGCCGGTACTTACGGCCGGCTCAGTTCATATCTGGCAAATTGGCCTGGCCATTGATCCATCCACGGTGCAAACTTGCCGAAAGCTTCTTTCAGAAGACGAGATTGCGCGAGCAGATCGTTTTTATTTTGAACGGGACAGAACGCATTTCACTGCCGCGCGCGCAGCAATGCGGACTATTCTTGCTCAATATCTGAATATTGCGCCGGAAGAAGTGGCCTTTTCTTATGGCGAAAAAGGCAAGCCGGAACTGGCGTCCGGTTTGAGCGAACCCGGATTACAGTTCAACTTATCGCATTCGCGTGACCGTGCGCTGCTTGGCGTAACGCTGCATTCCCATATAGGCGCGGATATTGAGTTCATCAATCATGAATTTGCCAGCGATGAGATAGCAACCCGGTTTTTTTCACCATGGGAGGTAAGCACACTGCGTGCCTTGGCCCTGCAGGAGAGGACCACAGCTTTTTTTAGCTGCTGGACACGCAAGGAAGCATACATCAAGGCTGTTGGCGAGGGCCTGTCTATTGCGCTGGATAGCTTTGACGTGGCGTTTGGACCAGGTGTTTCGGCCGCTCTGCTGCGGACGCAAGCATCTCCCAATGGGCAATCGAAATGGGCGATGTATGACGTTCCTGCCCCTGAGGGCTATGCTGCTGCCATTGTTGTGGAAGGAGCGAACCATATGTTGCAGCAGAACAAGTGGGAGTGGCCAGCGAAACCACAGCATTGCTCACACCTTCAATAACCAAATCCATTTTGGAACCAGCTTCTCAAGCATCGAGTTGGCAAAGCCACGCCATTTGCGCTGGTGCGGTAAAATAATACTTTTGTAGCGCTCAACCAAGCACGAACTGGTACCAATCCATTGCTGGAGAAGCGATCATGGCAACTGCACCCACAATTGAATCATTTCAGTTTCAGGCAGAAACTACTCAGCTTCTTGACTTGATGATCCATTCTCTCTATAGCCAGAGAGAGATTTTTCTGCGTGAGCTGATTTCCAACGCCTCCGATGCGCTGGATAGGTTAAGGTTTGAGGCCTTGACCAACTCTGAAGTGGTTGCAGAGGGCCATAGCTACGAAATTCGCCTTAAGCCGGACGAATCAGCGCGAACGCTCACGATCAGTGATACGGGCATCGGCATGAACAGGCAGGAACTCATCGACCATATTGGAACCATTGCCCGCTCTGGAACACAGGAGCTGCGGAAGCGAATCAAAGGATCGCAAACGGCTGAAACTGTTGCTGAGCTGATTGGACAATTTGGTGTTGGCTTCTACTCCGCATTCATGGTGGCAGACAAGGTCACCATCCTGACTCGCCGTGCTGGTGAGCAGGGCGCTCATCTCTGGGAATCTACGGGAAATGGCTCTTACACCGTGAAGGACGCAGAGAAGTCCGGCTGCGGAACAGAGATCACTCTCCACCTGAAGCAAGTCGATCAGGAAAACGGGATTGAAGATTACACGGACCGCTGGAAGCTTTCCATGATCGTCCACAAATACTCGGACTTCATCGCCTATCCCATCATTTATGAGGGGCCAGATCAGGAGCCCGGAGAGAAAGAAGGTGAAACGAAGGAAATCAAGATCGTCACCAAAACTTTGAACTCCATGAAGCCGATCTGGACGCGCAGCCGGCAGGAGGTTACAGAGAGCGACTACAACGATTTTTATAAGCATTTATCGAACGATTGGACTGAGCCGCTGAAAGTATTGTCGTTAAAAGCTGAAGGCAGCGTTGAGTATGAAGCGTTGCTTTTTGTTCCGTCACATGCTCCGTATGATCTTTTTTACCACGGCAGCGAAGCGGGCTTAAAGCTTTATGCCCGGCGGGTGATGGTAATAGAAAAATGCGAGGATTTGCTGCCCCGTTATCTGCGTTTTATTAAAGGCGTGGTGGATTCGAGCGACTTGCCGCTCAATATCTCCCGGCAGAGGCTGCAACAGGACCGGCACATATCTCAGATTCGTAAGTGGCTGACCCGCAAAGTACTGGATGCGCTCACAGAAATGCAGGAAAAGGAGCCGGAGAAATATCAAACGTTCTGGAAGGAGTTTGGAAGGGCGCTCAAGGAAGGCGTCGGCTCAGATTACGAAAACAAAGAAAAGTTGCTGCCTTTGCTGCTGTTCGAGTCCTCTTTTGATCCCAAGGAACTGACTACCCTTAAAGGATATGTGGAGAGACTGAAGCCGGAGCAGACTGAAATCCTGTACATCACAGGCGAATCTCGCAAGGTCATTGAAAAGTCGCCGCATCTGGAAGCGCCAAAGCAGAAACAGTATGAAGTGCTTTATCTGAGCGATCCGGTGGATGAATTGCTCGTCCAGCACCTATACGAATTTGAAGGGAAACGCCTGAAATCCGTCAGCAAGGGAAAGGTGCACCTGGGGACGGAAGAAGAAAAGAAGCAGGCTGAAGAGCTGGTCAAGAAAAAAGAGGAAGAATACGCCGGCTTTCTCCAGACCGGCCAGAAAAAGCTGGACGAATACGTGAAGCAGATTCGCCTTTCAACGCGCCTGGTTGATTCCCCTGCGTGCCTGGTCACAGAGGAGCATGAATACAGTCCCCATCTGGAGAGGCTTCTGCAGAAGGGCAAGGGCGGCGGTCCAAAACAAAAACGCATTATGGAGTTGAATCCCAACCATCCTATCGTCTCGCGCTTGTATGACCGTTACACGGCAAACGCGGATGACGCAGCGGTAGGCGATTCAATTGCGCTTTTGTTTGAACTGGCCCTGATCGCTGAAGGATCCGAGATTGCCGATCCTGTGCGGCTCAACCAGCTCGCGCTGAACCTTCTGCAAAAAGATCTGTCGTAAATACTGGTGGTATTTTTAGGTGTTTAGGACGGTTCTTAGTGGCCGAAGAATCGGTTTTGCAAATGCCTGAAAGTAATTGGCTCCTCAGGTAGGACTCGAACCTACAACCCTCCGGTTAACAGCCGGATGCTCTGCCATTGAGCTACTGAGGAGTGTGGACAACGACCGCTTGCGGGACAAACGCGGCCGGTTGATTTGTCATCTTCAAAATAACATCAATTTGCCTGGTTAGCAATTGCTGATTGGCAGTGAGATTTACGTCCAGCCAATGTTTTCAGTAACCTAGCTGCATGGGCGATGCCCGCCCGAGGAAAATTTTATGTCCGCACATGACCGGAATGAATCCGCCACTGAGCATGTATCTGCACCCCAACAAACCCTGGATACGACCTCGCTGAAGCCGCCTCACGCCCGCGTTTCCCCGGTGGTTGAAAATCTTCATGGTCGCCAGATTGCCGATCCTTACCGCTGGCTCGAAAACGCAGAATCACCGGAGACGCAGCGCTTCGTCAGCGAGCAGAACGAATACACACGGAGGGTTCTGGAGAAAATTCCGGCGAGGACGCAGCTTCGCCAGCGGATAGAGCAACTGCTCATGATCGGCAGAGTGGCTTCGCCACGGATTGGTGGCGACAGATACTTTTACGAGCGGCGCGATGGCCGGCAGAACCAGGCGGTTGTCTATGTGCGCGAACGCGCCAACTTGGAGCACAGTGGGAGCGGAGACGGGATTTCGCGGATGGCGGAGCGAGCTCTGATCGACGTCAACGCGCTTTCGCCGGATGGCACGATTGCTCTCGATTGGTGGTATCCATCTGAGGATGGTCGATATGTTGCTTATGGCACCTCGGCCAATGGCTCAGAGTTGAGCACACTGCAGATCATTGAAGCAGCTACCGGCAAGCCTCTTCCGGAAAAAATTGAGCGTACACGCGCAGCAAGCATAGCTTGGCTGCCAGACAGTTCCGGCTTTTATTACACGCGCTATCCGCGCGCAGGAGACGTGCCTGCCGGAGAAGAAATGTACCACCGGCACGTCTTTTTCCATGCCCTTGGCTCTGGGCAAAATGCGGAGGGCAGCAAGGACCAGCGTGTCTTCCCTCCTCCAGGTCAATCGCTCGATCCGCAGCACTGGCCAAACGTGACCGTTTCTAATGATGGTCAATGGCTGCTGATAGAAATCAACGTGGGCTGGACCAAGAGTGAACTGTACCTGAAAGACCTCTCCGCGTCGCCTGGTAGTTTTGTACCCATCACCGAAGGCAAAGAGTTCCTCTATCACGGCGAGATAATTGATGGGCATATCTACATCACCACCAATGAAGATGCGCCTCGGTTCCGTGTATTTAAGGCCAGTTGTACCCAGCCACAGCGGAGCAATTGGAAAGAGATCATTCCACAAGGCGAAGGCGTGATCAGCAACGCTGGAATTATCGGCAGAAAACTTTTTGTCCATTACATGCAAAATGCCAGTTCGCGGCTCAAGATTTTCGATCTCGAAGGCCAGCCCGTCGCAGAAGTCGCACTGCCTGCTCTGGGCAGCATCTTTGATCTGGGCGGCAAATGGAACGGTGATCGTGGATTTTTCGGCTTTATCTCATACGCTATTCCCCCCACGGTTTATGAAGTCGGCCTGGAAGGTACGGCCAAGGAATGGGCGCGCATGGGGTCAGGCATTGATGCACAGCAATACCAGATTGAGCAGCGCTGGTTTCATTCCAAAGACGGCACACGCGTGCCGATGTTTGTGGTGAGCAGGAAAGGGCTTGTCAAAAATGGCCGCGCGCCCACTTTGCTTTCCGGGTACGGCGGCTTTAACCTCGGACGAACGCCATTTTTCAATCGCAACGCAATGCTGCTGCTGCTGGAGCAAGGCGGCATTTACGTTGACGTTCAATTGCGCGGCGGGAATGAATTTGGCGAGGATTGGCACCGCGCCGGCATGCTGGAGAAAAAACAAAACGTCTTTGATGACTTTATTGCGGCAGCGGAATACCTGATCGCGGAAAACTACACTGATTCAGCCCATCTGGCGATTCAAGGCGGAAGCAACGGCGGCCTGCTGGTGGGGGCTGCGCTCACGCAGCGGCCGGAACTGTTTCGGGCCGTGGTTTGCCAGGTTCCTTTGCTGGATATGCTGCGCTATCAGCAATTTCAGATCGCCAAACTCTGGATCCCCGAATACGGAACGGCCGATGATCCCAAACAGTTTGAATATCTCTACGCCTACTCGCCCTACCATCACGTAAAACCCGGCACGCTTTATCCCGCCATTCTGTTCATGACTGCTGAAAGCGATACGCGCGTCGATCCAATGCACGCACTTAAAATGGCGGCGCTGCTGCAGTTGCAGGCAGCTAACGGCCCGGACCGCCCAATTCTTTTGCGCGTGGATTCCAAGGCAGGCCACGGCGTCGGCAAGCCAATTACAAAGCTAGTGGATGATGCTGTGGACCTATGGGGTTTCTTGTTTGAACAGCTGGGAGTGCGTCTCTAGCAGCAAAAAGAGAGCCGCTCTCTCGCGGCTCTCTTTACCTTTACCCATTTAAAACCTAGCTGATACTTAACGGCTGCATCAGCAGGAAACCGAGTCTGCGTTCGGCCGCAAATCCTACTTCTTTCTTGCCTGTGGCATAGGCAGCGGTTGTTCCGCCGGCGGCGCCTGCCGCTCCACTGATCCCCTTGCCGCCTCCAGCGAGCACACCCAGCAGAGTACCTCCACCAGTGCCTCCGCCCACAAAAGCCGGGTGGCGTTTCTTGTAACTGCCACCGCTCACAAATACGCTGTTGGTCTGGAGCGGCACGGATTTGCCGTTCACACTGAGGGCTGAAAGAGTTATGCGCAGATAGCCGGCGTTGTACAGATGGCCGGATTCGCGGACTGCAACCACCTTGCCCGTCACCGCAGTCCCTTCCGGCGCCAGTGTTTGCCCATCAACGATTAATGGTTCATCCAGCACGGCGGCAAAAATCTGCCCAGACTGTGCGGTCGAGCTGGAGAGTGATTGCTGCAAGCGAACGTAAATAGCTGTGTTGGCAGGGACCACCAGCGCTTTGTTTTCAGTAAAAGGTAATTGCTGTGAGCTGGTGGTATCGGCGGTGGTATTAGTGCTTGGCGATTTTGCGCCCACACTGCACCCCGCAACCACTATCGCTAGAACTAGCAAAACCAGAAGCGAAAAGTTTCTGGAGCCATACGCCTTCATAACTACCCCAGCGGCGTGGAGGGAGCACCGCCAGTGTTAGGAGTGCAAGCCTAATGCCAACAAAAGCTCTTTATTTTCTATAGCTTAGATTTCGATTGGGTGATTAAGCTGTGTAGTTTTTACCGCATTCAGAGTAGCCGTTTCTTTACCGCGTACCGGAACCGGCAGCGTTATCAACCGCAGCAGTAACCTCTGGCTGCATCACTATGCCGTCAAATGGCGTGGTTCCCAGCAGTCGTCCGCGGGCTAGGCGAAGGTTCCGCAGAGGCCATCCGGTGCTGATTGCCGTCCATGTGCGGCCGTTGTCAGCGGACTCAAAGATGTTGGTAGAAGCTCCGCTCACCACCAACATGCGATGGTTTTCCACGTCAAATTGAATGTTGAGAATATTGGCAAGCCGCAGCGTCGTGATTTTTTTCCAGGAATCACCAGCGTCAGTGCTGCGATAGACGCCTGCACGTGAAGCCAGCCAGATATCGCCCATGGCATCAATGGCCACGGAGTTGATCGTAAACTCCGGATCAAGCGGCTTGGTTGCAGGCAGCCAGCTTTCGCCGCCATTCACTGAAACGGCAACGGCGTTCGGGTTCGTAATCGCCACCATCTTGCCGGCAACGCTGATGCTGGTGGCGCCCGCAACAGCCGGCAGGTCTTGTTTCGTCCAGGTTTCACCTGAATCAGTGCTGGTGAAAAAAGCTGTGACTGTGGCAGCGAACCATCTTTTGTCGGTTACATCTAAAGCCGTGATGCGCGTATTTAACCCGCTGTCTGGGGCTCGATGAACTGGCCGTTTGCCAGCCGAAGGCGCATCCGGCTTGTTCGTCGCCGGAGTGCGTGAAATCCAGACAGAAGCGCCTGGCATAAGCTGGAAAATTCCGTGATCGGTTCCCGCGATGATCGAATTGTCACTGGCCTGGCGAAGCAGAAAAACGTCGCGGCCATCCAAGCCTTCGCTCAACTGCTTCCAGCTCTGGCCGGCATCGTGAGAAACAAAGACACCGCCAAATTCTTTATCGCTGAGAAGACCGGCGTAGATCAGCGAACTGTCATTGCGGTCCACCAACAGCGCCGCCGTTTGGCGGTGGGTAAAACCGCGATTGGAAGCGGTAAAGCTAACGCCGCCATCGTCGCTGCCAAGCACGCCGCCGCGATCAGTGGCCAGCAACACGCGCCTGGGCTGCCGCGGGTCGACCAGCACATCATTAATAACAATGTTTGAGCCGGTCATGTGTTTCCACGTAGCGCCTGAATCGGTCGTCTTCCAGAGGCCTTCAGTGGTACCGGCATAAACCACGTTGTGATCAGCCGGGTCCATCTTTAACATGCGGGTGCGCCGCGCGGAATAAGGAATGCCCTGGATCTTGCGAAACAGTTCGCCTGCCGATTCGCTCCGGTAAATGCCCGAACATGCGCTGATAAAAAGATTGGCAGGCTGGGCCTGATCAATCGCAATGGTAAAAACGTCCGAGTCGTCAATTACGCCCTTTTTGATGCTGTGCCAGTTCTTGCCGCCGTCCTCGGTCTTCCACGGCAGGTGCCATGTCCCGGCATAAATTACGTCAGCGTTCTGGGGATCAATGGCAATGGATTCAATGTTCTTGATCTCCGCATGGTTCTCCGGTGAAATGCGCTCCCAGTTATGGCCGCCATCGCGGCTGCGGTAGATGCCATCCAGCGCGCCTGCCACCAGCACCCTGGGATTGGCGGAAGAGATACTCAGCGCGCGCAGAGATTTTCCATGCAGATCAGCCACAATCTCCCAGGTCTTGCCTGCATCCTGGCTGCGGAAGAGATCGCCATCACTATTTGGCATCTGCGCATTCCAGGCGGCAACAAACATGTTTTTAGGATCGCTGGGATCGATCACAATATGGTCCAGCACCATCTCCGCTGAACTGCCCAGACGGGCAAAACGCGACCAGCTTTTGCCGTTGTCTGTGGAAAGATAGAGAGTGCCTGCGCTGGTGCCCAGATAAATACGGTCAGGATTGTTAGGATCGAAGGCAAGACTGCGAACCGTGCCGCCATCTGGCCCCACTGGCTGCCATGGCTGCTCCGCTGCCAGAGAGGCAGTGAATGCCGCCAAGACCAAAGCCATAATGGTTCGCACAAAACGCATGAGCAGACGGGAATCTCCCCGGAGATACCAATGAGATTGCCATGCTCGTTTTATATCAACAAGTTACCGAAGGGCAATTTGTATTTGTAGAAGTTTGTTTTGCGGCGTAATCAATACGGTTCCCTGCCGGGGCCATGCAATTTAAGGCGAGGCACATGATCTTCGAGCAAAAAAGCACGAGCAGAAAGAAAAAAGCACGACCCGCTTCGAATCGTGCTTAATTCTTAAAATCGGTCTGCGTTATTGTGCAGACGCGGAACCAGCCACTTGCAAGACCATTTGCGTACCGCTATCCAGCTTCACGGTTTTGTCAGCAGAGCTGATCACAGAACCTTGTGCGCTGCCGGCAGCGGCGGTGTTGAGAGCCAGACCTTGTAATCCAACGACGCCGCGGCTGGTGCTATTGAGTGTGCCATGGGCAGCCCCGCCCACGGTGTTGTTTACCGTTCCTGTAGCAGAGCCAGCGGTGCGGCCCACGGCGCCCACGGTTGATCCAACTGCGGGGCTAACAGCGCCGGTCGCAGCGCCAAGCGTGCCACCGCCGCGTGCACCGCCGCCCATGGATGGGGCACTTGGGGCGCTCATTCCACCCATGTTGCTGCTTTCATCGTTGGCAAGAGAGAGCGACCCCGATACTGGCGGAGCCAGTGCCTGGATCACGCCATTGAACGCAACTTCCTGCCCGCCTTTAAGCTCGGCTTTGTCAAACACAATGCCCAGTTTTGACTCGGCGTTTTCTTTGCTCTTTGCCTGTGCTTCCGTTACATGGCCTCTGAGCTTTGAACCTTTATGCAGGACGACTTTACCGTTCTGCTTTACGTCCTGGGTCAGCTTGGCGGTGACCTGATCTCCAGATTTTGCCTTCTTGGCGTCGATGGATTTTGTAAGCTCCGCCTGCATGGTTGTGCCGCTGCCCAGAGCGGCTGCAGAACCTAAATTGGCTGCAGACCCCACGTTAGCTGCAGAACCTGCATTGGCTGTCTGGTTGGTGCTAGTGCTGGTGCCGGCTCCTGCCTTCCCTGCATTAGCTGATTGATTTGCACTGGCGCTGGCTCCTGCCTGCCCGGGCGTGACTGATGCATTACCTGAAGCCGAACCACCGGCGGAGACCTGCGCAACGGCTCCCATTGAGAGCATGCTGGCCGCTATTGCGGCAATCCAATACTTCTTGAGTGTCATCGCTACCTTTGCTCCTCGTTTTTTTGACTTGAATTTAAATTTGAAACCTGGAACTTGGCCCGGTTGACCCATTTTCTATTGAGATGCAGTTCGCACCAGTCGCGTCTACTTGACGATATAACTTTAATATATTGAATTAGTTACCAGACATATGGACTTTTTTACATACTTTGTCATCTAACCCACGGGCCAGAATTCCAAATGGTGTAATCTCTAATTGATGAGAGGGGAAGCGGCGTTTGAGCACACAAGAAAAGGTCCTCATTGTAGAAGATGAAGAAAACGAACGCAGCGGGCTTGCGGAACTGATCTCTGCATGGGGCTACAGGACTGAAACGGCAAAGGACGGCCTTGACGGGCTGGAGAAAGTCGCCACGTGGTCACCGGGCATTGTGGTTACTGACTTTCGAATGCCGCGCATGGATGGCATGGAGCTGCTGCAGCGGATCGCTGAACAGCCCCAGCAGATTGCCGTGGTACTGCTTACGGCCCAGGGAAGTATTGATGTTGCCGTAGATGCCATGAAGGCCGGCGCTTATGACTTTATCCAGAAGCCTGTAGATCCTTCCCGGCTCAAACAGATTCTGCAGAACGCGGCGCGCCAGCGCGGAACCACGCTGGAACTTGAGGCGACGAAACGCAAGCTGCGCGATACCGGATTGTTCGGCCAGATGGTGGGCTCTTCCCGGGAAATGCAGGAAGTTTTTCATCTGGTTGAAATGGTGGCTCCCAGCACCGCGTCTGTGCTGATCACCGGTGAGAGCGGCACGGGAAAAGAAATGGTAGCGCGAACCATTCACGAAATGAGCCCGCGCAAGAGCAAGCCGTTTGTTGCCATCAACTGCTCGGCGATCCCTGAAACGCTGATCGAAAGCGAGATTTTTGGCCATGAGAAAGGCGCGTTTACGGGCGCCATGGAGCGCCGCGCCGGCTGTTTTGAATTGGCGGAAGAAGGCACGCTGCTGCTGGATGAGATCGGCGAGATGCCGGCGGCAACCCAGGCCAAGCTGCTCCGCGTGTTGGAAGATCGCAAGCTGCGCCGCTTAGGCAGCAAGGTGGAAACTCCGGTTGATGTGCGCGTCCTGGCCGCCACTAACAAAGTCCCTGAAGAAGCTGTGTCCCGCGGCGAACTGCGCGGCGATCTTTACTATCGTCTCAACGTTTTCAATATTCATCTGCCACCGTTGCGCGACCACAAAGAAGACATACCTCAGCTGGTCTCAGCGCTCCTGGCCGATATGAATACCAAGCACGGGCGTGAAGTAGGCGGCGTTGCTGAAGGCGTCCTACAAATGTTCCATAACCATAACTGGCCAGGAAATGTGCGGGAGCTGCGCAATACCATGGAGCGTGCGGTTATCGTTTGCGATACTCCCCTGGTGGAGGCACGGCATCTTCCGCCTAACTTTGGCAGCATCGGATTGAAAACTGCGGTGCATGATGGAGAAGGTATTCGCCTGGAAGTGGGAACCACCGTTGGAGAGGCGGAAAAGCTGCTGATTTTAAAGACCCTGGCAGCCAGCAACAATAACAAGACACGCGCGGCAGAAATCCTGGGCATCAGCCTGAAGACCTTGCACAACAAGCTTAAGGAATACGGCAATGCAGCGGCTGTGGCCAATGACGCCGCAAGCTGAAAATCAGCTTTGCATTTACCGTTGGGATAGCTGAAAATTTTAAGAGACCAATTTAAGAGACTGTTTTTTAAAAAGATCCTGGAAACACACGATCCGGACTTTAAGAAGTGACTCATGCCCTCTTTGCGCCTGAGAACCAAGCTGGTCTTCGCCTTTACCGCCATGGTGGTGGTAATTGTCTCCGTTTTGGCGGCGCTCTATATCTCTGAAATCGTCCGGCAACGCATTAAGGAAACCTATGATGTAGCCACACTTGTTGATAACCAGATCTATGCTGTGGCGAAGCCTTCACTGGAAGTGGACTTGAGCAGCACGCGCATTGATCTGAACGATACCAGGAAAGTAGATGAGGCAGTACAGAATGAGCTTGAAACTGATGCCAGCTTGAACTCGTTGCTGGACTCAGTGCTCGGGCAGTGGCCGGCAATTCGGGATGTCTCAATCTCCAGCGCCAACGGCCAGGCGCTACTGCATACGAACCCTATCATGGTGGGCCAGCCTATAGAGCAGCGTGGCGACTGGGGCACGGTGGTCCATGCCGGGATTCGCCAACAATTGCGCGTAATCTTTGGACCGCCTACGGTTTACGATGTGAGCTTTCCACTATCTCGCGATGGCAGGGCTTTTGGCGAAATCCGGGTTGGCGTTTCCACGCACTATCTTGAGAACAACCTGCAACCGCAAATCAGAGCCGCGCTGATTCTTTCCGGTTCGGTCGTGCTGGCATGTCTCCTGCTCGTGGCCGGCATTTCCAGCCTGGCCTTGCGCCCGCTGGCGGCCATCAATCGGCGTCTTGATGTCATCAGTTCCGGCAAAGCTGATGCGGCCGAAGCTCCTGCTACGCGTTCCGATGAATACGGTGCAGTCTCCACCAAGATTGAGCGCCTGGGCCGGCAGATGCGCGACGTAAAAGAGGTGTTCTCTGCCCTGAAGGAAAACCTGGACCAGATGATGGCCAACCTGCAGGACGGGGTAATGCTCTTTACCAGCGACCTCAACGTAGTTCTGGTAAGCGCTTCAGCCGAGAGATTTATCGGCAAGCCGCGTGGAGAGATGCTGGGGCGGAAACCTGCAGAGATCTTTTCCCGCAATTCGCGCATTGGACACGCGATTCTGGAAGCTTTTGATTCGCATGTCCCGTTGGGAGCGGAAGAAATTGAAAATGAACAGGGCCGTCACGTCCAGATTGCGCTTGACTTCATTGAAGAGCGCGGTGAACGCATTGGGGCGTTGCTCACCTTGCGTGATGCCGAATCTGTTCACCGCATTGAAGATGAGATCGAGCTTTCACGGCGCCTGGCTGCGATTGGCAGGCTGACTTCCGGTGTGGCCCACGAAGTCAAAAATCCTATTAACGCCATCGTCGTGCATTTGGAAGTGCTGCGACAAAAGATGAAAGAGATAGACCCTGACACGCGCCGCCACGTTGATGTGATCGGCAGCGAAATTCAACGGCTTGATCGCGTGGTGCAAACGCTGGTGGACTTTACCCGCCCGGTGGAGCTGCGCCTAAGCGATCTGGATCTGCGCAAAGTGGTGGAAGATGTGGTAATGCTGGCTTCACCTGCAGCAGAACGGCATAACGTGACCGTTGAGCGCCAGGCCAGCCAGGACCCGCTGCCGGTGCGCATTGATGTAGATCTGGTAAAGCAGGCCATTCTAAACATTGTTCTCAACGGCCTGCAGGCCATGCCCCAGGGCGGAACTCTGCGCATCAGCTCCAAGCGTGAAGGGGATGGCGCCTTGCTTACGGTACGTGACCAAGGTGCAGGCATTCCGGAAAATATTCGCGACAAAGTTTTTAATTTATACTTCACTACAAAATCGGGCGGCAGCGGAATCGGCCTGGCCATGGCGTACCGCGTGGTTCAACTCCATCATGGATCGGTGGAATTTACCTCGATCATGGAACATGGGACCACGTTTTATTTGCGGTTTCCGCTTGCCGAAATACCAGCCAACGGCGAACAACCCGCGGTGGCCCCGGAGGATTCGGTTAGTAAAGCATGAAGCCACATCGTCTCAACATCGCTTTTCTTGCGTTTGGGTTTGCTCTGATGGCGCTTGCCGGCTGCGCGCACAAAAAGCCTGTGCTGGTTGCTCCGCAACAAATCCCAACCGCCGCTGCGCCGGAAGCTACACCTACCCCGGAAGCAGCACAGCCTTCAGACAACGCTCAGGCGCCGCAGGACGCGCAGGCGCAGCCCACACCACAGGACCAGACCAAAGCGGAAACGGCGGGAACGGATAAGTCGAAGCCGAAGAAACCTTCACCGCGAAAAACCGGGGACAAGCCGGTTGAAGTCGCAAAAAACGGCACTCACAAAACGATTGTGAAGGCGGACAAGACGGAGCCAAATCCACCCGCAGGGCCAATCGTGCCTGGTCCCACTTCTGGTGATGCGGCGCACAATCAGGCGGCAACCGACCAACTATTGAAAACGGCTCAGGCCAACCTGAACGCAATCAACCGCGAGCTTTCGAAAGAGGAAGAGGGCAAGCGATCCCAGGTGCTGGAGTTCATAAGCCAGAGCCAGAAAGCTACTAATGAAAATGATCCATCGCGCGCCTATAACCTGGCGTTAAAAGCGCGCCTGCTCTCGGATGAACTGGTAAAACAGCGCTAACGCGTTTGCTGACTGGTCCGGCTGAGCGAAGACACAAGCCCACGATAATTCGAGCAGCAGGATTAACTTCTGCAGCAAGTAACTCTGGGTTCACGATCTGAAGGGGATTCAGGTGCGCTGCAATTGGGCCTGCGCTCCATACTTTTGCGTAGCGTAGCCGACGATCAACCCCACCATCGCCCCGGGCAGCATGATCTGGAAATAGTAGCCATGCTGTATAAACGCGATGATCCAGGCCAGAAATGCGCCCACGGCCAGACCAAACACAATCCCAAGCGGCAAAGATTTCACCTTGCGGGCAAATACGCCAATTAAAACGCCGGCAATGAGGCCTTTAACCATTGATCCAAAAATAATCCCCATCAACTGGTTTCGGACCGCAGGCGTAAACCATGACGTTAAGCCGTCAAATATTCCAAGAATCCCCCCAAGAATCAGGCCCAGTAGAATCTTGTTCATAGCTTCAGCTCTCCTCAGAGAATTTGTCTCTCTATTGTGACTATTACCCGCGCAGGTAAAAACTTTTAACTTAATGCCGGGAAAAAAGAATAAATAATACCCGCATGACCAAATAGGCCAGCACCAGGACTACGGCCACCTGGTTTCGCTTGATAAGCCGTCCCGCACGCTCCAGAAGGTTTTCGCGATAGGCAGCAATGGGCTGGCCATCAAGGTAACGGCCTATATCAGCAGCCATCTCCTGCACAGAGGCGTAGCGGGCAGCCATCTCCGGTGAAGTCGCTTTAATAAGGATCGCTTGCAATGGCGGCGATGCCGTTTCGCTACGTGGCATGCCTTGCTGCTCTCGCAGCAGAAAGCCCATGATTGCGCCCAGCCCGTAGACATCAGTCCGCTGGTCAACCAGATCCACATCGCCCCGTACTTGCTCTGGGGCCATATAACCTGCGGTGCCTAGAACCGAACCATGGGCAGTCGTCTGGCAATCGGATGATTGCTGTGCCAAGCCTGTGCCGGCAGCTGTCAGGCTGGCCTCATCGCCGGACGTTGCCGCGGCGGTCACTTTCGCCAGCCCCCAATCCAGAATGAGCACCTCGCCAAAAGCGCCCATCATAATATTGGCCGGTTTTAAATCGCGATGGATAATGCCCCGCGAATGGGCAAAGGCCAGCGGTTCAGCAATACGCTGCAACAAGTGCATTCGCTGGCGCAGATTCATGCCCGCAATGTGCTGGTCCAGCGTCTGCCCCTCGACATATTTCATGCAGTAAAAAGTGCGGCCGTCGGGCAGCATACCGGCGTCATGCACCGGAACAATGCCGGGATGCTCCAGGCGCGCCAGGATTTCAGCTTCACGCATGAGCCGCGCAGCCAGATCAGCGGAGCTGTTTTCCGCGGCAAGCACCTTGAGCGCCACATTGCGATGCAGGACACTATCTTCCGCGAGCCAAACCTCACCCATGCCGCCGCGCACCAGAAATTTGCCGGCGCTATAGCGCGTGCCGGCAAGGTCCGGCACCTGCATCTCACTCCGCAGCCGGGCGACAACTTGATCGGGCAGGAACTTCATTTAGGATCGACTCCAAGCAGCGACCGGGCTTCGCGCCGGAATTCTTCTTCACTGCCTGTCATCTCCTGCAACTGCAAAAGCACCAGGCGGCGAAATTCACGGCGGGCAAAGGCAAGATAGTTTGTAACGTCAGTCACGGCAACACTGAATTCTGCTGCCAGCTCAGCGTAGGAAGGGCGGCCTTCTTCCTCATCCAAGTCGTAGCGCTCAAAGATTTTGAACTGCGTGCTCTTCCCTGCCGATTCGCAGTGCGCACGCAAGCGCTCGACCGCCAGGGCAAAGAGGTTCCGCACCCATTCTTTTTCAAAATAATCCTCGGGCGATTCAGTGGTTGAAACGGCAGCAAGCTCGTGCTCGGCCTCTTCAAAATCGAGCGATGCATGAATGGCCGCGCTGCCGCGCTTCTGCCGGTGGGCATCACGAAGCTGGTTCATAAAGAGCCGGTCCACGCAGGTGCGAAGGAAGGTGCGCAGCCGTCCCTTTGCGGGATCGTAAGAATCAAGAAATTCTTTTTCCAGCAGGCGGGCAAAAAAATCCTGGGTGAAATCCTCAGCATCTTCGCGCTCCACCCGCCAGCGCATGCGGACGTACTTGTAAACCGGTCGCCAGTACGCGGCGGTAATCGCATCCAGAGCGCGCACCCGCTCCTGCGGATTGGCGCTCTGCGCCGCGGCAATCACCGAGTGCCGGGTCAGCGGGAATGCGTCGCCTTGGGGACCAGAGGCCAATGAAAGCTCTTTTGCACTTAGACGCTGCTGTGCGAGTTTAGTGTGAAGTGAAAAGCCTGACAAGCTCAAGCCATTTTGAGAGACCGGCTACTTATGACGGCTTGCGGAATACGTATTTTTCTTCCTTGCGAAACGGCAGGCGCAGCATAACTCCGCGCTCGTCCACCAGGGCTTGGCTGTGCATAAAGGCAAGCACGTCAAGATTGTGATTCAGGTGCATGGGATGGGCTTTGGTAGAACCCGCCGGAACATCAAAAACAAATACCCCGCCAGGCCTGAGCAGCGAAGAGAGAAAAGTCAGCTCGCCGGGCAGATCAGGCAGATGCTCCAGGACGTCAAAAGAAAAGACCGTATCAAAGCCTTGCTGGCCGGCGGCGGCTGCCAAAGCATCTTTGGCGTGGAAGAAATCAATCGCCAATCCCTGGCGAGCGGCGCGTTGCTGAGCAAACCTCATGGTGACGCCTTCAACATCGTAATAGGCGGCACGCTGGCCGCGCCGGGCAATTTCAAGCAGGACCTCGCCATTGCCCGCGCCATAGTCGAGCGTTGCGCCCCGGGCCAGCCGCAATACCTTCATGTTGGAGCGGATGCGCTTGTACTCCAGGTTGTAAGCGGAAATCGCAAACAGGTACAGCTCTGAGTTTTGCCGGTACCACTCCGCCATCTGTTCAGGATTGTCTTCTACAGGTTTGGCATGTTGCCAATTCTCAGCCAGTTGCTGGTTGCTGGTGGCCCAAAGATGGCGGACCTGCTCAGCGGAATAGCCGGTGAAGTCGATAAGCTCCTGTAGCGAGGCATCCACGTTCTTCGCGTTCTGCGCTCGCGCGCGACGAACTAGCCACACGGTTCCGGCGATCGCTACCACCAACGGCAGCGCGCCGGCGATGAGCCCACCCTTGCCAAAGGAACCTATGGCGAAGGACACAATCAGCAATCCCGAGACGAAAGTGATGGCTGCCCAACGAAGATGGTGGTCCTGCTTTCTAACGATAGCGAGATGCGCCGAGGCAGCCAGAAGCAGGAGCATGATGGCGGTTGTGCCCCCGGCGGTGCCCGCGTCCGCGTCAATCAACGACAAGAAGAGGAGGACAAGATCGGTAATCCAGAAAAATGCGGGCAAAAATTTCGCAGGGATTTTTTTGTGGGCAAGCCAGTTTGCCGCGGCGAGCCAGGCCACAGCAAACAAGGTGAAAATCCGCCCGCGATTGCCGGGCGTAAGCGCCATTCCGAGCACGAGAGCTGCGCCCATAATGCGCCAGCGCAGCTTGATTTCCCACAGGCGTTTCTTCTCCGGGGTGACGCTCAGGTGAAGGTAATCCGGTGTGTAGTACATCAGAACTGCGATTGCCAGAGCGACCAGAGGAAAAACGATCGTCTCACCGGCGCGCCACCGGCCGCGCGCAGCCACCCGCACCGCAACAGTCGCGGCGAGAAAGGCTAAACACACAATGCCGCCCCAAATCCGGCTGCCCTGAAGAAATTTTTCCTGCTCGCGATAGTTCATAGGCACTGAAACAGAGTATCGGCCATTTTACAAGACATCATCATCGGGCCGGCGTTCACATCTGCTATGCTTCCGCGCATGACTCTCTCCGTTTGCATTATCACCCTCAATGAAGAGGCCAACATCGCGCGCACACTCCGCAGCGTGAAAGATATTGCCGATGAAATCATCCTTATTGACTCAGGCAGCACCGATGCCACTGTGAGCATTGCGCAATCATTTGGGGCAAAGGTTTTTGTTGAGACGTGGAAAGGATTTGCGCGACAGAAGAATTCAGCTCTGGAGAAAGCCACCAGCGATTGGATACTCTCGCTGGATGCCGATGAAGAAGTCAGCCCGGAGCTGGCGGCCAGCACTAAGACGCTGCTGCAATCAAGCGCTGCGCCTCAGCATAACGGGTACAAGATGAACCGCCGCAACATGTACTTTGGCCGATGGATCAAGCATAGCGGCTACTATCCTGATCCCAAGCTGCGGCTGGTGAAGCGCGGTGCTGCCGAATTTGAGCTGCGCGACGTGCATGAAGATATGAAGATGCCGGGTGAACTGGGGCACCTGCAGGGCGATTTGATCCACCACGCGTATCCGACGCTGGAGAGCTTCATTGAGCACGCAAACCGCTATTCGACGTTGGGAGCCGGAATGGTGGTGCGCGAGCGCAAGGTTGGTTTCAGCTTCATCAATATTGTTGTGCGGCCTGCGGTCCGCTTTTTCTGGAGTTATTTTTTCCGAGGAGGATTTCTCGACGGACGCGAAGGCCTGCTGGTTCTGATGACGCACGCGGCGTATGTAAGCTGGAAATATGCCAAGGCGTGGGAAATGTCGCGCAGGTGAGATTGCCAGAGTTGCCGGAATCGCCGGAATCCAGTACTCCGCATTGGCTACGCAGTCACCGATCCTCCCGTCCCAAAACCTGCCTACGCCGTGCTCCTACTCCATAAGAAAAGCGCGTTATGCTACCAAGCCACACCTGCCTAAGCTGTTTGGGCGAATGTTTGCGCGTGTGGTTGGGGTATCAACCAGACCGATATCAGAAATAACGCTGAGAATGCAACCTTGCAAACTGCGAACGCGATCATGTATCCGTCGTTAATCTTCCAATGATCAGGATTGGCGTATAGATCGACTGTCCACGCAACTTGGGCTATGAAATAAACCAAGGAAGCAAACACAAATCCCCACCATATCCGTTGAGCGTGTCCAAAGAGCTGCAACACACGGCCAATAAAAATGAAGCCAAGGCCGGCCAAGGCCGCGTCAAGAATGCGCAGGCCCAGTTGGCCATCAGCAGGGTCTAGAAACAATAGAGCGTGCCCGAATGCTAGAAAGTAGATGGCTCGTTCCGTAATGTGATCTAGCCACTTCAAAATTCTTGTGATTAGCAAACCGTGGTCATGTGCCTCTCGCAATAACGGCTCGGCGGTCAGCAATAACAGTATGCCTGAGTAAGTCGGCAAGAACTCAGCAATCAAGCTCAGACGTGTTGGAGACGTTAAGGGTCCCAAATATTGTTGCAGCGCATAGAAAGGCAGTAGCACCGCCCAGCTCACAGCAAAAAATCTCATTGATGTTGCCAACCGCGGACGATCCACGAGCACTGAACATTCTGTTGCGCCTACTATGCATACCCCAACTGCCGATAACGCCCACCCGTATGTTGTCATGTGGTCTTCCTTTCTTTCATTGATATGGGAGTCGACGGAGAGCCGGATGATAACATCTGAGCGCCAAAAACCAAGTGATTTTTGCTGGGGTTTGAATAATCGGGAAGGGAGGATTTAAACTTCCGACCCCTCTCAACCTCGCCACAGAGAATAAAAGGCGATATATTCTGTTCTGGTCTCAGGGTCAGAAAAAGCAGATCTTTGAAAATTAGCATTCAGTAATCGGCGATCAGCGATCAGCCAAACCACAACCGGAGCCGATTTACGACCTTCTGCTGATCTTCTCAGCATTGGGTCGACTGGGGTCGAATTGGGTCGAAACTAGGGGGAGGGAGTGGAAATCGCGGAGATCGCCGTGATCGCGCGAACATCGCCGTGATCGGAAAGGCAGTGTAACCCTCTGCCGAATCGTGGGTGACATTGGGTGCGGTTGGGTGAAATTGGGTAAACAATAGGAGGGGAGGGGTACCCTTGGTGAATGCTCGGA
>DATEHN010000015.1:0-32508 GCA_035279585.1 Candidatus Angelobacter sp. | reverse complement strand
TTACCTCAAGGCATCTTCTGATCCAGTAAAGGTCAAGCAGCGTGAAGACGCGGTGGAAGCCTACAAGAAAGCCCATCCACATCCTGACGGAAGCCCTGTAACTTATGATGAAATAGCTCCAATAGAAAAGAAGTGGGCGGCGCAGTTCCCTCGCCCGCCGTTGAAGTCGTTGATTGATCACATTGACCACGTGGCCAAAGTAGCCGGTATCGACCATGTTGGGCTGGGTTCTGATTTTGATGGAGTGACTTCACTGCCGGAAGGGATCGACTCTGTAGCCGACCTGCCCAAGATTACTCAGGCCTTAGTGCAGCGCGGCTATACCCGCGAGCAGATCGATAAAATCCTGGGTGGCAACTTTCTGCGCGTGATGCGAGAAGTGGAAGCCACTGCCAAACGGCTCCAAGCCGAACATAAAGCTTCAGATACGCTGAGCTTTTTAGACATTGAACTGATGCTGGCCAACCGCGTCAGCATGACTCAATTGGCGGACCGCATCAACGAACGCGGAGTGGATTTTGATCTTACGGCTGACCGGCGCGCGCGGCTGAAATCAGAAAAAGCAGATGATGCGGTGCTGGAAGTGATTGGGAAGGCCCGAAGGCGATAAAGAGCTATAAGAGGTTTCTGGTTTCATCCAGAAAGGCAAGCAACTGTTCTCGTTTGACTGAAGGAAAGCCTTCTAAAAAGGCTTCAATCGATTCTCCCGCTTTGATGTATTCAATGAAGGTCTGAACGGGTACACGGGTTCCGGCAAACACCGGCGGTACCACCCAGGATTTCAGGAGAAGCGGTAATCGTGCGGGTCGCCATGGCCATATCGTATGCAAAAAATAGGCCGGTACAACCTGCAATGGTCGTAACCGGCTTCCGTTTGGGCTACTGCTGCTTACTTCCCTTCGCGCTACTGCCTAGTCCCAGCTTCCTTATATAAATATTGCCATTGAAATTCTTGAACTGAATTTCCTGGCCGCCGCCGTTGATGGTGCCTTTCACGTTTTTATCGATCTTAACGCGGTATTTTCCGCCTTTACCGCGATCATCTTCCACTGTCTGCTGCGGTGTGCTGGAAGCCAGGTTGATGTCAAAGTCGCTGTAAACCTCGCCGTTGTCAGTGCGCATACTCACATTGGCTTTCAGGTCCGCCGGGAACGTCACGTCGATATCGCCATTCAAAGAGCTGAAGGCCATCTGCTTTGCTGGATCGACGCGGTTGAAGGTCGCCACCACGTGGCCATTCAGCGCATGCGCCACGGCGTTGCCGCTGATATTCTTCAGATCGACCTCACCATTCACGTCGTTCACGTCAAGTTCTCCGTCAACGCCGGTGACAAGAATATTGCCGTTATTCACCGTCTGCAATGAGACCGAGGTATGCACTGGCACGGTAATTATGAGATCAACCGTGTGCTGGACTGAATCCGTGCTGACGCGCACCTGGTTATTTTCTGCTTCAACGTTCAAGCCGGTGGAAGTCATGGGGATATGCTTCATCCCCTGTGACCTTTCCGATCTGCCTTCGCGACCCGAATCTTCGCCACGCGACTTGGCTTCCACGGTGACCTCTTTTACATCAGCACCCTTGACCGTGATGCTGCCATTGAGCAGGTGCGCGCGCAGGGACACGGGCCGCGTGGGATCGCTGATAGGTACGTTGACCCGGTTACCGGACTGGCCGCGCAGCGGTTGGCCGATCAGGATAGCTGCCACAGTTGCGGCAAGAAGGAATCGATAGATCTTAAAGTTATGGTTCATTGTTTTACTCATGGCGTTCAAGAACGCGTATGTCTCCATTTAGATTTTCAGCTTTAATTTCCGGGCCGCCATTGCCAATGCGTCCGCCGGTATAACGATCAGAATGAAATACAAACTTGCCGCCGCGCTGCTCTGCCTTTGCCGGCTGGGCCGGCAGTGAGGTCATGTCAAAGTCGCTATAGACGTTGCCGTTCATGGTCTTGAAGCGAAAATCAGCAGACAGGCTGCGGACGAAATACAGATCAACGTTTCCGTTAATTGTGGAGAAGTCGGAGCTCTCGCGCGGGTTCTCACGAAAAGTAACCTTCACGCCGCCATTGACCGTTTTGGCCGTGCCGGAACCAGCCACGTTCTGCATCTCAATTCCGCCGTTCACGTTGTGGACGGAGAAGTTTCCCGTGACATTGTGAACAGTCACGTGGCCGGAGTTTACGGTCTTAAGCTTGACTTCAATAGTGCGCGGCACCTGGAGTTGAAAATCCATCTTCACTCGATATCCTTCATCTCCGTGCCAACCGCTGCAGCTATCGCGGCCGTTGTTACAATTGCAGCGAAACGGACCGTTCACGTAAAGCTTTAACAAATCCGGCTGGTCCGTTATGTCGAGTGTTACCTCTTTCTTGGCGGCATCCATTCGGTCTTTCGACTCCGCATAAATCGTCTTGTTGACCACGAGCTGCACCTGATCACTCTGGCCTCCGGTTACCTCAATGGAGCCAAAGATGTTGTCCACATCAAGCACCTTGTTGGCCCCGGTCAGGTTGAACGATTTGCGGATGGTCTCGCTTTCCTGCAGCCTCATGCTGGAATCATCGTCATCACCGGCAGCGTGAAGCACGGCGCTGGCTCGCGGCAAGAACAGCGTAGCCACAGCGCACGACAGGACTATTAGAAGAACTTTCTGTTTCATCATGGTTGATCTCCAGTCATTCTCTTCCCAAAGCCGCAAGCTCACCAGTTAAGCAAGCTGCGGCTAATTCAAAGTCAATTGCTGTATTCCCCAGTCCACGCGCTTGCGCACAGTAGGATCGATTTTGGGGTCCTGCTGAAATCTTTTTAGCTGCGGAACCGCGTTCTGGTCGTGCATGTCAACCAGCAAATCAATCAGCGCTACCTGCACCAGCGGCGATTGCCTCTCCTGCAGTGCGTCCACCAGTTCATGCCGAATCTCCGGCCTTCCGGCATAGCGGCTGAGCGCGTCAAGCGATGCCAGCCGTACATCCACGCTGTTATCAAAGCGCAAAGTATGGAGAAGAGCGTCCAGCACTTTAGGATCAGGCTGTTGAAGCCGGGTGCTCCAACTCACACCTTCAAGCCGCTGGCTGGCCGATTGCTGCTGCAACATGGAGAGCGCAACCATCTGACGCATACCGGCGATTTCAGAGTGCAGTTGAGCAATCTCACCGCTGTTGGTGTTTTCGATTGGCTGCTCTGTGTGCCTGCCGATCAGAAATCCGCACACCAGAAACACACAGGCCCAAACCACTCCTGCAACCGGCATTTGCTTCCAATTGCCCAGGCCCCACAGCATTGGCGTGGTCTTGCTCTTCTCCGCTGCCAGATTGGTTTTCTCCCAGCGGCCTTCCTGGTAACTCTCAAGCATTGCTTTAAATCTTGATTGCAGCGCAGGACTGGGCTGCTCTTCCGGCAACAGCGCCAGCTTCTTCCACAGTGCCGCCTCTTCACCGCACATTGCGCAGCCCGGCAGATGCTTTTCTACTTCGCCTGCCAGCTCTGGGCTGAGCCTGCCTTGCAGATAATCGGGCAATAGTTCGCCAATGGCTTCACAGTTCATTGCACACTCCCAGGGTTGGGCCAGATCCCTTCTGAACCTTTACGGCCCATCAGCTTTCCGCCCTCAAGCTGATGAAAAACCTGTCGCAGCTCCTGCATGGCGCGGTGCACTCTGGTTTTCACGGTGTTCACCTCGCAGCCAAGTAGCTGGGCAATCTCTTCATACTTCAGGTCCTGGAAGCGGCTCAGGACCAGCACTTCCCTCTTGTCTTCTGAGATCCTCATCAATGCGCTATGCAGCAGCACCGCTTCCTGGCTCTGCTGCGCCGTATCCACAGGCTCTATCGCCGGTGACATCTCCGGTTCCCAAGTGGTCTCTGAACGATGCTTGCGCAGATAGTCGAGCCTGGCATTGCGGGCGATCTGGTACATCCAGGCGCGAAAAGGCGTGTCCGCGCGATAGCTGTGGCGATATTTGAGGATGCGGAAGAAGACCTCTTGCACCAGATCTTCACTCACCCCGCGATCACCGGTCAGCTTGCGGTAAAAATTGAACAGAGGCACGTGGTAGCGCTCAAACAACACGCCCAGCATCTCGCCGACGCCGCTACGTACCTGCGCCATCAGCTCTTCATCGGACATCGAGTTGGTCATCGGTCCTAGCAGGCGGCTGTTTGTCCTTTCATAGATGATTACCTGGAACCTTAGAAAAGGTTCCCGCAAAAAATACCGCCGCCCAGCTCTATCAATCGGAAGGCTTTACATCTTTGAGGTCTCCATTTCTAATAATCCATTACCCTTCCTTTAAGGAGAAAAGAATGGTGACCCGTTTTCATACCCCAAACCGCGTAAGAACGGCGCGGTTCTGTGGTTCTGTTTTCGCCTTGATTCTACTGTGTTTGGGACTTACCGCCATCGCTCAGACAACGGGCAAAAAAGGCGCGACTCCGGCCGCCAAAAAGGCCCTCGCCAAAGCAACGGCCGCGCCAGCCAAAGCTCCTACGGCCGTGATACACACTACGGACGGCGATATGAAGTGTGAGCTGTTCCCAGATAAAGCTCCCAAAGCCGTGGCGAATTTCATCGGCCTGGCCAGGGGCACAAAAGAATGGAAAGACCCTGCAGGCAAGCCCGTGCACGGCAAGCCGCTTTATGACGGAGTGATCTTTCATCGTACAATTCCCGGTTTCATGATCCAAAGCGGAGACCCAACGGGCACTGGCAGCGGAGACGTAGGCTTTGAATTTGCCGACGAGTTGCATCCTGATCTGCTGTTTGACCAACCCGGACGCCTGGCCATGGCCAACCGCGGTCCCAACACAAACAGCTCACAGTTCTTTATTACGGAGACTGAACAGCCCTTCCTCAATCCTTGCTTTGATCCCAATGGCTGCATGGGCGGACGCCGGGCTCCAAACAGCGGCTACACGATTTTTGGCCAGTGTGACGCCGACACGGTGGAGCTGGTTAAGAAGATCGCCCGGATGCCTTGCCAGGGTGGCGCACCATGCACAGCCCAGAACAGCCACCCGCTGAACCCAGTAAAGATCACACATATTGAAATTTTGGGCGCGGGCAAGAGCACCAAGGCAAAACCGGCGGCCAAGAAGTCCACTGCTCCCATCAAGCCAACACCGAAATAATTTCGAAATGATTTCGTTGAAATAAGAAAGAATTTGAAAGGAAGATTATGACTCGCCAGCCAGGGACCTACGCCGTGCTTGACACAACTGAGGGCAAGATCGTCTGCCGGTTGTTTGAAAAAGAAGCGCCCGTTACCACCAAGAACTTTATTGATCTCGCCGAAGGCAACCGCGCGTGGAAAGACAACGTGAGCGGCAAGAGCGGCTCCGGGCCGCTGTATAGCGGGACCATCTTCCATCGCGTGATCCCCGACTTTATGATCCAGGGCGGCGATCCCAGCGGCACCGGCATGGGCGGCCCAGGATACAAATTCCAGGACGAAACCAAAGGTTCGCCGCACAAGTTTGATAAAGCCGGCAAATTGGCTATGGCGAATGCCGGTCCCGGCACAAACGGATCACAGTTCTTCATTACGGTGGCGGCAACGCCCTGGCTCACAGGCAATCACACCATCTTTGGTGAGGTGGTAGAAGGACAGGACATTGCAGACAAAATTTCCAAGGTGAAAAAAGGCGCACAGGACCGACCGGTCAAAGAAGTGGTGATCAACTCCATCACGATTGAGCGTGCCGCTTAGCCCTCCAGGAAAACAACGGCATGGATCCGATAAAGCTCATTATTTTTTGCGCGGCCTTCTTGTTGCTGCTGTTGCTGGGGCGGAAGCTATCCGGCTCCGGCGATGCGCATGAATTAACGATGCCACCCCAGGATCCCATGCCATCCGTTGGAAGCCCGCCGCCGGCAATCCTTCCTTATGAGGATGAGGATAGCGAGCCAAGCCCAGATGCGCCTCGCGTGGTGGGCGCGGACCTTCCCTTTCCCATCACACTGCCGGAGATCAAATGCGATGCGGATGGCCGTTACAATCGTCCGGAATTTCTGAATTACTATTTTGAAAAAACCGACCTTAAGACCGGGCCGGCTGATCCAGCAAGTTTTTACGACGATTTTTACATGATGACGCGGGACGCTGGAAGCAATCAGGAGAGCGAGTACCGCTATCTAGTAGCAACGCCCACTGGCTTGCAAAGCGTGATGGCTTCAGAGCATCGCCCCGCACTTTATATTGAAGGACAGACAATCATTGTGCCGCGCTGGGACCTCACTTTGATTCTTGATACGGTGGTAAAGCAGATCATGAAAGACTATGCAGAGCCGGGTGATCCAGCTGCACTCGCGGCTGCCGAATGAGGATAATTCAATCCGGTTGTAATAGACAAAAGCCGGCGCCGTGGACGCCGGCTTAGAAAATAAGAAAACTAGACGCCGATTACTTTTACCAGCTCAGTCACAGCGTCTGCACTCTTCTGCAGCGCTGCCTGCTCTTCAGGCGTCAGCTTTATTTCAATGATCTGCTCCAGTCCATTTGCGCCCAGCTTGCAAGGTACGCCCACAAACAGGCCATTAATGCCGTATTCACCCTGCAGGTAAACTGCACAGGGCAGGATCTTCTTCTTGTCTTTCAGGATGGCTTCAACCATCTCTGTGGCGGCGGCAGAGGGCGCATAGTAAGCGCTTCCGGTCTTCAGATATTTCACGATTTCTGCTCCACCGTTACGCGTGCGCTGCACAATGGCTTCAAGCCGGTCCTGGGGAATCAGCTCGGTGATGGGAATACCGGCGACGGTGGAGTATCGCGCCAGCGGGACCATGGTGTCACCGTGTCCTCCTAAAACAAACGCCGTCACGTTTTCCACGCTTACATTTAATTCCTGCGCAATAAAGGTGCGGAAGCGCGCTGAATCCAGCACGCCAGCCATGCCAATCACACGGTTGCGGGAAAACTTGCTTAGCTTGAAAGCGGCCTGGGCCATGGCGTCGAGCGGATTGGAAACCACCACCAAAATGCAGTTAGGCGAGTTGGCCACAACTCTTGCAATCACGTCTTGCATGATCTTGAAGTTGGTGTTGAGCAGATCATCACGGCTCATGCCCGGCTTGCGGGCAATGCCTGCGGTGATGACAACAATGTCAGAGTTGGCCGTGTCCGCGTAATCATTGGTGCCGATGACATAAGAGTCGCGCTTTTCAATCGGCATGGCCTCCAGCAAATCAAGCCCCTTGCCCTGGGGTACGCCTTCCAGAACGTCAATTAAAACCACATTGGCCAGCTCTTTTGAGGCGATCCAGTGAGCGGCAGTAGCGCCCACGTTTCCTCCTCCTACGATTGTTACTTTTTTACGCATTTAAAATTCCTTCCCTTCCGGCGTAGTGATCAACCCAATTACACGTCTATATGGCAAAGTTACACTGCTGTCTTCTTCCGGCGATCAACCATGTTCTCCAGCATGTGTGTGGCGAATTCACTGGTTTTGACTTTGGTTGAGCCGGGCATCAGCCGCTCAAAATCGTACGTTACAAACTTTTGCTGGATAGTAGCTTCCAACGATGTCTCAATCAGCCGCGCTGCCTCTGACCATCCCAGATGGTCGAGCATCATTACGCCGGAGAGAATCACAGAACCGGGGTTGATCACGTCTTTGTCAGCATATTTCGGGGCAGTGCCGTGTGTGGCTTCAAAGACGGCGTGCTGATCGCCCACGTTCGCCCCAGGAGCAATGCCAAGGCCGCCGACCTGGGCCGCGCAGGCGTCAGAGATATAGTCGCCGTTGAGGTTCGGCGTTGCAAGAATGTCATACTCAGCGGGACGGATAATCACCTGCTGGAAGATGGAATCGGCGATGCGATCATTGACCATGATCTTTTTCTTCCACTCCCCGCCGCCATGCGATTTGCCGATGGAATCCAGAACTCCTTTGACTTCAGCATAGAGCTCCTGCTTAAAGCTTTCCGGCGCAAAATCCAGTCCAGGCTCGATCATGGCCGCATTCTGCTCAACGCTCAGATTCGGGTTCTTGTCCTTGTTGTCGAGTATCCAGCTCTCGCGCTCAGTCACAACCTTGTCGCGAAATTCTTCACGCGCCAGTTCGTAGCCCCACTCACGAAACGCGCCTTCAGTAAACTTTTGAATGTTGCCTTTGTGCACCAGTGTGACGGAGCGGCGTTTATGGTCCACCGCGTGTTGGATAGCCATGCGCACCAGCCGCTTGGTGCCGGTGATTGAAATCGGCTTGATGCCAATGCCGGAATCTTCGCGGATGCGCTTCTTGGTTCCGGCCAGCATGGTGTTGTTCAGGAAGTCCAGCAGTTTCTTTACCTCTGCGCTTCCCTCTTTCCATTCAATCCCGGCGTAAACGTCCTCAGTATTTTCACGGAAGATTACGATGTTCAACTGCTCAGGATGCTTCACGGGAGAAGGCACACCCTGGTAATAGCGCACCGGACGGATGCACGAATACAAATCCATGATCTGCCGCAAGGCAACATTCAGCGAACGAATGCCGCCGCCTACCGGCGTGGTCAGCGGGCCTTTAATGGCGACATGCAGATCGCGCACCGCATCCACTGATTCCTGCGGCAGCCAGTTATTGAACCTGGTAAAAGCTTTTTCGCCGGCAAATATCTCCAGCCAATGGATCTTGCGCTTGCCGCCATAAGCACGCTCCACGGCGCCATCAAACACGCGCACAGAAGCGGCCCAGATATCTCTGCCCGTACCATCGCCTTCAATATAAGGAATGATGGGATTGTCTGGAACCTGCAATTTGCCGCCGCTGAAGGTGATGGGACTACCGCCTTTGGGCAGTGGGACTCCGTTGTATGAAGACGCCATGCTACCTCCCCGAAATGCTTTCACAATGCAAACCTTTTAAATTACCATCGCAGCGGGGATGGCGCAAACGCTGGTGAGTGTGCTAGCCGCTCCTGCTCTTGATTCCAGTGGAAAGTGAGCAACTTTTAAGATGCGCAACGCAATTGTTTTGGTATTTCTGCTCGTTTGTTGCTGTGCCGCACCGTCGTTCGCGGCCGATGCTCAATATCTGTACCGGGTGAATCTTGTCCAGGCAGCGCCGGGGAAATTGACCGAATTGATCGACCTCTACAAGGCTCGCGCAGCCGAAATAAAAGAAGCGGGAGATGAAGCTCCGCTCTGGATGCGCCACAGCCAGGGTGACCACTGGGACCTGATGATCCTCTTTCCGATGGGCAGCTATGCCGACTACTACCAGCCGGAACGGATCGCCAAGCGCACACGTGCCGACCAGACAGCCAAGCTGGATGACAAGATCAAGGAGAATATTGCATGGCAGGAAGATCTGTTCGCTTATGGACCGCCTCTGGCCGATGTGCGCAAGGCTTTTGCCGGCGGTGCATTTTTCCACGTGGAAATGTTTGTCTCGCTACCCGGCAAATTCGCCGATCTATACAAAGAGCGGGAGATGGAGAACGCCTACTCCCATGCTCTTAAGGAGCCAGAAAACCTGATCTTTGTGCGCGACCAGGGCGCAGCGTGGGACATATTTACGATCGGCGTTTACCGCGATCTGAAGCACTATGCTGAAAGCGCTGACGTTCCGGCCAAAGACCAGGAAGCCGCTGCAAAGGCCGCTGGATTTGACGCTCCCAGCCAGATTGGGCCTTATTTGCGGCGCTTTATCCGCGAACACCATGACACGCTGGCCGTTGCGGTGAAGTAACCATTTACTGGTTGAGAATATTTACAAAGATGCTTCTTACTTCTTCCTGTGTGTCGTGAAGTTTCGCCTGCAGGTCTCGATATTCTGTTCCCAGAATCCTGCTTACGATTTTCTCTGTAGCTATCCGCGCGTGGTCAGTTATCGGCAGTTCCGGCCGAGCCTTCCCTGTCACTAATCGAATCGCATGGTCAGTGGTCCGATAAAGTAATGCAGCCTGACGAAGCTTTTCAAATACTGGCGTTTCCAGCTTGTCTGCCTGATGCAAGCCTTCCAGCCTCTCCTGAGTGTTTCCGTGAAGCAGCTTGGCATGGGTGAGCATGAGATAGGAAGCAAGGAAGTCGATATCGTAAAACCCGCCCGCCGCCAGCTTGAAGCTGCCGGCATAACGATTTGATTTTTCCAGCCGGCCACGCATCTCCAGCACAGCAGCGGAGAAGCCAGGACGAGATGCGGATTCAACAATTTGGCGCCAGACAACCGGCAACAACAAAGCAGCAATATCTTTCCCTCCCGCAACAAAGCGGAGCTTGGAATAGGTAAGCGCTTCCCAGGGCTGGGCCTCTTCTGCCAGATAGCGTTCCAGTTGCGCAACGCTCACAACCAGATCGCCTTCACCGCCGTGCGGGCGGAGCCGTGCGTCCACAGCGAAGAGAGGCCCTTCTTTCGCATAAGCAGAAAGCGCGTGCACCAAACGTTCCGCAGCCAGGCGGGCCTCTTCTTCATCTGCTTCTGCAGCACGCACAAAAAGCAGATCGGCATCAGAGGCGATATCAAATTCTTCAGTGCCAAGCCGGCCAAGAGCAAACACGGCAAGCGCCTGCTCACCTTGCACAATGCGCAAAGCACTTCCTATGGCTGCATCCGCCAGATGTGTATTCTGTTTCAGCGTTGCAAACACAGGATATGGCAAGAGCACATCCCGCGCCGCCAGGGTAAAACTGGCACGATGAAAGCGTTTGCGCAAAATCGCCAGTGACTCATTCCGCTCGCGGGCAAGGCCATCCAGAGCAAACAGCCGCTCGTTGTCTGCAGATGCTGCCGAGAGACCATCTAACATCAAAGCCAGAGATGGCTGGCGCACCAAAATGTCTGCGAGATAATCGCTGGTTTCAAGCAGTGTAATTGCCGGGCTGATAGCTTCCGGCTTTTCCAGCAATCCGGCGTACTGTTCAGCGCCGGCCATGGCCGAACCAAGGAATCGGTGAAGATTTTTGCGGCCATGCAAGCTCAGGCCGGCAGAGCAGATTGCGCGATGCAGCGATGGTGAATCAGATTCGATCCGTCGTATGAGCTGATCAAAGGAAAGCTCCCGGGCGCCGATGTAGTAAGAATCCGCTGCAGCCTCAGCACCGCCTTTTTCCCGCTGCCTTTGGTTATGGATGATGCGCTCATAGATGGCAGCCACGCGGCCCATACGTTCCCGTAAAGACCGCATTAAACCGGCGGCGCTGGCTGGGACGTCACGGCTAACCGCCCGCGCCAGCACTTGCAGCTCCTCTGTCGCAGAAGGCAGACGATGCAGTTGCTGCCCGCGCTGCAACTGCAGGCGGTGCTCAACTGTCCGCAAGAACTCGTAAGCTGTACTCAGCTCGCGAAAGTCAGAACTGCTCAAGTGCCCTTTATCATTCAGTTTCTGCAGAGAGAACAGGGTGCCGCAGGCGCGCAGCCACGGTTCTTCACCGCCATAGACACGTTGCAGGCACTGAGCAAGGAACTCGATATCGCGAATGCCGCCGTGATCAAGCTTTACGTCGATTGTCGCGGGTTCTTTGCGTGTTGCCAGCTTTCTCCGGCGATGCTCGCCTATCTTGCGGCGAGAATTGACCGCAGTTTCAATCGCGGCAAAATTGACGTTGGCGGTATAGATGCGCGGCTGGAGAGCGCGAATGAATTCGCGTGCCAAGTCAGGATCGCCTGCCGAATGTCGCGCTTTGATCAATGCTTGCAGCTCCCAATCGTGCGCAGCATTCGTGTAGTAATGGATTGCCTGACGCAACGGCACTGCCGGTTCACCTTCATGCCCTTGCGGCCGAAGGCGCAGATCAATGCGGAATATGGGCCCTTCCGTAGTGGTGTTGGAGAGCGTTTCCGTAATAAGTTGCGCCAGACGAACAAAGTACTCGCGCAAAGAAAGCTCGCCGGGCGTTTCTGCGCCATCGTACAAAAAAAGCAGGTCAACATCAGAGCTGTAATTCAGCTCGTTGCCCCCAAGCTTGCCGAGCGAGAGAACCGTAAATCGTGCGTGGCTTTCAATTGTGGCGCCGTGATAACGACGGCCTATCTCTTTTTCGCAACTGCGCAGCGCTTCTTCAATCAACACATCAGCCAGCGCGGAAATCTCAGCGGTGGTTTCTGCCAGCGTTGCAATGCCCAGCAAGTCTCGCAAGAGAATGCGCATATACTCGCGTTTTTTGAAATGCGCTAAGAGTACTGAAATATCTTTTTCTGCAGCCTGCGCGCGTAGGTGAGCAAAGTTCGCCGAGAAGTCTTCTTTCTCCAGCGAGCGCTGCAGGCCTTTGGTTGCCCGCAGAGAACGCAGAAGATCCGGATTGTGAATAAGCGCTTCTCCCAACCAGTAACTGTGGCCGAATATCAGCAGGACATAGTGAAGAAGAGCATGATCGGAGTGTAGAAGTGCAACACACTCATCACCCTTCAGCACAATGAACCGCTCCAGCAAACTGAGCGCCTGGTCAGGATCCGGCGTGGCAGCAAGCGGAGGCAACAGAGCCACAAACAGCTCTGCTGGCAATTGCGATTGCAGATAATCCAGTTCGCAGCGGGCACGCGCTTCGTTGCGAAATACAGACAAATCAAACTCTTGCCTTAGCTCTGATTGTGTACGCTCTGCCACACACTTGAGAATAGCAAAGACGCATCGAGGCCGTACTTAATCTTCAGCACTAAGGCACGGCGATGCCCATGCTTCGCGTGATCTCCAAAGCAGCCATGCGGAATTCTTGCGGACCGGCAGCAAAAGAGGCCTCGCCGCCGGAATATGCAGCAATTCTCTGCAGCAACGTTCGCTCGCTCAAGCCAGCCGTCTTTAACCCTATACAATCAATGCGCACGCCCGTTACCTGGCTGCGGAAAGAAAGCGTATCCGCGTCGTCGGACTTGGACTCACCATCTGAGATAACCAGCAAAACGCGGTTGCTGTTCTTGCCAATTCGTTTAAGATGCCCAGCCGCGAAAGCAACGCCAGATAGCAACGCTTTGCCCGGTCGTGGCCGAATCTGCCCAAGAGCTTCTTCCAGCAGCGCATCGTCCGCTGTAAGGTCCTGCTCGAAATCCAGTTGATCACTGAAAACCAGAATACAGGCTTCGTCGTTGACGCGAAGGCTGCGGACAATCTCTCTCAACGTTGAGATGATGGTTGCACGGTTCTGATTCGTAAGCAGTGAAGTCTCAATCAAAATTCCCAATGAGACGGCCTCAGTGGGAGCAGCTATCGCCCTTGTGCGCTTCGGTGAACGGCTGGGCGATGTTGTGTGCTCTGGCGCGCGCAACGTGGCTTCAAAGCCCTCGTTTGATTTGCTTTTGCCAACGGCTCTTTCTTTAGCCGCCGATCCAGAATCCTCAACGCGCTTGCTGGATGCGCCCGTCACTGGCTCAGCGTGTTCGCTGGAAGCGCTAGTTCCCGGCTGAGGCTGACCTGCTGCCCGCGCGTTGCCGCCTGCATTGCCGCCAGAGCCAGCGTTTGTGTTTGCCGCAATCGCACTGGATGCACTTCCCTGCCCTGACCCAGCCGGATTGGGCGGAGCATCCAATACTGCGGCGCTGGCGACAAAGGCTTGCCAGCCAGCATCAGTCCCACCGTCGGAATGGTAAGTACGTTTGGCATAATCTGCAATTGCCTTCCCTTGCGGACCGCTCAGATTTGCCGCGCGCGCCAAATACCAATAGCCGCGATATTCATCCTTATTCTTGCCATTCAGCATCGCTAAGCCCAAGCCATATACCCAGCGAACGTTATTAGGATCGCTATCAACAGCTTCCTGCAGAGAGGCCCTGGCCGCCGGATAATCTTCAAGATCAAGTTCACTCAACCCAATCGCGCCCTTAAGCATGATTGCCACCTGCTTGCGGACCAACTCAAAATTGCGTTGCGGCATTCCTTCCGGGCGTCTTAATTGGTCAACTGTGCCTAATGTTGAATTCAACATCGCCACGCGTTTTTGCATTGCGCTCTTTCCACGCGCAGCTGACTGCTCCTGATTCAACACTGCAACAGCCAGCGGATTTGCCGGCTCAATCGCCAGGAGTTCGCGAGCATGTTGCAAGGCCTGTGGTTGGTGTCCAAGACGCAGATGGTCCCAGATCAGAAACTCCAGAGCATCCACTCTCAGGCTGCTCACTCCAGGAAGCGTCAAATAATGCTCCATGGCTGGGATTCGTTGTGCGATAACCGACTGCTTCACCGCATCTGCGTATGCCTCAACGCTGGTCTGTGCCGCTTGGCCGCGAGCCGCGCCGCAAGCCAGGCACATGAGCACAAAAACCGCGGCTGTCTTGGGCGAGATAATCTTCCGCAGCGCCAACCTTATCAGCCACTCTGAATTGCCCGACTTACGTTCAGAATGTACTCTGCCAAACATGGGGAACCCTCGCGACGATGTGGGAATTTAACCTGTTTGGATGCCTCTGGGTGAGCTGCTGCTGGCCAAAAGCTCGCCTGGAAACAGGTATTAAGTAAAAAATCTCCGGCCCCGGTCAAAATCTGTTCTAAAAAAACAACAGGCAGGGATTTTGTCCCTGCCTTCGTATCACCAACTTCTTAGGAGATCAGGCGTTGCTTAATACGCGCTCGCGTGTCTCCGCGTCCTGGCGCTCTTCCTGGTGCGATGCAGGCAGAGCGATTTCCAGCACTTCCTCAATCGTGCTGACAAAGTGCAGGTTCACACCGTCTATCTGCTCTGGTGTGAGATCTTCATCCACGTTCATGCGGTTTTCCGCGGGAAAGAGTATGTCTTTCACGCCTGCGCGTTTCGCAGCCAGAAATTTCTCTTTCACGCCGCCAATCGGCAGAACGTTGCCGCTCAGCGTGATCTCCCCGGTCATTCCGGTCAGCGGGCGCACCGGGCGGTCCGTAAGCAATGAAACCAACGCTGTCGCCATAGTCACGCCGGCAGAAGGACCATCTTTAGGAATGGCCCCCGCAGGCACGTGGATATGAATTTCGTGGTCTTTAAAGAACTCTTCATTGAGCCCGAGCTTTGCCGCGTTGGAACGTACCCAGCTATGCGCTACAGTCACAGACTCCTGCATCACCTGGCCGAGTTGACCGGTCAATAACGGCGGACCGCCTTTGCCCTTCATCTTGTTCGCCTCGATAAAGAGGATGTCGCCGCCCGCAGGTGTCCACGCCAGCCCCACAGCCACGCCGGGCCGCTTGGTGCGTTCCGCGATCTCCGTATCAATGCGGATCTTAATGCCGCCAAGAAATTCCTGGATGATTTCCGGCGTTACGGCCAGCTTTTCGTCTTTGCCTTCAGCAATTCTTCGCGCCTGCTTGCGGCAAATCGTGCCGATGTTGCGTTCCAGGTTGCGCACGCCTGCTTCCCGGGTGTAATGCCGGCTGATGAACCGAACGGCCTCTTCTGAAAATTCAATCTGCTCTTTCTTCAGGCCGTTTTCTTCAATCTGCTTCGGCACCAGATAACGCTCGGCAATGTGCACCTTGTCGTCTTCGGTATATCCTTGCAGTTCAATGATCTCCATGCGGTCGCGCAGCGGCTCTGGAATCGTATCCAGCATGTTCGCTGTGCAGATAAACAGTACCTTTGAGAGATCGAATGGCACGTCCAAATAATTGTCGCGGAACGTCGAGTTCTGCTCCGGATCAAGGGTTTCCAGCAGCGCCGATGACGGATCGCCACGGAAATCGCGCCCCAGTTTGTCCACTTCATCCAGGACGAATACCGGATCGTTGGTCTCAGCGCGGCGCAGGCCCTGAATAATTTGTCCTGGCAATGCGCCAATGTACGTCCGGCGATGTCCGCGAATCTCAGCTTCATCGTGCACGCCGCCCAGTGAGAGACGCACAAACTTGCGTTCCAGCGCCCGGGCAATGCTGCGGCCAAGCGACGTCTTGCCTACGCCCGGCGGCCCAACAAAGCACAGGATCGGCCCTTTCATGCTCGGCTTGAGCCGGCGCACAGAGAGGTAATCCAGAATGCGGTCTTTCACCTTCTTCAGGTCGTAGTGGTCAGCGTCCAGTACCTCAGCCGCTTTTGTAATATCCACGGTCACGCCGCTCGATTTGGCCCACGGTAGCACTGCCAGCCACTCAATATAGTTCCGCGTGACAGAGTAATCCGCCGCCATGGGTGACATGCGCCCCAGCCGGTTAAGTTCTTTTGTGGCTTCTTTCTTTACCTCTTCCGGCATGCCTGCCGCTTCAATTTTTTGCCGCAGCTCTTCCACGTCGCGCTGCGTCTCATCTTGCTCACCCAGCTCTTTCTGGATGGCCTTCATCTGTTCGCGCAAATAGTATTCGCGCTGCGATTGCTGCACCTGGTCCTGCACTTCATTCTGGATCTTGTTGCGCAGTTGCTGCACCTCAAGTTCTTTTGCCAGATGATGGTTGATGGTCTGGAGCCGCCGCGCAATGTCAGAAGTCTCAAGGATCTCCTGCTTGTCCTTGGTGGAAAGGAATGGCAGCGAGGAAGCAATAAAATCCACCAGCCGCCCCGGCTCATCAATGTTGATGGCCACCGTCTGCAGCTCGTCAGAGAGGGTTGGCGAGCCAGCAACAATCTGCTGGAACAGGGTCAGCACGTTCCGCTGCAGCGCCTCAAGCTCCGGTGACATATCTGGTTGCGCATCCGGAATGGGTTCAATATCGGCGCGCAGAAAAGGCGTTAGCTGGGTAAAGTCCTGCAGCTTGCCCCGATTCAGCCCTTCCGTAAAGACAAACAGGCTCTGGTTGGGCATCTTCACAACCTTGTGCACGGTCGCCAGCGTTCCAATGTTGTAAAGATCAGTAGGTTGCGGCGCGTCCACACGGGCTTCCCGTTGCGCCACCACCAGAATAGTTTTTTCCTCGCCAAGCGAGTTAATCAGTTGAATTGAGCTTTCACGCCCTACCGTCAAGGGCAGCACCGCATGGGGAAACAGCACTGTATCGCGCACCGGCAGAACAGGCACACTTTTGCCGTCTTCAAGCTGGATCTGCTGGTCCTCAGGCGCCGTTTCTACAGGCTCAATTTTTTCGATTTTGCTTTCAGACGCCATAAATTTTTTGATTCCTTGATATGAATACGCTCACATTTGATGATTCTTCGGCCCCGAAAGATGCAGTTAGCGCCGTGAAGGGTCGAATTGTACCATTACTTTCTATCGTTTCGCTTCACACGTCAGGGCAGCAGACTTTCGTTCAACCTCCAACTATCTCTCTGGTGCTGGCGCATTATCCAGCTTTTCGGGTACTGCTGCTTAACCCAGAAGCATTCGAAACTCTATTGGTCATCACTTCCTGATTGCCAATGCTCCCGTCGCACTTCCAATTTCCAATTCCGGCGATTTTGGCAATCTTGGCAATCTTTCACCTTGCTCTCGGATACACTCCCAGCACCTTCACAAATACGGCGATTTCCTCCAGATGTTTCAGTGCCAGGCGCATTGCCTGATCGTCACCCCGCAAAACATCCACGTAGAAGCGATACTCCCATGGCTTGCCCCGCACCGGCCGCGATTCTATCTTGCTCAAATCCAGGTCGCGCAGGGCAAAAACGCTCAACGCCTTGAACAAAGCTCCGGAAACGTTTTTCAGGGCAAAGACCAATGAAGTTTTGTCTGCCCGCGGCCCTATGCGTTTGCTCTTGTCGATCAGGAAAAAACGGGTGAAGTTCTCTTTTTCGTCCTCCAGGCCGGACTGGAGAATCCTGCCTCCGTACTCCTTGGCTGCCTGGCTGCTGGCGATGGCCGCTGTGTCCTTCAGGTCATTCTTCATCACGTGCTTGACGCTGCCTGCCGTGTCATAAAACGAAACCGGCGAAATCCCCCGATGACTGCGAAAAAACTTGCGGCATTGATCGAGCGCCACCGGATGAGACATCACTTTGCTCACGTCTTTAAGTTTGGCTCCCGGCGCAGCTATCAGGTTGTGCTCGATCCGTAACCGCGTCTCCGCGTGTATAAAAACGTCATGCTCCAGCAGCAGATCAAGATGCTCCCCTACCGGGCCAGCCAGCGTGTTTTCCACCGGGATTACGGCAGCGCCGGCTCGCTTTGACTCCAACGCCTCAAAAACCTGCACTGAGGTGGCGCAGGGCAGAACATCTGCTCCTCGTACCAACCGTAGCGCCGCCTGATGGCTAAACGCTCCCCGTTCGCCTTGGATTGCAACCCTCATGCCTGTTTCCTGAAGTCCCGAAGCGCGCGTTCGTTGCGCGTGAGGGATCACTATTCCCTTTCATATAGCTTGGCGATCCATAAAGTGACTCCCTGAATTCAATAGCCCCCTGGCCCCCATCCTCCAACTATGATTCTAAAAGGCTTACACCATACCATCCCAGCCAATCCCAGACACCTCTGGCCGCGACCCTTTCAATCTTGGCGATCTTTGGCAATAGGGCTCCCAACGAGCCCGGTTTTGGCTTGTCGAGGTTGAATTTCGGCGATGGTGGCAATCCGCCCTACCCCCTCCCGGATCACCCCAAATCATCCCAAGGTATCCCAGTTTGGCGTGGATTTCAGCGATCCATAAGCTTCCAGCACCGTCATCGTCAAGAGCCAAATCGGCCTATGTTACTTCACTTTTTGTTTGCTGTCAAGGTTTTTTATTCGGAGTTCTCTGGGGACAACTTATTAAGCAGTTGTAAATTTGACTGGCCACTAAAAACATAGCCCCTGGCGGCGTTCGATACTGCCCTCTAAGGGACAGCAAGCGCGGCACAGGGGCCATCCTAGCTACGGATTACTTTGGAAAATAGTCGCTTGTTCATGTCTGAATGCAAAGTGCCAAGATGCGTCACCCGTTGGCTTTGGCTGAATCTGCGTTCTTTTCTTCGTCGTCGAGATCGGGCAATTCGTACACCCGCACAGGATGATACTCCGAACCAGCGCGAGCCTCGCGGAGTAGGGTAAACGTTACCGCAGTCCCGCACTTGGAACAGCGTGGAAATTTATCTCCACCAATCAGGATCACTTCATGCGGTAAACGGTGTTCAATGTGATGAACGGCATAAATTCCGGTTGTGGGTACGGCTTCATCAGTGGAATGAACGTGCGCCTTGGGTATCAAAATATCCTTTTAGTTCAAAACAATTTTATCCCATAATGGAACAGAGAGATGAATGCCGACTTGCGACATGAAAAAACGCATCCATGCGAGAACGTGCAAGCTCAGCTCCAGATACTCACCAATCCAGCATTTTTTTTAAGTCCTTGCAAATCAATACACCCAACCAGCAGCTGCTCTCGATTCCTTACAACCGTCTCGGCGTCTGCCAGCTTCCAACGTATTTACAAGGTAGTTGACGCGAGGGGTGACATGCTTTGGACAATCTTTGTTATTCTTCTTGTTCTGTGGCTGTTGGGCGTGGTGAGCAGCTACACCATGGGTGGATTCATTCACATTCTGCTTGTGCTGGCTCTGATTGCGCTGGTTTTCCAACTGATTTCCGGCAGGCGCACCGCAGTCTAAAACATCAGGAACAAAACTGATTTTTTCACACAACCACTTCATTTCAAACCGAGGGAGAGCTGTTTATGGATAAGGACCGCATTAAGGGCAAAATGGAAGACGCTGCTGGCCGTATCAAACGTCAGGCCGGCGAGTGGACAGGGGACGAAAAAACCCAGGCTGAAGGGCTTGCCGAACAGGCGAAGGGTAAAGCTCGCAATGCCATGGGCAAAGCTAGAGACGCTGTACGCGACGCCGCTAACGAACTGCGTCGGCGCAAAGAGAACGAGCAGGAAATTGACCGTGATCTGGACGAACGGGACGAAAAGGCCGCATAGGTCTTTGTCCTCCTCCAGGGGAAGCAAATCGAGGGCGTCTGCAAGGGCGTCCTCGGTTTGTGTTTGGATATTTCTCGGCTTTGGCCACTGGGTAACTTGCCGCACATAGAAAAAAGGCGCTCTCGCAAGCGCCTTTCAGTCAACCTCAACCAGGAGAGTTGCAGCCTTATCGGCTTGAAAGTGTTAACCCGAAGATCATGGAATAGTTGCGCCTTCCCTTCCGCCCATCCTGCATAATTGTTAATGAATGCTGTTCGCACAAGAAATCGCGCAAGCTGCCCGCCAGGCCGCTCTGGATACTGGCTTTGATCTGGCTGGCATCGCGCCCGTGCATCAGGAAGACCTTCCTGAACTGAGCGCCTTTATAGAGTGGGTGGATGCGGGCCGCGCCGGCGAAATGAAATACCTTGAGACCCGCAATGAAGCTGGCGAGCTTCGTCGGGCCTCAGCCACCAATGCCGCTCCCTGGGTACGCTCCATGGTGGTCTGTGCCCTGAACTATAGCGCAGACAAGCCTTATTCAACTCAGGTCAATGATCCTGAACGCGGATGGATCTCGCGCTACGCCTGGGGCAGCAAGGACTACCATGACGCGCTGCTACCCCGCCTCAAGCAGGTGGAAGCAGCCATTCGACAGGCTGCCGGCGAGCAGCATTTGAGCGTGGAAACCCGCAGCTACGTGGATACCGGGCCGATTGTAGAGCGGGTCTATGCCCGCCATGCCGGCATTGGCTGGATCGGCAAGAACACCTGCATCATTCACCAAAAGCTAGGCTCTTGGCTGTTCCTAGGCGTGGTTCTCACCTCGCTTGATCTTCCCGCGGACCTGCCCTCGCCCGACCGCTGCGGAAGCTGTACCCGCTGCATTGACGCCTGCCCCACACAAGCCATTCTTGAACCCGGCAAGCTGGATGCCCGTCTGTGTATTGCCTATCTCACCATTGAAAAGCGCGGCACAATCCCTGAAGAGCTCCGTCCGGCCATCGGCCACCACATCTTCGGCTGCGATATCTGCCAGGACGTCTGCCCCTGGAATAACAAATCCGGCAATGCCCTGCCCACCTCGCTCCCGGAGTTTCAGCCCCAGCCCGGGCTTTTCCATCCTGAACTGCGCCCCCTGGCCCAGATGTATGAGGAAACTTACCGCCGCACCTTTCGCGGGTCTCCCGTCAAGCGGGCCAAATATGCCGGGTTGAGGCGTAATGTGGCCATCGCCATGGGAAACAGCGGAAACCCTGAGTTTACCGGGGATTTGCAGAAGCTGGCCGATGATCCCGACCCAGTTGTGGCGGAGCACGCGGCCTGGGCTTTGCGAAAACTCGACCGTCATTAGCCCGGCGTAGCTTTTTGAGTACCTCCCGCGCCGATGCCTGTTGTGGTAATGTTGCTCACAAACGTATGCCCAGTGCGCCCATGAACTATCCCTGGAAAACCCCGCGAGCATTTCCGCGGTTTCTGCTGGATATCCGGCTCATGATTCGAGCCAAAGAAATTTTGAATGGCCGCACCAAGGACGTTGGTGAAGGCGGCCTGGGCGCCACCATCCCTGGCACGCTTGAAAGTGGCGAGATTGTTGAACTGGAATTTCAAATGCCGGAAACCACTGAGACCTTGCGTCTTAGGGCCGAGGTCCGATATTCCCAGGGTTTTCAGTACGGCTTTAGATTTCTCCATCCCACTGACCGCCAGCGAGAGCTGATTCGCAACGCCACGCGTGATCTTCCGCCTGCGCCCTAGCCGGTGTGATCCTGCTCACAGCGCAAGTGTGCGCTGATTCCTGAAAATAGCATCCAGCATATGAATGCTCAAGAAACAGCGGTGCCGCTGCCGGAAAGCCCTAAGGTTCTGCGTTTCCCCGAACCATCGCAAAGCGATCTCCGGCTTGTGGTGCCTCGCGAGCATGGCGCCTGGGCCTTGTGGCTGCTGCCGTTGATCAGTGGCGGCATCGCCGGCTATTTCTCCGCGCCTCGCTCTGCAGTTGCGCCTGCCTTGTGGTTTTCCCTGGTAGCCGTCTGTGCTTTTCTTGTACACCAGCCTCTTGAAACCCTTCTTGACGTCTCAGTTCTCCGCCTTCGCTCACTGCATGAGCAACGGGTTGCGGTTTTTTGGGTCATGGGTCTGACGGCAATGGCGTCGTTGGGAGTCTTAGAGCTGCTGCGTCTGCATCGCGGTTTGATTTTTGTCTTCGCCGGGATGGCTCTCTCATCTTTCGCGCTCGGCGCTTTGTTTGGTCGAACTCGCTCTTTGCGTGTCTCCAAACAGCACGTCGGCGCGCTGGGATTGACCTCAACAGCCGCCGGCGCTTACTACGTAACCACCGGCCGCATCGACGGCACTGCTCTGCTGCTATGGCTTGCCACCTGGCTCTTTGCCTCCAGTCAGATCGAATACGTGCAGCTCCGTCTCCACACTGCCAATGTTAATTCTCGCCTGCGAAAGATCAAGGCAGGCTGGAAAGTGTGCTTCCTCCATTTGCTGCTGCTCGGCGCCGCAATCAGCATTCAGGCCGTCACCAAAACCGCTCCGCTCTTCAATCTTTTGTTTGTTCCTGCAGCCGTCCGGCTTGTTGTGTGGATGTTGCGTCCAGCCCGGCCATTACGACTCTATCTTCTGGGCATGAGTGAGCTGTTCCAGAGCATTCTCTTCAACGCCCTGTTGACGGGTGCGTTTCTGATGCACGCTTGGGCGCTCACGTAAACTGGCTGCGAAACACGGCCTTAATGTGGTCCAGCCTGTTGGAAAGCTCATCAGCCTCCTGCTTCATGCCCAGCTCGTTCGCCGTGGAAATCGCATCATAAAACGCATCTTTCGCGCTGCTGTAAAGCCCGGTTGTTCCGAAACGAGCGTGCTCATACAGCTGGTCGTAATATTTTTCTCCCAGAGCTTTGTATTTGCGCAAGCTGTCAATCTTCAGCTCACGCGCAGAGCGTTCCCAGCCGGCATCACTCGGCATCGCTTTTATCGGTAGCACGGTCAGCATGGCTCGCTCACGGCTGAGCCTCATCAGCCTGAATTCTTCTGGATAGTCTTTTGGCAGCTCTTCTTCCGGCAGCAGAAACAAATCCGGATAGAGTGGTGCGTGCAACAATGACCGCCAATCTTCATCCATAAGCCACGGATCAGCCACAGGAAAAGCGCAGCAACTCGCTCCGGTCGCTGACCATAAGTTCATCAAGACCTTTACCAGTGACATGGCTGGCGCAGTAGTCCGTGCCTGCTCCGCCCACGCCTCCCACCGCTCATGCAGAAAGACCACAGCTTGACCGCGCCCTTGCAGCCGAAACTCCAGATGAAAACGCTGCTTGCCGGAAAATGCCACTACGCATCCATCCCATGCCGGCCCTGAAGTTATAGCCAGCGTTCCAGTCGGGTCAGTATGTTTCTCACCCCACTTCCACCAGCGTTCATCGCCATGGTAGTAGAGGCGCGCCACGTTCAATCCATCGCGCATAAGAAAGCCGGAGTCCAGCATGGAGTTCATGGCGGCGCCAATCAATTCCTCTGGCGGCCCTTCCACGCCCCACAGCACCGCAGTCGGCCCTAGTCCGGACCGTGCGATCACCAATTCCACCGCATCAAGCGGCGCTTCCGTTTTTATCGTGCGCGAATCCTGGTAAAACTCAATCTCCACGGCAGTCGGTGCGCCATCCTGATCGCGGCGGATTCCCGTTACCCTGCCCTCAGAGTATGGCGGCAGCCCGCTTTCCGGCATGGCTCGCAGTAGACGCACGGTTTCACCTGGATAGAACAACTTGTAATCCCTCTTTTGCAGACTAAATTTAAACGCCGCCTGCTCTCTCTCGCAATCGATTTCTGCTTAAGGATTCTCCAGCTTTAACATTTTTTCTGAGGCAAAAAAGGCCCGCTATTTAAGCGGGCCATAGTCACTGAGGAGTAAAGGGACAGCGTCATTCATAGCGTAGAGCAATCATAGGATCAACTTTTGCAGCGCGATTCGCGGGGATATAGCAGGCAAGCAGTGAAACCACGCCGACCATCAAAACCACTGCGACAAAAGTAGCTGTGTCCGTGGCCTTAATACCGAACAGCAGGCTGCTGAACGCCGTGGCGAGGCGGGCAGCAATGAGCGATAAAACAACTCCAACCACAATGCCGATCCCGGTGAGTTGCAGGCCTGATTTCAGCACCATCCGCACCACGCTTGCGCGCGATGCTCCCAGCGTGATGCGCACTCCAATTTCGTGCGTGCGCTGCGTTACCGCGTAGGAAATCACGCCATAAAGCCCTATCCCGGTAAGCAACAAGGCAAGGCCGGCAAAGGCTTCCAGCAGCAGCGCGTTGAAACGTGGCGTGGCTACGGAAGCGGAAAGATATTCCTCCATGGTCTTCACGTCATAGAGCGGCAAGTCTGGGTCCATGGAAGAAACCGCGTTGCGGACCGCAGGCGTCAGGCTGTGGGGATCAACGCTTGTTCGCAAGCAAACCGATAACGATCCGAAATTCAACTGCGTCGAAGGAATGTAATAGGCCGGAACATCCTCGGCCTCAAGGTTGCGGCTTTTCACATTGCCAACCACCCCAACAATCTCGCGCTTCTGCGGCTGACCGCTGTTGGAAATGCCCGGAGTAACGTGCTTCCCTATCGCATCTTCATTGGGAAAATACCTGCGAGCGAAGGCCTCATTCACAATCATTACGCCGGGAGCTTTGGAATCATCATGCACGCTGAAATCACGCCCATACAGCAGAGGTATGTTGAATGTATGAAAAAGTTCCGGCGAAACGGCCTCAATATCAGCGGAAGGGGCCTCAGATTTCGGCACTGGATGCCCCTCAATCTGGAACGAGATCGTCGCATTGTTTCCGCTGAGCGGCAGCGGAGTAACTGTGCCGGCAGAAACCACCCCCGGCAAGTTGCGGAGGCGATCCAGCAATTGCGCATAGAAATCCATCTGCTGCTGATCGTTGTATTTGGCATCAGGTAAATCAAAGGTCAGTGTCAAAACATTCGCCGGATTTAGACCAGGATCCACTGACACCAGTCGATGGAAGCTTCTCACCAGCAATCCTGCAATTACCAGCAAAATCAGCCCAATGGTTGTCTCAAGGATCACCAGTGCGCTACGCAAACGCTGGTGTGCTGCACTTGCCGTTGTGCCGCGGCCTTCCTTCATGAACTCAGTCAGGTTGGGCTTTGAAGTTCGCAACGCAGGAACCAGGCCAAAGATCAGGCTGGTAAGAATCGCAATGCCAGCCGTAAAAAATAATACGTTGGCATCAAGCCCGGCGCTCTGAATGCGCGGTAGCTTCTCCGCGTTCAGCGCGATAAAGAGCTTAAGGGCCCACATGGCGATTGGTATTCCCAGCAGCGCTCCGCCAACACCCAATACCATGCTCTCCGTCAGCATCTGGCGGACAATCTGAATGCGCTTTGCGCCGATTGAGGCTCGAATCGCGATCTCGCGGCTGCGTTTGCTGGCCCGCACCAGCAGCAGGTTGGCGACGTTCAGGCAGGCAATCAGCAGCACCACGCCTACCGATATCAGCAGGACAATCATCCGCGGCCGCGTGTCTCCGATTAGATATTCCAGCTCCGGCGACATTCCTACCGAAGGAAATTTTTTGTTGGTATCGGGATACTGAATGGCAAGATTGCGGGCAATTACGCCCATCTCTTCATGCGCCTGGTCGAATGAAACACCCGGCTTCAGCCGGGCAACTACGCTTAAGAAATGGGCGCCGCGCCCTGCAGGCGATGTCATTGCCGGCGCGTTAACTGGATCCTTGGATTCAGATTCAATGGCAAACGTCCTCCACAGCTTGGGAGGTTCCTGGTCCAGCGGAAAAGCAAAACCTGGCGGCATTACCCCCACTACGTTGTAGCGCTGTTTATCCAGAGTAATAGCTTGGCCAAGAATTCCATTATCGCCATGGAAAACGCTCTGCCACAGCTCGTGGCTGAGCACCACAACACGAGTGCCCGGTTTTTCATCTTCCTGGGTGAACCCGCGTCCCAGCAGAGGCTGAACGCCAAGGATGGAAAAGAAATCTCCGGCGACGGTAACACCGCTGACGTGCAAAGGCTCCGCTGTGCCGGTGAGAGTAAAACTATCACCATGGTAGGAAGCCATGCCGGTGAAGGATTTTGCTGTCGCGCGCCAATCTAAAAAATCAGGATAAGACGTGGCAAAATTGCGCGCGATTCCATTCCTGGAAAAAGCCGAAGTCATGAAAACCAGGCGGTCGGACTGTGGGTATGGCAGCGGCTTCAACCACACCGCGTTTACGATGCTGAAGATCGCCGTGTTGGCCCCAATGCCCAGGGCCAGCGTGATCAGGGCAATCACGGTAAATCCCGGCGACTTGCGCAGCATGCGCGAGCCAAAGCGAATGTCTTGAAAAAGCGTAATCACACTTCACCCCGCGAATGAGAAAACCCATTCCAAGAAGGTTTATATTTCCGGGCTTGCGTTGGCCTATGCCAGTTCAGCTGCCTGTTGCGCCGCTTCCGTCTCTTCCACTACCTTGCCGTCAAAGAGATGGATGGTGCGCTCAGCGTGCTTGGCAAAGCGTGCGTCATGGGTCACCATGCAGATGGTTGCGCCTTCACGGTGCAACTGCTGCAACAGGTCCATTACGGCTTCGCCGTTGCGGGAATCCAGGTTTCCGGTAGGCTCGTCCGCCAGCAGGATGGAAGGCGATCCACCCAGAGCGCGCGCCACAGCTACACGCTGCTGTTGGCCGCCGGAAAGCTGTGAAGGATAGTGACGCATACGGTGTGCCATGCCGACCTTCTCCAGCGCTTCCTGCACGCGCTTTTTGCGCTCAGGAGATGACATGGATCGATACGTCAGCGGCAGTTCAACGTTCTCATACACCGTGAGATCGCCAATGAGATTGAAGCTCTGGAAGATGAAGCCGATTTCCTGGTTGCGAATGCGCGCGCGATCAGAAAAATCCAGGCCCTGCACCGGGCGGCCGTTCAGGACATAAGATCCATCCGTGGGTGAATCCAGCAGACCAATAATAGAGAGCAGCGTTGATTTGCCGCAGCCCGACGGGCCGGCGATGGAAACATACTCGCCCTTGTTGATGTCCAGGTGAATCCCGGAGAGCGCATGCGTTTCGACCTCATCGGTGTAAAAGATCTTGGTAACATTCTCAAGATTGATCAAAGTTTGTCCACTGGCCACGTTGTTCTTTCCTCCCAAAAATAATTCGTTTTATCTATCCAGCCTGATCCGGTCCTGATTATCCAGGCGAGACATGTCAGAAAGGATCACCTGATCGCCTTCTTTCAGTCCGCGCACAACCTCAATGGTGTTGACTGAGCTACGTCCAAGTTCCACAGGGACCTTGGTTGCCGTCTTTCCGTCTTGGTCAATTTTAAACATGCTTACCGTGCTCTTGTCTTGTCCAAAGGCTGGACGGCCTACATAGAGCACATTATCCAACCGCTCCAGCGTAATGGTTCCATCCACGCTCAGATCAGGCCGCGCGCCCGGAGGCGGCGGGCCATCCAGCATCACATCTACCGTAACCGTGCCTGCCTGTACGGATGGATCAACGCGTGAAACTTTGCCTTCCACTACGCCGTTGTGGGTATCAATATCAGCTTTCTGTCCGGGCGTAATGTCCTTGGCTTGGGTTTCAGGGATCTTCAATTCCGCTTTCAGATGATCTGGCTGTACCACTTTGGCCAGGATCGTTCCCTGCGGCAGGCGTTGTCCTACTTGCACAGGCGTATCCGTTGCCTGCAAAACTCCCGTGATGCCGGCCTTAACTTTGAGTGCATCCTTTTGCCGCTGCTTCAGATCAAGCATGGCTTTCTTCTGGTCAATCGTGCTCTGCTGCACTGCCAATTGAGTTTCAATGGCTTTGGTGCTCTCGGCAATCCGGTCTTCTTCAATCTTCTTGCGGGTTGCCAGCTCGCGCTCTTTGCTCACAGAAGCATCCAGCACAGCTTTTGCAACCACGCCAATTTTATTCAGTTCGCGATTGTTATCGGCATCGCGTTTTGCATTTTCGTAATCGGATTCAACCGTAGCGGCTTCGGCGCGCAAACTAAGCAAATCGCTATCGACCTTTGCTTTGGTGTTGTGGTATTCCGCTTCTGCAGATTTCAGATCAAGCCCGGCGCTCACCGATTCCTGCTCAAGCTGCGGGTTTGAGAGCTCCATAATGACTGTATCCGGTTTTACCGGAGTGCCCGGCAGGACCAGAATGCGTTCCACATGCACGTCTGTCTCTGCAGGGATTAGACGAACGTCGTCTGGAATAGGCACCAATGATCCAATGCCGCGCACTTGCCGCAGCATTGATCCGCGTTTCACCGTGTCTGGCCAGATGGTGCCATAATCAACGCTCTGCAGCGCCGGCTTGAGCCGGGAGACGCCCAAGGTTACGCCCGCTATCGCCAGAACAGCCACAACGATCAGGATCGTTTGCTTCTGGCGCTTCTTTTTCTTAACCGATTCGTCGCGTACGATATCCATTGCACCTAAGGTATATGCACAAGAGCTGCCAAATCAATGATACTGCAAACCGTTGAGCTTGAAGGAGAAAATGTTCATTTTAGCCATCTTTGCCCCTTTTCCGCTGTCCGTTCCTGAAACCCACTGTTCGGAAACGCACACCCCAAATCCAAGGCTCCGGGACTCACTTTAAGCCCCTACATTAATATATAGACCAGAGAAACTTCTTTTCGTCATGCCAAAATCTGCTTTCCGGCCCCGGCTTTTCTCCACCGATCAATACAGTATTACGCTGCCCGAAGGACATAAGTTCCCGGTAAATAAATACGGTATGCTGCGGGGACTGGTGGAAAAAGAAGGCCTTTTTCAGCTGGAGCAAAGTCCGCTGGCCGATTCAGAAACAGTTAGCCTTGCCCATGACCCGGATTACGTAGTCCAGTTCACTACGGGAACACTTTCAACAGCAGCCATGCGACGCATTGGGCTTCCCTGGTCAGAGACTTTTGTTCAACGCGCGTATGCGTCCGTAGGCGGAACAATCTCCGCTTCCCTTCAGGCTATGGAACACGGATGGGGAGCCACTCTGGGCGGCGGCACACACCATGCTCTGCGCGCTGAGGGTGCGGGATTCTGCGTCTTCAATGACATTGCTGTTGCCATCGAGTTCTTGCGAAAAAGAAATCTCATCCGCCGCGCTGCGGTGATTGATCTTGACGTGCACCAGGGCGACGGCACTGCTGAAATTTTCCAGAACGATCCAGACGTCTTCACTCTCTCCATCCACTGTGACAGCAATTTTCCTTTTCGCAAAAAGCAAAGCCGGCTTGATGTGGCGCTGCCTGACCATGTTGAAGACGCGGAATATCTTCGCCGCCTGGACGAAGTGTTGCCGGCAATCTTCGCTTTCCGGCCTGACGTCATCTTCTATCAATCCGGCGTCGATCCGCTGGCCTCTGACGTTTTGGGCAGGCTCTCACTCACACATCAGGGTTTGATTGAGCGCGATAAAAAAGTCCTGCAGGCAGCGCGCAGTTTCGGCGCTCCGTTTGTTCTAACCTCCGGCGGCGGCTATTCCCGCCCTATCGAGCTTAGCGCTGAAGCCCATGCCAATACGTATCGCACGGCGTGGCAAATCTTTGCCATGGTTTAAGGTTTAATCGACGTTTAGTACAAGCCCTGCCGTAAGCATCGGCGGTCTCTACGCTGGCTCAAGGCAGTGATATTCTTCTTGCATAGCCATGCCTTCATCTACCAGCTATTCGGCTAACCAATTGCCGCTGCTTGAACTGGCGGAGGCAAGCCAGGCGGTACAAAAGAAAGAAGTCTCGCCCGTCGATCTCACACAGGCATGTCTAAAGGAGATCGAACGTCGCGATCCCGAACTCAAATCTTTCATTACCGTGACGGCTGAATCTGCCCTGGCTGAGGCGCGCAAGGCTGAGGCTGAGATTGCGCGCGGCGAATGGAAGGGGCCGCTGCACGGAATTCCCCTGGCAGTAAAAGACCTGGCTGAAACCGCCGGCGTTAAAACCACGGCTGCCAGCGCCGTGCTCAAAGATTATGTGCCCGCGGCAGATGCTGAGGTGGTCCGCCGCCTCAAAGCAGCTGGCGCTGTCTTGCTGGGTAAGCTTAACCTGCATGAGTTTGCTTATGGTGGCAGCGGGATTATTGGCCACTTTGGCACGGCACGCAATCCATGGAACACCGTTCACATTACCGGCGGATCGTCTTCGGGCTCTGCTGCTGCGGTTGCCGCCGGACTCTGCTATGGCGCAATCGGCACAGACACCGCAGGCTCCATTCGTCTGCCCGCCGCTTTTTGCGGGATTACCGGCCACAAGCCGACCTATGGGCTGGTAAGCACGCGCGGCATTATTCCGCTTTCATGGTCGCTCGACCACGCTGGCCCAATGGCCCGCACTGCTGCCGACGCTGCGCTGATGCTTCAGGCAATCGCGTATTATGACGCGGAAGACATCAATTGCCAGAAATTTCCGCCCGTTTACTATCCTTCAGCCATTGAAGAACCCATAAAGTCTCTGCGGCTGGCCGTGGCGCGCGACTTCTGGAAAGACGCAGATAGTGAAGTTGTTCTCGCTGTCGACACAGGGATAAAAGAACTTGGCAAGCTTACCGCAGGAGTCCAGGAAATTGACCTGTCCACGGAAACCGATCGCACAATCGTCGCCTCAGAATCTTTTGCCTACCACCAGAAATACTTGCCTCAGCATGAAGCTGAATATCACCCGGAAACGCTGAGACGCATCCGCAACGGGGCCAACATCACCGCTGCGCAACATATCCATGCACATCGTGAACTTTTGCAGCAGCGGCGGCAGGTGTTGCACTTGTTTGAAAAGATTGACCTCATCCTTGCTCCCACAACTCCTGTCTTGGCGCCGACCGTGGCTGAGCTTGAAGCAGCGCCAGATCAGCTCAGGGGCAAGGAATTGATCATGCTGCGCAACACGCGTCCGTTCAACGTTTACGGACTGCCTACAGTTTCACTCAATTGTGGATTTTCAAAATCTGGATTGCCCATCGGCCTGCAAATCGCAGGTGCTCCAGGCGCTGACGGAGTTGTGCTCGCTCTGGCCCACGCTTACCAGAAACAGACTGACTGGCATAAAAAGAAACCTGCCTAACCCAAGCGCCTCAGCTTGCCTTTGCCAGCGGCGCGCTGATGCTTTCCAGCGATTGACGCTCCGCCTTCACGCCCAGCTTCCACTCCATACCGGCTGCAATCAGCATGAGCAATGCTCCAAAAAGATATCCATAAAAGAGATGTGTGCGCGAGCCGCTTCCGATCAATGCTCCAAATAAAGCCGGAGCGCCAACTCCGCCCGCCAGCGTTCCCAGCGCATAAAAAATGGCGATCGCCATGGCGCGAATCTCCAGTGGAAATATCTCACTCACGGTCAGATAAGCCGAGCTTGCCGCACAACTTGCGATAAAGAAGATTACCGTCCAGCAAATTGTTTGCGTAAGGCTGGTAAGCGCGTTCCGCTGAAAAAGCCAGCCGGTAATCGCCAGCAATATGCCTGAGAGTGCGTAGGTCGCCGTGATCATTGGCTTGCGGCCAACGGTATCAAACAATTTACCCGCAATGAACGGCCCCAGCGCGTTGCTCAACGAAAACGGCAGCAGATAAAAGCCCACATGCTCAGCCTTGACCGAGTAAAACTCAATGAGCAGCAAAGCATAAGTAAAAAAGATAGCGTTATAAAAAAATGCCTGTGAGATCATGAGCCCCAGGCCAAGCAGAGAACGCGTGCCGTGCGTATGCACCATGGCCTGCCAGATTTCTTTCCATGAAACGCCATGACGCGCCGTGATCGTGAGCGGTTCGCCTTCGGGCTCAGGCAGCTTACACCTCTTCCCTACTTCAGATTCCACCTGTGTGACGATGCGCTCAGCCTCTTCCTCACGGCCATGGGTCATCAGCCATCGCGGCGACTCAGGAATAAAATGCCTGATAAAAATAATGACAATGCCCAACATCGCGCCCAGAAGAAAGGTGAACCTCCATCCAAGTGAGGGAGAGATGGCATGCGTGTTGAGCAACAAGATGGTGGCAAGAGCCCCCACGGCTGCGCCGATCCAGTAAGTTGCGTTGATGATGAGGTCCACGTGGCCGCGAATCCGCGCCGGAATTAGTTCATCGATAGCAGAGTTGATGGCGGCATATTCACCGCCAATGCCGGAGCCAGTCACAAATCGAAAAAAAGCAAAGCTCCAGAAATTCCACGCCAGCGCCGAACACGCTGTAGCGATGAGATACACCAGCAGAGTAACCGTAAATAGCTTTTTCCGTCCTAACCGGTCTGTGGCATAACCAAACCCAATAGCACCGATGACAGCACCAAGCAAGTAAAACGTTGCGCTGGCGCCAACCTGGGCGTCACTCATGTGCAGGCTTTGCTTCAGCACACCACCGACCGCGCCCGCCAACGTGACTTCAAGGCCATCCAGAATCCACGTGACTCCAAGACCAATCACCACCAGCCAATGCCAGCGGCACCATGGCAGGCGGTCTAATCGATTCGGAACATGAGTTGTAAATTCCGTAGATTGCGGAGGGTAGCGCGCTGAATGATTGTTCTGCTTCTTATTGATCTGCCTCGATTCAGACATTGTGCCTTCTCACCAGCTCACAATGAGATGCAACTTTGGCAAATGATATTTGATCATAGGCAGGTTGTCGGCGTTCGAGATGCCGCTGGCAAATTGATGCATTTACCGAATGGCACTGCGCAGACTTGCGCTAGTTCACCAGATATGCTGGGTGGAGAATTTAGAACTGCACTGCGCGAATAGTGTCCTTGAAAGCAAGCACTACCCTCGGCAAAATTTGACCGTCTGTAAACGCCCTGTTAATCTTGATTTGCGGGGTGGAGCAGCCTGGTAGCTCGTTGGGCTCATAACCCAAAGGTCGG
>DATEHN010000014.1:0-75586 GCA_035279585.1 Candidatus Angelobacter sp. | reverse complement strand
CCTCACCCGGTCGCCTGTCCTATACATCCTCTTACCCGCCCGCCCGCTATACGGATTCGGAACAAACTTCTCTGCCGTTAGTTCCGGCCGCTTCAGATAACCCCGCGCCACTCCCTCTCCCCCTATACACAACTCCCCTGGCGCTCCAATGCCTACCAGGTGCAGTTCATCATCAAGCACGTGCACTTCAGTGCTGTTAATCGGCGCACCGACAGGCACTCTTCTGCCTTCTTCATGCCATGAACTCATTGAGTAGCAACAGGTGAAGGTAGTTCCCTCTGTTGGTCCATATCCGTTAATCAGCCAACCGTGTTTTGCAGTTTGCAGATATTGACGCACGAGCCCCGGTGACAATACATCTCCTCCGGCCAGCACCTGGCGCACCATGGCCAGTTCGTTTTTCTTCTGTTGCACCATCAGGTGAAACAGTGGCGCAGTCAGCCACAACACGGAGATGTCTTGTTCTCCAATCACCTGTCCAATTTCTTCCAATGAGGGCGTTCCTGGCTGCATGATCACCAGAGTTCCCCCATTTACCAAGGCCCCCCAGATTTCAAACGTCGAGGCATCGAATGACACTGGGGCCATTAGCAGGCTCCGTTCTTCCGGCCCAAGCTTTATGTAATTGGGCCTTGTCACGAGGCGGCTGATGGACCGATGCTCGATCTCAACTCCCTTGGGAAGGCCCGTGGAACCTGAGGTATACATCACATAGGCCAGACCACCTGCATCTACAGCAACTCCAGGATTGTCTCCACTCTCATCCTCCATCTTCACTGTAGCGACATCCACGAAAGTCAATCGTTTTGAAGCAAGAATCTCCAGGGTAGTCCTGTCAAGCAGCGTTTCCCGACTCATCAGGACGGAAACTTGGGCATCTTCCACCATAAACGCCAGCCGTTCGGCGGGATACTCAGGATCCAGCGGTACATAGGCTGCGCCCGCCTTCAAAATTCCGAGCAGCGCCACGATCATTTCCGCCGAACGGTCAAGACACAGGCCCACCCTGGTCTCCTGTCCGATCCCTCGCCCGCCCAAATAGCGCGCCAGTTGATTGGAGCGGCGGTTCAGCTCGGCATAGCTGAGGTGCTCTTCCCCGAATGCCACGGCAATGCTTTCCGGCCGTGCAACCACCACTTCCTCAAATAGTTCAGGCAGCGATGAAAGTGCAGAACGCTCCAGGGCCGCGCCACTCCATGCCGCAATGCGCTTCCGCTCAGCGGCAGTAGTCCATTCCAATTGCGAAAGCTGGCGGACCGGGTTGCGCGCCACGCTCTCCAGCAAACACTGCAGATGGATGCCCATAAGTTCGATCGTCTGAGCATCAAACAATTCCACGTCATACCGCAAAAGGAAAACACAACTGTCCTCCTTCTCTGTGGCTTCAATCGCGAGATCATAATTCGACAGCGTTTGCTGCAGGTTCTCGGCACTCTCCGTTACTCCCGGCAAACCCAGATGCGCCTCTCCTTCGGCGATATTCAGCATCATGAAAACTACCTGGAACAACGGAGTGCGGCTAGGGTCGCGCAGCGGAGCAAGGTGATCCACCAGCTTTTGAAACGGGAGATCCTGATGCGCATAGGCTTCCAGTGCCACGGCCCGCACTCGCGCCAGCAGATCAAGAAACAAGGGGTCGCCTGAGAGGTCTGTTCGCAGCACCAGCATATTGACGAAGAATCCAATCAGACCTTCCAGTTCCTCCTGTCTGCGGTTGGCTACAGGAGTTCCCAGGACAACGTCCGTCTGTCCTGTATACCGCCACATCAGCACCTGCACGACTGCGAGCAGCGTCATAAAAAACGTACTGCCCTCGCGACGAGCAAGTTTTCGTAACTCCTGTGTTATTTCCGGAGGGACTGTGAAAGCGTGCAGCGCGCCTCGCGAGCCTTTTTCCGCAGGCCGCGCACGATCGGTTGTAAATTCCAGGCTTTCCGGCATGCCCGCCAGCTTAAGCTCCCAGCAGCGGAGATGTTGGTCCAACTCCTCTCCGCTCAGGTGCTCCTGCTGCCAACTGGCAAAATCGGCATACTGCACAGCCAGTTCCGGGAGATACGCGGGCGCACCTCCGGTGAATTCTGTATAAAGCGCCCGCAGTTCCCGCCTAAGGACGCCCAGCGACCAGGCATCGGAAATGATGTGATGCATGTTGAGCAGCAGGATGTTCTGTTCTTCGCCAATACGCACCAATCCGGCCCGGAGCAATGGCCCTGTCTGCAGATCAAAAGCATGTCTAGCTTCCTGTTCTATGTGCTGCCGGGCTTTTGCCTCCGGTTCTACACAACCGCTCAGGTCTATCACTTCCCAGCAGCAGAACTCCGGCGATTCGATCAGTTGTGCAGGCCCGCTCTCCACCGGAATGAAACGCGTTCGCAATGCTTCGTGACGCCGGACAATCTCTCGCACCGCTCGTTCCAATGCAGCGGCATCCAAATCCCCTTCCAAACGAAGCGGCAAAAAAATGTTGTAGGCTGATTTTGCGTTCTCAAACTGGCCCAGGAACCACAGGCGCTGCTGCTCAAATGACAACGGCAATGCACTGTGACGAGGGATTGGTTCAATCCGCGCGGCAGGAGTGAGAGTGTGGTTGCGATCAAGCGTCGCGGCCAACCCTGCAACAGTGGGTAAATTGAAAAGATCTCGCAATGGCAAGTCAACGCTGAAAATAGTGCGTAAACGCGATACCATCTGCATGCCCAGCAGCGAGTGCCCGCCACGCTCAAAAAAATTATCGTTTACTCCCACTCGCCCTGTCTTCAGCACCTCTTCCCAAACCCCACACAGTATCTCTTCCACTGCGGTCCTCGGGGCCACATATCCACTCTGTACAGACGTGAGATCATCCTGCATCGCCTGCAACTGTCGCCGGTCCACTTTACCGCTGGGCGTCATCGGCAACTGCTCCACCATCACAACCACACCAGGAACCATGTATGCGGGCAACTTTTCAGCCAGATACTCACGCAACAGTCTGCCGTTTACTTCCTCATGGTCCTTGGCCAGCACGTATCCCACCAACTGCTTGTCACCATCAGCCAGCGATTGCACTATGACTACCGCATCCCTTACATAAGGATGGCGGTGCAGCACCGTTTCCACCTCTGCAGGCTCAATCCTGAAGCCACGGATCTTCACCTGGTGGTCCATGCGCCCCAGAAATTCGACATTTCCCTGTTCGCTCCAGCGCGTATTGTCCCCCGTTTTATACATCCGCGCTCCAGGGATGGAACTGCATGGATCCGGAATGAATCGTTCTGCTGTCAATTCCGGACGGTTCAGATAGCCGCGTGCTAATCCGGTTCCACCGATGCACAGTTCCCCCGGCGCTCCCACTGGCACTGGTTGGCAAAAGCTGCTCATGATCCAGACATACGTGCTCGTCCGTGGACGGCCAATAGGCACCGGTCCATTTTCCTCATCCCACTCGGATGTCGAGTAGCAGCAGCTAAACGTGGTGGCCTCAGTGGGGCCGTATCCATTAATAAGCCGGCCCCCATTTGCGTGCTTCAGATACTTGTTTACAAATATAGGGTTCAATACATCGCCGCCAGCCAGTAACTGGCGCAATCCAGCAAGGTTGCTGATTTTGTTTTCCTCCATCATTCGCACCATGAGGTGGAACAATGGGGCGGTCAGCCACAGCACACTCACCTGTTCTTCCTCAATCACGCTGGCAATATCTTCCACGGGCGGGATCCCGGGCCTCATGATCACCAGCAATCCGCCATTCAGCAGCGCTCCCCAAATCTCAAATGTTGAGGCATCAAATGAAATCGGCGCCATCTGCAGGATTCTCTCCTGCGGATCCAACTCGGCATAGTCAGTGTTCCAGACAAGCTTCACTATCGCTTTGTGGACGATCATTGCGCCCTTTGGCTGCCCTGTAGAACCTGAGGTGTACATCACGTAGACCAGTTGATTGGCGTCTGCCTCGATGCCAAGGTTCTCGCCGTTTTCAGCAGCAATTCGTGGCTTGTCTTTTTCAAGAACTATAGTGGGCACATCTGGGGGCAATGCGAGCCTTAAATTTTGTGAGGTTACGATCAATCCCAGGCGGCAATCTCTCGCTATAAATTCCAGCCGCTCTCGTGGATATTCCGAATCCAGAGGCACATAAGCTCCACCGGCCTTGAGAATGGCGAGCAAAGTGACCACCATCTCTACTGAACGCGGTAAACAGACGCCTACCAGGGTCTCCGTCCCTACTCCATGTTTTCCCAGGTAGCGAGCGAACCGGTTGGCCGCTGTATTGAGGGCAGCATAACTGACCGTCTGTTTGTCAAAGATCAATGCCGCTGAATCCGGCCGACGCGCTGCCTGTTGTTCAAATAATTTGTGAACGCTCAGGTCCCCGGTAGCATCCTGATATCCGCCCCCCCAACACCTTAGCTGCTCCCATTCTGCAGTGGAAAGATAATGGCCATCATGATGGGGTTGCAACGAATCATCTGCTATTCGCTCCAGAATTCGCACGTAATACCGCGCTACCGTCTCCAATGACTTGCGGCTGAGCCTGCCGTTATCAGATTGCAGTGTTCCACCCAGTTCGTGAGTGCCGGGCTTCATCCAGAAGTTGGCCAGGAAATCAAAATTGGTGCGCGCAGATCCGCTTCTCTGCTCAGCCAGGTCCCCGCATTCATCACGCAATTCGTTGTAGACGTGAAAATGCGTATAGTTGAATGCTGTTTCAAACAATTCCCCCCCACCCATTAACTGCCGAATCGCCGGCATGGGAAACCGCCTATGAGGAAAAATGCGTTGTTCCAGCGCGAAAGTCTGGCGCACCAATTCTCGCCAGCTTCCCGGCTCCAGCTGCATTCGAAAAGGGACCGTATTCAGGAACAACCCCAGCACCTCCTCGGCGCCTTCCAGTTCCGGACGTCCATTCAGCGCCACGCCCGTGGTCACGTCTATATGCCCACCCAAATACTCCAGTGCCTTTAAATGGGCCGTCAGCAATATGGTTTTCAACGGCACGCTCAATTCAGCCGCCAATAAGACAAGGCGGTTTGCACACTGAACCTTGAAGCTCGTCTCAATAGGGCCTGTCCCGGGAGCCACCCGATCTTTCAACGGAACCGGCGTTACTATGTGTTCCTGAAGCAGTTCTTTCCAGAAAAGACGGCTTTCCGCGGAGGCCAGCGCGCGGCGTTCAAGTGCGATGTAGCTGCGATAATTGCCTTTGACGGGCGGCATCTTCAAAGCCCTGCCCTGCAGCAGTTGCCGATAGGTCTGCAGCAGTTCCGTGAGCAATGAAGCCTCGCTCCAACCATCAAGGATGGCATGATGGAAACTCAGGCTGCACTGAAATACATCTTCTCGTAACCTGTGTATGTAGATCCGCAAAAGCGGGGGCTGTTTCCAATTAAAACCGTGCAACTGCTCCTGCTCGATAAATAGCTGAACGCCTGCCGCCTGCTCATCGGAGCTCCAAGAGCGCCAATCCTGCTCCTCGACGGGCACCTGCGCCCGGCGATGGACCAATTGCATCGGTTCACTAAATGAGGCAATGTCAAAGGAAGTCCGCAAAACGGCGTGCCGTTGCGTTAGTTCAGCGATAGCCTGTTTGAACGCGGGCCGCTCATAGGGAAGTTTCAGCCGGTAGCTGACAACGTCGTGATAGATGCCGGCTCCCGGAGCATACTCGCTATGGTACAGCATGCCTGCCTGCATCATGCTGAGCGGGTAAGCGTCTTCAAAGTCGAGGTGCATAGAAAGATTCGCTGTTCAAGAAGGCAGAAGAAAGCTGGTCCAGTCTCGCATCGGAGGGTTACGCAGATTGAAGCCCGGTCTCCTTGTTATATTTCAGCGTAGAACCTCCTGTAGCCCTGGAAATTTGCATGCTTGAAATGATCTAACGCAGACGCAGGCGATCAGCTTCTGAAAGCAAACTGAAGGCTGGCTCACTCTCTTCTTCAACCTTTTCAGATACAGAAGAAGCAGACCTTTTCTCTACGCGTTGCGCCAGGCTTTCAATATCCTGCCGTTCGAACAGGTCTCCTATGCTGAACACAATGCCGCGAGCGAGGGCCTGGGACCTGACCCGGAGGCTGAGTATGGAATCGCCGCCCAGATGAAAGAAGTTGTCGCGGATGCCAATCCTGTCAACCTTCAACACCTGTCCCCATATCTCAGCCAGAGCACACTCAACTGGGGTGCGCGGCGCCAAATACCCGGCACCCTCATGGCTCACCAGTTCAGGCTCAGGCAATGCGCGCCGATCCAGCTTCCCACTCACTGTTCTCGGCAGACTATTCATTTGGACCCAGAGCGAGGGAACCATGTACTCCGGCAAATAGTTGCGCAGATGGTCCTGAAGTTCGTGCTCGTCCAGGCTGCCGACGAAATAAGCCACCATACGCTTGTCGGCGCTTCCCGCAGTAGCCAGGGCCACGACCGCCGCTTCTCTCAACTGGCCATGCCGGAGTAATGCGGCTTCCACTTCGGCTGGTTCAATGCGGTACCCGCGAACCTTCACCTGCCCATCGAAGCGACCCAGAAATTCTATCGATCCATCCGCGAGATAACGGGCCCTGTCTCCACTGCGATACATGCGCCCCCCTCGCTCAGCAGAGACAACATCAGGCAAAAATTTTTCCGCAGTCAGCTCCGGTCTGGCAATATAGCCGCGCCCAACACCGGCACCGGCGAGATAGAGTTCTCCCGGCACGCCAACTGGGCAGGGACGGAATGTTTCATCCAATATCCACGCATCGCTATTCGCTATTGGCCGGCCGATCGGAATCTTAGTGCTTCTGGAGTCCCATTGGCGCAATGTCGCGCAACAGCTAAAGGTCGTGCACTCAGTAGGACCATATCCGTTAATCAACGTTCCCTGGCGCAACTCAAGATAGCGCGACACATGCGCAGGGGACAACACATCGCCCCCGGCAAGCAGATACTTGAGATCGCGCAAATCGTCATTGCGTTCTTCCACCATCAAATGGAACAAGGAGGCGGTAAGCCAAAGTACAGTGACTCCGTGCCTCTTCAAGGTAGCGCCAATCTCCTCCAGGGAAGGAACGCCCGGCTCCAGAATCGCGAGGCGGCATCCATTGAGCAATACTCCCCATATTTCAAAGGTAGAAGCATCAAACGTGACAGGGGCCATTTGCAGGAACACGTCCTCAGCGCCGATCTCCACGTAATCGCATTCACACACCAGACGCACGACGCCACGCTGGCGCACTGCAACACCTTTGGGCTCTCCAGTAGAACCGGAGGTATAAATCACATACGCAAGATTTTCAGGACCCGCCCCGACGGAGATATCGTGGGAAGTCTGGGCATCAGGGATATCGGCATCAACGCAGACTATCTCAATGGACGGCAATCGAGTTAACGGGATTCGTGACCGCAGAGGTGTACTTGTTACGAGCAGGTCCAGCGAGCAATCCTTGATCAGCCAAGCCAGACGATCAGCGGGATCGCTTATATCTAATGGAACGTAGGCCCCGCCAGCCTTTACTATACCCATTATAGCTACAACAAGTTCCAGCGAACGCTCCAAACAGACACCTACCAGGACTTCCGGCCCCACTCCAAGAGCTCGCAGATGCATTGCCATCCGGTTTGCGCGCCGATTTAGTTCTGCATAGCTCAAGTGCTGGTCGCCGAATACCAAGGCCACTCGGTCCGGATTTTTTGCTGCCACGCCAGAAAAAAGGCTGGCCAACCCCTGATCCTCAGGGTAGCGGGTTATCCGGCCCCTGCCATAGCTGTAAATGTTCTCTAATTCCGGTTCTGTAATAAAGGACATCTGCGAAAAAGGAATCTCAGGGTCACTTGCGACGATTTTCAGTACGTTCTGGAGATGTCCTGACATACGTTCAATGGTTGAATGCTCAAACAAATCAAGGCTGTACTCTAGCAGGCAAACCAGACCGTCGCTACTTTCTTTTACCCCGAGTGTCAGATCAAACTTTGCGTGTGTAAACTCCACGTCTTCCCGGCGGACCTCTAATTGTGCAAAGCCTGGTATCTTCGGCTGGTGGTCTTCAGCGTTCTGTAAGACGAAAAGCGTCTGGAACAGAGGCGTACGGTCCAAATGACGATCTGGCCTGATTTCATCTACCAGCAGTTCAAAAGGAAGATGCTGATGCGCATAAGCCTGGAGGCAGGTCTCACGTACGCGGCGGAGCACATCTTTGTACGGCGGTTGATCTGCAAGGCTGGTCCGCAGCACCAGCAGGTTCACAAAGAACCCAATCAGATCTTGGGTCTCGACACTGGTGCGATTGGCGATGGAGGTGCCAACAACAATGTCCGATTGTCCACTATAGCGGGCCAGCAGTGATTTAAAAGCAGCAAGCAATGTCATGAAAAGCGTTGCGCCTGCGCGCCGGCCTATTGCCTGCAAAGCGGTCACAACCGCAGGTCCTACCATAAAAGTGAAAGTTGCGCCTCGTGATGTCCGGACCGGCGGACGTGGATGATCAACAGGCAATGCTAGTTGCGCTGGCAAGTTCTGGAGCTGCTTTTTCCAATACACCAATTCGCAATCCAGTTGCTCTCCCTGAATCCAGGAACGCTGCCAACACGAGAAATCCGCATACTGGATTGGCAACTCAGCCATATGAAGCAGCTCGGAACGCAGGAAATGGCTATAGAAAAGAGCAAGCTCTCGGAGCAGGACCCCAATTGACCAACCATCAAAAATAATGTGATGAATAGTAAAGCTCAAGATATGGTCGTCATTGCTCAACCGCAGCAGCCGCAGCCTGAACAGTGGACCACAGGTCAAATCGAAGACATGCAGGCTGGCCTCAATGATCTTCTGTTGGGCAATCTTGCCGGCTGTTTCCGGACCGGCGTCGCTTAGGTCCACGACTTCCAGAGAAAATGATTTGTGCGGCGCGATAATCTGGCCAATGTTCCCCTCGCATTCCAGGAATGAGGTGCGTAGCATCTCGTGCCGGCGAATAACTTCGTCCCAGGCACGCTCGAACGCCCGCACATGGAGGGGACCGAGAAAGCGGTATGCCAGCGGCACGTTGTACGCTGTGCTGTTGATCTCCAATTGATTTAGAAACCACAGCCGCTCCTGCGGGAATGACAATGGCAAAAAGCTCGATCGGGATGCGGGAGTAATGGGTGGGGCAACAATACCGACGCGCGCGCTCCTCAGTCCGTCTACAGTTCGCGCAAGTTCGGCAATAGTCGGAGTATTGAACAGTTCGCGGAGTGGAAGCTCGACATCACATACAGCCCGAACGCGTGCAGCAACACGAGTCAGCAGGATAGAATCACCGCCGTTATCGAAGAAATTGTCGTGAATGCCCGTTCGTTCCAGACCCAGGATCTGGCGCCAGATTCCCGCTAGGGTTCGCTCGGTTTCAGTACGCGGTCCAACATATAAGGCTACATTCTCGTCGTGCCCATCGCTATAAGGAGTCGGCAAAGCGTTCTTGTCCAATTTTCCAACTGGAGTGAGGGGCAGCTTTTCCAGATGCATCCATAGCGATGGGATCATGTACTCAGGCAGAGATTGGCGCAGATGTGATTCCAATTCACGTTTGTCAGGAGTCCCCACGATGTACGCAACGAGACGCTTGTCAGTTCCGTGGCCATCGGTCCAGGGAATAACAGCAGCGTCCCTTACCTGGCCATGACGGCGCAATGCGGCTTCTATTTCGCCTGGCTCAACTCGAAATCCACGCACCTTTACCTGGCGGTCAAGTCGCCCCAAGAAATCTATTTCCTGATCAGCCAGAAACCGGGCTGCATCGCCCGTGCGATACAACCGGGCACCCGGTACGCCGCTGAAAGCATCAGGCACAAATTTTTCTGCCGTCAATTCCGGTTTGCCCAGATAACCACGGGCCAGACCAGCCCCGCCCAGACACAATTCACCAGGTGTGCCAATTGGGACAGGCCGCAATGAAGCATCGAGCACCCACGCACGCCGATTAGCTATAGGCCGTCCAATGGGGACGCGCTTTCGCACAGCATCCGCTTTTCGCAGGCGGGCACAGCAGCTAAAGGTGGTGCACTCGGTCGGACCGTAACCATTAATCAGTGTCCCGCTTTCCATTTCCAGATAACGCTCAACATGAGCGGGCGATAAGGCGTCCCCGCCTGCCAGCAACTGCTGCAATTTCTGCAAATACTCTTTTCGATCCTCAACCATTAATTGGAACAAGGGCGCCGTCAGCCAGAGCGTAGTTACTCCATGTCTCTGCAACGCGAAACCAATTTCGTCAATTGTGGGAGAACCCGGCTCCATGATCACCAGGCGGCTACCGTTGAGCAACGCTCCCCAAATCTCGAACGTAGAAGCATCAAAAGAAACCGGGGCCATCTGCAAAATCACTTCATCAGGACCAAGATGAACGTAATCGCTCTCAAGCACCAGGCTAACTACACCACGCTGACACACAGCCACTCCCCTGGGCTTGCCAGTCGAACCAGAGGTATACATTATGTAGATCAAATGATCAAGAGAGGAGCCACTCTCTACGTTCTCTGGACTATGCCCACTGATGATTTCAGCTGCTTCGTCCAGGCAGATTGTCTGCATGGGTTGCAGATTGCTGGAAGGAAGGAGTTCTTTCAGCCGTGCCGTAGTAACCAGCATCGCCAGACCGGTATCTTCCATCATCCAGGCCAGACGCTCGGTGGGATAATTCACGTCCAGCGGCACATAAGCTGCGCCCGCTTTCACAATTCCCAGTAAGGCTACAATCAGGTCCAATGATCGCTCAAGACAGACGCCAACGAGAGACTCCTGGCGAACACCTTGCTCCCGGAGACAAGCCGCCAGTTGATTGGCACGCTGGTTGAGAGCGATATAAGTTAACTCCTCATCACCGCACACCACGGCCACATGATGGGGATGAAGTTCAACCTGCTGCTCGAACCATTGCGGCAACGAATTGACCTGGGCAAGACCCGGCGTAACGGAAAATGAATCCGTAATCCTTTGAAGCTGGTCATCGGGCAGATATACCTTGACGTCATGACGCCCTCTCGGATCACGTAACAGTTCATGCACGACCAGACTGTATATTTCCGCAATGGCGTGTGCCTGTTCAGCGCCGATCTGTGCCCGGTCCACCTCCACTGAGACGTACAGTTCACCGCTGCGGGGTAGCAACCCGCACTGCACTATGAAAGGAAAATTTGTCTGCTCGAACAAACGCTGCTCAAGGATAACGACACCTGATTGTTCCAACTCTCTATACACATGCAGGTTAGTGAAGTTAAATACCGTTTCCAGGGTCAGCCAGCCCACACTGCGCTTGATCTCAGTCAATGGATAGCGGCGATATTCCAACAGTTCGCGCTCTGCCCGGAATGCAGCTTCGGCGAGCTCAGCCCAGGAGCCTGTGTTGATTACCTGGGCAAGCGGCAGCGTGTTCAGGAAAAGTCCCAGCAACTCCTCGCCTCCCGCAATTTCAGGGCGGCCATTGGTGACCAATCCGGTTAGGACGTTCTCTTTACCGGTAATTACGCTCAGGGCCTTCAAATGGGCGCCCAGCAGGAGGCTCTTGATTGGCAGCCCCAATTCTCTGCTCAAGGCCTTGAGACCCTGGGCGGTTCCAGGCACAAAATCCACCGCAACTTTTTGTATACCGGACGTCAGGCCTGCGCCATCACCTTCCAGTCTTGGAATGATTGCAGGTTCCACACCGGCAAGGCGAGTTTGCCACCACTCTGAGATGGCTTCAGACTGCCGTGCGGCCTGTTCCAGAGCGATGTAATTTCCGTAGCTGACTTTTACGGTCTGCAGTGGTAAGGGAGCGCTGCTCATGGACGCCTGGTACCGCCGGAACAGATCTATGGTGAGTAACGCCAGACTCCAGCCATCAAGAATCGCATGATGAAAACTAAACGCACATTCGAAGCACTCGTCCTTGAGCACATGGATATAGATTCTCAGCAGCGGCGCATTTGCCCAGTCGAACCCATTTCGTTTTTCCTGTTCAACGAAATCAACCAGCTCTTGTTCCTGCGCAGCGGCATTCAGCCGGCGCAGGTCAGTCACATGGACCGGTACCGTGGCATGCCGATGCACGAGTTGCAATGGCTGGCTGAAACGGCGCAGTTCGAAAGATGTGCGAAGGGTGGCCTGGGCCGCAACCAGTTCCTTCAGGGCTGATTGAAACGCGGAGAGATCGAACCTGTGCTGCAGACGGCAAGAAGAAATATCATGATATACAGGTGACTGCGGGTCCATTTCGCTATGAAAAAGCATGCCCGCTTGAAGCTGACTCAGTGGATACGCATCTTCTATGCCATTACCTAATGTAGCTTGTTCAGCGGGATCGATCAGACTGAATGGCTTAACACGAACTTCCTGGGCTCCGCTAGCTCTCTGGGTAATTTCTGCAAGATCAGCAATATTCTGGCACTCAAAGAGATTTTTTATGGTGAACTCAAGTCCGAAGGTGCGAGCCTGAGATCTCACCCGGATGCTGAGGATGGAATCGCCGCCCAGATCAAAAAAATTGTCCCGAATGCCGACTCGTTCCACACGCAACACTTGTTGCCATATTTCCGCAAGAATGCGCTCTGTTTCGTTCCGCGGTTCCAGATATTCATCCCGTTCTCCACGGCCGGTTTCCGGCCGAGGAAGCGCTTGGCGGGCGAGCTTGCCGCTGGGCGTGGTGGGGAACTCTTCCAGACGTACCAGATGCGCCGGAACCATATACTCAGGCAACAATGAACTCAGGCCGTTTCTCAACTCTGCGGGCGTTGTTGTTTCTGCAGAGTTCCCAATGAAGTAGGCAACCAGGCGTTTGTCTCCCGGCCTGCTGTCCCAGACCACAACTACGGCATCCATCACACCCGGTTGCTTGCGCAGTGCCGATTCTACTTCTCGCAATTCAATGCGGAATCCTCTGATCTTGACCTGCTCATCTATTCTCCCCAGATATTCCAGATTGCCATCCTCACGCCAACGGCAGATATCACCTGTTCTATATAACCGCTGGCCAGGCCCGGTGCTGAGTGGATCGGGAACAAACCGTTGCGCCGTCAGATCCTTACGATGCAGGTAGCCTCGGGCCACTCCCTCGCCCCCTACATACAGCTCGCCCCGAATGCCAACTCCAGCCAGCGCCATCTCGGTGTCCAAAACATAGGTCCGGAGATCTGGAATGCCGCGTCCAATGATGCTAGCGCCCCATTGCCCGGCATCTTTCGCTTCTATCGGATGATAAGTAACATGCACGGTAGTTTCAGTGATCCCGTACATATTCACCAACGCTGGGCGTATTAACCCATGGTTCTCGATCCAATCCTCGAGGCTGGCCCACTCCAGCGCCTCGCCTCCGAAAATCACTACCCGCAGTGCCGACAAATCTCTTTTTGCGGCCCGATCCGCCGTGGTCAGGAGTCGAAACGCAGAAGGCGTCTGATTCAATACCGTGACCTGCTCGTCGCCCAGAAGGTCTGCAAAGGCATCCGGTGATCGGCTAACCCAAAAAGGAACCACGACCAGGCGTCCACCGTATGCCAGTGCACCCCAGATTTCCCAGACCGAGAAATCGAATGCAGTTGAGTGAAACAACGTCCAAACGTCATCAGAGCCAAACTCATACCAAGCGTGAGTCGCGCGCATCAGGCGGACCACATTCCTGTGGTTCACCATGACGCCCTTTGGGTTGCCGGTTGAGCCCGAGGTATAGATCACATAGGCGACACTCTCCGGCTGTATGAGGATGTTGAGATCCTGCGGGCGTTCAGCTCCAATGACATCCCACTCGGTATCCAGACAAACCGATTCGACTCCAAGGTGGGGTAGACGATCGAGCAGTCGCTGCTGGGTTACCAGCAGCGCAATGCCTGCATCCTGCAACATATAATTGATACGTTTGGCAGGATACTCCGGGTCGATTGGCACATAGGCAGCACCCGCCTTAATAATGCCAAGCAAAGCGACAACCAGTTCCAGCGAGCGTTCCAGACATACTCCCACCAGCACTTCCGGCCCTGATCCGCGCGCCCGCAGGTAACGGGCAAGCTGATTGCTCCGCTGGTTGAGTTCGCCGTAACTGAGATTTTTATCTTCATAAGACGCGGCCAATCGTTCCGGATACCTCGATGCCTGCTCAGCGAATAATTCAGCCAGTCCTGTATCAGTGGTCCAATCGGGTGAACCAGAACCCCAGGCCGTTAGCATCTTTTTCTCAGCGGCGCCCAACATATCTAACCTGGAAATAGATTCCCCAGGTGTCGCCACTATGGCGCCCAGCAAGCCCGTGAAATGGTCTTTCATCCGCTCGATGGTGCTTATATCGAAAAGATCGGCATTGTATTCGAGCGAGCATTGGAGCGTATTTTTGCTCTCGCGAACACTAAAAGTCAGGTCGAACTTTGCCGAACTGAAACCGGTAGGTACGGGCTCGACTCGCACGCCCGGAGCGAGGTCAAATGCTTCTTCAAAGCCGGACCCGGCATTCTGGAATGCAAAAACAACCTGGATCAATGGAGTATGTGCCAGAGTACGGTCCAGTTTCAGGTGATCTACCAGTTGTTCGAAAGGCAGATCCTGATGAGCATGGATGTCCAGAGCGGTTGCACGCACACGAGAAAGCAATTCAGAAAACGATGGGTTTCCATCAAGCTTGGTGCGCAAAACAATGGTGTTCACAAAGAACCCGATCAGGTTCTCGATCTCCGAGCGGTTTCGATTGGCTATAGGAAAGCCGATGCAGATATCGAGTTGGCTCGTATATCGTGAGAGGAGCACCTGAAAGGCAGCGGCCAGCGACATAAATAAGGTTGCGCCCTCACGGGCGCATAGCTCGTACAAACTGTGGGTGATCTGCGGCGAAATTTGAAAGCGAAAGAGATCGCCTCGCGAGGTCCTGACTTTGGGGCGGGGATGGTCAGTGGGGAGCTCAAGTACCGCAGGAGCATCCCGCAGATGTTCCTTCCAAAAAACCAACTGCCTGGATAACACCCCTCCCTGTAGCCATTCACGCTGCCAGATCGCGTAATCGCAGTATTGGATGGGGAGATCGGCAAGCGGCGAGGGGCGCCCCAATGAAAACGCTTCATACAGCGCCTTCATCTCCAGCATTAAAATGGTTGTTGACCATCCATCGGACACAATATGATGCATGTTGACGGCCAGGACATGCAGGTCCGGTTGCAACTGCAATACGCTGTAACGAAAGACTGGTCCATTCTCAAGGTCGAAAGCACGATAAGCTTCTTCGCGAATCCAGCGTTGCGCTTCGGTCTCCAGATTTTCACCGGCTGCGCCACCACGCTTGCTCACCTGCAGAGGCATCTCCGAGAAAGGCGTGACTCTCTGCACGGGCACGCCGGCCAGCAGGGTAAATGTGGTCCTCAGAATTTCATGGCGGCGAATAATTTCTGAAAAAGTCCGCTCAAGAGCATTGCAATCAAGCTTGCCGGCAATCCGCAGGGCCGCCGGCATGTTATACATTGAACCACCGTTTTCCAGATGGTCAATAAACCACATTCTCTGCTGCGCGAAAGACATGGGGAGCAAATGATCTTTCCGTCTCGCGATCAGCGGTGGAGGAGCGAGTGCCCGGTCCTGCAGCACGCGTTCGTCGACATCTTTTGCCAGCTCGGCCACCGTTGGGACCTCGAAGATGCGGGCCAGAGACAGCTCGATGCCAAAGATTTTACGAACGCGTGACACCAACTGGGTTGCATTGAGTGAATGGCCGCCAAGCTCAAAAAAATCATCTTCAATTCCTATCTTGCTGTGGCCGAGCACTTCAGCCCAGATCTTTGCGACCTGCTGTTCCGTTGAGGTCCGGGGAGCAACATAATTTCCATCACTGATGGCTGGATTGGGCAGTGCCTGCCGGTCTACCTTGCCGTTGGGAGTGCTCGGTAGGGTTTCCAGAAGGACGAACACCGCTGGCACCATGTGTTTGGGAAGTATGCCGGTCAAAAACTCCCGCAATTCCTGCATTGATAACTGGCGGCTTGCAGGGACCACATATCCCACAAGGCGTTTGTCGCCGTTTGCATCGGGCAGAGCAGCTACCACAGCCTGGTGCACTCCAGGATGCCGCAACAGGGCGGATTCCACTTCGCCAATTTCAATTCGAAAGCCGCGTATCTTTACCTGATGATCACTCCGGCCCAGCAGTTCAATTCTCCCATCGGGCAGGTAGCGGGCAAGGTCGCCAGTGCGATACATCCGGTCGCCCGGACGGGATGAGAACGGATCGGGAACAAATCGAGCTGCTGTCAACTCAGGGCGATGCAGATAGCCACGAGCCAAGCCATCTCCACCGATACATAACTCTCCGGAAACACCCAGTGGCGCCGGCACACCCTCGGAGCCCAGAATATAAATCTGCGTATTCGCGATCGGGCGGCCAATCGAAGGCTTGTCCTCGCCACCTGCATGAAAAACCACTGTAGTCGAATAATCAGTGGTCTCAGTTGGGCCATAGAGATTAATAATCTTTTTCAGCCCAGGACGAGACTGAAGGTCCCGCAGCAGTTTTTCCGTAAGCGGCTCGCCGGCCAGATTCAAAGTGCAAACTGAGTGGGGCAGCTCATCAAGACGCAGCAACTCAGTGATAGCGGAGGGTACGGTAGTGATTTCAGTAACTTTATCCGGAACCGGCGATCGCACCAACGCAAACAGGTCCTGAACTACGATGAGGCACCCACCCATTATCAACGGCACATACAGCTCAGAGATCGAAAGATCGAAACAGACCGAAGTAGCGGCAAGCGCACCTTCGAATTCTTCGGGCGCATACAGTTCCGCAGATGCCAGTAGCAGATTCACCACGCTGCGGTGCTGAACGGCTACTCCTTTGGGACGTCCGGTTGAGCCCGAAGTGTAAAGAACATACGCCAGATTTCCAGACGTAACCTGCGAGGCCACTTCACTCGCCTCCTGCGCAGCTATCAAAGGCCAATCTTTATCGAGACAGAGAACCGGAATGGATAAGCCGGGCAGCTTGTCCAGGAGGTCCTTCTGGGAAATAAGCAATTGGATTCGTGCGTCAGCAAGGGTGTAAGCAATGCGCTCGGAAGGATATGCCGGATCGATTGGAACATAGGCTGCTCCCGCCTTCAATATCCCAAAAAGTCCCACGATCATGGAGGCCGAGCGTTCTACGCAAATGCCTACAAGACTCTCGGGCCCAATGCCCCGCTGAACAAGTTCGCGCGCCAGTTGGTTAGCACGCTGGTTGAGCGCCTCATAAGTAAAGCGATCTTTTCCATCCACAACCGCCAACCGAGCGGGAAATTTTTCCACTGCAGCTTCAAAGAGCTGATGCATGCAGACGGCCTGGTAACTTCTTCCGGTTGCGTTCCACTTTCTTAACAGAAGCTCTTGCTCATCGTGATCCATTAGCTGAAGATCCCGCAAACGCTGCTCAGGATTTTCGGCTATAGATGCGATCAACGTGAGAGTATGGCGCCCAATTCTGGCTATTGTTTCACCGCTGAAAAGATCAGAACGAAACTCCAGTGCGAGAGTGAGTTGGCTCTCTTTGTGTTTGAAATGAAAAGTTACATCGTAAGCAGTAAATCCTCTAGCACTCTGCTCATAAGAAAGCTTCAGATTGCCAAAACGATGCGGACTTAAATTCCCGGCATGACAGTCGTCAAATTCAAAAGCGATTCTGGGTTGCTGATAACTGTCGTTAGAGCCATGAGAATTCTCCAATATCTCCAGAGGAAGGCAGTGCTCCACAGCTCCGAGAATGTCACGGTGGACTACTGCAGCAAAACCGGGAAACAATGGTGCACGATCGGCTTCCATGGGTATCGGGAGCATGCTGGAGAACAGACCATACGTATCCTCAAGCTCGCCCTTGTGGGCGGAAACGGCTGCGGCAATCACAATATCCTGCTGGCCTGAATAATGAAAAAGCAACGCCCCTACCGAGGCCAGCAATAGATGCCCCAGGGGCACCTCCCACTTTTCCGCCAAAAGGTCCAACCGGCTGCTCACGTGTAACGGAATTGCAATCAGATGTTGTGCCGTTGATCCAGCGAAGGCAGCGGACGGCGGATAATCGTGGGGGAACTCAATGACAGGCGAGTCAGACATTAAATGTTCTCGCCAATAGCGAAGACGCGCTTCGAGGGCTTCCCGAGACAGCCATTCATTCTGGCGCGGCCACGCAGTTTGCACTGAACTCAGACTGATGCCGCGAACAATAGCGTCATAGATCTCCATTACATGGCGGAGAAGCATGACGACTGACTCATTACAAAGCGCGCCTTGAGCCTCAAGGTTGTGCCAGGCCAGGAGAAGCATGTGTTCTGCGGGTGCAGCGCGCCACACTTCAGCACGGAGGCCTAAGCCCACCGACGAAGTGAAAGATTTCTGCGCTAGTCCGCGCATCTGCTCACCCAGTACCCGGTCTTGCTCTTCAGAATTCAGATGAGTGAGATCGGTGAATAGAAACGAAAATGGAGATACCGGGGAGGTGTTCGCGGTCTCGTCAGAACCATTCGTCCCAAATATCTCAGACTGTTCGATGGTCCTTTTAAATGATTGTTCCAGGAAAGAAACATTCAGATCGCCTGAGATGCGAAACATAAAAGTGCTGCCATGCTTCAGAGTACCTGGGTTAGACTGATCCGGATCTAAAATGCGTGATTGCTCGATCCAGAAGCGCCCAGAAGACCATTCCTTTGCGCTACCTTCAGGCAGTATAGGGGGCTTTTCGTCGCGTCCACTCATTCTTCTGACTACTCCATGGCCTCAAGAGCTGTCGAGAGATTCAATTTGAAAGATGATAACGATGGCGCGAGTCTCATGTCGCGTTGCCCGAACCATGATCTGGAAATAACCGCATTATACAATATTGAACTAGTACTAATGCAGTTCAGTCCTTCCGATTCGAAAATGGACCTTGGAGATTTTGCGAGAGGCGAGAGCGTGTGCAGAAGAATCCTTCTTCTGATGGGAAGAGACTTACACTAGCTTCGCTAATATTTAAATCAATCCTGCTGCATTTCTATTCCCGAATGCCTTCGATGATGCATGGTCGTTCTGAGGTTTGGATAATCCTGGTCAGCCGGAATCCCGCCAGGGCATAGAGCGAAGCAAACTCCTTCTCTGAGCGTTCGCTCCCGCCTGTAACCACCATCATATTGACATCATTGGAAGCAACTCCGAGACTGGCATCTGAACGTTGTATACGGGCCGGATAAATACTTTCGATGAGCAGCAACTTTGCTCCCGGCAACATAGAGCGATGACACGTTTTGAGGATGGCCAGCGAAAGTTCATCGTTCCAGTCATGAACTACGTGTTTAAGAATATATACATCGCCGCCTTCAGGCACGCGCTCAAAGAAATCCCCGCTGGCGAAGCTGCACCGGTCCTTTAAATTAAGACTATCCATCTGTTTCTGCGCACGATTGATCACGTGCGGCTGATCGAACAGCACTGCTGTCAGTTGTAGATTCGCCTTCAAAAGGGCAGCCAGCAAAGTGCCATTGCCTCCACCCACATCTACGACAGTTTTGAATTGCGAGAAATCGTAGGCCGCTTGCACCGCAATGCCGACTTTCTCGGCCAAAGCAGCCATGGCAGCATCAAAATTGATGGCATCTTCAGGATGTTCGGCCAGATAGGCAAATGGCCCCTTTCCGAACACCCGCGGGAAAGCCGGTTTTCCCGTCTGGACTGTGTAAAGTAGATCGCGCCAGGAATCCTGCGTAAGACCGGCAAACAGCAGTGTGGGCTTGTGCATCGAGCCGGGTACGTTGGTTTGAAGACAAGCTCCCATGGGCGCCAACGCAAACTTTCCATCGTCCTGCTCGGTGAATACACCTGCACTGGCCAGCAACCGTAAAATCCTACGCAGAGACGGAGCGTGCGTCTGAGTGGCGCTTGCCAGATGTTCGCAGTCCCGCGCACCCTGACCTAGCAAGTCAGCTATTTGCAATCTGGCCGCTACGTAGATCGCGCGTGATATGTAGTAGCCCGTGACCAGCCGATATAACGCAAGCGACGGCGGCATCACTTCCGATTGACCGTTGATCGCGCTTTCGTCTTGGGGAATTTCCTGTTTCAATGTCATTGTGATTGTTTTTATTCTTCACCGGGTGGACCGGCGAGAAACCATGATTCGAAAAACACTCAATTTAATTCGGTCGAAATTCTTTTCAGATCCAAACCTTGCCGCAAGCCAATCCTCTCGCCAATAGCTGGTGAAAGAGCGCTGCCATTGGACTGCGGTTACCATGGAACGGTCCCGGTTTCATCGAAGAAGCCGCCCGTAGGACCATCGTCAGGCAAGGTGGCCAGATGTACGGCAGGTTTTGCACCTTGCTCCACGGTCTTAGTTCCCCGATAATTGTTGATATCTGTAGCAACTGATCCCGGATCTGCCGCATTGATCTTGATCTTCGTATCTTTGAATTCCTGTGCCAGCAGCGCAGTTATCGAATTGAGTGCTGCTTTTGATGAGTTGTAAGCCAGCATCCGAAATTTCAGGTTAGGCACCTTGGCAAGCGAACCGGCCCCGCTGGAAATATTCACAACGCGCGGCGCATCTGATTTCTTCAGTAATGGAAGCATTGCCTTAGTGACAGCGAATGCGCCAAACACATTGGTTTCATAGGTGCTTCGCAGCACTGCCAACTCAATCTGCGCCGGAGACACTCGATCCAGAAGCACTCCTGCATTATTCACAAGCACGTCCAGGCGGCCGAATTTCCTTTCAATTTCCTGCACAGCGGCGTCAATTGTGTCCTGTCTGGTCACATCCAGTTCCACAACCTGGGCATCGATATCCTGTGAGCGCAAAAGATCACCTGCAACTTTGCCTCGTTCCGCATTCCTGGAACCAACAACCACAATCATGCCAAGTCCACCCAACTGGCGAGCAATCTCAAGCCCAATGCCGCGATTGGCCCCTGTGATCAACGCAATTTTTTGAGGAGGCGGCATGGTTTATCTCCTTAGAGTCAAGCTTCAACGGCAACGGTAATTGCAGTAACTTGCACCGATCCCCATCTCCTCATGCGCACTGACAGTGATGGCACAACGTCCATTCGCAATATCAACCAGCTTGCGAGCCATTTCGAGTATAGAACGATACACCGTAAGTGCCAGCCCGGAGCTGTACGGATTCCAGGAAACCCGCCTCGAGAAGAAAGCGGTCGAGTTCTTCTGGGCTGGGTGAGCCTTCGTAGTGTTGAACATATCCTTTTTCGACCTGGACAATTTCCATCTGCTGAAGAGTCCGGGAGGCGCCACGCAGTCCTTCCAGTTCACCGCCCTGTATGTTCAAATTCAAAATATTGTATTTGTCTATGGGATGCCCTTGTTCGCCCAAGTCACGCATCACGTTATCTGTAGTCTGCATCATAACAGTAGTTTCTCCCATGAGTTTCAAGGCATTTTCCGCCCAGCTCATAAACTTGTCTGCTTCTTCCGGTGTGCTGTTTTCTACCACATAGTTGATCCAGCTCTCAAAGCCAAGAGGGCGGTGGGTAGAGGAAAAAGTGGAAGAGCCCATGAGATAAAACGGCACCGGACCGTGATGATTTCCCGCAGCTATATTGACGGCAGAAAACCTGGTTTGTGGTCCACCGCGCAATAATCGCCTAAATTCCACATCCAGTGTATTCATGTGACTGATGTTTTGTTCCAATTTACCGAATACTTCCGGATCGCTGTTGGCCTCGACAAAGAGCACCTGCTCGAAACCCAGCATCCTGTAGGCGCTGGCTTCCTGGCCAACATTTCCGCCTATATGCAGAATTCCTCGCGGCGCGACTTTGTGTTGCCGCAAAAGACGCTCGAATAAGAATACAAGTCCGCCATGCTCCAGCAGTTCGAGCCGAGGCATCGTCTTTATCTGTATTCCCGCGTCAAAAAGAAGGTCATGCGCTACGCCACGGAGTGACAAGCCTGTTCTTTGGACCATCCGAGCGTCTCCCTGGATATATTTTCCCGGTTAGAATTGACGGCCTCATGCTGTTCTTGCTTTGCTGCCTGGGGACTCCCGATCTGCCGCGAATTTTCTGAGCAGATGAGCTTCCCTCTCAGCGGAAATACCAGCTTTCAGTATGTAATTCTCCCCGCGGCTGCGATGCCAGGAAAGCACGTCGCGGACTACTTCCACGAGGGGACGATGAACTAAACCTGCCGCCTTGGCTTTGTCTGTATTAAATTGATTGATTCCTTCCAGAAGAGCGGCAATCCAAAGAGGCATTTCTGTATACATCTTGATCTGATTTGCCAGAAGAAACGTATCACCAGTCCAATGGAATCTTGCGTCTGAGTTGCTCAGCTCTTTGCATACGGCGAAAAAATCAGCCATGCGGACTGGTTGCTCAGGCCCTGCGATATTAAATGTCCCGGTAGCGCGACGTTCGGTCATTTCAATCACGAACCGTGCAAGGTCGCGTCCATCAATGAACTGCACCAAAGCATCGGGATTCCCTGGAGCGAGCACATCACCACCATTCGCAATACGCGCAGGCCAATAAGTGAACCTGTCTGTATGGTCATAAGGTCCAACCACCAGGCCCAACCGTAAAATAAGACAGCACGCAGAAAAAAATGTCTGGACTACCTGCTCACAAGCTGTCTTGCGCGGACCATGGTCCAGCACAGGTGGATAAGATGCCAGGTGTGAAGCCGGTAAAACAGGAGTGCACATTTCACCCGGCAACGCCACCTCAGCAGTTTCATCCTGCCCTGGCCGTCCGCGGTGCTTATAAGCTCCGAGGCTGGAGATAAAAATATATCGGTCTGCATGCTCAGCGGCTGCACTCACCGACAGCCGAACGGTCTCGGCGTCATAGCCGCAGGAGTCAATGACTGCATCCCAGGTCTGACGGCGGATCTGCTGGATGTCCTGCGTATTGCGATCGCCACGAATTTTGTCAATTCCCGGAAACCTGTCGGGGTGTGTAATTCCGCGATTGAATGTGGTGACAGTGTGTCCCCGGTGCAAAGCTTCGTGAACGATATGCCAGCCCACGAACATCGAACCGCCAAGCACCAGAATCTTCATTGACTACCAGTCCTTGTTCCGCCCAAGTTCTCTTTCATGTTCTTGCGGTGCAATGCAACCGGAAAGGCAGGTGATCTAAACCAGTGCCTAACCCTTATTGATCGCTCCACCACAAATTCTCTTCCTGCTGCATCCGGTCTATCTCCTGATGACTCATGCATGCTCCAGTAAGAGACAGCCGCATCTCTTAATGCGATGAAGAACAGCATTGATATTCCTGCAGTGCAGAGGGTTTGGTGCCAGGCTATCCTTTTGGAATAGACTCCAGAATAATGCGTGGATCCAAATGTTGCCTCAGGAGATGCTTCTCGTTTTTATCTATTGCTTCGATGCGCTTCCGCATAGCGTCCAATACAGGAACATTTTCACGATAGTAGACTTCGCCCTGGAGAAGATGAAATATCTGCTCGCGATAATCAGGGTGCTGGATGAAGTACGTAAATAGTGGCAGCAGCTTGTAGTACACCTGTATAAACTCATACCATATTCTGGTCCCTTTTCGAACCACAGCTTCATAGGCCTGAAGCGCCGCATCGCTAGTGTCGCCCGCATTGAGTGCCTTTATGATTTGCTCCGCAGCCAGTTTTCCGCTATATAGCGCGACACTAACACCAGAAGAAAAAATGGGATCGACGAAGCGGGCCGCGTCACCGACCAGAAGAAATCCGTTGCCACAGAACCGGTCCATGCAATAGCTGTAATCAGCCTCTATCTTGAACTCGTTGATCCGGTTCGCGTTCCGCATGGCATTCGCGAGAGTAGGCGTAAGTTTGCTCAGCTCTTCGAACCAACCAGCATAGTTGCGGTTCGCGTTGCGGAAGACATCGCGCTCCGCAACAACACCCACGGAGGTGATCTTGTCAGTAATGGGGATCTGCCAGGCCCAGCCCCTTTCCACAGGAAGGAAGTAGATGTGGATGAAATCATCAACAAATGTTTCGCCACGCTCTACATCCTTAAACCACGCATGGACGGCAAACTGGTTGAACAAGGGATCCATTTTCTTGAACCCCAACTGCGTTCCGAGCACAGTCGCACGCCCGCTGGCATCGACAACCATGGATCCGGGCACTTTGATATTTTTCCCACAGAAATCGACTTCAACTCCGTTTGCATATCCTTTGTCGTCAAATGTCACCTGCTTGACATGAACGCCCTGGTATACCTTTGAGCCTAAAGACTCCGCATGTTTCAACAGCAGGAGATCAAACCGCGACCGGTCTACATGGTAGGTGTAGTCTTGATGAACGCCTTCGATCGGGAACTCACGAAACTGGAGGAACACTGACCCGCCACTGCCGGGAGGATGCCATGCAGCGCCATATTTCCGCACGAATCCTTCGTTTTCCATCGTCTGAATAAATCCGATCTCCTGAAAAATACGGGTAGTGGAAACCACTAGTGATTCACCCACATGGGCACGAGGGTGATGCGTTTTCTCCAGAATCACATTGTTAATGCCAGCCATGGAGAGATACGAGCCAACTGACGACGCTGCCGGCCCTCCGCCGATGATGACCACTGGGTCCATGAACGCTCCTTCTCCGCCCATTTACAGAGTTGGGATGACGACTGGTTTTGCGAGTACGGCTGATTTTAATGTAAGCATAAACTACTTAGCAAATTCCGGTTGTTCCCAACCGTGCATATGCGCCGCTGGCAGGCACTTGCTACACCAGACTGTCTTGTCATATTCTTCATTTCTTCATTTTCATTGATCGTGTGATGATCTCGAAGAGATAGATTTGTCACATCAGGAGGTTTGCCTGGTATGAGTGAACTTGTCAAGAAGCTTTCGCACGGCGAACTGCCGGTGGAAATTGTATTGCGTCCGGAGCGGAGTGCGGGTGCTCTTAAAGAGTGCATCGCACGCGGTTATGTACATATCAAGTTCACCAGTACGCAAGGCGGAACCGAACTTGGAGTCCGGCTCGACAAGGAGGCCAGCGATTTGACAGCGGATTTCGAAAAGGGGACCGGCAAGATCAAGCTGGTTGGGGGCTTGACACTGGATTATCAGAAAGTCCAGTGCGTTGCTGAGATTGATTTATGTTCTTTCTCTGGAAGCGGACATCTCATTCCAGTCCAGTCTACGGACGAGCCTCGCCCATCTTAAAATCCTGCCGCTACTGCTGCCCGTCTTAATCTGTGGAGCATGAATGTCGCAAATGCCTCTGTCAACTCGCCTGATGCAAACGGTCTACCCACTTCTTTATTTATTTCACCCCCTTTAGAGATCCGGCGCTCAGGCCGTGATGCGAGCGGAGCATAGTTGCATTTCTTATTTGCGGCGGGTGCCTTCAACAGAGGGAGTGATATTATGCGAAAGAAACTATGGAATTGGAAATCCTGGACAGCAAGTGTTTTCTGTGCGGCAAGAAGGAAACGGTGTTTGACACTGAATCGCGAATCTGCACATGCATCCGTCTGCAGGGATTCCCCGAAAACGAGCAGGCATGCTATGTAAGCCGGCTGCCGGAACTCAAAAATTATTCTGTCAACAGTCTTCCCTCAATCTGGGCCACGAATCCACCAGAAGTGTTTGCCGTGGCCGCAGACCATCTCGGCATGAGTGAGGAGGCGGTCACGCGCCAGAGGAAGATCGCCAATGGCGATGGTGGAATATATCCATACTCCACTGATGTGCTCAATACCAGGCACTTTTTGAGGTGCGGGAATTCCATGATCTATCGTTCCGCCAGTCTTGAGGATCTGACTGGTTCAGAACAAGTTTTCGTGCTCGACATGGGGCCCTATTACTGGTCCGGTACTTTGAAAGACCCGCGGTCCTGGGCCATTCTGAATACTGCTCTCTCCTCTGACATCAGGGATATAGCTGTGTGGACGGCTGGAAATGCCGGCTTGAGTCTGGCCAAGCTGGCCTATTTTGCCAATCGAAGACTGCCTCCGGAATCGCGATTGCAGATTTACGCGATCGTGGACAACGACATCGCACCCGAGATCGCTGCCCAGCTTCGGCTATGGCAAAGCGAAGTACTCGACGTGTTTCGTCAGGATAAACCGGTACTCAATCCTCCGGAAATCCGTAACCTTGTCGCAACCCGTCTACGTAGATCCCGGCGGCGGCTCGAGGATGCCCACTACTGGCACGTAACCGATGGCTGGGAAGGTGTAGGTCTGCTGATGTACCGATTGATCGCAGCCCAAGTCATTCGTGATCTGTGTGGAGTTATGAGCGAGGGGCAGTCATCTCCTCTTGATATTGTTTTGCCGGTCGGAACAGGCAATTTGTTGCTTGGTTTTTATCTGGGAATGAAAGATTGCATGCAGGCTGGCATGATTTCACATGACGCATGCCGGCTGGTAGGCATTTTGCCTTCTGGAGCCAATATTCTCAACAACATTCGCCAGCGAAGCATTCCGGTCTTAAGGAATGACAGTGGACCGAATCCCAACAATTCGGCAGTTCCACTGATGCCCAAGCTTAATGGGCTGTATACACCGCTTGCTCCGTGTATTGCGCGGATTGATAAAGAAGGCGGGATTGAGTTCGTCGTGGTTACCGCCGCCGATCAACTCCGCGCAAGCCGTCAACTCCTTTCCGGAGGAATTGATGATGGAATCGTAGCTGAACCCTCCGCCCTGGCAACTTTTGCTGCACTTCCGCACCTAAGCGATGCCCGCAGGCACGGAAATGGTGGCCAGCGGCGCATCTATAAATCAAACCGTCGCACACTCGTAATCAACTCTGGATTTGGCATTCTCGGCCGGAGTGAAGAGGTCCTGCTCCATCAGGCCATAGGCATTGGAAGCACCTAAGACAAGATATGAATCGAGGAGCTGTTTCAAATTTAAAGTAGGGCTCTTGTTTCAAAAGGAAGCGTTGTTTCAAAAAGAGAATCCGAGTATAGTAATGATTCCCTTCACAGCAGCTTTCATTCCCTAGGGAGACCAGAAGAACTACCATGAGCGTGCTGCAAACTCAGAACCTGGCGGAGTTGCTCGATAACGCCTGTGCGATATACGGCAACCAGGTAGCAGTGACGGGACATGGCAAACTGAGCTACAGCGCGCTGCAATCCAACGCGAACAATATTGCTTCCAGCCTGAACAGTCAGGGAATTCTTCCCAATGAGCCGATACTGATCACAATTACCAATACAGCTCCTGATTTGGCTGCGTTTTACGGTGTGTGGAAGGCCGGTGGAGTGGCAGTTCCTCTGCACGTCAAATCTGTTCCAGCTACAGTCGCGGATATCATCTCCCGAGTTGGCCCAAGATTCTTGGTTCGCGGGGACGCGACCACTCCCCTGCCGGAAGGCGTGAACGGAAATGGCGCGGAAGTGGTTCGCTGGGATGCCGCCCCGCCTGCGGACAGAAAAATCTTGAAAGATGCGGCCTACATAATTTTCACCTCGGGCTCAACAGGCGTGCCGAAGGGTGTGGTTCTCAGTCATGCAGCTTTTGCCACAAAGTTATCTTCGATCCAGTCTGTTCTTCCTTTTGCCACTGGCAAGACCACTTTGTTGGTTTTACAGTTAACTTTCAGTTTTGGCCAGTGGGTGACCCTTCTTACTCTGGCAACCGGCGGAAAACTGGCAATGCTGCCGCGCTTCGATGCGGTTGAGAGTCTGGAGGCGCTGATCCAACATCGGGCGGATCGCATTGCAGTGGTTCCTACCATGATGCGTGCCTGGGCAGCAGTGGAAAACGAAAAAATGCATTCCCTATTTGAGGAAATGAACAGGATTGGCTGCCCTGAACTACTGATTGCAGGAGGTGAGCCGCTTCCGGCTCCTCTTGGCCTGCAATTTCGACAACGGCTACCTCGAACATCGATTGCCGATGTCTTCGGGCTTACGGAAACGAGCACCTCAGATTTTATTCTGCCGCCGGCGGACTATGACCAGCATCCAGGGACTATAGGTTGGCCAACACCGGGAGTACGATTCAGAATTGTCAGCGACCGGGGGCAAGTCTGTGGCCCAAGCGAGCCGGGCGAACTGCAGATTCAGACACGCCACATCATGAACGGCTATCTGGATGCTCTAGATATTACAGCCGCATCATTTCAGGATGGCTTTATGAAAACTGGCGATATTGGCCAGCTCACAGAAAAGGGCACTGTAGTTCTGGTAGGACGCAGCAAAGAGTTGATCGTCCGGGGTGGCAACAAGATATCGCCTTTGGAAATAGAGCGGATCTTCGCTGGCCATCCAAACGTAGCTGCCACACTCGCGACTGGGGTGCCAGACGATTTGATGGGAGAACGGATACATCTGCTGGTTGTTCCGCGTGCGGGAATACCACTCAGCAAAGAGGAACTAATTGAATGGGGTGGGTTGAAACTCGAAAGATACAAACTGCCTGACAGGATTCATTTCAGTGACACTGTGCCGGTAGGCAAGACTGGCAAGGCGGACAGGCAGGCGTTACGAGCATGGATCGTCAACACCGCGGAAAAAGCTTCTGCCGGCCCTGTCGGCAGATAAACCTGTTTCCAAAGACTGGTTGATTTCCCTTTGGGATCTTCTTGAAGCACGCTCTAATAAGTTTCGGTTATCACCGTTTCAAATACCCGGCGTTCCAGAAAGCAGGAGCTGACAAGAAATGCAGTCGGAAAAATCCTCAGTAAAGGCTTCATGGTTGATGACCATTGAAGAGTTGGGCGAAGTAGTCGAGCGCATACGTGAAAACAACGCAGTAAATGTCTTGCGCGATTTTAAAGCCGATGTACCCCATCTTCGGCCCAAAGAGAACCTGGCCCTCCTCACACACTACCGTGAAGTCGAGTTCCAGCTGATGCGGCTTGTGATCGGCTGGATCCCGACCATGGAAAAGTTTGAGGTCAAGATGGACCTGGCCCGCCAGGGCTACATCTGCACCCAACTTATTGATCTCTTCGATGATCGTCTGAAAGAACTTCCAGGCTACTCTCCGAACTTCGGCTCCTCGGCGCCAGTTCGCGAGATGCGAATTCGCATCGCCAAGGCCAGCACTCCTGAAGCATTTCTTGCCGGAGTGTTCCTTGTGGTCAAGGCACAGATGCTCCAAGGCCTGGCGGAACATATGTCTGCCTGCGATCCAATTGCAGACTGGCCGACAATTGACCGTCTGGAATCCGCCACCAGGATCATCCAGCAGCAGATTCAATGGGCTGATCGCTGGGTGGCTCCTGCGCGCCAAGACCCTGCAAAAGCTGAGGCCGTGGCTACGTGGTGCGATTACGTTGACCAGGTCTTTCAGGCAGTGGGTGGCACGCGCGGTCGTGAGACAAAAAACTTTCCCGAACCACCGACAACTGCAGGCGCGTCTCTCGATGCATGCGCAGAGCCTGCGCGCATCGAAGAAGGATTCGAGGTCACCGATGCATTCATGTTTCTGTCGGAACGAATCACTGAAGGATCTCTGAGCGACATTCTTTATCACAACCTTACTGAACTGTTTGTCTGTGATGGGCTAGCCTACATGATCTATGATATCGAAGGTATGCCCTACGGGTTTTACCGGGACTTTGTGCGGCAGATCTGGGACGAGAGTCGTCATACACAGATGGGAATGCGCGAGCTGAAACGTCTACAGGTGGACATCTCAAAGCTGCCGCTCAACACCGTACGCCGGCCGGGCAGCTATACTCACACTCTGGCCACAATTGGTTACACCGGAGAAGGATGCTCATTCCCGCGGAAGTATGAATCGGTGGAAGGCTTTTACAAGCAGGGTCATCCCTATCCTGCGCTGATCACCGAATACGATATCGCGGATGAGCAGCAACACGTACGCCAGATCCATCGGTGGCTTCCCAAACTACACGAGAACGAGAAACTCGAGCAGTCTCTGGAAGATGTGATCAAGCAGGCGCAACTGGATGCTGTAGATCGGTGGTCTTCCAAAGAACGTGGTGAGAACCCCTCGATGCAGAGGGCACGGCAAATGGTGAACAATTTCGGCGCTTTCTGCAGGGAAGTTGATTTCGAAATCAATTTCAATAAGGTGCTCTAGATGATCGCGGGGATCACTCCCATTGCGGAGGCATTGGCAGGCAGTAGTAACGCGGAAATAGCTGGTTGGGTGGTGGCGCGCGACGCCAGCGGCGTGACTCTGGTTGATGGAACAGGATCCATTCAGATCAAGGCGTCCCGCATCAACGCTGATATTGGCGATCTCGTCCGGTGTAGTGTTTCTTCGAATGGCAATGGAAAAAACTTCTCCAATACCAGGCTGGTCAATGCTATTCAGCCGGCTGCGCGCGATACGCTGCGGCACTGGGGCAGCGGAGGTATGGAAGAGGCATTGCGTCATCGTTACATTCATTTGCGGGATCCGGAGCATGGCTCTGCCCTGCGCGATTCATGGCGTTACCGGCAATTGGTCTTCGACTATTTCCGCGAACGCGGCTTCGTCTATGTGGATACCCCGATCCTGACCCGCACCCAATGTGAATACACCATGGACGACTATGTAGTCGTGAGCCGCTACTCCAGTGGCGGCGTGTATACACTGCCACAATCGGCCCAGCTCTACAAACAACTGCTGATGGGTTCGGGATTCTGGCGTTATTTCCAGATCTCCCGCTGCTTTCGCGATGAACCGGAGCGTAACGACAGCCTCACCGAATTTTCGCAGATTGATGTTGAGATGTCATTCGTCACTGAAAAAGAGCTCATGGATGCGCTTGAAGATTTCGTGGCGAAAATGTATCAGGCCTATACCGGAATCGAGTTGCCTCAGCCTTTTATGCGCCTGCCTCTGGCAGAGGCGCTCAGCAGATATGGAACCGACAAGCCTGCGATTGCTCAAGGAGGCACACCACTGGGCATTTTTATTACAGAGATGCCTATGGCATATCGCGATCAGCGCGGCAAATTGCGTCCATCTCACCATCCGATGATGGCTCCACGCGTCGGCATTGACCATATAACCCCGGATGACGATCTCACCAAAATGCCTTCCAGTGGTTTCGATCTGGTGCTGGGCGGGGTCGAAATGGCAAGCGGAAACATGCGGATCTCCGACCCAACTCTGCAAAATTCCGTTTTAGACCATCTCGGTTTCTCAACCGAGGACCGGGACTATTTACTGGGGACTCTGCTGGTTGCTTTGCAGTACGCTTTCCCGCCGCACGGAGGATTTGGGGTGGGATTTGAGAGATTGTTGATGATCCTCACTGAGAAGGCGACAATTTCCGACATCATCGCTTTTCCCAAGATCCGCCGCGACTGGTGTCCTCTGACTCGTTCTCCGTTTGTTCCTCCAAAGGAGACAATCAAGGCCTGCCAGAACATCTTCGCCAATCTCAATTCTGATTCGGCTCACGATACTTCCGTTGGCGCCCGCGTGGCGCGCGAGCCAATCGCCCCTGCGCCTATGGCCGTAATTGTGGCGGCCGTGGCTGCTCGCGGCGGGTGCGAGTTTCCCATGCACATTGGCGACTCTCATCTGCCGCCGCCTTCTTCATTTTCAAAGGTGCTGAGTCAATCTGCAAATCAGGCAGACATGTTTCGGTATTCCAGGCCAGGTGGCCTGCCTGAGCTGCGTCGCGCGCTCGCGGACCGGCATTCGATTCAAGGCGGTCAGAAACTAGTACCGGAAAACATAATGATTGGATGTGGCGCTACAGAATGCATTTCAGCCTTTGTCAGGCTGGCGCTCACGTCCGGCGACCGTGTGATGCTGCTTTCTCCTTACTGGTCAATCATCCGGGGTCAGGTGAAACAGCATGGATGCATTCCGGACGAAGTTCCCTTCTTTGACCTGTTGGCCACTTTGAATCCAACTCAAGCCGTTTCGATTCTGAAGACTAACCTGCGGCCTTCTTCCAAAATGGTGTACATGGCGAATCCGAATAATCCCGATGGGGTCATCACTCCACCGGACGTGGTGCGTGCGGTGGCTGATTTCTGTGCCGCGCATGATTTATGGTTTCTGCTGGATGAGGTCTATGAAGAACAAGTATTCTTACCCGGTCATTTCGTAGCAGGTCACTCGTTCGATTCAGGCAATGGAAAGCTGGTGACCATTCATTCCTTCAGCAAGTCAATGGGAATTCCGGGCATAAGAGTCGGCTATGCCATCGGACAACCGGACGTGATGCTACAGCTTGGCCGCATCATGCAGCACACCACCTACTGTGTGCCGGCGCTCTGGCAGCACGGATGTCTTGCTGCACTCCAGGAGATACAATTCTTCGAAACCCAGCGGCGGGTATTTGACGATGCGCGCATACGTAGCGCTCACGCTTTGGGTGTTCGTCCTCCCGCCGGAGGCATCTATCATTTTTTTCAGGTGCGTGCAGAAGCGGCCTCAGTGGCTGAAACACTCCTGCGGGAAACCGATGTGGCCCTTGCGCCTGGGACCGTGGGCGGATCTCATTATGGTAGCTGGCTGAGGATGTGCTTCACATCAGTGACTCCGGATGCCGCCGAAGAAGGCGCAAGACGCTCGCGAGAGTGGTTACGCGAAAGATCTCTGCTGATTGAATATGCGAAAGGATCAACGTGGAATCAGTAACTGGAATTAGTGCCGTAACGATTTCTGAAATCAGCGAATCTCTGTCGGACGCGGAATGGCTTCGCGCCTGGTCGATGCATAGCCATCGTTCTCGTGCCCAGGAAGCCGTCGCCAAGCGGACCATGGACCGTATTGCCGCTGTCGGTCAAGGGCTGGACCTGGCAAACGCCGATCTAAGCGAACTGGACTTGTCCGGTTTCGTCCTGCGGCAGGCAAATTTTAATCGTACGCAGTTACACGGAACGAACCTAAGCAATGCTGACATGCGGAGCGCCTCCCTGATCTGCGCCGGCATGGAAAAAACCAACCTTCAAGGTGCGAATCTTGAAGGCATGTACGCACATGCGCTCGCTGCCCAGGTATGCGACTTTCGCAACGCGATCATGGATGATGTCGTGGATGCTACAGGCTCTCTGTTTCATGGTTGTAAGCTTAGCGGCGCCAAGCTGCGGCGGGCGGTTCTTTGCGGCGGATCTTTTTATCAATGTGAACTGGATAACGCGGACATGTCAGGCGCTGTCCTCACCGGAGCCATGTTCAATGAAAGCTACATGGCTGCCGCGTCCTTGAAGGGTGCGCGCCTTGACCAGGTCATTTTTACCAAGTGTTGGATGGGAAAACTCGATATGAGCGGCGCTGTAGGCTCCAGCGTTATCTTCCACACGCCCACTCAGGCAGATGATCTTTCTCTTGCAAGCGCTTCTCTGCCCCTGCTGCGTCTGCAAGGTGTACGGGGATCGGGAATCAACGCCCGCGGACTGAACGCGTCCGGAGCGGACATTCACTCTTGTTCGCTGAATAACCTTGCGGCTACCCATGCTGATTTGCAACAAGCACGGTGGATAGATTCTTCTATTGGCAACGCGGACTTTACAGAAGCTACTTTCACTGAGGCCAGTATTGTCCGTTGTAGCTTTGAAACCTCGGTTTTCCGGTATGTAGCTGCTGAAAAAATTCATGTTGTCGAATCATCAATACCTGCGGCCGATATGACCGGCTTTTCCGCCCGGGCCGCTTTTTTCCGCGACTGCGATCTTACCGCGGCCAATCTGGACCAGGCTTATCTCTACCGGGCCATGCTGACCGGAGATCCGCCTCGCTCCATGTCACTCCGCAAAGCCAATCTTCGATCAGCCAACCTCGTGCAGGCCTACATGGCTTGCGATTTGGAAGGCGCAAATCTTGATAGCGTGACTGCGGCCTATCTCCGTTTAAACCAGTCAAGGCTTCGTGATGCCAGCGCGAAAGGGATTCGATTGTTCAGCGCGAGCATGGTGAAGACCGAAATGACAGGCGCTGCAATTGAAGGTATTCAAGGGCCGGTTTTTGCCGATCGCTGTCCAGGCTTTGCCGATGCTCTCGATCATGCAGACGAGAAGGAACTTCTCAATTTCGTTCGTAATTTCCAGCGCCTGATGCGCGGCTCCCGGCGGAGTTCAACCTGAAATGACCATCACACACGATGTGCTATTCACGGGTGGCGGGTCCCTATCGTCTCTCGGTATCCATTGCGAGGGTCTAGGTGTACGAATTGCAGCGAGGCGGCTCAAGGTGGAAAGCAACGTAGTGCTCTCGGGCAATGTTACTCTGGCTGGTGACGAGATTGAGATTGGCGATGGTGTAATGATCGGCGAGGGATGCGATCTCCGGTCACAATCGCTTACCATTGGCGCCCGTAGTGCGATCCATGCAGGTGTGCGGCTATTCGTAGCCGAGCGCTGTTCTATGGGCCATGCCGGGCGCATTCTCGATCAAGTCTCCATTACGTGTCGCTCTTTTGAGGCCGGCGATTTGCTTTTTTTAGGTGATCATCTGCAGGTAGGCGGTGGCGGCAACTATGCGTCAACATCCAGAGTGAGGATCGGGCATCGCGTGGCTCTGGGCTCCTACACCATGTTGAATGCAAATCGCCTGATCGAGCTTGAAGACCAGGTAGGGTCGGGAGACTATCTCTCGGTGTGGACGCACGGCTTTCATTTTGGACATTCCGTACTTGAAGGTTTTGGCGCGACTTACGATCCCGTGCACATCGAACGGAATGTCTGGCTGGCACACCACGTCACTGTATTGCCGGGCGTTCGCATCGGCGAGAATACGATTGTGGCCGCCTGTTCCGTAGTGACAAAATCACTGCCGGCCGGAGTGCTGGCTGCCGGTGCGCCGGCACAAGTACGCAAATCTCTAAATCCGCAGCCTCTGGACGATCAAGCTGCCGAAACAGCCCTTTCAGCAATTCTGCATAAATGGTTTCAGGAACTGGAATGGAAAGGCTGGACTGTGCAAACAGGACCGAACGGATTTACGGAACTCCTGTCTGGCGGTTCCCGCGTGTATTGTCAGTTGCTCCCATCCGGAACTTATGCGCTCGATAATTGTCCCGGAGAGCAAGGCATTCTGATCTCGCTCCGGGCCAATAAAGAACTGATCGAGAGTTTACCTCCTGGATGGAGTCTCCTCGAAATCAGGCCCGGGGCTTTTCACGGTAGTTCGTTTGATGTTTCAGAGGACCTTCGAGATTTTTTGAGACGAAATAGCATTCCGTGTGGCAGTGAGAACCTGTTTCAGTCTATTATGCCGAGTTCATTCCAGCGGTTGCAATCCCTGATTTGAAGGGAAAAATATGGAACGTTTATTGATCACCGGAGGTTCCGGGTTTGTGGGCTCTGCTCTGGCCCGGGCCATCCAGCGCTTACGTCCTGATTATTCGATAAGAATACTGGATCTCCTGCCTCCGGCAACGGATCAGGTCGAGTATGTCAATGGCAATGTGGTTGATCGTGCTGTGGTAGAGCGGGCTGTTCAAGACTGCACTGCGGTTGCTCACTTGGCTGCAGCAGTTGGTGTGGATTACACCGAGCGCAATGGTGACACGGTCAGAAAGGTCAATGAAATTGGGACCTGGAATGTGCTTGACTCAGCCTATCGTGCCGGAATTGAAAAGTTGCTGTTTGCTTCGTCATCAGAAGTTTACGGTGACTCGCAGGTACAGCCGATTCCCGAGACCGCAGTGCTTGCGCCGAAATCAGTCTATGGGGAATCAAAGTTGAAGGGCGAAGAGTTCGTAGCTCATTTTCGCGCCCTGGGTGCACGGCTTTGGCGAGTCGTGCGGTTCTTTAATTTGTACGGCCCCCAGCAGCGGCCTGCTTTTGTTGTTTCCCGTTTTGTGAATGCCGTCGCCCGGAACGAGCCGCCTGTAATTTACGGGCCAGGTACACAGGTACGCAGCTTTTGCCACATTGACGACGGCGTGCAATGCGTGATGCAGGCGCTTTTTTCGGATACGAATGGAGAGTTCATTTTTAATATCGGCAATAGCTCTGAGCCTGTCTCGGTGGCCGCCTTGGCGGAGCGAGTAATCGCTCTCAACGCGCGGGATCTCAAACCGAGATTCATCCCTTTTATAGGGAGCGATCGCACCGAAGATCGTGAAATTTGGACCAGAATTCCGGACATCTCCCGTGCCGCGCGCTACCTTGGATACAAGACGGCGATATCTTTGGATTCCGGTCTTACCGACATGCTTCGGCACGCCGTTGTCGCTGCCGGAAATGTATTTACACGGTCGAATGCGAGCGCATAAGACATGGAATCAGCCAGCATTGTTTTCTGGTCGGCAGCGAGCCCCCAAATTGGCCTCGGACATCTCTTTCGTTGCCTGGCGCTCGCACAGGAACTAAGAGGAGTTGCTGAGTGTTCCTTTTTTCTGTCTTACGCCAATGCTCGCATTGAACAGGTCCTTCATTCAGAAGGATTCCCTTACTATTTCGGGGAACCGCGGGATTTCACCACAACATTTGGGCGGATGTCTCCGAATATGCTCGTCATAGACAGTCCGTTTTTGCCTGCTGACGCGGTAGTTTCCATCAGGAAGACGATTACAGAGCTGGCAGTTGTTGTTCTAAGCGATCAGTCGCCCACCGCTCCTGAAGCAGATATTGTGTTTGAGCCCCATGTTGTTCCGGAATGGAGATTGCCCAGAAAAGCCTCTGTCCAGGAAATCTATCAAGGGACGGATTATTGGATTCTGCGGCGTGCATTCGATCAGTGGCTGGTCCAGACGCGCGAGGTGAGTGAGAATGCAAACCGGGTGCTTGTTTCCATGGGTGGAACAGATTTTTTTAAAACCACAATACCTGTGACACGTATTCTGCTGTCAAGCTTACCTCAGGCCAGAATAGAGGTCGTATGCGGACCTTTATTTCCCGAATCTGACAAATTAGCTGCTCTGGCCCGTGAAGCAGGAGGCCGGCTGTCAGTCTTTCGTGCACCGGAGAATATGCCAGAACTTATGTGGTCTGCCGATATGGCCGTGACTGCTGCGGGATACTCGGCTTATGAGTTCGCAGCCCTGGGTGTGCCGATGATCTTGTGGCCCGTTGAAGATCACCAGCACCTCACCGCTCGCGCGCTGGCCGAAAGAGGCTGTGGCGTGGTGGCCGATCCCGATGTGCTGCCGCGTGCCGTTACCAGTCTTGCAGCCGATGCCAGTGCCCGGAAACAAATGGCGCAAGCAGGACGCGCCCTGGTGCACGGCCGGGGCAGGGAGCGCGTTACGGAAATTCTGCTCCGGGCACTCTCAAGAAGAAGGACTGTTGCCACCGAGGTGCAGCTTTGATCCAGGGAATCAAACGAGCGTTGGTGGTAGCCGCACATCCGGATGATGAAGTGCTCGGCTGCGGCGGTCTCATGGCTCGGCTCGTGGAGCAAGGGACGGAGGTGCGCGTGGTCATCCTGAGCGGAGTCACTACTTCCCGGAACACTTCGCCTGACGACGTTGCGCTTTGCCTTCAGGAGACTTCTGAAGCCCTGGCGGTGCTGGGGATCCATCAATACCGGCGCCTGGATCTGCCTGATAATCGCTTCGATACTCTGCCGCTTCTGCGTCTGGCGGCTGCTATTGAGGAAGAGCGCGATCAATTCAATCCTGATATGGTCTTGTGTCATGAAGCCGGCGACCTGAACGTCGACCATCGTATGGTGAACCAGGCCGTTTTGACCGCCTTCAGACCTCGAGTAGATAATGCTCCCAGCCGAATCTGGGCCTTTGAAACGTTATCAAGTTCCGAGTGGCAGGACCCGATCCTGCGGAGGTTCACCCCGCACGTATATGTCAACATCTCAAAGCACCTGGAACTGAAATTACGTGCGATGGAAAAATATCGGAGTGAACTCCGGGAATATCCTCACCCTCGCTCGATTGAAGGAATTCGGATGGTGGCACAAGCGCGGGGACTCTCAATCTGCCAAGCAGCGGCGGAAGCTTTCTATGTGGTACGGGAGATCTGCTGATCTTATGCTTCGCTCAGGCCGTATAAAATTCAGTTCGCTGCAAAGTGTGCAACAGAGACTGGGGTTTTCATAGGAAAGCGACTTCCATGATTATGCAAAGCCAACTGTTGCACCATGCGTTAACGGAAGCTGCGGCACAAAGGGGGGCCTCAGATGCCGTTGTTTTTGCCGGGAAAACACTGAGCTGGTTGGAATTAGATTTCTTCAGCAACCGCATCGCTGGCGCCTTTCGTCGCCGAGGTATTGTAACTGGAGAGCGGGTTGTTTTTTTTTCTTCAAAGCATCCTCTGACCATTGCCGGCCTTTATGGGGCCATGAGAGCTGGGTGCGTTTGCGTGCCTCTTGATACTGGCTCTCCGGCATCCCGTCTTCGTCAAATCGTTGAAGATTGTTCCCCATCGTTCATTTGCTATTCCGAAGATCTGCAGTCGGTCGAGTTGAAGCGCGTTCTCCAAGAGACGTCTATACCAGCACAGACCATTCAGGATCTTCTGCGCGAAACTGACGCCGGTTTCTCCATGCCGAGCGAGACTCCGCTGAAAGCATCCGGCTTGGCATATCTGCTCTATACCTCAGGATCCACCGGTCAGCCAAAAGGAGTGATGCTTTCCCATCAAAATGTGCACGCCTTCGCCGCCTGGGCAGCTCGGGAGTTTGACCTGTGTTCGAACGACCGGGTCGCAGGTGTGAGTCCGCTTCATTTTGATTTATCGACCTTTGATCTCTTTGCTTCCGCATTGGCTGGAGCAACGTTGGTGTTGGCCGCCGCTCACTCTCTTGCGTTTCCTGTGAGACTCGCGGAATGGCTCGAGCAGCAGCGTATTACCGTGCTTTATACCGTGCCCTCGGTCCTGGCTGGCTTGGTAGAGCGTGGCAATCTGGCTGGCAGGAAGCTCGATTGTTTGCGGCTCATCTTATTTGCAGGCGAGCCATGCCCCCCTCGCGTGCTAGCCCGCCTTTTAGAATTGCTGCCGCACACCGAGTTTGCGAACCTTTATGGCCCGACAGAGACTAATGTCTGCACTTTTGAACGGATTGATCGCAATACATGGGATCCCTTGGGTCCATTTTCGATCGGACGGGCTTGTGCAGGTACCGAAGTCGTATTGATTGATCAGGATGACCGCCTGATTTCCTGGCCGGGACAGATTGGGGAATTAGTGGCCTATGGCCCCATAGTCTCTCAGGGATACTGGCATGATGAGGAGCGCACCCGTCTACGTTATCAGCCTCCAGCCGGCGTTCCTCTGCGCGGCCGCTGCTTCCGTACAGGAGATTTTGCTGAGCTCAATATAAGCGGAGCATTTGTCTTTCATGGCCGCCGGGATCACATGGTAAAAATCCGGGGGCATCGTGTAGAACTTGGAGAGATTGAAGTGGCGTTGTGCACACATCCATCAGTTGCAGAAGCTGCTGTGATAGTAGCAGAAGAGCGGCTGATAGCTTTCGTGTGTAGTTCAACTCCGGACCTTGCGCCCCAACTGCTCCTGGAACATTGTTTCCAGCGAGTACTTCGCCACATGGTCCCAGCAGAGGTAAGAATTTTACAGGAGATGCCTCATGGCTCTACTGGAAAGATCGACCGCGGCACCTTGGAGAGGATGGCCAGAGGATGAATGCAATCGAACAGAAAATCATTGAACATTTGCAGGCCAGGATATGGAGCGACCGCCAACGCGATGAACTCAACAGCCAAACCAGGTTGCTTGATTCCGGCATTCTGGACTCTATGGAGTTGACAACTCTGGTCAGTTATCTGGAAAGCCAATTTGCTTTTGATGTCCCTGACGACGAAATAGTCCCGGAAAATTTTCAAACTCCGGAGTCAATTGCAAATTTGGTAGCTCGATTGTCAGGAGCTTCTCTTGACAAAAGTTAAGCCAATGGTGGCCGGGCCCGGACACGACAGCATCACGATGTCAGCCACACCGCGTACTGACTCGGGACTGGCCAGGAAACTTGGCCTTTTCGATACTGTGCTAATGGTGCTGGGGGGGATCATTGGCGCATCAATTTTTGTTTTACCTGCAACTATTGCGCGACTAGTCCAGGAACCCGGCATGGTTTTGTTAGTGTGGGTCGTGGGTGGCATTTTCTCTTTATTCGGCTCCTTTACCTATGCTGAACTTGCAGCTCGAATGCCACTTGTGGGAGGTCAGTATGTATATCTTCGCGAAGCATTTCATCCCGCTCTCGCATTTATGTACGGCTGGTGCATGCTTCTGGTGACCCAGACTGGTGCGATTGCATCAGTCGCTGTAGTTTCAGCCCACTACCTGATAGCACTCACCCATCTTCCGGTCAGGCCGGGACTGATCATCTGTATCCTGCTGCCTTTGATAGCCCTGATCAACTGCCTGGGTGTGCGTTCCGGAGGCACGACCCAAAATGTTTTCGCCGCAACAAAAATTGCGGCATTTGCAGTGTTGATTGTGTGCGGGTGGTTGCTGCTGCCCGAAAAGGCCTCATTGATGCAATCCTCTGGATCATCAGTACCCCAGGGTCTTCTGGAAGCAGTGCTGGGTGCCCTGCCCCTGGTTTTATTCTCTTACGGAGGCATTCAGCGCATAGGATACATCGCGGGAGAAATCCGGAATCCCGAGAGGAACCTGCCGCGTGGTATTCTGCTGGGTTTTGCGGGAGTGGTAAGCATCTATCTCCTGGTGAACATCGTCTGCATTCGGTCTCTGGGTATAGCCGCCCTTTCCAGTAGTATGACTCCGGTATCTGACGTGATGGGCCGCCTGCTGGGCCGCAAAGGGATGGTCTTGATAGACGCTTTCATCGTCATATCGACGCTGGGCTGGCTCAGCCAGGTGATGCTCACAGCTCCCAGGGTATATTTTGCGATGGCCCAGGACGGAGTGTTCTTCAAGAGTATTTCCTGGCTTCATCCTCGCTTTCGGGTCCCGGTGATGGCCATTATGTTACAGTGCATCTGGGCCATAATTATCGCGCTATCGGGTTCCTATGAGCAAATCATTCGCTATGTAATGGCCGTTGACCTGTTATTTTTTGCCTTGACCGCTTTGTCTGTTTTTATTTTTAGGCGGCGGGACAAAATAAACGGTGAAAGCTCTATAAAGCAATTCCGCGTGCCTGGCCATCCAGTCGTCACTGCGGTCGTGGCATTTGTAGCTGTATCATTGGTATTGTTGCAATTTCAAAAAAGTCCCGGAGGCAGCCTCATTGGTTTTTGCATTGCTCTGGCTGGCCTGCCCGTTTATTACTTCTGGAGCAGACAACAACGACATTCTTAAGGTCTATTTCGATCTTGCGGAACCTTCAGATTGCGCACTGGACGTGCTCTATGACATATTCCGATCTTATGGCCGGAACGCATGCCTCTAAAAGAGTGAAGCAAGCAAGCATGCATGCATGCATGGGCTGTGTTGCCAACAGATCAATAAGGATTTGTGCTTATGACAAGTGAAGGAACTCAAGCCTGCAGAGTGCCAGTGGCATATGCCTCCTGTAGTGACTCTGCAGAAGAGGGACTGGCTCAGCGGTATGTGAAGGCACTACAGGAAGATGGATTTTGCCTCATCGAAAATCTGGTTCCACAGATGCTGTGTCGAAACCTCTGCCATTATTTCAATGACCTGTTCGAATCGCCAGGTTCTTGCTTCACCATTTCTTCCGGAGTCGGACTGCTCGTTGGAGCTGTCAATCACGCTCCCATGATCGCAGAATATCTGGCAACACCGTTGGTCATTGCTATCGCTGAGATGTTATTTCGGAGCACGGCACGGATTTCGTATACCACTCTGCTGCTCAACCGCTCCGGTGTTGGCAACCAATCGCTCCACGCCGATTGGCCTTTCGACCAGACGCAGGCCAGCTACATCCGGTCACCTTATTTTGATAATCCCATGCATTTGACATCGCTCTGGGCACTCACGCCACCAGATGCCGATAGCGGTGGGACCATGGTGATTCCCGGATCGCACCGTCTGACTACCAATCCTACTGCATCTGGCTATGCCAGCGAGTCGGGGAGGAGTGCGACGGGCAGAATTGTGCTCGGACCGGAAGGAAGTGCCCTTATTATGGACAGCCGTCTTTGGCATGGACGGGTGCAAAACCGGTCTCCTCACTCGCGTGTTGTCTTTTCTGCTGGCTACTCGCCATGGTGGCTTAATCTTGAGCCGCTTCGTCCGGGTTCAGTCTTGCCGGGTCTGCATAACGAAGCAGCAGCCAAAGACATTCGAGTCCCCCTGGTTCCGCGCCCAGTTTTTGATCAGTTTTCGCCGCAAGCTAAGGCACTCTTCGCCCACTGGATATGAGCGACCAAAATAAGCCCTCCCCAAAGCGGGCAGGCATTTCTCTGAAAGGCTTGCCGTTCGATTTGCTGCTGGACTCCGGGGTATCACCCGAGACTCTTCCGCGCGTCGACTTGTTGAAGCATGGTGGCTACGTTTTTTTTCTCACCCGGCTGATGCGCGAACATAACGTTGTGCCTCGCGGCGTGATTCATTTGGGAGCAAATATAGGCCAGGAATCCGTCCCCTACATGTTAATGAATTTTGAAAAAGTGCTTTATGTGGAGGCCCATCCGGGCGTCTACGACGAATTGAAACGCAATATTGACCGGCTGACCCTTCTTGAGAATGAGATGGCTGCTTTTCTGCGCACCAAACCAGTCACGCGTTTTGCCACTTTTAACGGGGCCGTGGGTGATCATGACGGCGAGACAAGATTTTTTGTTACGAATTCCACGCTATTTTCTTCCACCCGGAAGCCGGTGGACTTCTCGAAATGGGTTGACTATATGCTCGAGCGCAGTACCCCCAGCGAAGCGGCTGAGTTTGTCTCATGGGCCGATACTGCCTTCGGAGTTTCCGAGGAGACTACCGTCCCAGTGCGAAAGCTTGATACGATCATGCGAGAAGAACTTCCCGATGGCTGGCGCGCGGAAGACTTTAATGTACTTGGAATGAATCTACAGGGGGGGGAGCTCGACGCACTGCGAGGCGCGGAAAATACGTTATCGCATGTCGAGTTCATTCAGACTGAGATGAATTACGGAGAACATTACCAGGGGAATCCAATGCCGGAAGAGATAAATCACTTCCTGACTTCAGCCGGATTTCACGAAGTCATGCCTCTGCGCGCCGGCCCCGTAGGCACCAGTGTGTATGTTCGCTGCCGTTAATAAAGCACCAACGAATGCAGGTGAATGATCTCAGGAAAAATGGAAGGATATTCTAAATTAAGCAACATATCCAGAAGTAGCAAAAGTCAAAGAACATTCTTTTGAAGCGCACTGCAAGCGCGGCATGATTTCCGAAGGTACACTGTTCCCTGAAGGGAATACCCGTGTTTACTTCAGTCATGTTTTTGGTGAGGCTGAGGATTGGATTGTTGAGCAGGACAAGGATTACGGGCTTTCCGTGCCCAACCATAGAAAGCCCCGCTCACTTTATGGCTGGTTTTTTTTGATGGAATACAAGGGCTAGAAAATTCAAGCTACACCGCAAGCGCTGACGCTTTGATTGCGTCCGGATCTGCATGGTAAGATAGAAATTCCGTTGCATATCAAAACAACACCGCAGCGAGTTCAGCAGATTAAATCGCCGATCCTTTAAATGCAGATGGAACGCACACGTATTGTAAACCTCAGCTCGCGTATTGGAGAAAAAGTTCTTATTGCCGGCTGGATGCACAACTTCCGCCGTTTAGCCAAATTTGGGTTTCTCCTGCTGCGCGACGTCAGTGGGATCGCTCAGATCCTGGTGGAGGAGAAGGACCAGCTCGACGCGTTGGGAGCCATTCAAACCGAAAGCGTGCTGCAGGTTGAAGGATTGGTTGTTGCTGAGAAAAATGCAGCCAGTGGCTACGAAATCCATGCACCCGTGATTACGATCGTCTCACCAGTCACTGCGGTGGCTCCTTTTCCAATCAACAAGGCCGTGTTCAACGTGGGTTTGGACACTTTTCTTGACAATGCACCGTTTGGTTTGCGACACCCTGATCGCAGGGCAATCTTCGCGCTCTCAGCAGCCCTGCTGGCTGCCTTTCGCGATCATTTAAACAGCAATGGATTTACCGAAGTTTCGACCCCCAAGATTGTTGCATCTGCCACTGAAAGCGGAGCAAACGTTTTCGCGCTCGATTACTTCGGTCGCAAGGCTTTTCTCGCGCAGAGCCCGCAATTTTACAAGCAGATTATGGTTGGCGTCTTCGAACGAGTGTATGAAGTTGGGCCCGTATTCCGCGCCGAACCCCACTCCACAACAAGGCACCTGAATGAATATGTGAGTCTGGACGTGGAGCTTGGATTTATTCGAGACCATTTTGACATCATGACGCTCTTATCGGCCCTGATTCGCTCAATGTTGCGGCTCCTGGAAACTCAATGCAAGCGGGAACTTGACCAACTGAAAGTCAAGATGCCACTGGCGCCGGAGAAATTTCCCAGCATCTACTTCCCTGATGCCCAGAAGCTGATTCACGAACGCTACGGTGAGGACTGCAGCAACGAACAGGATTTAAGTCCGCAGCACGAACGATGGCTGGGGGAATGGGCATTACAGGAGTACCAGTCGGACTACCTGTTTGTTACAGGCTATCCCATGGCGAAACGGCCATTTTATACCCATTCTAATCCGTCTGATCCGCGTTACTCCAATGGCTTTGATCTGTTATTTCGAGGCGTGGAACTCGTCACAGGAGGGCAGCGACTGCATCGCTACGAGGATTACGTGCAGGCCCTCACGCAGCGCGGCTTGCCTGTAGAACCGTTTGAAGGCTACCTTGAAGCATTTCGCTTTGGTATGCCTCCCCACGGTGGTTTTGCTATCGGTTCAGAACGATTCCTCATGCAGCTCCTGGCCGTCTCAAATCTGCGTGAGACAACATTATTCCCCAGGGACATGAATCGCTTGACTCCCTGATGCACATCAATTTTGCAGGGAATAACTACCGTGCTGGAACTTGGCGCCGTGTTCTGGGCGACAATGGTTTTGAGACCGCCAGCGATAGACTGGTTGCAAAGCACCCGCTCCGCTGTAGGGCCTTCGCCGCACGTAAAGACTGCTTGAAGAGGAACAGCGGGGGGCGAGCAACACAAGAGCCAAAGCGGCAGTCACAATGTCCAAGGAGCCATTTCCGACGTTGCGGTAAACCCGTGGGTTCATTGCTCTGAAATGATCTCAATTACCTCAGAAAAGTACGTGCTACATTTGATACCGCAGCTATGACTGCTTCAATCTCTACATCCGTCATCGTAGGGTAAATAGGCAAAGACAAAGCCCGAGCGTATTGAGCTTCAGCCTGAGGGAATTCCCCCTCCCTGTGTCCAAATGCTGTTTGATAAAATGGATGAAGATGAAGCGGAATGAAGTGCACGCTGGTGCTGATTCCGCGGTCCTTCAGTTCAGAAATGAAATGATCGCGGTTGATGGATAATTTCTCCAGGTGGAGACGCAGTACATATAAATGCCAGGAACTCTGGCGATCGGAATAACTAGCCGGCATCTCCAGCGCCGGGATAGCGGAGAAAGCGGTGAAATAGCGACTGGCGATCCGCTGCCGCGCCGCAGCGAGTTCATCGCACTTTCCAAGCTGCACCAACCCGATAGCTGCCTCAATATCAGTCATGTTGTATTTGAAGCCGGCAGCGAGGACTTGATAAAACCAGGAACCCTCATTACTGTACCGCTTCCATGCATCGCGTTCGATCCCATGCAGGCGCATAATCCGCACCCGTTCAGCTATTTTGTCGTCATCAGTGGTGAGCATGCCACCTTCGCCCGTTGTCAGAGTTTTTGTCGCGTAAAAACTGAAGGCGCTTGTTTCACTGAGGGTACCGACACGTTGTCCACGGTAAGAAGCAGGTAAAGCATGCGCAGCATCTTCAACAACGTGCAAGTTATATTCAGAAGCGAGTGCGTGGATCTCTTCCATATCACAAGGGACGCCGGCAAGATGCACAGGAATAATAGCCCGAGTTCGACGGGTAATGCGCCGCGCAGCATCTTTACAATCGAGGTTCATAGAGCCGGGCTGCACGTCCACGAGCACCGGCTTAGCGCCCATATAACAAACAACCTCGCCGGTAGCGGTAAAAGTTGTGACAGGCACAAGAACTTCGTCACCGGCTTTGATATCGGCAGCCTCCAGCGCGAGGTGGAGGGCAGCAGTGCCGGAAGCCACTGCAATCGCATGACGGGCACCCACGTAGGCGGCGAATTGGCGCTCAAATTCAAGAGTGCGCATCCCCATGGTCAGCCAGCCCGAACGGATTACTTCTGCGGCAGCCTGAACTTCTTCTTCACCCACCGCAGCCACATGAAAAGGAACTGTTACAGTCTCAACTTTGCGGGTCATCGTTTTGTAAGGATACTCCCAATGGACTTTTACCGAACCTGCTAATTGCTTTCTTCATTTTTTTTACATAAGTCTACTGCGCGTCTACGGGATGCCGTCCTCGTTCCGGAGTTCTCCCGAAACAATTGATGCCGATTTTTATGTGAGTCAAGCCAGGCCAGCAAACCGCGAATCTCCCTCAGATCAACACCTCCTATACACAGATTTTCCAGGCTCTGCCGCCGGCAGATCACGCCATATGTCAAGGGCGGCGGAAAATTAGGCCAGCGGGGCGGAGTAAAACTAGACCAGTGGACCTGGTGGGAACAACAGGATCTTGAGAGAAGCAATGGCGTCCGGAGCGGGGGCTTGCGCCGCCTGAAAAGCGGCGCGTTTAGGCCGGAGCGGAGGACGTCATCGCTTGCGCTGCTCAGAAAGACCATCCATGCTATTAACTACCATAATTGTGGCGCCATGCGAATTATGAAGTACAAGAGTTCCACAATGAAAGTTGCAAGAACCGCGGCGAACCCAGAAATTGATGTAAGCTATTGAAACATAATGGTCGGGGAGAGAGGATTTGAACCTCCGACCCCCTGGTCTCGAACCAGATTCTATCCCCTATTGAACGCTGTTGAAATCTGTTGTTCTTAAGTGATTGATATTGAACTCGTTGCACCTTGCTCGTTGAAGTCAGTTGAAGAGAATAGAAGTCTGTGGTTCTCTCAGCTACAAAATCGCCTACAATCTTGTTCTCTTCAAGACGACAGGAGCGCAATCCTCACCGACTCCGCCTTACGTTTTCCGAGCGGTACTCGTTCAGGGTGCGCTTTGAAATCCCAGAGGGCAGTGGAAGTTCAACTTCCAATGCTCCGAAGGTAGTTTGTCAGCCAATCGAAGCTGCGATGAAGAAATTCCAGGGCAGGCTTGAGCGTAGCCGCTGCAGCAGCGACGCCGCCGAGCTTTTCGAGAAACCCTTTGGCTCTGTCCAATCGCTGCTCGACGGAGATCTTATCGGGAGTTGGGTTGCGCATCTCCTGCTGAATCGAGTAGGTTTCTTCTGTCAACTGCTGTGCGAGGTCTTGAGCTGAGGGCGGCAACATCGAGTGTTCTCGAACAAGATGCTGATGAGCCGCAATCAGCTCGGCGATAGTGTGTTCCAGATGTACTGGCGGTCGTTCCCGCGCGATTTTGACAGCTCCTGCGGCCATCGCATTTGAGCCTACAGCCGCTCCCGCCCCTATCTGCGAATTCTTGACATACACAGCCCCCGGTCCGAGCGAAATTTGGTCGCCTGAGGTGTTTGCCTGATTCAAAGCAGACCTCCCTTTGCGGGTTACAGATATTCTGCCTGGCCAATTTAACTCCAGGAACCCAGCTTCCTTCAAAGCTTCGATCAAGTGAAGCGTTTCTGCTCCATTCAAACCTATTGTCGCGCCGAGGCCGTTTACCTCATCAGCGAGAAGTGTGTTTGTGCTTGGTTTGAGTTCGAGAGCAGAATTGAGGCTTCTAAGTAAGAGCATTTCCTGTGCATTCATTGCTGCCTCACGACGTAGCATTGTTCTGTCCACAAGCTGACAAGTCTGCAGGTTCACAGGGAGGCATGCGGTTGATAAGCCTCGTTTTCAGTGTTGTCCCGACGGGCACAACTGTTGGTATTCCGCAGTGCTCTGCCTCGCGGTTAACCCAGTGTATACAGTAAGTGATATGTTCGGAAAGAGAAAGATAATTGAGCGCGAGGGCGCAGCCAGGAGCATCCAGAATATGCTGATTTCAACAGGCGCTCCTCCAGACTCAATATCGAAGATGGAACCACGGTGCTTCTTTTCCGCGTCGCCCAATGTCTTCCTGGGTTCATTGATTAGCCTGCGACTGTCCGCTGATAAATCTTCCCCCTGTTCACAGATTCCTATGAGTCATAGCCTAAGTAGCGTGACGAGTGGAGGTGGATCGCTCGGTCTCGCGTAGGTCCTCCAACAAGGTGTTGGGATTTTTCGCTACCGTCAGACAGACCGACTCGTCTTGGTCGCGCGCAAGAGTCGCCAGTACATCGGGAGACGTACTCGGATTCTTTGCCACTTCCTGTCGCACCCGAGTAGCTGAACATCGCCCAAGCCGGGCCAAAACATTAGGAGGAGCATTTCTATTTCCCGCGAGTGCAGCGCGCACCTCTACGGTTTGGTCCTTCACAAGGGCAGCCAGGAGGTTCGGAGGAGCATACCGATTGCCCGCGACTGCGGCACGCACGTTTAAATCTGGATCCTGCACAAACTCCACCAACAAGTTGATGGGAATACGCGAATATGTTGCCAGACTCAAGCGCACACTGCTTTCTGGATCGCGTGCCAGCTCAGCCAATATTTCCTCGGGAATATCTTGACATTCTGCGAAAGTTGCACGCACGTACTCGTCCGGATCGTGTGCCAGCCTCGACCAGATACTAAAAGGAGTGTTCTTGTGCACCGCGACTCCCTGACGGACAGAGCTGCTTGAGTCGTGAGCTAGGTCGGTCAAAATGTCTGAAGAAGTGTTGACGTTAGCCGCCACACCCGAGCGCACGTAGTCGTCCGGATCGCGCGCCAGCTCAGCCAATATATTGGCTGGAGTGTTCTCGTTCGATGCTACTCGGTTGCGCACATGAGCACTTTCGTCATGTGCCAGTTCAATCAGAACATTGTAAGGGGTGTTCACAGTCTCCGCTACTGTCCAGCGTATGGGTTCGCTCCCGCTTCGAGCCAGCTGAGACAAGACGTTGCGTGGCAGCTTTTTATTTTTTATCGCTTCGGCGGCCACAAAGGGATACCTGTCCCATGCGAGCTCAGCTAAGATTTCGGGAGTAACGTTGGTGTTCCAGGCGACTGCTTCGCGAACCCAGTGCCCTGGGTCGCGAGACAGGTCAGCCAGGATTGCGACAGGGCTGTTTGGATTGTATGCAACAGCACCCCTAACGTCTTCGTGTTGATCCTGCGCTAGATCAGCCAAGACCGCAGCTGGCGTATTGACATGTCGCGCCACTGCTGCGCGTACGTGGGCGCTCTCGTCGTCGGCGAGGTCAACCAGGAGGTTGGGAGGAACGTTGGCATTCTCCGCAACTCCCTCACGAACTGGTATATCTTTCTCCCGGGCCAGATGCAATAAAAGCATCGGTGGAACGAACCGTTCACGGCTAATAGCTACATTGCACAACAAATTGCCTGATTTTATTATATTGTTTAGAAGAAATGAGGCGAGCTGGCCTTCCGGCAGTAACATAGCGGAGCGCGCTAAAACTCGACAAGCTACCCGCAACGGGCTTGCTCCCAACTTCCACAGTATTTGTGGATTGCGATCATGTTTCCGGAGGCCCGAACCAACTAGCCACTGGATTCCTTCCATAATGTCTCTATATCGGTTTTGCTGAGCAAGAAGCGAAATCATTAGCGCCAACGTCTCTTCATACCGGGAATCGCCCCAGTGCTTTTCCAGGCTGATTCTAGGATTCGCGGTGACCAGTGCGCGGGCGAGATAATACTCCTGAAATGTAAGGTGCATGAACTCAAAGGTGCGCGTCAGATCATCTATACGAATGAGACCGGAGCTTCTGAGACCACGCTCCAAGGTCTTGGGCATCTTTGAGGACAATGTACCCCTTAGAGTCACCAAACCCATAGCTCTAGCGGCCTTTGTGAGATATCTGTCTCGTTCTTCACGGAGGCCCAGCGCGATGGTGTCAGCCTTTAATTTCTCGTACCACATTTTGTCAATCGCTACCTGATAGAATGCAGCGCGAGAAGCCGGCAACCGAAATGCTGGTCCCACTGCCGTCGTTACTTCAGCCATCAGCTTCAGCATTAGGGCGTTGGCAGCCAGCAGGCTCACCTGTATGTTTCGCTGAATATCTTGGAAGAGATTTTCTGCCTTGTCTCCCTCTCCCGGCAATGCCTGTTGGAGGAACTCCCGCTGCTGGGAGGGCGTTAGACCCAGAATCTCATATTCGTTCTCTGTAGCTTTGTAAGAATCAGCGGTGTGGCGAAGAGATTCGTAAACAGCTGTCCGGGCGGATACTACTTTGTGCCCCGGCAATATTGCAAGTTTCTGAAAAACAAACTCCTCTCTTCCAATTTGAGGTGGGAGTTCATCCAACCCGTCAAGAAGCCACGCAGGCTGAAAGGCCCGGCAGCGTTTGGCCTCATAAAAACCAGAAAAACGATTCTCCAATAGCGCCGCTTCTTTCAGCGCATTGTTCCAAAGGGCGTCTGCCAAATCGTTAATATCATTGATCCGCCAGATCTTTGCAGGCACAGATCGCAGTCGAACCAACACAGGAACGACCATTCCCAGGGCAGGCTCGGTCGTGCGAGTTGCCAGGCGTCGGAACCAAGCCTTGAACAGGGTAGTCTTACCTGATCCTGGTTCTCCGAGAATCACGCTGAATCGGTTCATCCCGGTGGCTGTCAGTAACCACTCGAGCACGCGATCTTCGGGATATTCATCATATTCGACTAGAGAACGGTGGATTCCTTCACGCCACGATTCGTACCCTCGCGCTCGCCGACTCAGACCATCATCGTCACCGCTGGAACTAAGCCATGCCCTGCGTCCGAGTCGCAGAGGATAATAGAAATTCAACATTCAACGCTCCGCAGGCGTTCCTCAGCGAGTCGAACTTGCACCGAAGCTCTCAAAAAGATCATTTGCAATATTGCCATGGATATGTTCCAAAGTCCCACCCCTCCATGCTAGTGATCGTCGGAATGACCGAAACATGAATTTCCAATACTGCCTTGTTTTGACATCCAGAAAAATTTTGGATCAGGCTGCCGGAGAAGTGAGCCGAATTCACGAGTAAAGAGGGACCAAGCACGTGGTGCAAATCCAGAGGGTCTACCGCAGAGGCGTAACCACAAATCCTCTAAATTGAGCAGCTTGCGAAATCGAGGTGAGATTCCGAGCGAACACTGTAGTCGATTTTGTAGCTGCGAGAACCTCAGAGTTCCACATGGTTCAACACCCAGCGAAATCTTGGTGTTGAATTTAAAGGGCTTCGGCGAGGGCCGCCGGGTAGACCCCCTATCCCGAACCAGAGTCCGGCGCTTGTTGAACTCTCTTGAAATCGCGTGTTCCTAAGTGATTGATATTGAATCCTTTGTGAGCTGCCAGTTGCGGTCTATTGTTCTTTATTGAAGTTGGAGGCTTTCGTCGCCTCAATTTCATCTACAGCGTGTCTCATTTTAGGGGGTCAACTCCACTAAACTGGCTTGACTAACATCCCTCAACGCATCGCACGTTTGGTTTGGCCCATGTTGTTAACCTCGACGGAACGGTCACCATCCTTTTTTTAGTTTCGGCAAAACACCCACGATTGAAGTATGTCCATTTTTCCAAGGCGAAGTCTCTGGCTGTTCGCCCGTCGCGGGTTTCTTGATATGCGTCGGTGATCTGGAGGCTTCTCCAAACTTTGCTGCGATGTGACATATTGCATGTATTTTTGCCGGTCAAGATACCGCCGAAGCCGCAGCCTCAGATCTGCCCAATACCAAAGGCTTCAGTACTTTGAGCATAGGAATTCCATCGATCCACTCCACTGCGTCTCCCAGCTTTCTTTTGCACGCGTCGATGCTTTGCTCCAGGCTAAGCTCCGTCAAATCTTCGATCTGCGATCCTCCGTCGATAAGACGTTTGTAAATTTCCTGTCTGGCATCAGCGACGATCTTATGTTCCGGCGTGCCATCCAGAAATACTTTTAGGTTCATGTAGGTGAAGGCCCAGAACAGCGTTTCCGCACTCGCGGGATTGTTCTGCGTCAGTTGGCCCATCCGCGTATGGATTTCAGCCAGCAGATCATCGCGGCCCTTACGTTCCCGAATCAGAAATTCGATGGCTTGCTGCCTGTGCCCCAGGTATTCTGATTCCGCCATGGGCGGGACCCACTTGCGGTATTCGTACTCTCTCCGCTGTTGGGCGTTGACCACCAACCGGAGAATTCGCAGCGGCACGCCCAATGACAGAACCTGCAGTGCCTTGAATATCTCGTCGGCCGTGCTCTCGTCTACCGGACGCAGGTCTTCAAACTCTCCTTCCCAGTCCTTGCGCAGGTGCAGAGGGATCTTGTTTTTCTGTTTCTGGAACTGGGCCGTGCCGGAATGGTAGAAGTTGTAATAGGCTTCGTGGCAATCCCTCACGATAATGTCCGCCGTGGGAAGAGGAAACGCATAGGTCTCGATGAGCAGCTGCACGGAGCTGGGATCGTCTGTGGCCTGTTCGGAAGGCTCTTCGAAACCAAGCGCGGTGAGCTTGTTCTTCAGCTCGCGAATAAAATCGGTGTAGGGCTGGCGATCAGTGGCGGCAATGCGGAGATACACATGCGGCCTTACGGTCTGATCTCCGGCCAGCCTGTTTCCACGCCGCAACATCGGCATGGCCCCGGTTACAAAGCGTTCCACCAACTGGCGGTCGCCCTGAATCTGGGGATGGGTGAGGACCTCGACCATCCGCCCACATCCAGCATGACCCTGGGGATCGTTGCGACAGAGTTGGAAATCATCCTGGAAACGCCGGTTGGCGTAATGCCGCACACCCTGGCGCAATTCCTCAGAGCCGTTCCTGAGGAAAAAGTTAATGGCATCCAGCAAGGTCGCGCGGTCGCGCAGCGTATCCAAAAAGCGCCGCTGCTCCTTCTCCGAATTGACCGGAAGATGCTTGCGCGAGCGCTCATCAAAATCTAGGACGTAAAATTTTGGAAAGTCCCGTTGCTCATCGAAGACGCGGATAACCATGTCAGCGACGCCCATATCCAACGCATCCGCGCGCAGCTTGCGCATATCGGAGATCACGGAAGGCAGCGAATCGCGGAATTTCTCCTGCTCTTTCTGGCGGTCGGCAAGGTAGTCATATGCCGTGGCCGCGATTTTGGCTGCCTCCTCCGTGAGAATGACGGCGGCCAATGCCTTCACATATTGTTCCGCGGCTTCCTGCAATTTCCCGTACAGACGTTTCAGCGTCCAGATTCGGCTGCCCAGCATCTTCAAAGGAATGCTGCCCAACGCGTGCCCCATTTCGTCGAGGAACTGCTTTTGGCGTCTCGCCCATTCCTCGGCTTCCCCCTGAATTTGCTGTTTCCGCTGCTCGGCGCCGGAAGGGTTGTCTTTGTAAAACTGCTGGAGACGATGCATCAACTGGGGCAACATGCCTTGGAACTCTTTTTTCTCGCCCGATCCAGCCAGGGCTTTCAGCCCAAGGTCCGGCTGCTCCAGGCATTCTGTGATCCATGCTTTCAAGGCATCACCAAGGTCTTGCGCTGCTTTGCCGCGAGTATTGCGCAGGATCTGAGTGACGATTCCCCACCGGGCCGGCGTGGTGCCGGCAGCTTCCACCATGGCCTCTTTGAACTTCTGGAGTTTTTCCGGCAATTCGCGGACAAAAGCTGCCAGAACCGAGCCTTCGGGGCCTTCAGACGGCAATTCCGGCGGCAAAACTTTGGCCAGTTCGCTTTGGATCGTTGTGCTCCATTCTTTGCCGAACCAGGATTCCAGCCCGTCTTCATCGAACCGGTTCCGCATTGCTTGATCGAGTGCGCCTTTAAGGTTGGGATTGGCCGCGGGCCGCCCCCAGTATTCGAAGATCTCCGCCGTCAATTCTGAGGCGCAACCTTCACGCACCATCTCCACCGGCACTTCGATCTTCGACATGCCCATGCTGGCATAGCGTCGCGAGAAACTTTGGACCAACTGCACATTGTCCGCGACGGGCACCCAGTCGGCGGTTCTGGCCGCCAGCAGTTGATAGGTATTGGCGAGCCGGCTGCGCTTCTGCGTGCTGAATGTGTCCGGCAGGAAGTTCATGAAAAGAGAGTCGGCGATCATATGGAAGAGTTCGTTCCGTCTGCCGGCGCCGATTCCCTGTTCATTCCGCATTTCGCACAGGTAAGCGACCGAGAATGGCGGTCCGGGGATCGGCGGGCGCTCCGGCGTGCCAGTCCAATTGACCTCATAATCGATGCTGGTGCGCATGCCATCGCCGGCATTGGCTACCTGCTTGATGCGGCGGGTGAAGAACTCCAACTCTTTGAGAGCGCTATAGGAATTACCGTAGGCCCGGCCCGCTTCTTCTCCGTGATTGGTGGGGAAATAGACATTGGGCAGTGCGATGATGGCGGTAATGTCTTTGAAATTCATCTTCCGCAGCAGGAACGCCATATCCAGGAAAATTCCCGAACCGGTTCCGCCGGCAACGGAAAAGATCAAATATACCTGGGCTTCCGGATGAATCGTTGCGTCGGGCAGCAGCCGGGCGGTCGCGTTGCGCTGGGGCAGATCGGTCACTTTGTCGCGAATTCTGGTGATCAGGTCCCGCACTCGTTCGAAATGGTTGAAAAAGGTAAGTCGACCGATGCTCCGCACCGCTCCGGCACCATTGCCGATCTCGCACCCGAACTGCTCAACTTCAGGAAAGAGCCACTCATGGATATAACTGTGGCGTTTCTTATCGCGAAGGAGCGGCCCTAAATCTTCGCCTACGGTTTTCTGCAGGAGCGCAAATTTTTCATGCTCCTCGAACTTGAGCTCGACGTCGATTTCATCGATGCGTTCGCCCATGGCCAGCACGTCACGCGAGTCGGTATCGATCCAGAGATATCCCATGCAGGGCAAGCCGGTCTGTCCGCGCCATTTCTCATAAAATCGCCGCCGTAGCCGCAGCAAAATTTCTTTGCCCGTTCCGCCCAACCCGATGAAAATCGTTGGATGAATCGCACCTTGTAGATCCGGCATGGGGTCCTCCTTTAATTAAAAAGAAAAATAATTACGATCACTGTCAGCAGTGCTATGCACAGGCCCCCCAACATCGCGCGCGAGCCGACCAGGGACCACAGCGCCAATAAGGTCCAGATCAGCACGAGCAGAAAAAAGACCGGCAGCCAGAGCCAAGTGCCGTAACCCAGGAAACAGTAGGCCGCCCCCACTAGCACCAGATAGGAAAGCAGTCCGTAAGCGGGGGACAGAGATTCGCTTGGCAGCACCTCCTCCCCAACCAGCAATCGGTAGAGAGCGCGAGCAAAAAACCAGCTAGCCAGCAGAATGACGGCCAGGATTCCCAGGCGCACCCCCATCGGCGTATCGGCGCCAATGTGGGGTGGAAGCCGGTCCCAATCGCCATGAAACGCGGCAATCGCCGCCATACTTAAAATCGCGACATTCAAAGTCAGAAAGACGGTAAAAATTGTGGCCAGCGTCCAGCGAGCGCGGCTCTTAACGGCTGTCTGATTCATGGCATTCACCTCTTTTTCAGCTCTATGCGTGGGCCAGCCGAGGCGCTTTGCGTCTTTGGCCGGTCTTGCGATTTATTGCTATTGGCCCCAAAGATCAGGCGGAACTGGGATCCGTCTCCAGCGATGCACGTGATCGGCGCACTGATAGGCGCCTCTGCGCGATAGGGAGAAAGCTTCGCCGGAAGAAGGGGTCTGAAAATACCAGATTGAACGGTCCCTACCCGCTTGCCGGCAACTGATACCTCGCCGCTTTTCACGGCCGCCGGTAAAGGTTTGCCCTCGAAAGTTTCAGCATGCACCTCTTCTCGGGTGAAAGAAATACCGCCGAGGAATTTGATTGCCAGATAACCGATAAAGACCACGCCGGCCAAAAGCAGGAAGACAAGCAGGGTCGGCCAGAATGGATAATCTACGATGATCTTTGTCGGCACGCGAATGGGGACAATTGTTTCCGGCGGCGCTAGATAACTGGGCAACTCCTGCAGGCCAGCTATCTTGCCGGTTGCCTGTGCTTCTTGCTCGTCATTGGCCGTGTACTCCTGCAGAAATTTCTGGGACAGGCGAAATTTTTCGCGCGGCACTTTCACGACCAACGGCGTATCGATCTCTTCTGTTTCATGAGAGCGCTCGAAAGCCGCTTCCCAGATACAGGAAAGAGAGCGCTTCAGACGGACGCGGCCGAAATCCACCGAAATCACATAATTGGCCGCTTCGCGGGTCTGTATCCTCTCGGGGTCAATGGAACTCACATGCCGCTCTGCGGTCAGGCAGGTTGTTCCCCGGAACGGCGTTTCCAGGTTCATGCCGGTCACAGGAAGCGATTCGAAGTACAGGTGCGGATACTTGGGGCCTATGCTTACGCGAGAAGAGAACTTGAGCGGCTCGCCTTCTTTGAACCTTTTGGTGGCGGCGGGTTCGATCAACTTAATTTCAATCGTGTTTTCCCCCAGCGGCTTCATGATCAGCTCTGAAATCTGCTTGTCTTTCATCAGGCCGCGGAAGGCCGCCACCTGTTGCTCCAGGGTTGTGTCATTCTCCTGCGTAGAAATTGCATAAATCAACAGTCCCTGATGCTCGCCCTGGGGCTGGCGCAGAGGAAATATGTAAACTCGACGGACCGCCTCACTGTGCAGGGTGGAGTAAAAATCCGCCATGTCGTGGGAGTTGCCGGTGTCCTGCACGTTGTCGGTCAGCAGCCATACCCGCGCGTGGCCTTCCAACTCCTTTGTCAACGAATCATTCAGATACGTGTTTTTATTGGTGTAATTGAAGTCAGCAGAATCGAGGTCCTTGATATGCGCAGTTATGCCTTCGTCAAACAGATCAATATCAGGACGGCCGGGTGAACTGGCAGCCTGGACCAGCCGCGAAGCCAACGTATGCATGAGCCCGGACTGATAATGCGGCTTCATGCTGCCTGACCGGTCCAGCAGCACACCGGTGTCGCCGGCAAAAGCCAATGCTCCGAACAGTAGCCACGTAAACAGGAGACGTATCACTCGAGGGGCCATGAAGCGATCTCCAGTTGTTCGGCCGCATTGCGATACGTCATTGATAGACATCCGGGAAAGAAGAACAGGTCCAAGGGTCTCTGATGGTCGCCAATCTCGACGAGCTGCCGGCCGTCAGAGTATAAGCGCACTTGCCGACGAGAAAAGCCGGATTGGGCGACGGCAGCATACACCTCGGATATTCTGGTTGCGGGAAGGTTGAGGAGCTGGTCATCACGGACTACAGGTTGGGGCAGGACATTGCCTTGTCGTACGATGCGCAACTGTTTTTTCTCGCTCAAGAGAAGGCACCCCATGCCTAAATCGCGATAGGTAGCGTTATATTCCATATCAAAATAATTGAAGCGAACTTCCGCCTCATTTCTGTGGGCCCAGGCCATGGTGATGCGGCCATTCCGAATCCCTGGCACATATACCCCGCCGCCGCCGGCAACATAAGGAGGGCGTCCCCACGGAAGTTCGGTCTCAGAATCGCCGGAATCTATAAACGCATTGAATCCCAACGGGAACCGGTTTGAAACCATCTTGCCGTTGGCCAAATAACTGATGGATTGCTGGCTATAAACAGTGAAATCACCGCCCAGCAGGAAAGGCCCGCAAATTTTGCTGTCCGTCAGCGATATGGATTCATGCTGGTTAGTGTTGGAATCCCAAACGTATAGAGCTGTTGCGGCGGAAAGATGCTGCAGCGTAGCAAAGCGGCCCTGGTGGGCTACAACCCCGGCCAATCCTTCATCGGCTGAGACAAACATGCAACCGGCAGGCACCGCCGGCGAGGTCCTTACCTGGTCCGGAAAGGCGGGATCAATGAGCGCTATTTCTTTATCGCCCACTATGGCGAGCAGGATCCGTTCGCTCTGGGCCCAGCGATTCATCAGCACGGCGTGATCTTCGTTTTTTGGATCGGGGCCTTTCGGGAAAGAGGCTGAAAATCTTGCCGCCAATGCCGCTCCCGGCACCAGCGCGAAAGCATGCCGGCCAAAGGAAGTGCCGAGGTTTGCTACCACAGAACCCTGCGATGACATGGGAGAGACCCGATAGACCGTACCTGCAACTGAAACCAGCCACAAGTAACCGGCATAGGCTATCGGCGCATGCCAAACACCTCCTGAAATATAGGTGATTGTAGGCGATAGTGAAGCAAACTTAGGAGAGCTGCCGCCGGCCCAAAGCGGTTCGCCGATAGGAGCGCGATCCGTGCCGCAGAACCGGACGAGCGCGTCCACCACGCGGCCACACTGATGGCAGCGTATCCAGGCTTTTCCGCATTTTGCGCAATACCCCGAAAATCCGATCGGGCTGAATTGTTCTTTACAGCCGCTGCAAAGAACAGGACTGCTCAATTCCGCCGCAGGAGGCGCTGACTGCGGGTACTTTGACGAAGCTTGCAAACTCATTGCTAACCATGTCCACTTCTATGGGTGCGCGAATCGTAGGGCGAACCATCATTATTGTCAAGCGTTAAAGTCTGCTGCTTCCATGTAAATAAAAGTATTTAAAAAGGTATTTTAAGATTTGTCGTCAAAAAATAAATCCAAGAAAGGCCAGTCTCTACTTGACAATCATTCAGCTAGAACTCAAAATTCAACGCACTCTCTTAGGTTATGTGGCATGAACGTTCATAAGTGCAGAGATGGGTGGCAAAGTGCTTACTCTGGAGAAGATATCTATTGCCAGCTTTGTGGGGAGCGCCTTTTATATCCCCGGTTATCTCCTCCCGAAATCCTGTTTATCTCTTCGCAAGGTCATTGGCAACTCACTCAATCAGAAATAGTTATAGATAATTCTCGGAGTGTAAAAGAGCTTCGCGCGGAACTGGTTTCCAGCCATCCGGCCATTGCCTTAGGCCCCGAGAACACAACGAAAGCAGAAGTTCATCTGCCTGCCGGAGAGCAGCAAAAGTTAGTCGTACAGTTTCACGGAGGAAATGAAGCTGATTTCTCCAGCGAAGCCCTGATCCAGTTGGTACTGCTGCCTACGGCGGGAGTACTGGCTGAAACCATGGTTAAATTTGGCCAGGAACCGGTTTTCGGGGTGACACCTCCGCAGCTTCAGAGCGTGGCGCCTGGAGAAACTACAAGGGCGCAAATTTCCATTCAACAAACCAGCGGTGTGCGCACTAAATTGACCGGTATAGAACTATCGCCTGAAGCAAGCTTTTCGCTGGTAGGCCTGGAGGAAGGGCGAAGTTTTGAAACCGGTTCGCATGTAAGCTTCGCACTGCAATTCACTGCCCCAACGAATGCCAGACCCGGCACTATTGAGGGCCTGTTGGAGCTTCGGTTCGATATAGGCAAGCCCTTGCGGATTCCCTTCACTGCCCGCATTTCCGAACCTTCCGGGTTGAACATCGATATAGCAGGCAATAACCAGGTTCCGGCGGGAATACTCTCCGATCTGACGCTGACCTATCGTGTACAGGGCTCCCAATCAGTCCAAATCTACGACATCAAAATCGCCGGTGCGGCGGAATGGTTTTCAGTAAAGCTGCCTTCGCTTCCGTTAACGCTTTCACCCAATGACGAACCGTTGCGCATTCCATGCCTTTTGGATACGCCTGAGCATTTGGAATCGCAAGATGTGAGGTTTACGTGTACGGTGGAATCCAGCGCCGGTCCTGCGGTGAGCCGCACTTTTCGCTTAAAGATAGAACCCGCGCGATTTTATGAGCACTTTGTCGGCATCGATTTCGGCACCACAAACTCCTGTGTGGCCTACTGGGACGAAGATCAGGAAATCCAGATGGTTCCCTTCACACATTATCGGAACGGCGAGCCAGCCACCAAAACAGTCCCCTCACTGGCTTTTTACGACAGCGCTTCCAACCAATGGCTGGCCGGTTACGATGCTATCGCCCGTGCCGAGCAGATCAAAAGCCAGGAGCATCTGGTTCGTTCGGTGAAGCGGCTCCTCAATCAGGACCGCTGGAGTGGCAAAGCCAAGGTAGAACTTTCTGACGGCAGCAGCGTGGAGCCGGAGGTAGTTGCCGCTGCCGTTATTCGTTACCTGCGCCGTCAGACGGAGCGTCACCTGGGCTGTAAGCTGGGCGAGGTCATCCTCACATTGCCCGCGAATTTTACGGATGCCGGAGTTCAGGCGGTGATCAAAGCCGCGTCCATGGCCGGAGTAAATACATTTGCTGCACGCAATGCTGAAAACTGGAAAGATTGCCTGCTGGATGAACCTACCGCGGCTGCCATCGACGCAACTTATGCCAGCAACCAGCACCGCGACCCTGCAGCTCCACCGCTGCCTGGAGACGATGTAGCTGAGAAGCTGGTACTTATATTTGATTTTGGCGGCGGAACACTCGATGTGTGTCTGCTGCTGCTTATCCAGCGTCCTGATCTCCGCCAGATTCAGGTGCTGGCTTACAAAGGCGCCAATTGGCTGGGAGGCGACGATTTCACCAGAAGAATGTTGGCTTTGCTCGCCGATAGATTTTCCCGCGACTCTGGCGTGAGCTTGCGTTATGACCCGGAGCAATTACAGCAGGAAAAGACATGGCGCAGCCTTGATTCTGCACAGAAGTCTGACGTTCATGTGAACTACCGTTATCTCTGGGAAGCAGCCGAAGACGCCAAAATAGCTCTTTCTAAGAAAGAGAATGTTGATGTTGAGGCAATCTTAAAGATGGAAGGGCAGAAAAGAAAATTTGCAGTTACGGTATCCAGAGAGGAATATGAAAGAACAATCGAGCGCTCCGTGGAAGATGCCATCGCTATTGTGGATAGGACATTCAAGGCTGCTTCCCGGATCCGACCTGTCGAGATCAGTTCTATTAATGAGGTGATTGCCACAGGGAAAGCTAGCCTGGTTCCGCTGGTGCGCAAGCGTCTGGAAGAACACCTTAAGTGCAAACTTACGATACCGCAAGGCTTTGATGAAAAGGAATGCGTTTCACGGGGAAGCTGCCGTTACGCCATGGAAATCAGCACAGCCCGCGCCGAGGGTGAGTCTTCGCTTTCCGTCAAACGTCTCGATGATAGGACAAACTGCAGCTATGGCATTGAACGCAATGAAAGCAGTTCCAGCGTGATCAGCAGAAAAATCTTCGAACCTCTCATACCAGAAGGCGCGAAACTTTCCCAAAATAATAAATCCGTCAGGATTATAAGCACAGGCAGATGGCCTGAAACTACAATCGCAATTTTGCAGCACACTGGAGATCTGGAAGAGCCGGGCGCGAATTTAATTGAGAACAACCGCGACATCACACGAATCGACCAGATTAAAGTGAAAGCCCGCAACAAGAAAACCGAGGTTTCAATGTGGCTGGGAGAAGACGGCATGGTTGAAGCCGAAGCCAAGGTAACTGACACGGGAGAGGTTTTTCACATGGAAAACCATTACCGGTCGGACAATGGAGATGACAGTGCCAGACGCGGCTGAGTGCATGGGGCTGGACATCGGTACCGCCAAGCTGTCGGCAACGGTGTGGCAGCAGGATGCTAAAGTTGTCGCTCTGCTCGACCACGCCTCCATTCAGAACCCGGTTTCAGGCACGATTTCTTTTCGTAAAAGCCGAACGCCAGATGGGACGGAGATGGCGCCGGTTTTTCCGGTAACCACTCTGGAAGAAGGTCCTGACATTGTTTCCTTTCCCGAATTCAAGCGGGCGCTTCCGTTATTCGGCGATGATGCGGCCATTCGCTTTTTACTAAAACCGGTATTCGAATACTGGCAGCCGGCGTTCCCGGCAAAAAAAGTCCACCTGACGGTCTCTGTTCCTATTTTGTATTCCTGGCGCGTCTGCCAGGCTCTGCGGGAAGCTGCCATGGATGCTGGCTTCGCCTCGTGCTCTTACATCAATGAAACGCTGGCTGCGGTGATTGCCGCTTTTCCCGCCTGGTCCGCTGACCGCGCCAGATGGAAGGAGCTGAAACAAAGCGGCTGTTACGTATGGGTGGCGGATAGCGGCAGCCTCGACATTACTCTCGGCCTGGTCTACGTGTATCGCGAAGAAAGCAAGTTGCATCTGAGTTATCTCGCTGGAGACTGCCTGGAAGAGTGTGGCGCGTTGTACACCGGCCCAGTCGCAAACCTGCAGCCCAAAATCCTGAGATCTCTTGAAAAGATGCAGTCGGCGCGCCAAGCAGGCGCAACCGAAGCGCCCGTGGTCCAGGACCGCCAGTCCTGCAACTGGGTGGTAGTCTCGGGGGGTGCGCCCCACGCCAGGCAAGTTGCGCAATTCTTAAAAGAGGCGCTTCCGGGCTCGGACTGGGCAGATCCTGCAATGGACCCGCACCATGCTGTCTCTTTCGGGGCCACGCTTCATCAGGCAATCCAGCAACAGAAGACGCCCTACAGCATTGGGGTCATTCACAGAAACCTGGTCATAGGCGTGTTGGCCGCAAATCAGCAGGCCTCGCAACTCATTCCGTTGGGAAGTCCGGCAGGGACGTTCCCCTTCTCCTGCGAACGCGCTTTCCAGGTGCCAGGCTCATCCCGTCTTCCGGTTGAGATTACCTTGTGCGCGGCTTTGCCCGGCGGCGATATAGCAGGCGGCTTGACCAGCTTTGTCCTCTCGCCGGAAACCTTTTCTTCCCCGGACCCGACACCCGTGCTTGTCAGAGTAGCCATGCAAAATTGGATGCAGGGAAGCGCGTCCGTCCAGGATCTGAGAACAGGGCTCAAATTGAGCGAAGGGAGCTTTTCGCTGCCATGAGTGCCTATCAAATTTACCTTCGTAAGCTAGCGCCTTTTTGTCCTGCGCTTTTTCTCACAATCCTTCTTTTGTTTATGTCGTCCATGATCAACGCGTGTGGGGCAAAAAGCAACTCCGGAACAGATGCCGGCCCTTCCGATACAGGTCCAAAAGCAACTGCCCCGGCAAATGGCGCTTCGCCCCGCGAAACGAACCAGAAAGAGACAAAAGGCGACGCCAAGGCATCGAGCAGTCCTGCGAAAAAAGCCGCGCAGGTTCCTGACGACAACAAAATTCCCGAAAAAGCCGCCTTTCTGGAAAAAATCAAAGCCAGGCTCCAGATAATTTGGATGATTTTGGCATCTGTCGGCGGAATCGCCGGAGTCACTTCACTCCTGTTCTGGATCGTCTCTAACAAAAGAATCAATCGTAAGCTCTCAGAGAAATTTGTCGCATTGGCGAAGCCGCCCGCGGCCGATACGGGAAACTTGAACGAACTCCGGAGAGACCTGGAAAAACGAATAGATGAGATGAAAAAAGAACTCGAAGAGTTGATCCGGGCCGCAGCCACGAAGACAGATATAGATATTGCGAGGCTCTCCAAAGAGCAAGCTAGGTTAGAGGGGGAGTTGAATAACCTACCTGAATTAATGAGAACGAACGATCAGAACGTACTGAAGCAGACACACGAGGCGCTTGCCGGACTTGAAAACCGTATTCAGGCTGTAGAGCAGGAAGACCTGGAATCGTATTTCGATAAGTGGAAGAGCCACGGCCTAGAGCCCCAATTACAAAGCGCTGCAGCACAAACGCTAAAGAACTTTACCAGCGATCCTGAAAACGAGAAGACGCTGCACGACTCTGTGGCAGTCTTGAAAAAAGTCCTGGAAACGGCAGGCCCCTGGTTTGATGCGATTACGAGCTGTATCCGAGCACTCCCCGCAACACAGGAGAACGGAGCATGGAACGAATTTTCCATTCGCCTGCAGAAATACTGTGAATCAGGCGCCGAATTACGGCAGCGCGCGCAAAAAGCGATCGCACAAAGCGATCTCAGCCGGGAGCCAGCCGGGGTTGTGGGCAATCTGTCATTCTTTGATATTGCCAGCGGCGGCAGCGCCAGGAGCATCTCGCACGATTATGAAAATCGCCTTGCGGACAGGCTGCAGCAGGTCCAAAGCACGGCTGCGGAAGCTGCGCAACAGTGGCAAGCGCTGCGCGATGAACTGATGAAATTGCTCGACCACCTTGATGCTACCGGCAGCGCCGCGGGACAATCGCATCAGGTCAGCCAGCTTGAAACGCAGTTGCGCAGCACTCTTCGTCCACTAAAGTTTCAGGAGATTCCGGTAGAAACCAACAGCACGGTTTTCGATCCGAGTCTTCATGAAGCGATTGCGGGAGGCGCGGTTGCCCGGCCGGAACTTCCGGAAAACACCATCATACGTTTGGAACGGCGCGGATTTTTTTATGAGGGCAAAGTGCTTCGTCGCGCTCTGGTAGCGGTTTCCTCGCGGGGGTAACGGTGAACCTTGACGACCTGATTACGTTACGCGATCGTGCCTATCTGGCGGGCGCGGTCACCACCAAGCCCGGTTTGCTGACCGGACCATGCCTGGTGGCCGCATCGCCCGCCGCGATTGAAATTGAGGGCGTTCCGGTCCAGATCGTCGTTCCAATGCGGAACGTCGGCGATGAAGGCTGCCGGATTACGCAGGTGAATTTTGACATCTCCGGAATAAAAGTTCTGGAAGGACTCAGCACCGGGGATCTGTTTCCGGCACAGCAGGCCGAGAAGTCGGCCGCCAGGATAGTCCTGGAGTTCGTCCCCTTTGAATTGTCGCCGACCGCCCAACAAGCGTGGTGCACGATTACCGCGGAATCCATTGAATCGCGACGTTCGACATTCTTAAAAGTACATCTGCAGCTGACTCGGACAGCCGCCGCCGGCACCCTGCTTCTGTTTTCTCCCCCGCGAGTGATTTTTTCTGATCTTCGTGTGGGCAATTACCGGCTATTCCAGTGCCGTGTTTCGGGTAGCAAGGCAACTCTGTTTCTCAATCAGGGCGGCGATACTCAGAGGTACGCCATGCAAAAACGCGATGGCTCCTTTGCCATTGCCGTGCCGGTGCGGGAAGGGCCGTGCACCTATTGCTTTGAGGTGGACGGCAAATTTTATTCCGATGAACAGGTTCCGGCAATCAATTCGATCACTGCCGATGGCGTGAGAACCAGCGGATCGTATCTTCATTTTGCCGCTTCCGAACGGCAAATGCTCAAGATAAAAAACTCGGGGAAAGTGGATGCCCAGGCCGAATTTACGACCGAAGTTCCCTGGCTGAGGGTATCGCCGCAGCAAGCTTCAATTGAGGCCGAGGGATACGGCCATGTCGAAGTCCTTGTTGACACTGCAAAGTTGCCTGCGGGCTCGCACCAGGCTTTTATCCATTACACCTTAAAAAAGTCGCGCAACACGCGTCGCAGCGGAACGATCCAGGTAGACGCAACCGTAGATTCCTCCGGGCCATTTCCTGAGCCCATCAACGACATCAAGATGCTGGGGCGGGTTTATTACGGGACCAAGGTGGTCAAGGAAATTCTGCTGAAAAATCTTGGGGCGGTACAGGGGAAAGACGGAGCGGCAATGCATGCGCTTCGCGGCTCGATGACCACGGATGATCGGTCGATTTCTCCCGCGCAACTGGAACCGTTACCGGGGCTTGACCAGAGCAAGCTTTCGATTGTGATTGAGCCGCAGCAGAGCCTGAGTGCGGCCCCCCACCCGCAAAGGAGCAAGCTGATTGTGACCACGAACTCTCCTGCTTATGACCGTCGCGAGATGGCGATCACGATTGTCTACGAGCTTTGTGGATTACGCATCGAGCCTGAGCAGCTCTCGGTGGGGACCATTAGCCCAGGTGAAGAGCGCGAATTCATTGTGGAAATAAGACAAGGGGATGGAAAGTCGCTGGCAGCTGAAGAGATCTCAGTCAACAATCCACTGTGGGCGACAGTGCGAAGCCTGGATCGTGGCAGGTTTCAAGTTGTTTTCAAATCGACCGGCCTAACGGAACGGGCTGACGGTCCGTTTTCGCGAAACCTAGAATTCAAGCATGAAAAAACGGGTGCGATCGGCATTTTGAAAATCGAAGGTGTCCTGGCGCTTCCCCAAGCCGAGACGCAGACCTTGAACTTTGAAAATGTGCGCCGCGGGACGGCCAAGGAACTTCCCCTGCCAATCAAGAACCGAGGCAAAGGCACCCTGCGGATTGAACAAGTTATATTGAACGACCCCTGGCTCGACGCCAGAGTGAGCCAAGGCCAGCTTCTCATCATCGCCAATACCAAAGTAGACGACGGCACAGAGCTTTGGCCATGGCCCAGAAAATATAAAGGGAGCGTCACCGTGGTGACCAACGATCTCCAGCACCCTCAGGCGCGGATTCCCGTAGAAATGAAGGTGGTCAAGTAAGATGCCTGGTGTCGCTGGAATCCGTGAAAAAACCCCGACAGAAGAGCGCCCCGATCATGGAGTAGCGCTCTCCACCCCTCTACCGATCACACGTTGTGATAGCGCAACCGTGGCCGCATTCAAAGCCAGGTTGAAGCGCCGCCGAAGGAACCGCGGCCTGCTTATATGGACCATAGGCCTGGCAGCGGCGGCGCTGGTGATGTGGGGTACGTACGCGCGAGCGGCAAAACAAGCCGAAGATCAAGCCACGATTGAACAATCGAAGAACAGGCTGTCTGCCTGGCAACACGAGCAGGAGCAGTTGACCCAGCACCCGGTGTGGCGGCGCTTTGCCCCATCCGCCTGGTCCGCATTCCAGAAGAACATAGACGACGGGCAAAACGATCTGGCCCGCATTCAGGCAGAGCCGCGCGATGCATCTGCCCTGCAATCGCTGGAAACGCACCTTAGTGGAGCTTCCAACGCCTGCAATCGATTGTTGCCGGAAACCTTGGACAGCCTGGAAAAACAGAGCCATCAAGCCTGTCCGACGCCTGGGCACGGCGCCAGAGATCCCAGAGATAAAGTCTGCCAGTATGGCGACCATGCCTTTTCAGTTTGGAAAGAACAGGATGGATACCACTGGCGTAGCAACAGCGGGGGCAACTATAAGCTGAGCTCCGCGGAAAGCAAGATGCAATGTCCAGCACTGTGATTCGAATCTGTATAAGCCGCATGATGGCACCCAGCAAAGTCCTGTTGGCCGCCCTCGTGATCGTGTTTCTGGCCCAACCTCTTTTTGCGACCGACCTGGAGTGCGAGCGCCGGCCAGGATACTGGTGGTGCCGAGTCTGCCATGAATATCATCCGAATGCGGCGGTAATCTGTCCCAGGCATCCCAATAACCCAGACGCCAGGCTGGAAATCCAGAAGCAAAGATTTCGCCAGAGCTTACAGCCATTTTTTTCCGCGAATCCCGTGCGTGTGATTGCCGGCCAGAGCACTGAGCTGACGTGGTATACCCATTGCGCGACCCGGGTGCGGATCGAACCTGGAATGGACGACGTCAGCGCCGCCGGGGCCATCCGCGTACGGCCGACCAGCACCACTTCCTATAAGCTGGTGGTTGAATCTCCCTGGTCAGATTGGATGGAGCAGCCCAGCGAACTTACCATTCAGGTTTTACCGGGAATCACTGACGTGGAACTGAACGTCTCTCCCAGGCGCGTGTTCGCCGGCGACTCTGTAGAGATCACATGGAAGGCGAGCTCCGCGAACAAAATAACACTTGAGCCTGGTTCGCGTTCTCTGCCGCCGAGCGGCCATATAACTTCTGAACCTCTGACCGCCGACACTACTTTTAGAATCGTTGCAGAGCAACCTGATACACCCGCTGCAACCGCCGAGGTGAAGGTAGAGGTAATACAAAAGCCAAGTCTTCCTGATCTCGCGCCCGTGCCTGACTATGATGCGCTGTTCAAGAGCGCCGCTCCGACTATTGAGTTCGCTTCCAAGCTTCCCAAAGTAAACAACCAGTCACCCTATTACTTTCCGGTAACAGAACGGCGAAAGCTGGATAATTTTGCCGAGTTCCTGCAGCAAAACCCCGGAATTGATTTTGCGATCGTTGGTTATGCATATGAATATCTTCCCCGCCAGCCGGCGGTGAACCGGACTCTTGCGACTTTACGTCGCGATCTTGTAGCCAATTATCTGCAAGCCCGGGGTATCGCCGCGAACCGCATGGATACCTACGGAGAGAACACGGTGATCAATGTTTCGCATCTGAGCGCTGTTGGGGCCACGGAGCCGCTGGCCAGGGCCACCGGTTTTCTTTTTCGTCATGTCGCGCCAGTCCTACAAGCCAAGATTGTCCCAATGGAAATACAAGAAGGAGAATCTGCCATCATCACATGGGCGACCCAGAATGCAACTGGTGTTTCCATTAACGGAGAAGGGCTCGCTCCCAGGGGAGAGATTCGAGTAAAGCCGGGGCAGAACAGCGAATATTTTCTAAACGCGACGAATGGGACTGAGAAGAACGCCAGTACGCGGCTGGCAATCTCGGTGGTTGCCGCCCCACCTGCTGCTCCAAAACCGACCCCGGAGCCAAGCCAGCTTGTTCGAGATAATGTCGTGAACATCTTCTTCGCCCCGGAAAGCGCAAGCTTAGGGCCATTCGCGCTCAAGATGCTCGACCAGGACGCTCTAAATCTGCTGCAGCCGGAAATTCGAAATTTGCCGGTGCAAATTCGGGCGAGCATAGGAGCAGGCGAAAAAAGCCTGCTGGCGCAAGCACGGGCGGAAGCATGCCGGAAACAATTGATCAAGGGCGGCATTGAACCGGAGCGCTTGCGCATTACCCTGGCCCAATCAGAGCCGGACGACATTGAGGGCAGCACTCCTGCGGCGATACGGTGGTTATCCCAGCGCGTGGAAATTCTCTATGACCCCTCTCACGGCGCCGGCCGAGAGGAGAATGGTCGCAAGACTTCCCGGCCTGTCCGCCCCAAACCTAAGGGTCTGCCAAAAAAGAAGAGCTGAACGGCCTGGCATGGGCAGTTGAACGATGGGAGAAATGAAGGGTTTCCGCGTTGTTCTGCGTTCTTGTTTTTAGACGAACAGTTCCGGGCGTCTTAGGGTTTCATGCCGGGCCTGCATGCCAATCAGCAGTTTCCAAAAATTGGAATGAATGCCTGAAACGCAGAGAGTGAATTTTTCACTATAGAAAGAGTGTGCTGGGTTCTTCCGCTGAGTGTCCGTTCGGATCAGTCAGGAGGCAACATGCCTGCGTGCCATAGAAAACTCTACTCCTTTGCCTTGATCTCGCTGTGCGCTTTGAGCGTCCACCTTTTTGCCGCGCCTTCAATAGATGATCAGTGGCGGCAGTTTCGGGACCAGCATCCGTTTCATATTCAAGTGGTCGCGCTGTCAGGGCCTGACGAAAACCAGCACCGCCTGCTGCTGATCACCGAACCGCCACCTCATGCCACGCTTGCGGAAATCCAACAATTGGCCCCACAAGCGTTGAATCACCCTATGGTTAAACAGCAGGCTATTGGCTATGATGGCTGGGTCAAAGATATCGCCTTTGATCTGCCGGCCCTGAGCGAGCCGGATCTGAGATTGCTCATTGATCGAGTTCACCAGTATTTATTCGGGACCAGCTATAAAGCGGCGGCGCTTCCGCTAACGGCCAACCCACCTTCTTCCGCTTCGAGCACAGGTTACAAACTTGATTTGCATGTTCCTGCCCACACACTCGGGACATGGCTGCTGCAACAGGAAAGCACGGCCTCCGGCTCGAAACGTAGTTCAGGTCTTATCGGAGGCATTGTTCTTGGGCTGGTGCTGCTGTTCCTGGCGCTGGTGATGGCTCCGCGCCGGGCGCGAAAACCGATCTTGGTTTTTGCTGCGTTATTAGCAGTGGGGACTTATCTGGTTGTATCCCGCCTGGGGCATTCAAGCAACGGGTTCATGGCCATTGAAGGAGGACCAGCGAAGGACCTGCGTTCCATTCTGCAAAACGGCTATTCCGGTGTATTCGTCAGTGAAAAGCCGGGGCTGGTGGTCTGGTCTGTGCCCCGGGGCGAGCCGCTCTCAAACTATGCCATTGAGGCCCGGCAGTTTGCGCTGGACTCCGACCTGGTCTTAGGCGCGATTGCCGGCCCGAAGCAGGTGGCTATCGTTGCCCGCGAGCGCGTTGCCCCCGTTGACCTGCTACCTCCTTTACGCACTGAGACCATTCTTCTGCTCGCCTCAGCCAATACCGAGGAGTTGGCGCAAAGCTACGAGAGGAACAACCTGCTTGCGGGAAAATACGACAAGGAAAAAAATCTCGATTGGGCGCCAGTTTATCTGAGCCCGCAGTTGATTAACACCGAATACGGCAGCCTGCTGAATATAACCGATCAGTTGCTTAAGTCGTGGTCACAATCCGGCGAAATCGAATACGCCAACTTTCATTATCCGAATCGAAAAAACTTTCCTTTTACCGAGCCCCTCAGCCGCCATGCCCACACGGACGAGGTGACATTCAATTGGAACACAAAGGGCATGGGCTACTTCCTGACCGAGGACCAGTTTGAAATTTTCGGACTGAACCGCACCGGGGCCCTGGGCGTGGATTACCTGGCCGGGGACAAGAAAGAAATGCAGGAAGCGGAAAATGACGCCTATGACTACTTCAATCGCGAACAGGACCCCAACCTGGTCCGCGTAGTCCAATACGCGGCGCTGTATCAGATCTTTCGCCATTTTGGAATTACCGCACCGGCCCCGGCCACAGTTCCACTGCGGACTTCAGACACGCTGAAGCTGGCAGCGCTCACCATGGTGGCCGCGATAGAGCGGATTGACGATTCCAAACTCGCAATGGTGATGGCAAGTCTGCAGGAGAAAATGAACAGCCATCCTGAAAGTGCTGAAGACATTCAGCGGGCCATAGACCATCTGGGAAAATTACACGAAGACCGGGTCCTGCTAACCGACTTCGCCCGGAACCGGGGAGGGGAAGGCCTGCGACTTCTGGTAGAGAATATTGCCTCGCCACGAGATCCTGACTTGCAGCCGCCGCCAGAAATCATTGCCAAGCTGCAGGCCGCCGGTTCGGACCAGGAGCGGGAGGACATCCTTAATGCAATGTCTTCTCACGATCAGATGCGTTACGAGGCGAGCATTATAGCTGAGCGGTTGAGCGAACACCGTATGCTGCTGCAACTAATCGCGTCGCCGCCCCTGGATATGATCATGCGGGGCTACGCGGCTGAGATGGGCAGCACGGAAAACACCTGGATTCGAACGCCTAGCATCGTTATTTCGCACGCTACGAGCGAATTAGCGGAAGAAGGAGTGGTTGGCGGGCACAATCTGGATGCAGCCATTTCTCCATTTCGCCACAGCGATGAAGTCCCCGCTGGAAGCATAAAAGTCATTGACGAGAACGGACAACGAGTTGTCTTATACAACCCCCGCGATTCAGGGAGAGTTGGAGAACTGGTACGCGATTTCGGCAAAGCCGACGAGAAAAAAAGCCCGGATGAAGTGGCCAGCGCGCTCAGCGACAAGCTGAAGAGCCTGCATGAGCCGCCGAACGTGAGCGCCGACATCGCTCTCTTCACTCCAAAACTCAAGCCTGACCCCAGCCGCGGGCTTTCGGAAAACATGTCCCCCACTGCGGTCCCGCAGACCGGATTCAGGTCCGGAGCGGCGCCGAACCGGGAACAAAACGCTTTGTCCGAGTTCATCGCATCCAATACGCACTCGGCGATTGTGGTGGACCGCGACGATTCGGGCAAATTCCTGGTGATCCAAAATAATACGCGGCGTATCTTCGAAGCGGGTGACGTGGCCAGCGCGCAGGATGCAGTGCTCTTCTGCATGCGCCAGGCTGCGCGGGACAAAACGCCTGTGCGTCTGCATCTGCGCGGCTTTGAGCCGGAACAGGGTTATGGATTTGCAGAAAGCACCGATTTAAAACTGTCATCGGAGCGTCCTCCCGAGATAACTACTTTGCTGGATGAGAGCAAGATGAGCACGGCTGAGCTGAAAGACATACTGAACCGGAATTACGACTTTCAAAATGCCCGCGTCGAGGACCTGAGAATCGTAGCCACGGATGCCGACGGCACGCATCTGGAAGCTTCCGTGGTTGTTCCGGAAAAATCAGCCAGCAAGGGACCTCTGCGGCTGCTGGTGAAGATCCTCTCTAAATTCGGGCTGACGGAAGAACGGTTAGCGGCCGTTCGCACAAGGATTTCCCAGTTCACAGCCAGCCTGGCAGATACGGTGAACTCAATGAATTTCCTCTCCGCGTCAGCAACTCTTCGCCGAGACCTGAAGGGCATCGTCCCTTCCGCCCAAGTCAGAGTTAAAGTATCGCGTGAAGCAAAAGACCTTTATATCGTTCATGTGAGGCCGCTTGCACTTGAAAAAGAGCGCTGCATACCCGCGTGATTGCGCGCTGCTCATCGCCGTTCCAGTCACAAGAGAAAAGTTCCTGGCCGATTTGGAGCCTGGTCACGACGGGGATTTCATACAGGCCTTCTGCCGGAAACAGCGGCTCGGCCCCGATGGGTTATGGTCAGCGTATGAGCCGGTAGCCAGCTTGACGCTCGATGTAGGATCGGAAGCGCACAGGCGCGGCGTAACGGTGATGTATGATGCCACGCTGTCTGAGTTCGCTGAACGGATTCCCCGCGCAAAAGTCATTACTCTTGTGGCGCATTGGCGGTCCGCCTGGTTCCGAGAAAGGGAGTTCAAGAACGCCGGCAACTTGAAAGATTGTCAACTGCAGCAACTGGAGCAGGCCACTCATGTCTCATGGCTGCTTCCGGCGGCCGAACTTGCAAGGCGATTAAATGATTTTCTTCTTGAAGGAATGGAACCTGCCGCGAAGGACGCCTTGATGGCGCAAGCGCAATCGTCGGAAGAGCCGGACGGGGAAACGCGATGGGGAGCGTTGACCCGAGGCATTCGGGCGATCCATCAAAAGCGCCTGGCACTGGAGAAGTTGGCCCCGGGCTTTTTTAACGGAGGCAGCGCGGTGGAATTTGCCGATCGCATGTGTTCCGTGGAAGAAGTAGTGCGAGCAGTTCCGGCGGATTTTTCCGGAGTCATGGACCTCACCATCTGCAATTCGATCCTGCTGGGGGAAGAAATTCGCAGAAAATGCGCCCATGCCGTGGTCATGATGAATGCGGCGGAAGCGTCCCTGGATTTTCGCATGGCCCTGTACCGCCAAATCATAAGGACCCTGGCGAAAACTCCGCAATCGTTTACTGAAGCGGGGCTTCAAACCAGAAAGCGTTTATAGAGGAGAACGATGAAGAGATTGTTAAAAATACTGGCCAAGTATGCTGAAGCGCCGGAAGCAAAATTGGGAGACAAAGGCCCCTTCAAGCCAGAAGGGACGCCACCGCTTGCCGCCCGCGAAGCGGACCAGCTACGGTCTGAAATGAGGGCCATCCTGGAACGCAACAAGATCTTCTTTGTGATAGCTTTTTCGCTGGTCGTCGCAGTCTTCATTGGCCTCTGCATCTTTATCGTGTCGTCACTCGGCGATCCTGCGGGAATCAAGAAAGCAATGACTGCCGCAGGAATTACCATTTTTGGCCCGATTGGCTGGATGTTGAAGCTCTGGAAGGAGAAAGTCGCAACGGATTTGACCCTCGCCCTGGTTTCGAACCTCAAATCCGAAGATATCCGCCCAGTTCTGGGAATTCTGTTGCGCAAGTTGAAATAGCGTTCCGAATTGAGATGGCCTATACGAAAGGCCAATCATCTGATAGTCGTGCGTGCGGTAAATCGGGGAAAGTTCCCACACCCAGAAATACCGGCGGGCTTTCCGTTCAGATCGAAGCCTTTCAAGTCGGGCAGTTTTGTGCCGACGGGGACCTCCAAGCTTGGAGCGGGCAAAGAGAGCTGTGCCTTCAATTGCCGGTTCTGGCGGACCAAGGCCACGTTTAAAACCAGCAAGGCAACACAGCACGAGCCGATGGCGATACTCCACTTCACAAAGAATCCTCAATCAGCGTTTGCGCAGGACCAATTGCGGAAAATGGGGAAAAGCCCACTCGAACATTCAGTATCGCTAGTATTCACGCCGTCGACAGTCTCGATGACTGTCCCGGAAAAAACTCTTCTCTTGGTTCACTGCATCTATTCGGGATGTAGGTTTTCACGGTGCTTTGACTCGAAATCTTCTTCATACTGCCTACTCAGCTTCCAGATCCTACCGCGAAGATTTTCCGCTGTCTTACTCCGTAGTTGCTAATCTTTCGAAATCTTTAGCGAAGCAGATTCGCGCTGATTGAGAGTTCTCTCGCCAATGCACTTTACTCTGACCACCCGATCAGCCCCATACCAAGGATGCCTTGTTGATCTTTGAGGGTCCCCGCAGCCTCAAAATCGCCTACACCGCTGTGGGCGGCAGACCAGAAATTGTTTGTATCTCGTTGAAAGAATTGGTCGGGGAGAGAGGATTTGAACCTCCGACCCCCTGGTCCCGAACCAGATTCCAGGGTCTATTGAAATTTGTAGAATTTTGTGGGCCGTAAGTGGTTTTTATTGAACCTGTTGCAGCTCGTTCTGGAAAGCTGTTGAACTTTTTGGAACTTCGAGGCTCTGTGTGTCATAAATTTACCTGCGTCGACCTCCAGCACCCTGTATCGTCAGTACTGCACCTCTAATCTATTTCCGCGGAGCCGATATGTAGCCGTCAGGCTCAGAATGTGATGCTGTGCGTCGAAGTGAAATGCAGACACTCTGATGCCATTCATACGCACCAAGCGGGGTATCGAAATCGTTCCATAGATTCTAAAATGAATTTGAGTAAACCAAGGATTAAAGGTCCCTTCTGCTCGTTGCAGTTCCACAGTCAAAGAGTGCTCAGTCTGCGTGCACGTAAATGTTTGGCGCAGAAACTGACCGCGCGTGTAATTGAATGTATAACCATCGTCGAGATATAAGTGCCCCAAGCAGTTTGAACCTGGATATACTCGCAACTCAAGAGGTCCTTGCGGCAGTTCCTTCGTGCTCTGAACGACGGCCTGCTTGGGAATTATGGCACCTGCTCGAACATAAACGGGAAGCTCTGCTAATGTGGGATTCACTTTGGGCGCAGGAGAAGAGCCATCAATATTAAGAGCAAGTTTCTCCCCCGTCCAATAATCAAACCATATGCCGTGTGGAAGTTGGATACGATAAGGATCGACTTGATCCCACAGCTTTGGTGCTATCAGTAGATCAGGACCAAACATGAATTCGTCCTGATTACCCGCGATCTGTTTGTCACTGGGAAATTCCAGAAATAATGGCCGCATTATAGGAATTCCGCTATGTGCGGCTTCTTCAGCAACCGTGTAAATATAAGGAAGCAACATATATCGTTCATTAATGAATTTTTTGCGCCATTGCTCATGTTCGACTCCATTGGCCCACGGTTCCTGGGGGGCAGTTCCCTTATCCGTATGATTGCGACATAAGGGATAGAACGATCCGAGAGCAGTCCATCGAGTCAATAAATCCGCACTTGGGCTGCCGACAAAGCCCCCGATATCTGCCCCTACAAATGGGAATCCAGAGATTCCCAAATTCAATAGCATGGGAACGCTCAAACGCATGTGGTTCCACGTGCTTGAATTGTCGCCTGTCCAAGAAGCCGCGTAGCGTTGCCCCCCTGCATATGTTGCTCTGGTTAAAACGAAAGGCCGCTCATTATTCGAAAGCGCGAGAAGCCCCTCATAGGTTGCACGAGAATTCTGCATTCCGTAAATATTGTGCGCTGCACTATGGTTAAGCACTCGTCCATTGTCCAAGCCATGCAATACGGAGAGTGGCATTGTTTTTGACGATGAATTGAAAATTGCGGGCTCGTTCATGTCATCCCAGAAGCCGCCCACTCCCATCTGTTTCATATCCTGATACAGGGTTCCCCACCACCGACGCACAGATGAGCGCGTGAAGTCTGGAAAAACACTACTGCCCGGCCATACCTCTCCCGTATAAATGGTGCCGTCGAAGTTTTTCACAAAATTATCGGCTGCAACACCTTCGTCATAAGGCCGATAGCCCGGAACTTGTGCAATATGGGGGTCTGTGATGGCGACAATTGTGAAGCCCTTGCGTCTGAGATCACTTACCATATCCGCGAAATGGGGAAAGCGTCCAATGTCTATGGTAAAAGGCCGATAATGATCTTGATAATCAATATCG
>DATEHN010000013.1:0-11145 GCA_035279585.1 Candidatus Angelobacter sp. | reverse complement strand
GAAGCAAAGACATCAACCGTGAGAGTGAAGCGATGGGAGAAGACTGAGCCCAGCGCCCAGGCAAAAGATGCGGCCGCAAGAATTCCGCAGCCAAAAAGTTCCTGATGACCATAATGTGTGCCGGAGAAGATGCGCGGCCAGAGCAGCAGAAGCAAGCCACCAATCCCCAGGGCAAGCCCGAAAAGGCCTTGCGGAGACATGCGACCGGCGCGAAAGATCCAGGCTTCAATCATTACAACCCAGATCGGGACCAGGGCTACGATGAGAGCGGCAAGGCCGCTGGAAACGTATTGCTCCGCTGCAAGCACTCCGATATTGCCGATGGAGAGCAGCAATACGCCAATCAGCAAGAGCCGGCGGAAGTCCTGGCGGTTAATGCGAATCTTGCGCCCCAGCAGAGCACAGGCCAGCAGCATGATGGGACCGGAGACCAGGTAGCGCGTGGCGCCGGCAACAAAAGGCGGTAGGTCGCGCACGGCGATGCGCATGGCCAGATAAGTGGAGCCCCAGAGCACATAGACCAGTCCGAAGGAGACTGTGATCCGCAATCCGCGCTTCTGTTCCGCCGATGTCATTGGATGTATGCCCTTATCATCTGACACTGCGAGTCGCCTGGTCGATGCGAAAAAACTGAACGGTGCGAATCAGGCGCGGGAATGTACCGTAGTAACTGCCAGCCGCATGGAATTTTCAGGCTATAATAGAAGTGAAGATGACCTCACGCCGCACATCATGGTTTGTATGGCGCACGCCTAAGCGCTCACTGGCGTGCTGGGTGGATTTTCTTGTCTGCCCGCGGCGTTATTTGGCGGTGCTGCCTTCGCACGCCCGCGCCAACCTTTTCTCCGGAGACTAAGCTCTCTCATCCTCAAAATATTGAACCGGCTTGACAGCAAGCAGTAGTCCGTTCCTGCTTTCACAGGGCCGAAGACGTTAACACGCAACCTATTTTGAAAAGAGGATGAACATGGCAACCCAGACCATTTCCAATGCAGGACCCAAGATCCGGACAAAGCTGCCCGGCCCAAAGGCGCAAGCTGTGCTGCAGGACGACCAGAAATATATTTCACCGTCGTACACGCGTTCTTATCCGCTGGTGGCCAAGCGCGGCCGCGGCGTGGTGGTGGAGGACGTTGATGGCAACGAATTTCTGGATTTTTCTGCCGGAATCGCCGTGGTTTCCACGGGGCATTGCCACCCGGATGTGGTGGCAGCGATCCAGAAACAGGCGGCAGAACTGATCCACATGTCTGGCACGGATTTTTATTACGAGAACATGATCACGCTGGCAGAGCGCCTGGCCAAAGTTGCGCCAATGTCCGGGCCAGTGCGCGCGTATTACGGCAATTCCGGCACGGAAGCGATTGAAGCGGCCATAAAGCTGGCGCGCTATCACACCAAGCGCCAGGGGATCATCGCATTCTACGGCGCGTTTCACGGGCGCACCATGGGAGCGCTCTCACTCACGGCATCCAAGACGCAGCAGCGACGGCGCTTCTTTCCGCTGGTGCCGGGCGTGGCGCATGTGCCGTATCCCAATTTGTATCGCAAGCCGGAAGGCATGACCGAAGTAGAGCACATTGCCGAGTGCGTGCGCTTTATTGAAGAGCGTGTATTTAAGACCATCATGCCGCCGGAAGAGTGTGCCGCGATCTTCATAGAGCCCATCCAGGGCGAAGGCGGTTACTTGCCGGCGCCGGCTGAGTTCCTACGCGAACTGCGGCGGATCTGTGACCAGAATGGAATATTGCTGGTGGCGGACGAAGTGCAGAGCGGTGCAGGGCGCAGCGGCAAATGGTGGGCCATCCAGCACACAAGCGTGGAACCGGACATCGTTACCATTGCCAAGGGCATTGCATCAGGCATGCCGTTGGGCGTGACGCTGGCCCGAGCGGAGATCATGGACTGGGTGCCCGGATCACATGCTTCAACCTTCGGTGGTAATCCAGTGTGCATTGAAGCTGCTCTGGCCACCATGAATGTGCTGGAGCGTGAAGGCATACACAATGCGGAAGTCGTTGGCGCGCACATCATGAAACGGTTGAGTGGCTGGACCAAAACGCACCCAATGGTGGGCGATGTGCGCGGGCGTGGGCTGATGATCGGCGTGGAAATCGTGAAAGACAAGAAGACCAAAGCCACAGCGCACGACGAGCGCGATCGCATTGTTGAATTGGCGTTTGAGCGTGGTCTCCTGTTCCTGGGAGCGGGTGAAAACTCCATCCGCATTGCTCCACCGCTGGTGGTGACGCAGGAGCAGGCAGATATCGCCATGGACGTGCTGGAAGAGTGCATCAGTATTGTTGAAAAAGAAAACCGGTAAGAATTAAGCCGCGAATTTACGCGAAAGTGCGAATCAGAAAGCGTGGTGTTATGATTCGTGTTCGTACGCGTTGGTTCGCGGTTTCTCTTTATGCCGATTGGCGCAAAACTCACCCAACTCAGCTTGCGCGCTTTTGATTCCGTCACTAAATTCCTGCCCAGAAAGGACCCTAAGCCGGAGCATCTCCACACAGGAACGCGCGGCGAAGAAGAGGCATATTTCTATCTTCGCAAGCAGGGTTATGTAATGATTGCGCGCAATTATCGCAGTCCGCGTAGCCGTAGCGAGCTTGACCTGGTGGGATGGGACGGCGATACGTTGTGTTTTATTGAGGTAAAGACGCGCAGCGCACGAGATTTTGCCCCTGCTGAGGCCGCCGTGGACGCGGAAAAGCAACGCGATCTTTCACGAGTGGCGCGAGAATTCCTGCGCAAGATAAAAAGTGAGCCGCCGGTGCGGTTTGACGTGGTCAGCGTGTATCTTGCGGGCAGTAAGCCGGAGATTGAGCTATTTAAGGATGCGTTCAGGATGGCGTGATTGAAGGATATCCCCTCTGTGATCTAATACTTCAAATGCGAGCGTTTGAAGTCTATCTTAATAACACGAGAATCTGTACAGCCGGCATTGGGAATGATGGCGTTCTTACCGCGATTGTCGACTATGTCGGCGGTCACGGCAGGCACGAAACTGCCTTTCACGTCGGCGGTCTAATTAGTTCAAAGGATGAACATGTGTCTTGGGTTAAGAGACAACGGCTCCGAAAGGGCGACGAATTGCGAGTCAAGATTGTCGAGGTCGAGTCGGTCGACAATCCTAAAAATCGCCATCATAGAACACCAGCGGAGCTAAAGGAACGGAAAAGCTATGTGCGTGCAGCGGCCAAGAGCTTTGGGTGGACGATTTCAACGCGAAAATCGCGAAGTTAAACGCTCTCGGCAAAGCTAGGCTCGATCACGGCGTCAACGTGGCTCAAGTTGTAAGATAGTAACCGTGCCAGAGCTAAGAAGAGATCCGGTCACAGGCCGTTGGGTCATCATCTCTACAGACCGGGCACGGCGGCCGGGCGATTTTTCACGCGAGCGCGTGGTGATGAAGGGCGGCTTTTGCCCGTTCTGCCCCGGCAATGAAGACAAGACGCCGCCGGAAATCCTTGCCTATCGGCCCGGCAATAACCTGCGCGACACCACTGGCTGGAACCTGCGCATAGTCCCCAACAAATTTCCTGCACTGGGCATTGAAGGCGACCTGGATCGGCAGGCCGACGGCATGTTTGACAAGATGAACGGCGTGGGCGCGCATGAAGTTGTGATTGAGACGCCGCACCATGCGGAGACACTGGCTACTATGCCGCTGAAGCGCGTGGAAGACATGCTGTGGGCCTTCCGCGACCGTATTCTCGACCTAAAGCAGGATCGCCGGTTCAAGTACATCCTGGTGTTCAAAAATCATGGCGAAGGCGCGGGCGCAAGCCTGGAGCATCCACATTCACAGATCATTGCTTTGCCTATTTTACCCAAGCAAGTGGTCGAAGAACTGGACGGCGCCAAGCGCTACTTCAGCAGCAAGGAGCGCTGTATTTTTTGCGACATCATCCGGCAGGAGATGGAAGCTACGATACGCGTGGCCGCGGAGAACCAGGACTTTGTCACGCTTTGCCCGTATGCGCCGCGCTTTCCTTTTGAGACCTGGATTCTGCCCAAGAGGCACGAATCAGCTTTTGAAAATGCTCCTTCCACGCTGTATGAGAACCTGGCGCGGATGCTGCGTCTGGTGCTGGGCAAGGCCGTGCACGTACTGGATAATCCCGCTTACAATCTGATTGTGCACAGCTCTCCGGTGCAGGAGAACACGCAGGATTATTACCACTGGCATTTAGAGATCATTCCCAAGCTGGCCAAGACCGCAGGTTTTGAGTGGGGCACGGGTTTTTACATCAATCCCACGCCGCCGGAGGAAGCAGCAAAGTATCTGAGGGAAGCGAGAGCGGAAGATCCCGAGACCGCGGAAGTTGCAAAGATCAGGTGATCGGGAAGATCCGCTGGTTGCTCAGGAGCCAGAATAGGGTTCGCAGGGTTTTCAGACAGCCACTTCGCGCAGGTTTTTAACCAACTCGATTACTCGCTCAGCCACGTAATTAATCTCAGCCTCAGTATTAAACCTGCCGATACCAAAACGGATGGCGCAGCCAGCGGCTTCGTCGCTCAGACCAAGGGCTTTGAGCACGTGCGAGGCCTCAGTCTTGCCGGAGGAGCAAGCCGAGCCACTGGAGAGAGCGATGTCGTGCAGGCCGGTGAGCAGCGTTTCACCTTCCACGTGGAGAAAACTCATGTTCAGATTACCGGGCACGCGATGCTCCATGCTGCCGTTGATCACAACCTGATCGAGTGCGGAGGTGAGGCGATCACGGAGGCGGTTGCGCAGGCCGGCAAGACGGCAACTTTCTTCCGGCATCTCATGCTGCGCGATTTCACAAGCTTTGCCGAATCCCACAATGCCAGGGACGTTGAGCGTCCCGGAGCGTAAGCCGTGCTCATGGCCGCCGCCGTGAATCATTGGGTGCAGGCGCGCCGCTACATTTGTGCTGACAAAGAGCGCGCCACAGCCTTTGGGCCCATAGAGCTTATGTGCGGTCAGGGAAGTCAGGTCAAGGTTTGCGCTTTGGACATTCAGTGGAACCTTGCCCAAGGCCTGCACGGCATCGGAATGGAAAAGTATGCCGCGTTCGCGACAGAGGTGTCCAATCTCTTCAATGGGCTGGAGCACGCCGGTTTCATTGTTCGCCGCCATGATGGTGACCAGAATGGTTTCTGGTGTAAACGAGTCTTTGAGCTGGTTGAGATCGATCAGACCATCGGACTTTACAGGTAGCCTGGTGATGCGATAACCGTGCTTCTCTAGATATTTGCAGCTATCGAGAATGGCCTTGTGCTCGCTCACCGCAGTGATGACGTGGTTGCCGCGCGAACGCTGGGCCTCAGCAACACCAAGGACAGCAAGGTTGTCGCTCTCGGTGGCGCCAGAGGTAAAAACAATTTCCTGTGGAGAGGCGCCGATGGCAGATGCGATCTGACGGCGGGCCGATTCCACAGCCGCTGCGGCTTCCCATCCAAACGAGTGGCTATTGCTGGCAGCATTGCCAAATTTGGAAGTCAGGAAAGGCAACATGGCCTCTAAAACACGTGGGTCAAGCGGCGTGGTGGCGTGATTATCGAGATAGACCGGAAGTTTAAGGGAAGCGTTACCGTTGCTACTCATCTCATTACGATTTTACTAAAGCCGCGACCTTGAGCTACGAAAGAATTTCCGCCAGCATTGGCGCAGCATTCGGCCCTCTTCACAATCAAGATGTGTTTGTGCGCAGCAAGAATGCATCCTGCACAAAAGTAAAAAGCCCGCCGGCGAACCGGCGGGCCAGGTAAAGCTTACAGGCAAGTATTTTTAGAATTCATACTTCAGCCAGAAGCGAATGGTACGCGATCCGTTGATCGTTGCTGGATAATTGTTAAACGTATCAACGGTCGGATCTCCCGTAATACCAGCCAGAATAAAATCAGCATTGTCGGTATTCGGATGATTGAACGGGTTCAGCATTTCCGCACGGAAGATGAGTTGGTGACGCTCGCTGTGCAGGTTGATCGAACGCTGCACGGCAAAGGTTGTCGTTTGCGTTCCAGGAGCAATCTGGGTGTTGCGACCAACATTCCCGACGCCACTCGCCGGAATAATCCAATGCACGTCGTTTGCTGTCACTACCACGCATGGAGCGCTGGTATTGAAGAATGATGGTCCAGAGCACAGTTGGTCTGGAGTTCCAGTACCGCCGATTCCAATGTTGTTGTCATCGATGGCAAAAGTGTTGAGAGGAGCAGCCGGATTGCCGAGGATTGGGCGGTCGTTTGCCTGTCCGTCGCCATTGGCATCAAAGCCATCGACAACGGTTTCCGGCGCGCCGGTCTGATAAGCGAAGCTGCCTGATGTCTGCCAGCCATTGACCAGTACGCCAAGGGCCTTCATGCCGAAGCTGTCAGTGGTTCTCAACTTCGGAATGTCATAGACATAGAGGACAACGATGCGGTGGCGGTGATCAAAAGCGGAAAGGCCACGATCAATACCACGATGTCCGAGTGTGAGGTCAGCCGGGAAGCTGCTGGTACCCGTAGTTGTGAAAACCTCAGAAGCGTCGTCGATCAGCTTCGAGAACGTGTATGAGGTGCGGAACAGCAGACCGTGCCGGAAGCGACGATCCAATTTGACATCCAGTCCGTGATAGATGGAGTCGGCGCTGTTGTCGCGAACGGTCCATGAGCCACGGGTGGGGACCTGACGAATCAGGGCTCCAGTAGGCGAAAAACCTACACCAGGATTGAATTGATCGTTGGCGAACAACCGCACGCCGCGCGTTCCCACGTAAGAAGTAGTGAGAACGAAGCTGCCGGGCAGTTCACGCTCAATGTCAAAGTTCCACTGATAGGTAACGGGGGCCACAAGGTTATCCACAATGGAGTTAATGCTTGACGCCTGGTTGATAATCGGAGCCAATGCAGCGAATTGAGTGCTCAATCCAGGCGTACCCTGACCGGCGCCGCCGAAGGTGCTGGCTGCCGAAATGGCATTGGGAGTGGTCGATGCAGTGTTGTCCACAATGTTGGTGAACAGGTTGTCATAGAACATTCCGAAGCCAGCGCGGATGACCGTTTTGTCGTTGCCCAACAAGCTGTTCCAAAAATGCGGTGAATAAGCGAAGCTCACACGAGGAGCAAAGTTGTTGTTATCGTTCTTCTGTTTGATAGGAGTGGTGAAGAAGTTAGGATCGGAAGCGCCCAAAACCGGGTTGATGGCCGGGAATGGAACCGAGTTCCCCGGAGTACCCGCATTTTCATAGCGCACGCCGTAGGTCACGGTGAAATTGGGCTTCAGTTTCCATGTATCCTGAACAAAGTAGTTCTGGAAGAAATACCTCGGAGCAATTACAGGGTTTCCGAAAGTGATAGCCACCGAACCGCCGCTGCCGCTGAAATCGTCGATAAAGTTCGCCAAGCCGCTGAATCCAGTAGCTTTAGCATAGGAGATTGTACCGCGGCTGTTAAAGGGAATTGCGTCTTCCACAAGAATCCGGGCCAGATCGGTGCCGAATTTGAAGCTGTGGTTGCCTTTAATCCAGCTTACCGAGTCCTGGTACTGATAGGTGTTGTGGAAACGGCCTTGCGGAATGCCGGTGGGCGTGCCGAAGCCGCTCAGGCCATTGATAGAGACGGTAGGGCCATTCGCAACTGGGTTTGCCAGAGTAGCCGGCGTTGGACCAAAGGTGAAGCCAATGCGTCCATACGACACACGGAGTTCATTGATGACCTTCGGCGAGAAGGAGTGAGTGAAAGCGATACCTGCGTTGTGCGCAGAACCACCTTGCTGCGTATCACAGCAGGGGAGCAGGTTCGGGAAATTGAAGAAGTCAGGAGTAAGGTTGCTGCGATCCAGCACATAGCGCAGAGTCAGGGTGTCTTTGCTGGTTGGCAGCCAGTCACCTTTGACAACATACTGAGTGTCATTCTGGGGTTCTGCAACTCCAGAACGCTGAACCCGGCCAAACGTAACATCTGGCCGAGCATTGCCCAGAACTGCGGTGCCTGATCCCGGTCCGCCCGTGTTCCCAACCAGTCCACCGAGAGCGGACAGATATTCGGTTAAGCGCGGATTGCCAGGCGCAAGACCCTGCAATACTGCCAGGCCCGCTGCGTCTGGAACCACAAGGTTTGTTCCATTGGCCGCCTCGCGCAGTTTGTCCCATTGAATCGATCCGAAAACAAACATTTTGTCTTTCTTAATCGGACCGCCCGCGGTAAAGCCATAGGTATTTTCCCGTGAACTTGTCTTAGGGGTACCGTTCAACTTGTCGGCCGCGTCGGCAGAATCCAGATCGGAGTTCTGGATCAGGTCGAAGGCCGATCCATGCCAGGTGTTCGTTCCGCTCTTGTAGATCAGGTTTGAAACTGATCCGCCGCCGTGACCGAACTCTGCATTGTAGGAGTTGGTCTGGACAATTACTTCCTGGGTCGCTTCCAGGTTACTTACCTGAAGAGCCTGCCCCTGAATGGCGGCGTCATTGTTGTCCTGACCTTCAATCAGGAAGTTGTTTGCCCGAGGCCGGGTGCCGTTGACGGAAAATCCGATGCCGTTGGTGAAATCTTCACGGCCGGTCGGCGCGACTACTCCAGGCTCTGTGAGCACGAGAGCAAGCGGATTCAAGCTTGCGATCGGAATCTGCGTGATTTCCGTGGAACTGATGTCGTGTGAAATCGCGCCATCCTCAGTCTGCAAGGTCTCAGGCTGGGCCGTGACTTCTACAGTGGTTTCTGCTTTCCCGATTGCCAGGGCTGCATTTGCCGTCGTAGTGACAGAAGCCCTTACGAAGACGTTTTCAAGTTTGAGTTCTGCAAAATTGCCAGCCTTGACACTTACGGTATAAGGTCCCGTACCTACCGACTCAATGCGGTATGCGCCGGCTGCGTTACTGGTTGCGGTATGGGTTTCTCCGGTTGTATTGGAAGTCGCCGTCACCGTTGCGTTTGCCACGACTGCCCCGTTGGGGTCAGTCACAACTCCCACAATGGTGCCGTTGCTGGTTTGTGCCGCAAGTACTCCGGCCATCACCAGCATGATTGACAGCACAAATAGCAGTGTCGTCAATTTCTTAAGATGCTCGCGCAGTTTACGATTCATCCTTGCATCTCCATAGTTCTTCAGGTTTAAGAGCACACCAAATGTCTTCATTCACGCGCCATGAAGGCGCTTACTTTAAGTGCAACTATGGTTCCTGACAGTTCTTCTTTTATATTCAGCTACTTACACGAAAAAACAACGGTTTCAATCCGCAATACTGGATTTATTTTTAACCAATATTCAAAAATTGGAAGATGCTGGGTTTGATTAGTTTTCCAAGGATGGTATTGGAAGGTCAACAGGCCGGTCTGACATACGAAAACGTGTGCGAAAATGCTCTGAAATTAGCAAAACTGCATCTTTGTTGCGTTCCGGGTCCTGCTTTACCAGGTATTTCATGGCTTCCACTAAAAGACGCTGACCTTCAATGAACCGGGGATCTGGTTTTTGCGCGTTGGCCTTCCGCCGTTTGGGGTCCGGCATTTTCGGTTTGACGGGAATTGTAAAAACCTTGGCCATAACCGCTACTACCTCAAAAATATTCAGATGCCAATCAAAGCCTCAACGCGGGGAGATGGCAGGCTAAAAATGGCTTCGTTTTTTCTTTTGGTTAACCCTGTGTACTCTTTGATTTTACACCATCGTCATGCAGGCACTCTATATCACTTTTTCGTCATTCTGGCTTGATGGTTTTGGTGTTTCCTGTAGTTTTGAGCTGAAAGACCTTGTCAGAAATTTTGTTATTCAGCTTCATCTTGCTGTAACGGGTAATACGATAGTCGCCTGAAGGCTCAAAGAATTGTTGCTGCAGCAGGACATCGCGATCAGGATCAATCCACAATAGGATCTTGTTGTACGTTCTCCGCGTATTTTCGTTTTTCGGCACCAGCGCGAGCTTTGCCGTCTTTACACTCTCAATGGTCTCCCACCCATCCAGAGTAACGTCATAGGACTTTTTCAGGTCATCTCCGCTAGCGCCAAAGCCCAGGCTTAAAAAGGCTTCCACCTCGGCCTTGTTCTTGCTTACATCGCGTTCGGTTATCTGGTTGATCTTTTTGTCGTAGATAGAAACTTTCTCGTCTTTGTAGATTATCGTTTTGGGCGCAGGCGAGATTAGATCAAGCGCAGCTTCTACGCCCTTGCCATTGCGGCGAAAATAAATGCGGCCTGTTTGCGTGTCTTTCTCGTCCACTACTTTCTGATAGGTTTCAAACTCAACATCAGCCTGGGCCGCTCTGAAATTTGCCGAGTTGGCGTTCATTTTGGCCAGAACCGAGTTCAGATCGCCTCCGCCGGCAGGGCCCTGAGCCATCGCCGGCATGCATGGCCACGCAACAGCCGCATTTGCCAGCGTGAGCAGGAGAACAATGGGCAGCCATTTCGCCGGCCTGTTCCGGCTGGTTGTTGATTTTGGCAGTCTTGGTAATTCCGGCAATCCGTTCATTTTCTAACCCAGGCTCGATAAGCCACAATGTGTCCCACAGCGTCTCGCACAGGCTCCACGCGTTCCACCGTCACCGGGCCTGTAATGGGCCTGAGCATGCGGGCAAAATTCGCGCGCACCATGACTTCATCCTGAGCGTCAACAGCGGCGGCATCCACCTGGTAGATCCTCCCATCTGCGCTAACTTCTATCCCGTTGGGATGCGTCAGCGACACACCCGGTTGGTCTTTGAAGTTGATGAAGTGTGGGCCAATAAAGATAAAAGCGAGGATCAGCGTTACCATCACGTCGTAATGGAAGCTGCCCCGATCATAGGTCCAAAAGAGATAGCCTTTAAGCGTGCGCCAAAGACGAGACATGCATTAAGTGTATAGAAGCCGCGGGGCAGGCTCAAGGAATTGCCACTATTGCCAAAATCGCCGGAATTGCCCAAAATTTGAAAAAGCTGGATGCTCGAAAGAACGGCAAGTCCTATGCGGCACAAAAATTCGGCCTCCCTGACAAATTGATACTGCTGGCAATCCTGGCAGTTCTGGCAATTCGCTAAAACTTCCTCGCCGTGATCCTGTCTGCCCTCACATACTTGCGCAACGCTTCCGGCACAATCACACTGCCATCGGCTTGCTGGTAGTTTTCCAGGATCGCCAGCCATGTGCGCCCAATGGCCAGGCCGCTGCCGTTCAGCGTATGCACAAACTCACTCTTCTTGCTGCCTTCTGGC
>DATEHN010000012.1:0-54334 GCA_035279585.1 Candidatus Angelobacter sp. | reverse complement strand
GGGGGTGTGCATGGAGCGCAGCGCGGAGATGGTGGTGGCGCTGCTGGGGATTCTGAAGGCGGGAGGGGGGTATGTGCCTCTGGACCCGGGGTATCCGGCGGAGCGGCTGGGCTACATGATGGAGGATGCGGGACTGGCTTTAACCTTGACCCAGGCCAGTGTGGCGGCGACGTTGCCGGAGGGGGCCGGGGCGCGGGTGCTTTTAGAGGAAGCGGGGGAGGAACTGGCGCGGCAGCCGGGCCATGATCCTGAGCCGTGTGCGTCTCCCGACAATCTGGCCTACGTGATCTACACTTCCGGCTCCACCGGTCGACCCAAGGGGGTAGCAATGACGCAGCGCTGCCTGGAGGCTTTGATCCCCTGGCAAATTCGAAGGTCGATCCTGCCATCTCCCCGAACCCTGCAGTTCGCTTCTTTGAGTTTTGATGTTTCTTTGCAGGAGATTCTCAGCACTCTGTCGTCGGGCGGAACACTCATCCTGACCACGGAGGATCAGCGCCGGGATGCTGCCGCTCTTTGGCAATTGATAATTGATCAGAAAATCGCTCGTGTCTTTGTTCCCTTTGTGGCCTTGCAACAACTCGCCGAAGCTGCGCAGCAACCCAGCCCAGCTGTGCAGCTTGTCGAAGTCATCAGCGCCGGAGAGCAGCTGCAGATTACGCCGGCCATTGCCCGGCTGTTTGAAAGCATTCGCGGGGCCATCCTGGAGAACCAGTATGGGCCTTCCGAGACTCACATCATTAGTTCGTTTCGTTTGTCGCCGGCGCGAACGGAGTGGCCGCCGTTGCCGCCGATAGGCCGTCCTATCCAGGGAACTCAAATGTACGTTCTTGATCGCGAACTACAGCCGGTGCCGCCCAGGGTTACCGGAGAAGTCTACATTGGGGGTGAGGGGGTGGCGCGCGGCTACCTGGGCCGTCCTGATCTCACGGCGAGCAGGTTTCTGCCCAACCCGTTCGGCCCTGCAGGGTCGCGGTTGTATGAGAGCGGCGATCTGGGCCGGTTCACGGTTGCCGGCGACATCGAGTTTCTTGGGCGCACCGACCATCAAGTCAAAGTGCGCGGTTTTCGCGTTGAGCTTGGAGAGATTGAGTCCGTGCTGTCGACCCATCCCGCAGTGCAACAGGTTGCCGTGACGTCCCGCCGAGACGCCGGCAGCGACCCGCGGTTGGTAGCTTATATCGTGACCGACGGGGCTGAGCCAACCGTCACCGAACTGCGGTCGTATCTGGAATCGCGGCTCCCCGGTTACATGGTTCCTGCCACTTTTATGTTCATTGACGCTCTACCCAGGACACCCACGGGCAAGATCAATCGCAGCGCTTTGCCCGCGCCAGACGAGACGCGTCCAGAACTGATGAGCGCTTTCCAGGCGCCGCGGAATACCATAGAAGAAAAGTTGGCGGAAATATGGAGCGCAGTACTGCGGGTAGAGCACGTCGGCATTCACGATAACTTCTTCGAACTCGGCGGAGACTCCATTCTGAGCATACAAGTGGTCGCGCGTGCCATTGAGGCCGGCATCACGATCACTCCCAAGCAGTTGTTTCAACGGCAGACGATAGCGGAGCTGGTGCTTGTTGTGGATTCGCCAATCTCGAGCGCGGGCGAGCAGAGCCAAGTCAGCGGCGATGTGCCGATCACACCGGTCCAGCGTTGGTTTTTCGAATGCGACTTTGCCGACCCGCATCATTGGAACATGTATTTTCCGCTGCTCATTGGGAAACGCGTGGCGCCGGAAATAATGCGCGAGGCTGTCCGCCTGATCATGGTGCACCACGATGCTCTGCGTTTGCGGTTTACTCGAACTCCAAACGGATGGCGGCAATTTTATGCTTCCCCCGAAGAGCCGGCGCCGTTCGCATATTTTGATCTGTCCGAGCTTCGAGCGGAAGACCAAACGAGGGCGATTGCCGCAACGGGGCGGCAACAGCAGGAAAGTTTGAATCTCAGCACGGGCCCGTTGATCCGGTTCGGAGTCTTTGACCTGGGCGCAAACGTACAGCCATGCCTGTTGATTGTGGCGCACCACTTGGTCATCGATGGAGTTTCCTGGCGGATTCTGCTGGAGGATTTGGAGAGTCTTTGCAATGCGCTTGAGCGCGGAGAAGAGCCACGCCTTCCGCGGAAGACAGCGTCTTTCCAGCAATGGGCCACTAGGCTCATTGGACATGCGGAGGACCCGCAAGTCCAAGGGGAGGTCAAATATTGGACGTCGCAGGAGCGCAGGAGATGTGAGTCTCTCCCGGTTGACCATTGCCTCGGTGAAAACCTGCACTCGTCTTCGGCCACCGTGGCCATCCACTTTGACCGCGAAACTACCACCGCGCTCCTGCAAGATCTGCCTCGCGTTTACAAAGTCCAGATCAACGACGTTCTATTGACGGCTCTGAGCCGGGCTTTTTATCAGTGGACCGGCCGGCATTCGTTGCTCGTCAACCTTGAGGGACACGGGCGAGAAGAGATATTCCCCGGCGTCAATGTGTCCAGAACGGTCGGATGGTTTACGTCCATTTTTCCAGTCTATCTAACAGCGAGTGAAGAACAGGAACCGTGCGAACGGCTGCGCGCCATCGCCAGGCAGCTACAGGAGATTCCCGAGAAGGGAATCAATTACGGCGTGCTGCGCTATCTCGCGCCCAAGCAAGAAATTGCCCAAGGTCTTTGCGGCATGCCCCAGGCGGAGGTCAGTTTCAACTATCTCGGGCAGTTCGACCACGTGCTCTCGGGAACATTCAGGTCGGCACTGACACGCTATGCGGTGGGGCCGGGGCAGAGTCCGAACGGCAAGCGTTTCAGCCTCATTTACGTGTATGGGCTGCACACGGAAGGGAAGCTGGAAATCAATCTCAACTACAGCAAGAACTTCCACCGCGAGTCGACCATGGCGGCGCTTGCAGATTCGTTTCGCAACGAATTGCTGGTGTTGGTGGCGGAAAGCCGCGCTCGCCCTGAACGACTTGCGGCCAACAGGACCGCATCTGCTCTACGTCGAACGATCAGCGAGCAGGATCTAGCCAAGGCTCTTGCCATGGCGAAGATGAAGAACCCAAGCCCTGCGAGGTAATGATGGAGACAGCACCACAGATCTTCCAGCTTTCCCCGATGCAACGAGGAATGTTATTTCACAGTTTGTACTCGCAAGAACAAGCTTCGTACATTACTCAAATTCGTCTATTTTTAGATGGCACCTTGGACAGCATTGCCCTTCAACGCGCGTGGACAATGGTGCTCGACCGTCATCCTGTTCTAAGAACGAGCTTTTTATGGGAGGGGTTGGAACAGCCCCTACAAGTTGTAGAGGATTCCACCAGCCTGCCTTATGAGCAACTTGACTGGCGCGCTCTTGCCTCAGTCGAGCAAGATCGGCTATTAGATGCATTTCTGGATTCCGACTACCGAAACGTTTTTGAGTTCGCAAAAGCGCCTTTAATGCGGGTAACTCTGATTCGGATGGCGGAGAACCGGCACTGTCTTATCTGGACCCACCATCATATATTGCTGGACGGTTGGTCCGCTCTTCATGTCTTCTCCGAAGTATTGTGCGTTTTTACGGCTTTGAGCCACGCTGAAGAGCCGAAACTTTCTGAGGTTCCGCCCTATAGAAATTACATCGACTGGTTACAGCAGCAGGACATGTCTGCGGCTGAGGCGTTCTGGCGAAAAGAACTTCAGGGCATAAGCTCCCCTACCGCACTGCCAGCGGATATCGAGCAAAAAAGCGCGCGTATCCAAGAATTGTCTGAAGAAATTTGGATTAAACAAGAGCTTGTGGATCAACTCCAGGTCCTTGCGCGAAAGAATCGCTTGACCTTAAATACTGTTATTCAAGGTGCCTGGGCCCTTCTGCTCCACCGCCACAGTGGAGACCGTGACGTGGTGTTTGGCGCTACCGTATCGGGCCGCCCGCCAGAGATTGCTGGCGTCGAGCAGATGGTAGGACTATTTATCAACACCCTCCCGGTGCGGGTTCGAATCCATCCGGACAAGAATATTCTCGAGATCCTGGCGCAAATTCAGGCCTCACAATCCGATTGCCGCGAATACCAGTACGCAGCACTACCGGACATTCAAGGATGGACGGCCGTTCCAAGAGGCACAGCATTATTCGATAGTGTTCTAGTCTTCGACAATTATCCCGTGGATCAAAGCACCCTGAAGAATTTTGGGTCTCTGCGCATTGTAGGATCCAATTCGCGGGTGCGGATGGATATTCCCGTCACGCTAATGATTGTCTCGGTAGCGGGCAAAGGGACAGGGTTAAGAATCGCGTATCAGTCGCCGATGTTCCAGCGCGAGACCATTGTGCGAATGCTCGAACGCTTGTTGTTGATTCTGGAGCAGATAGCGTCTAACCTCTTGCGGCACCCCGATTCACTCGAAGTTCTTACCGGATCGGAACGGAATCTGGTGTTGCAGGAATGGAATGCAACCGAAACCCCATATCCGCGGGAGAGCTGCCTTCATTGGTATTTTGAGGAGATTGCAGCACGCGAACCCAAGCTGCCTGCATTGGAATTCGAAGATAGAAAGTTGAGCTATGGAGAATTAAACCAGCGGGCAAACCAGCTGGCCCACCATCTTCGCCATGCCGGAGTACAGCCGGACGAACCAGTCGCGATTTGTATGGATCGTTGCCTGGAAATGGTGATCTCTCTCCTGGGTGTGCTTAAAGCCGGCGGAGCCTATCTGCCGGTTGATCCAAGCTATCCCGAAGAGCGCCTGGCCTTCATGATGCGCGAATCCAAGGTCAGATTCGCACTCTGCACGACCAACTCGGCGGCTAAACTGCCCTCGATTGACCTGCAGGCAGTTTGCCTTGATTCTGATGTCAGCATAGCGGACCGATATAGCATAGAAAATCCCGTACACAATACATTGCCATCACACCTTGCCTATGTGATCTACACTTCTGGATCTACAGGAACTCCGAAAGGCGCTATGCTTTCGCATAGTGCAATTTGCAACCGGCTTCTTTGGATGCAAGAAGCATACGACCTCACATCATTCGATGCCGTTTTGCAAAAGACTCCATTCACTTTTGACGTCTCCGTATGGGAATTCTTCTGGCCTCTAATGGTGGGAGCCCGCCTGGTGATCGCATTGCCGGAGAAGCACCGCGACAGTTCCTATCTCGCCGCCGTCATCCAGTCCAGGAAGATCACGACTGTTCACTTTGTGCCCTCCATGCTTCAGTTGATGTTACGGGAAGACAAGTTGCACGAATGTCGATCTCTCAAGCGCGTGATCTGCAGCGGGGAAGCGCTCTCATTGGAACTGCAGGAGCACTTTTTCAATTCTGTTCCGGGGGTTGAACTGCACAATCTTTATGGCCCAACTGAGGCAGCAGTGGACGTAACTTATTGGCAATGTACAGGGCAGCTGCCACTTCGCACGGTGCCGATTGGAAGGCCGATTGCTAATACGCAGATTTACATTTTGGATGCGAATCTATGTCTCGTTCCCCCAGGCGCTACTGGGGAGTTGCATATCGGGGGCATAAATCTGGCCCGAGGGTACCTAATGCGTCCTGATTTGACAGCGGAGAAGTTTATTCCCAATGGTTTCAGCAGTGATCCCGGTGAGCGCCTATATAGGACTGGAGATCTGGCCAGGTGGCTGCCGGAAGGTATCCTCGAGTTTTTAGGACGGGCTGATACCCAGGTAAAAATCCGAGGATTTCGAATCGAATTGGGGGAAATCGAGGCAAGGCTGCGCACCCATCCATCAGTGATGGAAGGAGTAGTAGTCGCGCGGGAAGATACCAAAGGCGAAAAACGTCTCGTCGCTTATGTCGTACCTCACGCCAGACAAATCGTAATCGCAGGTGAACTGCGGGCCTTCTTGCAGCAACATCTGCCAGAATATATGCTGCCTGCCGCTTTGGTTGTGCTGGCTTCGATGCCTCTCAATTCCAGCGGCAAGATTGATCGCCGCGCGTTGCCGAAGCCCTCCACGGAGCGCCCGGAACTGATCGAGGCGTTTCTGCCTCCGGTCACCCAAGAAGAGAAAATTCTGGCCGAAATCTGGGGGAGCGTACTGGATTTGGAAAAAGTCGGAGTCGAGGACAATTTTTTCAATCTTGGGGGCGACTCGATGCGCAGCGTCCAAGTGCTTGGCTTGGCCAGGGAGCAGGGGCTCAACTTTTCGCTGGATGAGCTTTTCAAGCACCCAACGATCCGGAAGCTTTCAACGGTTCTGAAGCCGTACGCCGGCACAGCAGACGGCCGAGCAAAAATTCCACCCTTCAGTATGATTCCGGAGGAAGATTACAAGCGCCTACCGCCAGGCTTAGACGACGCGTACCCTCTCGCAGTGCTTCAGGCGGGAATGCTGTTCCACGGGGAGTTTAGTCCTGAAAGCGCGATTTACATCAACATAACCACGCTCAAACTGCAGGCCCACTTCGATCGGGAGGCCATGACAACCGCGATTCAGCATATCATCCGACGCCACGCTGCATTGCGAACTTCTTTTAGCTTGAGTGGAGGCAGTCAGCCACTCCAGTTGATTCATCATGATGCTCCGGTGCCGCTTGAGGTGAGTGACATTCGCGGATTACCCGCAGAGGAGCAGGCGCAAAAAGTCGATGCGTGGTTTGCCGGTGAGAAGAGCCGTAAGTTCGATTATGCGAAGCCGCCGCTGTTGCGCTTTCAGATTCATCAATTGAGCGATGTCGAATTTCAGTTTAGCTGGACAGAGCACCACTCAATTTTGGATGGGTGGAGCATTTCCATCATGCTTGCCGAGTTGTTCCAGCAGTACTTTTATCTGATAGGTCAAGAACAGGAACCCGTTGACAGCACCCCTCTTGACGGCATGCGAGATTTCGTGAAGTTGGAATTGAACGCCTTGTCATCGAAGGAAAGCCTCGCTTTCTGGAAGCGCAGGTTGTCGGGTTCGCTATCTACCGAGCTACCCAGGTCGGCAAGGAGCCAGTTGGCCGGGAATGAGGTGCATCGCACGAAACTCTTCGGCGTGCCTGTGCCGGATGAGATCTTCGCCGGCTTGCAAAGGCTTGCGCATGCGCTTGGAACGCCACTCAAGACCGTGCTTTTGGCAGCACATCTTCGCGTAATGAGTTTCGCCAGCGGACAATCCGACGTTACGACTGGTGTTTCCTTCAGCGGACGCCCGGAAAACTCCGAAACCGATAGGACGCTCGGGGTATTTCTAAATATTCTGCCGTTCCGTGTTCAACTCTCCGGCGGTTCCTGGATCAACCTCGTGCGCCGGATTTTTGAGGAGGAAATAGAATCGCTCCCGCATCGCTGGTATCCGCTGGCCAAGCTCCAAACCGCTGCCGGGGGAACCCCCCTTTATGACACTGTCTTCAACTATACCCATTTCCGCGTTTATCGCGACATGCTCGAAAGCAGTTCTATGCGGATGCTTTCGAGCCAGTTTTATATCGAGACCAACTTTACTTTTACTGTCCATTTCAGTCTGAACATGTTCTCCAACCGGTTGCGGATTTTCCTGGATTACGACACTAGCAAGCTGGAGCAGCAGCAGGTTCAGAACATTGCTGATTATTACCTTAGGGCCTTGAAACTCATGGTACAGGAACCCTCGGCGGACTTTGCCCACCAGACGCTGCTCTCCGAGGATGAGTACGCACGAATCGTTGCAGAGCCCAATCGCACCGAAGCTGCTTATGACTGCACAGACGCTGTTCACCGTCTGGTGGAGAAACAGGCAGAGACTCTTCCGAATCAGGTAGCCATTGCATTCGAGAAGCAAACTCTCACCTACCGCAAACTGAACCAACGGGCCAATCGCATCGCTCACCGCCTGCTGATGGCTGAACTTGGACCTGAACCCCGGGTTGCAATTTTGATGGAAAGCTCTCCAAGTATGATTGCTGCGATGTTGGGCACATGGAAGGTGGGCGGCGCCTACGTGCCACTCGACCCTTCCTATCCGGCAGAGCGCATCCGGTTCATTATGGAAGACGCAAACGTAGCGGCTCTCGTTACTGAAAAGCCGCTCTTGGCGAAAGTGTCGAAGATATTGTGTCCTGTTCTCGTTTTGGACAGCGAGACTTTCGAAGGCTTTTCCAGCCAGAACCTGGATGTCCGGGTAGACTCGGCTAGTTTGGCCTATGTCATTTATACATCCGGATCTACAGGACGACCCAAAGGCGTGGCTGTGGAGCACCGGAGCCTACTCAACCTTATCTGGTGGCATCAGCAAGAGTTTTTGTTATCTAAGGACGACAAGGCTACGCAAATTGCAGGTGTGGCTTTTGATGCTACTGTGTGGGAGCTATGGCCGTACCTCACATGCGGGGCAAGCATCTACATTCCCACTCAAGAAGAGCGAATGGATCCAGCGCGTCTGCAAGCCTGGCTCAAGCGGAAGCAGATTAGTGTTTCGTTCTTGCCAACGCCTCTGGCAGAGCAGGTATTGCAATTCAATTGGGATACACGCACGAAATTACGCGCCTTACTCACCGGTGGCGATCGATTGCATTCGGCTCCACCGGCAGGATTGCCCTTTCCCGTAGTCAACAACTATGGTCCTACAGAAAACACTGTGGTTGCGACATCTGGACAGCTTTCGACAAAATCCGGGCTCCCGCCGATCGGGAGGCCGATCGCCAATAACCGCGCCTACGTGCTTGATTCCTGGATGGAACCGGTTCCGCTGGGTACCCCAGGTGAGCTCTTCCTGGGAGGAAATTCGCTGGCGCGAAGTTATCTCAATCAACCTCGACTGACCGCAGAAAAATTCGTGCCTGATCCTTTTGCTCAGAGACCGGGAGCCCGGCTCTATCGCACCGGTGACATCGTCCGCTGGAACGAGAATGGTGAACTTGAATTCCAGGGACGCTCCGATGAGCAGGTCAAAGTTCGAGGGTTCCGCATTGAACTGGGCGAGATTGAAAATGTATTGAATGACCATCCGTCGGTCAGCCAGGCGATTGCGATGGCACACGAAGATTCCTCTGGTGGGAAGCAGCTGGTCGCTTACGTGGTCCAGAAAGATACGCGTGGGCTTCGTGATAGCAGCAAGGATCAGGAAGCGCAAGCGGAGCAAATTTCCTTCTGGGAAAAAATATTCAATGACGCCTACAGTGAAAGCCGCAAAGGTTCCGACCCAACCTTCAACATTGTAGGTTGGAACAGCAGTTATACCGGCCAACCGCTGCCAGCTGAGGAGATGCGTGAGTGGAGGGATGCGACAGTCAATAGAATCCAGATGTTGCGTGCGGCAGAGATCTTTGAAATCGGATGTGGTACCGGCTTGCTTCTCTTTCGCCTGGCGCCAGCCGCCACTCGCTACTTTGCTACCGATTTCTCTCAGGTCGCCTTGGACTATGTCGCCCGTACTCTGAAAGGCCCGGAGTATCATTCGTCTGGCGTTCAGCTGTCGTGCCGAGAAGCAGATGACTTCAGGGATGTGGGGGTCGATTCTTTCGATTGTGTGATCATCAATTCTGTCGTGCAATATTTTCCGACAATCGATTACCTGACTCACGTGCTCGAAGGTGCTATTCAAGCGACCCGGCCCGGTGGTGCAATTTTCCTCGGAGACCTGCGTAGCCTGCCGTTGCTGGAAACGTTCCACTCTTCTGTCGCTCTGCATCAAGCGCCAGATTCCTGGTCCAAAGCGCAGCTTCGCCAGCGGATTCAACAGCAAGCTATGAAAGAGGAAGAACTGGCGGTCGATCCTCTTTTCTTTCATGCGTTGAGCCAGAAATGGTCCAAGATCAGCCATGTAACTGTGCTTCCCAAGAGTGGTGGCGCCGACAACGAACTCACCAGGTTTCGATACGACGTAATTCTCCGAATGGGCGCAGAGGATGTTCCGCTCACAGATGTTCCCTGGCTCGATTGGCAAACTCAGCAACTCAATCTGGTGCGAGTGCAGCAGTTGCTTGAACAGGGGCAGCCGGAAATCCTGGCTCTTGCGAATGTCCCCAATGCTCGCCTTGCTGCCGGCGTGGAACTGATGCACGCCCTTGCTGAACAGGACAATGGAGAGACGGTTCGCGAACTCAAGCAGCAGACGACAAGGCCCTTCGACGACAGAATCGCGGTTCAGTCGATTCTCGATCTGGAACGGGAAGCACCATACGTCGTTGACGTCAGTTGGTCTCGCGCAGGACAGTCAGGAAACTTTGATGTGCTCCTTCGCAAGAAGGGAGGGGCCTGGGATTTTCGTCCAGAGAAGGCGATTTCATTTCCGCGAGAAGCATTGCGTTTTCGCGCCTGGACAGATTACGGTAACAATCCCCTACAGAAGAAATTTCTGCGACAGCTCGTGCCGGTCCTGAAGTCCTACCTGGAGCAGAAGGTACCAGAGTATATGGTGCCGTCGGCGTTTGTGGTGCTGGAGCGGCTGCCACTTACCCTTAACGGCAAAATTGATAAGAAAGCTTTGTTGCTTCCCGATTCTGGCGTTGACTCCAAAAGTCGCACTTTTATGGCGCCCCGCAATCCGGAAGAGGAAATGTTGGCAGCGATTTGGGCTGAGGTTCTTGGGGTGGAACAGGTTGGGATTAACGACAATTTTTTTGAACTGGGTGGCGACTCAATTCTCAGCATTCAGGTGGTGGCCCGGGCAAACAAGACCGGCCTAAAACTCACTGCCCGCCACATCTTCCAATTTCCTACCATCGCGCAACTCGGCCTGGCCAGCCTACCAGTGTTCCCATTCCCTGAGCATGAGCAAGGGGTGATCACTGGCCCTCTGCCGCTTACGCCCGTACAGAGATGGTTTTTGGGTCAAAACCAGCCCAATCCGCATTATTTCAATCAGGCCATTTTGCTAAATGTGTGTACTCCGCTTTCTCCTTCTGTACTTGAACAGGCGTTTCAAAAACTCGTCTTGCATCATGATGCTTTAAGGATTCGTTTTTCTCGAAACGATTCAGGGTGGCGCCAAATCAACGCGGGGTTGGAAGCAGCGGCTCAATTCAAGACAGTAGACTTAACCTCGGTATCTGGCCAACATCTTGTTGAGGCTATCGAGAACGAAGCACGGAAGACGCAGGCTGGTTTGAACTTTGTTACAGGTCCGGTCGTAAGTGTGAGGTACTTTATGACGCCAAAGGACGAGCCTGCGCGCCTGCTAATCGTGATTCACCACTTGGTGATTGATGGTGTGTCCTGGCGCATCCTGCTGGAAGACTTGCAAACCGTCTGCCAACAGATTCGAGCGCAGGAAGAAGTTGAATTGCCACTCAAGACTACTTCGTTTCAGAAATGGGCGCGGGAGCTGAGTCGCCGTGCTCAATCTCAGGTTGTCCGGGACGAATTTGAATACTGGGCTTCCGTGCTCAGTGAGAAGAGGGATATCACAGTTGATTTTCCTAACGGGAAAAATACGGTAGCCTCTGAAAAAATGATCTCGGGGACCCTATCACAAGAAGAAACCGAAGTGTTGCTGCGTAAGGCCCCGGAAATGTATCAGACTCAGATCAATGAGGTTCTGCTGGCCACATTACTTTATACCTTCAAAGTACACGGTATGGATTCTTTGTTGGTGGATATTGAGGGACATGGGCGAGAAGAAATACTCGAAGGAATTGACCTGAGCCGGACCGTCGGTTGGTTTACCAGCATCTTCCCAGTCTACCTCCACGCAGGCAAGACCAGCAGCATGGTTGAAACCCTGGGCATTGCTAAGCAGGAGCTTCGGCGCATACCTGGTAAAGGCATTGGATATGGTCTTCTAACATACTTGACAGAGGATGGTGCAGGCCGTGAGTTGGCGAGACGCATTCGCCCAGAGGTGAACTTCAACTATCTGGGACAGTTTGATCAAACGCTCGACAGCGTTGGTTTTTTCCGTCCCGCTCTGGAGTCTGTGGGACCAGTCACCTCCAGCGAGGGCCTGCGTCCCTATGTCCTAGCGGTGAATGGTCTGGTGATCGATTCCCATCTGAAAGTAACCTGGACTTACAGTGAGAATCTGCACTGCCAGAAAACGATCGAGAATCTCTCAATGACTTACATGGCGACATTGCGGGAAATCCTCGCTCAGTCTCTGTCACAAAACAAGGTTCTTTATACAGCTGCTGATTTCCCTGATCTCGATCTGAGTCAAGGCGAAGTGGAAAGCATGTTGGCAGAACTGGATCTCAGTCACTCGGAGGAAGAGCGATGAGCACGAAAAGCATTCAGGCGGCATTTCCTCTTTCGCCGCAACAAACAGGCATGCTGTATGCCTCTCTGGCGGAAAGGGAAAAAGGGCTTTTTATCGAACAGTTTACCTGCCGTATCCGTGGGAACTTGAACGTGGCGTTATTCCGTGAAGCTTGGCAGAAGGTCGTGGACAAACACGAAATGTTGCGAACCGCATTCATTTGGAAGTCCCAAAAGGAGCCCATTCAGGTCGTACTGTCGCGCGCGGAGATCGGTTTTCAGCGTCAGGATTTGCGTGCCTTCACCGCTCCGGAACGAGCACTACGGGTTGAGGCATTTCTCGGACTTGATGCTCAGCAGCCCTTCAACCTTTCGCGCCCACCCTTAATGAGGATTGCGTTGTCACAAGTTGAGGAGATGGAATATCAGTTTGTCTGGACGATCCACCACATTGTGGTCGACGGTTGGTGTAGACCGCTTGTGTTAGAAGAAGCCTCAAAAATCTATGCAGCTCTGGCGGCAGGAGAGTCGGTCGAGATCAAGCCTTCACCACCATATCGGAATTATGTGGCATGGCTGAAAAAACAGGACAGTGCAGCAGCCGAAACTTTCTGGCGTGAATATCTATCTGGCTTTATCGAACCAACGGCTCTTGGCCGGCCTGTCAATGAACCATTGTCGCCCGACCGGGCGGCGGGTCTCGATTTCGCTGAAAATCGGCTGCCCGAAGCAGTTGTTCGCGTCTTCCAGAACCATGTAAAGAAATATGGTGTGACTTTAAACACAGTTTTGCAGGGAGCTTGGGCGCTGCTTCTGAGCCGGTACAGTGGCAAGAACGATGTGGTTTTCGGAACTACCGTATCGGGGCGTCCTCCAGGCCTGGAGGGTGTCGATCAGATGGTGGGACTCTTCATCAATACTCTGCCATTTCGTATCCAGATTCTTCCGAACAGCGAATTCTTTAGCTGGCTGCAGCAATTGCAGCAGCAGCATGCCGAGATCCGCAACTACGAACACTGTTCAGCGGGACAGGTGCATGGATGGAGTGGAGTGCCTTTGAAACGTCCTCTCTATGAATCGATAATAGTTTTCCAGAACTATCCTGGGGCCTCTTCCGGTTTTGGACTCTCGGATGCCGTTGAAATCACAGAGATTCGGTCGGTGGGGGCTAAAACGGCATATCCGCTTACGCTGCTTGCGGGCTCTCCTGGAAAAAACGGTATTGCTTTTCGTGCCATTTATAATCGTGCTCGTTTCGCCAACGGCAGCGTTGCTGCTTTATTACAACATCTGATGGCACTTCTAACGTCAATCGCCGCATCTCCGGACAGCCCAGTGTCGGCTTTAGCAGAGTTCATCCTTGATGGCGAAGTACCAATTGTGTTCGCTGCTTCGGGACCTGATCCACAGCACAATGAATTTGTGGCGCCACGCAACGATATAGAAAGAGAAGTGGCTTCTATTTGGGCAGAAGTTTTGGGGGTTTCCGAAGTGAGCGTTACCGCTGACTTCCTCGATCTCGGCGGTCATTCCTTGGCGGCTACCCAGCTGATCAACGCCTTGCAGGCACGATTGCAGGTTTATATTCCGGTGCGTACGTTGTTCGAATGTTCAACTGTGGCTCGTCTGGCATCCGCAGTTGTGCAGCAAATAGTAGCAAATACGGAATCAAGCAGCGTCTCCGAGGTGCTGAACCAAATTGAATCCGGCAATTAAGAAGAAAATGCTAATAAGGAAAAACGTTTCCCCATGACGACAAAAGTCGACAACAACGCCGCAGAAGCTGTGCCTGTGACTACAGCTGCTCGCATTGCAAAACTTAGCCCGGAGCAACAACAGGTTCTGATTGCGAGGATACGGAAAAAAGGGAAAACGAATCAATCAAAGTTGTCCATTCCCTTGATCAACCCCGAAGTGGAGAATGTTGGCCACCCATTCCCCCTTACCGAGTCGCAAGAGGTACTGTGGCTGGGACGAAGCGGGGTTTTTGATCTGGGAGCTTGCGGCACTAATCTATTGATGGAAATTGAATTCACTGACGTGCCCGACAATTTTTTGGGGTTGCTGCAGAAGGCACTGAATCGGCTGGTTAAGCGTCATCCCATGCTGCGGACGATCATACTACCTGAAGGCAGACAGCAAATACTGCCTCTTGTTCCCGATTACCTGATTAAGAGAGAAGACTTAACCTCTCTGGACGACATCTCAGTGGTGAGCTGCCTGGAAATGAGGCGGGAGCAGATGCGCTCCTACAACGGCCCTCTCAATCGCTGGCCGTTATTTGAAATTGAAACTTTCCAGCTTAAAGACGGGCGTTTTCGCATGATGGCCCGCTTTGAAGCGACTATAGTGGATGGAGGCAGCCGTATCATACTGCTCCAGGAGTTAATTGCATTGATGAAGCTGCCGCAAGCACGTTTTCCTGAGACTAGCTTTACTTATCGCGACTATGCACTCGCGGCCCACAGTTTCCGGTCGCATCCCTTATGGCAATCTTCCCGCGACTATTGGCATCGGCGGCTTGATACATTGCCTCCACCTCCCAAGATTGCTTATCGACGGGCTCCACTTCAGGATGATCCAGCGCCCAGCATCAGCAGAATCGTTAAACTTCTGAATCTTCGGGAATGGGAGGTTTTGAAAGCGCGCGCCGCAAGGCTCGGAATTACCCCAACCGGACTGGCGTGCTGCGTTTTTTCCGGTGCCCTGGCACAGCATACGAGTTCGGACGCTTTTACCGTGGGATTAATTGGCTCCTTGCGTCTGCCATTCCATGCCGACGTGTCTTCTGTGATCGGAAACTTCAATACACTTTCTTTGCTTCAGGTGGACGCTCCTTTCGAGAGCTTCGTCCCGCGCGCCCAAAAACTTCAGCATCAGCTTGCCAGAGATCTGGAGAATCAGTATTTTTCCGGCTTCCAGGTCTTGCGGGAGTTGCGACGCCGGTACCCAAGCTGTCATGCCATGCTCCCAGTCTGTTTCAATAGTGTGCTCGAATACAGCAGTCCATCCCACCAATACTGGAAAGTTGCAGGAAACAATTCGCAACTGCCCTATCGGATGGTTGAGTTAAACCTCGTCTTGCCCCAAGTGGTGATGATGTTTACGGTAGCAGATACGGACGGCTTTCTTGCTTGTAAGTGCCAAACATTGGACGAAATTCTGCCTGTAGATTTTGCGACCAATGTCATCGAAAGTTGTATAAAACAATTGGAGATAGTCTTTCATGACGAAAAGATCTGGTTTTCAGAAGTGACGGCCCGATCGGTTTTCGAGTCATCTCCGCGTGCAGACGAGACGCTTCAGTGCTGTAGTGAAAAACGTCAAATCTATGAAAAGCAGGGCGCAAAGAAAGGAGTGCCAAAAACCTATTGCGACGACTCCTTGGAAGACAGGATCACTTCGCTCTGGCAAGACATACTTGGTCAGCCCTTCATCAGCATTGAAGACGACTTCTTTAAGCTCGGCGGAGATTCATTCACGCTGGTCGTGATGCTTTCAAGCCTGGAACGCGCCTTGAATCGAAAACTGAAGATCGATAAATTTTGGCATGATGCGACCATCAGGTGTCTTTGTGATTTGATTTCTTCAGAGGGAAATGATGAAATTCCCTTGTTGAAAGTACAGTGATTTTTGGAAAAAATGATTTTGTAAAAGGAGTTAGAGGAACGTGAGCGACACCACAGATCAAGGCTCAATTCGCAAGTTTCTCGTGATATGGTTTGGCCAGCTTATTTCCCTGGTAGGATCTGGGATGACGAGTTTCGCACTTGGAATCTGGGTCTATGAGCGTACGGGATCGATCACGCGTTTCGCATTGATTTCCGTTTGTGTGATGTTGCCAGGAATTGTGATTTCACCGCTGGCCGGCGTTCTGGTAGACCGGCTCAACCGCCGCGCGGTGATGATGCTCAGCGATATGGGAGCTGGTTTTTCCAGTCTCACCCTGGCTGTACTCTTCTTTACAGGTCAACTCACGATCTGGGAAATTTATATCCTGGTTTCCGTGAGTTCAATTGCTGGAGCCTTCCGCATGCCGGCCTATATGGCGTTGCTCTCGCAACTCGTCCCCATGAAGCAGATTGGGCGGGCAAGTGGGATGATGCAACTTGCTCCCGCGGCGGCCCAAGTGCTGTCCCCTATTTTGGCGGCATCTCTACTTGGCCCAATCAAATTTCAAGGCATCATCGCCATTGATTTTACTACATTTCTATTCGCGATCGGGACGCTGTTCTTGATATCGGTTCCAACGTTGCCTGCCAAGGGGCCGAAACGGCCGATTCTGAAAGAAGCTTACGATGGATGGATATACATTATGGAGCGTCCTGGGCTCGTGGGCTTACTGCTCTTTTTCGCTTCGATTAACATTACCTACAGCTTTGCTCAGGTATTATTCACCCCGATGATCCTGTCCTTTGCCAGCACTGCCGTGTTGGGTACTATTATGTCAATTGGTGCGCTAGGATTCTTATCTGGCAGCCTAGTCATGAGCACATGGGGCGGACCCGAGCGACGAATTCACGGCGTGTTGGGATTTGCCGTATTGTACGGAATCGGGTTGATCCTAGGAGGATTGCAAGCTTCCGCGCTTCTGATCACGATTTCAATCTTTATTATCGTGTTTCAAGTGCCGATCATTAACGGTTGCAGTCAAGCAATCTGGCAGACCAAGGTCCCGCCCGAAATGCAAGGCCGGGTATTTTCCACTAGAATGATGATTGCCTGGTCTTCGGCTCCGCTGGCCTTCTTGCTTGCCGGCCCCTTGGCCGACCACGTTTTTGAACCGATGTTTCTCGGACATGGATACATGGAATCTATCGGGCTGACGAGTATTATAGGCGCCGGCCCGGGAAGAGGCGCAGCCTTCATGCTGATCCTGAGTGGCATTCTGGCACTTCTGATCACGGTGGGCTGTTATTTCAATCGCCATCTCAGGAAAGTAGAAGATGAGTTGCCCGATGCCTTTCCCATACGACAAGCGACGACGGCCACTTAAGTCCGGTTCATTTATCATCTCGACGAGATTGGACAAAATCTCGTCTCGTTAACGTTGGATTTCATCAATGAAATACATCAGACTGTGATATATAGAGATTTGGTTCGGCTCTTCGCTGACTTTTTCTGTTAGATGAGGTGTGAATGGAAACCTTCCTAAAGGACCTTCGGCATGGTCTGCGAACAATGCGGAAAGCTCCTGCATTCACTGCAGGTGCCATTCTGATCCTGGCTTTCGGCTGTGCAGTCAACACTGCGATTTTCAGTGTCGTTAATGCGATCGTAATTCAGCCTCTTCCGTTCAAGGATTCCAGCGAATTGGTGACCGTATGGGAGAAGAAATACGCGGGCGGAGGAGATTGGTATGGAGTTTCCTCGGCCAACTATGTTGACTGGACGGAACAGGCTTCCGTGTTCCAATCCGTTTCTGCAGTGCAAAATTGGAACGTTACTTATGGAGGGAAGGATGGTGGAGAACCTCTTCTCGGAGTCCGCTGCACTTCGAATTTTTTCCCCATGCTCGGAGTCGAGGCAAAGACAGGGCGGATATTCAGTGCTGAAGAAGACCGCCCGGGCTACGAACATGTAGTGGTGTTAGGTTATCCTTTTTGGAAAAGGGCATTCGCTGGAGACCAAAGCATCGTCGGCAAGACGATTCGGTTGAATCGGGAAAACTATACTGTGCTCGGAATCTTGCCGGAAGACTTCCAGTTTGCTTCGCAGCAGGTCGAGCTATTTGCGCCTCTGGCTCTGCCTCGTACCAGCCTCGATCGCGAAAACAGGAATAATCTGGTTTTTGCCCGCCTTAAACTTGGTGTATCGCTGGAGTCCGCCGGGGCAGCCATGGACGCCCTCGCTCATCGATTGGCTGAGGAATATCCCCAAACCAATAGTGGTTATGGGGTCTCTATTTCCCCCATGCACGACTTTTTTGTGAATCGAAGAGATTTGAAAACGATTCTATTGCTCGTCCAATTGTCTGTTGGTTTTCTGCTCCTCATCAGCTGCGCCAACGTGGCAAATTTGCTGTTGGTTCGGACGGCAGGGAGGCAGCGGGAATTCAGTATCAGGGCAGCACTCGGCGCAAATCGCGCGCGAATGATACGCCAGGTATTGACGGAAAGTATCGCCTTGGCGATGGTAGCCGGCTTGGTTGGATTGTTGCTCTCGTTCCTGTTCTTCAGGCTGCTGGTTCAGATCACACCTTACATACCCACATTTCGCCCTAATGCCTTGGTTATCGACGGCCCTGTTCTTGTGTTTACGCTGGCGATCTCAATCGCCACTGGTCTGGTGTTTGGACTGGGACCAGCTTTGCATGCGTCACGGATTGACGTTCACCAACGCCTGAAGGAGGGCGGACGGAGTGGCACAATGGGATCAGCTGAAAAAACTGCCGGCAAGCTTCTGATCGTCTTGCAAATTTCTCTGGCCATGTTGCTGTTGATTTGTGCGACTCTGACTACCAAGAGCTTCATGATCGTCCAGCGGGCAAACCCCGGGTTCCAGACCGCAAACATCCTCACAATGCAGGTCTCATTGACCGGACCAAAGTACCGGGGTCCCAGCGACTACGCTGATTTTTTCGAAAAATTGCTACGAAACGTCCGCCTGTTGCCGGAAGTAAAATCGGCTGGTGTGACCAGCCAGCTGCCTTTAGCTGGCATCGCGCTCGGTGCTACAAAATTCAGTATCGAAGGGCAGGCCTCTTCTCGTCCAGGAGGCGAACCGATGGCAAATAATCGAGTTGTAGACGATCAATATTTCCCGTCCATTGGCATACCTCTAGTTGCCGGCCGTTTCTTTTCCGAACAGGACGACGACAAGGGTGTCCGAGTGGCTATCGTGAATCAAACTTTTGTACGGCGCTTTCTGCAAGGTGACACAGCGCTCGGCCGGCGAATCAAGCTGGGTAGAATGGATGATCAAGGAGAATGGTATTCCATCATCGGAGTAATTGGGGACGTAAAGGATGTCGGATTGGATATCGACTCCAATCCGGAAATCTATCGCGTCTATCGTCAAGCCGCCGTGCCAGCGATGAGTCTTGTTCTGCACGTCAACGAGGAGTCTGCGGGATTAATTCGACCGTTGCGCAAAGAGGTTAGCCAGCTGGATCCTGACATTCCTTTGGCACAAGTCAGAACCATGGATCAGGTTGTCTTTACTTCTGTCGCGCCACGGCGATTTTCCATGCTTCTGCTGATCATCCTGGCGCTCGCTTCTTTTATTCTTTCGGTGGCGGGTGTCTATGGCGTAATTTCCTACTCGGTTGTACAACGGCAACAGGAGATCGGCATACGCATTGCACTGGGCGCTCAGACCAGGAACATATTCCGGCTCATACTCCAAGAAACAGCGCTACTTATCGCCATCGGTGTAGGAATTGGATTTGCTTTTGCTTTGATCGGATCCAAGTTGATCGCCAGATTGCTTTATAAGGTTAGTCCGGTAGACCCGGTGTCGTTCGCGGTTGTCATCGTGGTCTTTTTTGTCGTGGGACAACTCGCAGGATTCATGCCGGCGTGGAGGGCGACCAAACTGGATCCCAAAACTGTTCTCCAGTCGCAGTAGACGTCTCACGGGCGTATTTTTCTCCCTGGATTGTGTGGCTTGGGTCTTTACAAGATTTCAGGCCATCTGAAAATCGAGAATCGGCTGAGCATACGTCCGACCTGACGATGTATCTCTGGAGCACGTTCTTACCACACTGCAATTTGATTTCAGCGCCTACGTGCCGGAAAACTATTCAGGATAATTCAATCACCATTTACCTCTCTCTAATTGGTAGTTTCATCAAAACCCACCAGCCTGTCAGGGTACCAATACTTTTTATTTGGGCATTCGGATAGAAGGGCTAGAAGAAATTTACTCTATTTGTTGAATTAAGGTGCAACATGATCAGTACTGAAGCATGGGTTTTATATGAAAAGAGAAATGGATCTGATGGAAACGGCGCCTCCTCGCATAACAATGACATTTCTAATATCGGTGTTGATTTGCGCTTGGAAGAGTTTTCTTTTCCCGATCTCCTGGATAAGGAAGTCCTCGTCGAGCCTATTGTTGGTTGTTGGGAAGGCAATATGAGTCACGCTGTCTGCCACTCTCCAGTCGACATCTGTAAGCTGCGCAAGGAAGAACGGGTCGTCATCGGCAACGCCGGAGTAGTACGAGTATTGAGGCCGGGTGCTGAGGTTGACTCTCTTAACGAGGGCGACTTATGCCTTGTGTTCTGCAATGGTACGTGGGATCAGATGGGATATCCGCAAAGAATTTACGGTTATGATGCCGCACGCACAGTCGGCATTTTGGCGAAGAGAACCAAACTCCACGCGCAGCAATTGATCAAAATCCCTCAACCGACCAAGCATTCCTTAGAGCAATGGGCCGCCTTTTCTCTTCGCTATATAACGGCTTGGGCGAACTGGAAAGTTGCATATGGAGTTTGGAAGTTGCAGGCCGGCGACGCTAGCTACACGCCTTCAATCTGGGGATGGGGAGGAGGAGTGACATTGGCCGAATTGGCGCTTGCTCGCATTTCAGGGTGCTCTACGGTCATGATGGCCTCCACTAGGGACCGGCTGTCACTCATTCAGCAGTGCGGAATAGAAGCTGTCGACCGCACAGTCTTTCGTGAACTCAATTTTTGTCCGGAAAAATACCAAAGCGATGCAGAATATAAGCGCCGGTACCAGGATTCGGAAAATGCCTTCCTCGAATTTGTCGCGCAAAAGACGGACCGGCACGGGGTTTCCATCTTTATAGATTTCATTGGCCAACCGGTGTTTCGAGTAAGCCTGAAGTCCTTGTCCCGTCCTGGAGTGATTACCACAGCCGGCTGGAAGCGCGGAATGGACTTGGCTGTCATTCGCGCACTCGAGTGCATGAACTGGCACACTCATGTACACACACACTATGCTCGCTATTCGGAAGGTATTGAGGCGGTGGAATTTGCCGAGAGAGTCGGATGGGCACCTCCCGTCGAAGATAGACTTTGGCCATGGGAGGATATTCCCGCTCTCGCGTGTGAACACTCGTTAAACTCACTCACGTCATTTTTCCCGCTGTATCGTGTTAACTCTCTGTAGTTCCTCGTAAATAAGACTGAATGCCGCCACTGGGGCCACAAACGGCGGTGCAAAAGTATCAGGGTATATTTCTCACAAAAGTCTATGACCGTGGATGGAACAATAATGAAAGAAGAACGCTTTAATATCGCTTGCACCGAGGCTTTGCGCTATAGAAGAATTTCGATATGCGAGGATGGCATTGGGCATCGGAGGCAACTATAGTGGGTTACCAGTAGTAATCCCATGCGATTAGCTATCACTCCCAGTGAAAAGAATAAAGGGACTTTGGTTCTTTTTGAGCTGCTGCAAGTAGACGATGTAGGCGCTGTTATCGATGGACAAAGTAGCCCATCGCGGGAGGTTATGATTCACCTAACCATTATGAGGTGCCGGAATGCTGGCTCTGTATTGCATACCCATTCTGCAGGGGCCACGTTGCTGTCAGAAAAGCATGTTGTCGAGGGCGGATTAGCAATTGAAGGTCTCGAGATGCTCAAAGGACTGGAAGGAGTGCAGACTCATGAACATTGAGAATCGGGGCCGCTTATTCCAAATTCGCAGAATATGATCGAGTTATCCAAAACTATCGAGAATGTCCCGGGTGAATATCCTGCCGATGTCAATCCCAATACTGAGGGCTTGGCCTCAATATTGGCTAAGTTCAACATTGAACACGCCCATGATGAAGCCGAAGTCTGATACGTCGTAGCCGGCATAGACTTTTCCATATACATCGTTTGGCCAACTGTGGTAGCGATTGCGATGATTGCCGGGATTTCATTCGCGTTCCGCGAGGGACACTGCGTTGGGTTTAATCTGTGCTCTGAACGGAGAATTCGCGCAATCCGCTTGTTCCAAAACCAAGCGGCATGGCAGCCCAACTATACAGGGAGCGGCTTGGAGTGCCCTTACCAACCAGTTTGTCTGGGACCAGCCTATATTGCTCCTCCAACTCACGAGGTAGAATTTTTGCTTTCCATTGCTCGTCGACGGGTGCAGTTTCCTAGTATGCCATACGCGGGTTTGCATTTTTGACCTGAGACGGCTAATCGAAAGCTACAAAGGAATGTTAATGCAGTTGACAACAATCAAAGAGGCCTCATCTTCCGCAGCTCACCTGATTAGCCTTCCAGGATGTGATTGGGCAGTCTGGCGTTGGGTTTGTCTGCGCAGCGCCGGATTTCCTGCCAATGGCGTCTTGAAGCTTGCCGCATCACCAGACTTGATTTCGGCTGTTGATGAAGTCCTTCGGTCAGTGCGGGCCATGGAACTCGCCCGTCAAGAGGTGCTTGACCAGATAAATTCAGCTTTAGATTTCCTCAAGTCCTCTGGCCGCTGGGATGACAAGAAGACACGCAAGGCCTTGCTCGATGTGCGGACCAGGATCAATGCACAAAAGCCTGTTCCTCAGCGTTTGCCAGAGATGGTCTCTTCGGAGTCAACTGAAAAATTAAGAATAGCAATTCAACAGGTCGAGACGACCCGGCTTGCGTTTGACGAGAAATTTTCAACATCCTGGAAACAAACAACGGCAGCCATCCGTGAAATTGTCGGATCGCCTGCTTTTCGCGAGGCAATAACCTGGCAGAACCGAGCCGCCCTGCAAACGGCCCTCGATCCACTCTTACGCAATTCGTCAAATGGCTCGTCAAGAAGTTCCAAGGACAAACAGCATGAAGAACTGGTTGCCAGTTATTGGCAACGTTATTGCGCGAAGAACGACACGATTGGTTTTTTTGGTCCTGTCGGGTGGGCCCGATTTGCACCAGAAGTGGAATATTTGACTACACGACCGCATGATCAGGTCGTTACATCGCGCACAACATATTGGGAAGTATGGGCGATTGAGGCTCTGGGCGAAACTATTCTGAAGAAATACGATGTGCAACCGTGGATTGCGCCCATCTTGATGCCCTTTCTTCGCGTTGCAAACAGAATTCTACATCATCCCGCATTTGGTCCTATCCGTCTCACCGCAGGCCAAGCATTGTTACTAGAGGCATGCCGCGGCACCGATACTGCGAAGCAGATTGCAAAGAATATTCTGTATTTGCCGGATGCGCCCTTTCAAACTGAGACTGAAGTATATCGAGCGCTTAGCCAATTGGCCACGAAAGGCTTCGTGTTCTGGGCGTTCAATATTCCCATAGGAGCCCATCCCGAGCTTTCCTTGCGCACAGCATTGCAACGCATTGGAGATCCAGACATCCGGCAAGAAGCCCTATCCTTATTGAATGAATTCGATTCAGCAAAGCATGCAGTTGAAACCGCAGTTGGAGACCCCGAGAGACTGAACGCAGCACTTAACAATCTTGAAGAGACGTTCACACGAGTTACGAATCACGCCGCAACTCGTAACCAGGGCCAAATCTACGCCGGAAGGACCTTGGTCTACGAAGACTGCCAACGGGATATAGAAGTACGGATTGGCCATCACTTACTCCAATCCTTCTCGCGTCCCCTCTCTTTGTTGCTTTTCGCCGGGCGATGGTTCACGTCACGGTTGGCAGAGGCATATCGGAGTAAACTGAATGCAATTTATTCAGAAATCGTCCGATCCATCGCCAATGATCCAGTGGATGGTGCAGTATTCTGGGCTCAGCTCACACCTTTATTTGCTGACGATGCCCAACAACTAGTGGCTCCGGTACAGGAGGAATTCCAACGGAAATGGGAAGTTATTCTTGAGCGCAAATCGGACAACAAGCCACTTAATTATTCATATGATGAACTACGCGAGCTCGTATTGACCGAGTTCGCATCGAGCGGGCCAGGATGGATCAGTGCGTGCTATCACTCTCCGGACATTATGATTGCGGCCGCCAACGAAGAAGCAATTCGGCAGGGTGACTTTTTTCTGGTGATGGGAGAGATGCATATGAGCAAGAACACGTTAGAAGCTTCACTGTTCGTCAATCAGCACCCATCGCAAGATGAATTGTTTGACGCCGTAGAGCATGATCTGAAAGGATTGAATATAACGCCCTTGGAAGTCAAAGACAATGCGGCGGGGTATCGTGCCAAGGCTTCCCTTGTTCCCAACTCCCATCTTCGGCTCGAGTATTCATTGAATTCATTCATCAGCGATCGCGCCCGGAGCCTTCCAATTTCCTCCTGTGTAATCGAAAAACATGATGGGGAACTGATAGCAAAAACTAGAGACGGTCGTTTTTGTATAAAGATGCTTGATTTAATAAGCCCGCGGCTTGGCAATTTGGCCGCCAATTGTTTCAAGATGATGGCGTTACGGCCGCATACCCCGAGGATTTCCATTGATCGGCTCGTAATCCACCGTGAATCCTGGAGTTTCTCTCCATCCGATTTGCCATTTGCGAAGTGCACCAGTCCGGCGGAGTGTTTTCTTGAAGTTAGAAAATGGGCTCAGACGCATGGTATGCCGCGTTTTGTGTTTTTTAAAGCAACCGTTGAACCAAAGCCCATCTATTTAGACTTTGACAGTCCCATTTTAGTAAGTAACTTTGTGAAAGCTATACTCCGGAGCGAAAGGGCGAATTCGCCCAGAACCCTCATTCATTTATCGGAAATGCTGCCAACAATAGACCAGACGTGGCTAAACGATAAATACAGCCGCCGATATACGAGCGAATTTAGATTTGTCGTAGTGGAGACACCTAGTTCATAAAATGCGTCTTGTCTACTATCATCATCGATATTACCAGACTTCAAGCGGAAAGAGCTTATTATTATGATTGTTACTTATGAAGAGTTCGAAAAAATTGATATAAGAGTTGGTAAGATAGTCCAAGTCGAAGAGTTTAGCAGAGCAAGAAAGCCGTCTTACAAGATCCAAGTTGATTTTGGGAGTGATATTGGTACTAGATGGTCGAGTGTTGCTGCGAGACAGGAATATCGCCAGGAAGAGATCATGGGGCGGCTTGTGTTGGGCGTCGTTAATTTTTCTGCGAAGAATATTGCTGGATTTATGTCCGAGGTACTAATTCTCGGAGTGCCGGCAGAGGACGGAGGTCTATCTCTTCTCCAACCGAGTCGCCCGGCAAGACTAGGCGGCAAGGTCTATTGATATCAAGCTAACTAAAGTTTGCAAGATCATGGAGAAAACGGCTACGAATCGTTGGTCCGCGACGATTGTGCCTGCGAAAAACCATTCACTGGTCTGGAGAGACGGATTTGATTAACTACGAGGAGAAACTGTGCCATGTCTGAAGATAGAGAGGATACAAGCATTTACAAAGTTGTGCTAAACCATGAAGAGCAATATTCGATTTGGCCTGTGCATCGCGACAATCCTTTAGGATGGAGCGATGCAGGCAAAAGCGGTAGCAAGAAAGAATGCCTGGCGTACATCAATGAAGTGTGGACGGACATGCGTCCCTTGAGTTTGAGAAAGAAGATGCAGGAACAGGGACTTGGATAAGGTGCATGTATTGTTGATGGCGCCGGACAGTGATCAATGCGATACAGGAGGAAGCATATGCGCCTGAAACGGGGGCTGCTTGCCTGTGCTCTCCTGTTATTCGGTTGTTCCACAGGAGTATCACGAGGTCAGTGGTCGATTATCCACGCGGGAACAGTGATCTCAGCTCCTGAATCCCCGCTGCTTCATCCGGAATGGCATCATCGTGAAAATCCATGCTGGCTCTGTCGTTCCTGCTGATTTGCATCTCGCGGCCGGCCTCAACATCATTGCGGCAGGTGCCGCATTGTCTCCCGCAGGTGGACCCCTAGCGCTGCACCTGATATGACACATCACGAGGGTACCGGCCTGCTTTAACCTTCCACGAAGTATTCGTCGCCGAGCAGCACAATCATATCGTCGGCACGTACTCTTGCGACGCCTTGCATGCTCATTCCACTTGCAAAGCTCTTCGACAGCGAAGTCCGTCCGATCCTCGATTATGTCCGAGAATTCACATGAGCGATTTGAAAAAGCAGTTTCTCAGTACCATACGTGACTCGCAGGTTTTCGCCGCCTTTACTGCCGTTCTCGCGAAAATTCACAGTCCATTCGACGTGATTATGTTGATTCATCGTTACTCGCTCTTTGCCAGTAATTTCGCGGGCGGTGCGGCAACATTGATGGGTGCATTCCATGTCAGTCAAGACTTATTCAGGGACACACACGAGGAGATTCAGGTCTGTGCCGATAAAGGCGCAGAAATCGCCTCATGTATATTTGCTGCTGTGGATGATGAGTATATAGATAGGTACACATCAAAAAGAGTAACTCACCGAAATTTATCCCAGCAGCTTGTTAAAGAAGCAGCGGCATTTTTCAACATCCAGCCTGGAAAATTCGACCGGCAGTTCCCGCTCTCGATTGAAATGCGACAAATCCTGCAAGATGTCCTGGCAGGGTTCCGGTTCAACCAGCAAAATGCCGAAGCTGATTTATTTTTTAGTTTGGCGTTCCATGTGGCAAACGAAATATTTGCTGACCATGAGTTCCGTTTAATGAATTCGTTTTTCAGAACACGCTATCCAGAAATGGTCAGGCACCTGATTCGTGCAAATGCATATGGGTGGATAGCATCGCATACGGTTGTAGAGGAAAATCACGTGAGTTATGGCTTGGCGGGGATCGAAATGGCGATACGATACTATGCCGGAGCCAGGCCACGCGCGGAATTAATAGAAAATATTGTTGAAGGCCTCGCTTTCGCCATTGCTCTTGAATTACGTGTTTATGCCAATCTGATCCATGAAACTGCGATGCAGCCCAAAGTAAATAGCACTACAGCCGCTGTCGCCAGTAAATCATCGTGAGGCATGATTTTAAGATGGGCTTTCGATTGTTTACTTAAAGTTTACAATCGTGTTCATGGCAGAGTCGTGTCTAAGAACACAAAAAGCTGAGGTGGATGACGCACTTGAATCCATTAACTGTATCGCAAAAGTCTGTAAGTCTGGTGTATTACCTAGTGCCCCTCTCCGGTGTTATTTGCGTGTTTCGATAACTGCAAGATTATGGATTAATCTAAAACCTGCCAAGCAACGGCCTAGCTACAAAGTAAGGAGCGTGAAGCGAGAACGGATTCACTCTGGCTTCATTCGCCATCTCCGCGAGCAATCCTGCAAGTTTGTGGCGATCGGCATACCATTCACTGACTTAAGCACAATGCCGGAACCGCTTGCCGAGTCCGCCGAAGAGCTCTTATCCATTCCCTGCCACATGATTGCAATCAGAACAGACGCGCCCTGGCATCAGAGACGCTCTCTTCAGAGAAGGACTTCGTCGAAGCTCTTAATCACCGCATGAGTGTTTGGCGGCTGGGCGATTTCCGGGACGCACACACAACAATGTGTTCAACTTGGCCGATTGTGCCGCATCCAATTCGATGGTGACATCTGAGATAAACAGGATTCTTGGTGACGAGCGCGGCCTCCATTGCGGCAAGGATCTGTCCGGTGAGCGCACCCACCGCCGCTGATCGCGTCAAACGCCAGCGTCGCGCCGGTTTCTTTGATCACGGCGACCAATTCCGGCTGCTGTACACTCTCGCCGCCCCACACGGCATTGAGCAGCACGCGGTGGGTCAGAACCTTATTGGGATGGCGGGCCATAAAGACCAGCAGCTCAAATTCCTTGGGCGTCAGATGGATCTCTTTGCCGTGCACGCGCACGGGCAAAGTATCGGCGATTAAGTTTTTAAGATGGAGACGGGCGAACCAAGAGCATTTGACAAAGCTAACCAGAGTATCGCCTCGAGAAGTTTACTTAATAATCATAATTGCATCAGGCCTGAAGACGACGATGGAGTACATGCACCCTGATGTAAACCGCATGAAGGCCATCATTGATCGCAGGAATGAGCAGAAGTTTCTGATGTAAACAGCCACAGTGACAGCCACAGTGGCTTTAGCAGGATGGAAGCAGGAACGGTAAATGACTGAAAAGATGGCGCGCCCTGAGAGATTCGAACTCCCGGCCTTCTGATTCGTAGTTAGAGGGATGGAAATCTCACAAAATCATTTTCGCCCAAATAAATCAATGGTTTGCCCACAAATTAACGCTCGCACGGAAGGGTCGCGAAGGTTGCGGAAGTAGCTGGAAATTGATGGCGGGTTGTGGCCGTATGGCACATTTACGGCACACTTCCACAACCGCCGTCTGCCTGAATACCAACCGCTCTATTCCTGCGGAATGGACTCAGAGCGCTTCGCGACATCCTTGACCTGTCCGTGACGACGGCCGAGTGGGACATGGCTGAATCTCACAATTTCCTAAGCACTGACGGGGATTTTCAACCGCATTCACAGCTGGCAAACAGATCAGATCACCAAAGCAATCGTCCCCAATTGGCCACACGTGCTTCCGTCCGGGGCGTGCCCTGGCAAGTTCGCGATCTCAAGCCACACCCCGGTTATGCCCAGCTCGGCATCAAAATTCCCGCATCGAGATTGAATGAGTTGATCGAGTTGGGGGAAGACGCATTTATTTTTCCTCTATTCGTTACGTCAGCCGGCATTGTCATTGACGGTTACGCGCGCCTGGAAATCGCCCGCCTGCAGGGACGCGAAACTGTCATATGCGTCGAACTCGATATTCCCGAAGAAGAAGCACTCCGTCGGCTGATTCTTTGCCATCGCCGTCTCACAGGTTTACCGGCGTTTTGCCGGATCAAGCTAGCGTTACCTATGACGAAATCTCTCAAAGAAAAAGCGCTTCAGCATCAGCAAGATGGTGGCAAGAACAAGGGTTCGTCAAAATTGACAGACGCTCAAAAAATAGACGTTCGCAAAAAGATTGCGGCGGTCGTCGGCATTTCTGTCGGCACTCTAAGCCATGCACTCGAAGTCCTTAAGACTGGCGATCCAGAAATCTGGCGAGCACTGTGCAACGGCGAAATCAAGATCGACCGGGCTTGGAGATGGTCCAAGGAATCGCGCAGTCGCCAGCGCGACAGTCTGAAACTTTACAGAAGGCGCCGCGGCATGGAGAGAGTTGCGGAAAAACTGATTTCCAGGCAGTTGAAGAGATTTAAGTCGAAGCGATTGGCCGCACGCAGGTGGAAAAGCTTTAGTTCGAGTGAGATTGTGAGCCGCTTGGGTTGCCTGCCGCCAGAAGTGCTCAGGGCTGTGGACGTGATCTTCATCAAGGCGCCCGCTCCAATACTCGCCCTCTCTGAAGATATAGCCCAACGTGCAGGATTTCGAGAGGAAGCCCCTTCATGCAATTAGACGAACCGATAAAGCAGATCCTTAAAGATACTCGGCCTATCTGGGACCGCGATAGCACTCGCCCATGCGTCCGCGAAAGCTTCAGGAAAATGATCGAATGTAGAACGCCGGTATTGGGATGGCTGCTTTATGCCTCTGAAACGGAGGTGAGACGAGTCTATTTCACATGTAAAGTCCGGTCCTGCCCGAGCTGCGGCTATCGAGCGACGCTTCAATGGCAACGGGAGCAGTGGACGCAGCTCCCAGATGTCCCGTAAACCGGCCTAGTCTTTACCATGCCCGATGTTTTCTGGAGTATTTTTAAACAAAACCGGCACTTGCTGCATGACCTCCCTACCATTGGCGGCGAGGCGGTATTGCAGTGGATGAAGGACAAGTATGGAATAGAGCCGCTTATCCTGGTGGTGCAGCACACTTTCGGGCGGCACCTGAATTTCAATGCGCATCTTCATATGCTGGTCTCCGCCAGTGGCCTTTTAGAAGCGGAAAGCCGCTGGATAGAAGCATTGACCCTCAATCCGGTGGGCTTTATGAAGTTGTGGAGACATGGCATCGTCACATATCTGCGCCTGGCTCTTGCGGCAGGAATACTGAAATCAGACTTGAACAGTTGGGAGTTGCGAGAACTACTTGCAGACAAATATGAAGTTGGCTGGCATGTCGATATGCAAGAACGTATTTCAAAGCGTCATTTTTTGGGGTATGCAGCCCGGTATATCCGAAGACCTCCCATCGCGCAACATCGTTTCCAGGAAATCACGCCCGTGGTTAAATTCTGGACCAAAGACACTGCCACCAAAGAGACCGTTTTGGACGAGCTGCCCAAAGAGCAATTCATCCAGATGTTAGCGGATCAAGTGCCCGACAAATACGTGCATTCCATCCGCTATTACGGCTTGCTGGCGCCGCGCTCGCGAAATCGTATTTTCGCCATCATGTTCAAGCTGCTGGGCCAAACCCGACGACCACGCCCACACCGCTTGCCTTGGGCAGAGATGATCCAGAAGTACTTTGGAAAAAATCCATTGATCGACAGTAGCGGACAATCAATGAAATACGTCGGACAGTGCTTCCCTGCTACAGCCTAAATTAGCTGTTCGCTTCTCCCTGATTTTCAAACAAGTCAGTTCCGACTTGTGCCTTTCCGTGCCGCTACAAACCTATTTGAAGACCTCGGTCGACTTTAGAACCTCACGAATGAGGTTCTCATCCGAAGATCCACACGAAGGGTTCGAGTGTTGGGGGAAGCGAATTTTTATTTTTCCTATAGATCGAGTAGCGGCAGCAAAAACGCCACAGGAAATCTTACGGCTGGTTTTTGCCCAAATACCGTGGTCACAACAATAGCTTCCATTAACCCGAAGAGAATTACCGCAAATATCGCAAGCAAGCGATGCAGACGCATCAGCTGCTCTTCTGGCATTCTTCCGAAGTAAAGATTGCTACTTCCCATTGTGATCCTCTTCAATGATGGCAAAAAGCCAAACTGTTTCCAAACCAGTCTATTGCCATCGCAAAACGAGGAACATTTTCGTCTGTTCCGCATTTTCCCATTGGATTTCTATAAACGAATGATTCTGAAAAGTCCGATCAAGATCGCTCCCAGCCATGCCAAAGAAATAAGTACAAGGGCAGAAGATCGGGTTTTTGGATTGCGCCTGACAGACCGATAGAAATAATAAGTTTGCAGCCCTAGCGAGGCGACTCCCACGACAGATGCCCACAACATAATCGGGAGTAGCCGTGACCATAATACCAACACGCAACAGATTCCATAAACTAAAGTGCTTGCATAGGAAAGCATGCTACCAGAGGGGAGCGCAACTGGTTCTTTATATTGGCTTAAAGCCTTTTGGAGACTGGCAAATCGCTCGATTTCTTTCGGTATGATGATTCGTCGATTCAAAACAGAACTCTCGACTTCAAGATACTTTTTTCGAACGTAAAGTCCAGTAATGTCGGTGAGCGGAATTGTGACATCGGGCCACCCTTCTCGTTTTTTTATCAAGTTGGCGTCGGTCAGGATAAAAGACCAGCCACTTATTCCCTTCTCCCAAACATTACGAAATAGGATGACGAAGACGAATATAATCGCGCCCGCTGCGGTCAATCCGAAAATAACTAAAAGAGTGCCGCTCAAGCGTTGAATGATCGACAGTGGGCCGTAGGACGCAAAAAAAACGATACCTAGCAGCCCAGCAACCATGCCCCAGAGGCTCAAACGTGCAACTATGTCACGCTTACGAACTGACGTACTGCTAACCGCCCTGAATTCATTCATGATCTCAAAGTCGCTATCGAGTACTGAAAAACGCGAATACCAATTTACATCGATATTCGCGCTTTGTGAATTTACTTGCAAGTCGCTGCGCCCTTGGCACCGTCTACAAACAACAAGACGGGAGCCGTGGCAGCAACTCCTAGTGCTATAAGCCCATGCCCTGCTCCTTCCGGGTCTTCCTCCATAGCAGCAACTATTTCGGGTCCTGCTATATAGATGACGGCGATGTCACCCAGAATTGCAACTCCGCCAATTCCCATTTCAATATAGGACCCGCCGCAGCTGTTTCCCTCGCTGTATTGAGTGGTCGGAACCGGTGCTATATCCTGGGGTGGCGTCATAAAGTCAATCGAATAGCTGTCCCAATACGATGTGTCTATAGCCACTTCCGGTGGGATTAGCTTGACGCCCGTTACATCGTCATTGTTCGAAGGATCAGTGTTGCTGTTGTTCCCATCAGGTGGATTGCCGCTGTTCGATCCAGGCATGCAATCGCCCATCAGACAATTTCCCCGGGAGTCACATGCGGTGTTTGGTTCACCGCAGGCTGATAGATTTGGGTCGCCTCCGTCTCCGTTGTTATTAGAAATATCTCCGCCGCCGTCGCTCGGCGGATCGCCGTAAAGGCCGACACAATCTTCGTACATCATGTCATCGCAACCGCCTTCGTCTTCTTCCTCCATGCCACTCGGATCCACAAAGCTCAATGGATTATTAGTGACATATGCGTAGCGGTTCCACGTCTGCGGATGATGCTTATCTGCCGGCCCGGGATCAAGGGACATGAAGCGGGCCACGCGTGGATTATGGAAGCGGGCGACTGCGTAATTCAAGCCTGATTCGGAGTCGTTCTCGTAAGTCGTATAGTCCCATTTGTCATGCGCTCCGGTCTCATACCAGGTTTCGCCAAACGGGAAATGGCCAAAAGTGCGAATTACGCTTCCGGCGGAATTAGCATTGGCGCGAATCGAAAGATGGTCCCAATAAGGATAGGCTGTTGCTCCGGCGGCAATGACCGCCACCCGCTTGCCGCGCGCGTACACGTATTCCGTGGTGGGAGATGCCGCAGGGGCGCCATTCGCGTACTCGGCTATAACCTGCCCACCGGAATAGATGTAATAATTTCCGTTCCGATTGACGCGCTGGCCTGCTCCATCGTACGCATAAGTGTTTGCTGCTCCATTCACGTGCGTGATGCGGTTCTCGGCATCAAATGTGTAGGCGAACAGGCCGTCATTGACAACATTTCCGTCGGCGTCGTAGGTTGCGCTGGAGATCCGGTTTGTGGTGGGATCAACCGTTACTGAGTTCGACGGCATGCTCGCCGTACCACCCGTGGGCGTTTGGTTCAGCCGGTTGCCATAGAGGTCATAGGTAAATTGAAGTTGCCAGGTGCCCGCAGAGGTCAAGTCAACGGTTTGAGCAGTCGTGAGCCGTTTGAGTTGGTCATACGCGTAGCTGGTGGAACGCGAGAGTGTGATATTGTCTGTAACTCCCAACAATAAGCCATCATCACTGGCCCCGCCCCAGTTGTACGCCAAATTCAGCGCGGGAGTTCCGCCCCCGACTAATATGGACGCTATCTGCAACTGGTTATTATATGTATAGGTAGCCGGAACATTACCCGAAATGGCAGGCGCAAGGTTCCCATGAGTGACCGCGCAATGGCAATACTTAGCGCCCGTTGCATCGGCAGGAATGAAGGCTGGGTATTTCCCTCAAAAAGGTCACGAGCCGGACACCTGACCACAGTGGGCAAGCTGTTTCGTGAAGCTCGCGATAAAGCTGGCCTGCCAAAGGAATTGGTCTTGTATTGCAGTCGTCACGACTACGGGACTCGCGTAATGCGAGAGACTGGAAATCTTGCAGCTGTGATGAAGACCATGGGTCACAAAGATGTTCGAACGGCAATGAGGTATCAACACCCCGAACTGGACATCGTCCGCGACGCACTAAATGCAACGCAAACGATGATGGTTCAATAATTTTTATGGCACATTTTACGGCACACTACGATTTGTGCCACAACCAGAAACTCGGTAACTCACTGAATTATATGGCGCGCCCTGAGAGATTCGAACTCCCGGCCTTCTGATTCGTAGTCAGACGCTCTATCCAGCTGAGCTAAGGGCGCGTAAGCGATGTGAACAGCTTTTCTATTTTAGCAAAGCCTCTTTGATCTGTCGCTCCAGAACAGCCTGAATAAAGGATCTTTCCTTTTTTCAAACTGCTCCGTTATACAGTTAGAAAGGCATACAACCGGAAACGGTGTCCTGATACGAGATTTATACAGAAAGCCACCGTATCTATAAAAGGTTGTGCTCCAAGAACGTATCTTTTACTCGCTTCCTTCCACTTCAGGCGAAAATCCTTCCCCTTTCGCACGAGAGCGCCGGTTCTATCTTAGAATGGTCACACTCCGAATGAGCGAACCCTCCACCCCGCTGATGCGGCAATACGCCGCCATTAAGAAGCAACATCCCAATGCTCTGCTCTTTTTCCGGCTCGGAGATTTCTACGAACTTTTCTTTGAAGATGCCGTGGTAGCTGCCCGCGAACTCCAGATCACGCTGACCTCGCGCAACAAGGAGAAAGACCAGGCGATCCCGATGTGCGGTGTTCCCTATCACGCGGCGGAAGGCTATCTCTCTAAGCTGTTGCGCAAAGGGTTCAGGGTGGCAATCTGCGAGCAGATGGAAGACCCAAAGCTGGCCAAAAAGCTGGTGCGGCGCGAAGTAACGCGCGTGCTTACGCCGGGGACGGCGCTCGATTCCAGCGTGAGTTCAGAGGAGAACAATTTTCTGGCGGCGCTGGCACGCGCTTCATCTCCTGGGAGCGGGGGGGCAGTGGGGCTGGCGGCGCTTGACCTTTCAACCGGTGAGTTTCGCGCTACAGAATTTCGCGGTCCTGAAGCGGAACGGCGAATTGTGGAAGAGCTGCAGCAGTTACGGCCACGCGAGGTTTTATATCCCTCTTCCCTTCCGTTATTTGATCAGGCGCCGATGAATCACACTGAAGCAAGGACGGATGTACCAGCGCAGGATTCACCGGCAGAAACCGAAACAAGAATAAGCGCCCCATCGGGCTTGCAGCATGCGGGTGAACCCGCCCGTTTTACTGAGACGCCGCTGGAAGACTGGGTCTTTGCGCCGGACTATGCGATCCCTCTGCTGGAAAACAAATTGGGCGTGTTGTCGCTGGAAGGATTCGGTTTGCAGGGGCGTCCGGCTGCAGCTACGGCAGCAGGAGCGATCCTGCACTATGTTCGCTCCACTCAGCGCGGCTTGCTGGAGCATGTGGACCGCATCGGTTTTTATGATCGCCAGGAATACCTGGTCCTGGATGCGGTCACGGTTCGCAACCTGGAGTTGGTGGAACCTCTCTTTGCCAACAGCGGGAGCGAGGTCACGCTCTTCCGCGCGTTAGATGCTACGCTGACACCCATGGGGAAGCGCCTGCTGCGCTCATGGATGCTGCGGCCATCCATTGATATTCGCGAGATCAATCAGCGGCTGGACGCGGTGGAAGCCGGCGTGAAAGAGTTTGTGGCACGAGAAGAGCTGCGGCGAGCGATGGAAGGCGTGCTTGACATAGAGCGCCTGCTCAGCCGCGTTACTCTGGAGACGGCCAATCCGCGCGATGTGTTGGCGCTATGTGCAAGCCTGAATCGAATCCCGCGAGTCAGAGCCGCCCTCGCCAGATTAACTGCAACGCGTCTCGCCGAGCTTCACGGATTGCTGGACGAGATGACTGATCTGCGTGAGCGGATTGAAAAAACGATTGTTTCTGAACCGCCGCTTACGCTGGCCGATGGCGGAGTGATCCGGCCTGAGGTGGACAAAGAGCTGGACGAGCTTCGTAGCCTGAGCCGCAACTCCAAGCAATACATCGCGCAGATTGAAGAGCGGGAGCGCAAGCGCACCGGCATTCATTCGCTCAAAGTGAAATTCAATTCCGTTTTTGGCTACTACATTGAGATCAGCAAAGCCAACCTTCACCACGCCCCCACGGATTACGAGCGCAAACAGACTCTGGTAAACGCTGAACGATTCACTACGCCTGAGCTGAAGGAATATGAAGCCAGGGTGCTGGATGCCCAGGAAAAAATTGTGGAGATTGAGCGGCGGCTGTTTGCGGAGTTGCGCACGGCAATAGCGGCTGAGGCAAAGAGGATCCGCCAGACCTCGCTGGCGCTGGCGGAGGTGGATGTGCTGGCATCGCTGGCATTTATCGCACAGAACCGGGCATACTGCCGGCCGCATTTTGTTGCCGAATCAAACGAGTTGGAGATTATTGAAGGACGGCATCCGGTGCTGGAACAACTGGAGCTAACCGGCAGCAATGATCGCTTTGTTCCCAATGATCTCTATTTGAATTCCAGCACGCACACCATTTTGCTTATCACTGGCCCAAACATGGGTGGTAAATCAACCTATCTACGGCAGGCGGCGCTTACCGTGCTCATGGCGCAGATGGGCGGTTTTGTTCCGGCGCGCTCAGCGCGGCTGCCCGTGGTGGACCGCATCTTTACCCGCATCGGCGCCAGTGACAATCTGGCACGCGGACGCTCCACCTTTATGGTGGAGATGACTGAGACGGCAGCGATCCTGAACACTGCGACTCCGCAGTCCCTTGTGCTGCTGGATGAGATTGGCCGCGGCACTGCAACTTATGATGGGCTGGCCATTGCCTGGGCGGTGATTGAATATATTCATTCCACCAGCCGGGCCAAGACACTTTTTGCCACGCATTATCACGAGCTTACCGAACTCGACCGGCTGGATGGGGTAAAGAACTTTCACGTCTCAGTGAAAGAAAACGCCGGCGGTATTGTATTTCTGCGAAAAGTAGAACCGGGGCGAGCAGATCGCAGCTACGGGATTGAAGTAGCCAAGCTGGCAGGACTACCTGCTGAAGTTGTGATTCGCGCACACGAAGTGTTGCATGAGCATGAAAACGCTGAACACCAGGCGACAGAGCATCTCTCGCCCGGAGCCAACGAGTTGGAACCACAAATGCAGTTGACCATGTTTACCCCACTCTCCCAGAAGATTGTGGATCGGCTGAAAGAGGCGGATTTGAACCATCTGACGCCGATTGAGGCGTTAAATCTGTTGAATGAGCTGAAAAAACAAATTCATTAAGTCTTTGGGGTGCGCAGAATCCAGATTCGTTTTATCTTCCCTGTTTATCAGAACACTATTCCCATCGCTGCTATACTGATCTCAATTCGTCTTTCAGGCATAACGAAAACAGACCCTTGATCTGAGTATTAGAGTTTTTTGAGATCCGATTCTGGCCAGAGGCCACTGGAGAACCGGGGCACTACTTGTCTTTGCCGAAGGCGACTGGGCGCGAACCAATGAAACTCCATTCGCGCGGAAGGCAAGGAAAGTACAATGAAAGCCGCCTACTTCTTATTTTTGGCCACCATGGAATTGATTTTGGTTTCGTGTATTCATACGAATCCAGAAGTTACTTCCCAGGACTGCACCGTAGCAGCCACGCCTGCCGGGTTCACGCGTATTTTTATCGGAACGCCAGCGCCTGGAGGCAAGCAATCAGGCACCAGTTTCGATGATCCCCTGGACGGCAGCTCTGCCGATAAGTTTGACACCATCCTGCGCACCATCAGTGAAGGCCAGCAGCCTACCTGGGGCACGCAAGCCAACATTCCCCCGCAAAACCTGATCGTCTGCCTGGCCAGTGGCACCTTTCAAACCCGTGGACAGTATGATTGGGAGTTCGGCAAGGGACACTCTATGGGGCAACCGCTTGGCTTTACAGTAGAAAAAAACTGGAAAATTCACGGACGGGGAACAGGCCACACAACCTTGCAACTCGCCAGTTATGTTCCGGACCAATTCCCGGATGTCAACGGAGTATCCTTTGATGTCGGCCGTAACGTTGTGATCGGTACACACTCGAAAAATGCCTCCAATGTAGAGATATCCGATCTCACGATAGACGCCAATCATGATCATCTTACGGCACCAGGTGGTTTGCCCTTAAACTTGGAAGGAATTGTCTTGCGGTCGGACCAAGGTGGTCACTGGATTCACGACGTAAACGTAATCGGGGGCTCGGGTGACGCAGGGGCCATCAACGTGTCATTCGAGACCTTTACCGTAAGGATCTGGGGCAACAACAACCAGCAAGATCCACAGGAGAATTCGGGCAACATAATAGAACGCGTCACTGTGACCAAACCCGGCCAAGCCATGCTGAGCCATACACCTCCCGGAGGGGCCTGCGATGGAATTGCAGTTAACAATGTAGTAGCGGAAATAAAGAACAATCTGGTCGATGGATATGGGATTGCTTATGGTGGCTGGTCCATGGGCCCGGTATCATTTCATGACAACGTATCGCACAATACAATATACGGATTCAACGCTGACAGCTTTAGCAATAACGGCGTCAAGATCGAGTCCAATAAATTCATTCAACCCTCGTCGTACGGCATAGTCATTGGCGGCGGAGGCCTCACCATGGGCTTCAATGAAGGGACGGTCGCAAACAATACCATTGAACTCAGCAAGGAAGGGTCGATCGGGCTTGTTCTGCGCGGACAGGTCAACAATGCCACCCTTTCCAATAACACGATCTTTTCTTTAGGAAGTGCTCGGAACAAAATGGCCATCTGGAGCTATCTTTCGATCCCCGGCGCTGTCAATCTTAACAATGCCTTTGAGAACAACCATATTGACAAGGCGTTGACGATGGATTTCTCTCAGGACCCGAACTTTAATACGGATTGCCGCTTCCAGAATCGTGATCTGCAAGGCGAGGCAATCCCCGGCTTTCCGGATAACAGCGCGGCCACGTGTCAGTAGTATTGCCGGATGATTTTACACCTCACTAAATTGACACTTGGCTTGTGGAGCACATTGCGATTCAACCAATGTTTGAGCCGACTGCTAACTCGTATAATCGGATGTCATGCCAAAAACAGAGACTCTCCGCCAGCAAGTTGGACAACTGCTGATTCTGGGCTTTGATGGGCTTGAAATTGACGGGAAATTGCGCACCACGCTGAACGCGCTGCAGCCGGGCGGAGTGATCCTGTTTGCGCGCAACATTGAGGAACCGACACAAACCTGGCGTTTACTGCGCGACTCACAGGCCACCACGCGCATCCCCATGTTTTTGTGCGTCGATCTTGAAGGCGGGACGGTTGACCGCCTGAAAAAAGTGATTGCGCCAGCACCCTCAGTGGAACAGGTGGTTGCTACTGGAAATCGCAAGCTCTTCCGCATGCATGGCAACATTCTGGGATTGGAAGCGCGCGCGCTCGGCTTTAATACTGATTTTGCTCCGGTGTTCGACCTGGGTTTTGAGGCGTCTCGCTCAGTGCTGACCAGCCGCACAGCATCAGACGATCCTAAAAAGACAGTCGCCTATGCGCGCGAGTTCTTGAAAGGCCTGAAAGCAGCCAAGGTACTGGGCTGTGGCAAACATTTTCCCGGCCTGGGTGAGGGCAATCTGGACAGCCACCATGACATGCCTGTAGTGAAAAAGAGCTGGAAAGCAATGTGGGCGGAAGACCTGGCCCCTTATCGCGAACTACGCGCGCAGGTGCCGTTTGTAATGGTCGCTCACGCCTCTTATCCTGAAGTCACCAAAGACAAGCTGCCGGCTTCGCTCTCACGCAAGTGGATGCAGGATGTACTGCGCAAAAAGATCGGCTATCGCGGGCTCATCATTTCTGACGATCTGGAAATGGGAGGCGTGCTCTCTTCTGGAACAATTGAAGATGTTGCCGTAGAAACATTGCGGGCCGGCGCGGATATGTTTCTGGTGTGCCACAACCAGGAACTGGTTTGGCGCGGTTATGAAGCGGTGCTACGCACGGCAGAGCGCGACCGCAGATTTGCCGCTCACGTGGAGAAAGCATCGCGGCGCGTGCTCAATTTCAAGAAGCGCGCAAAAGAGTTGCGAGGCTTTGCCACCGAGCCTAAAACGAAAGTAGTTGAAAAACTCAAAAAAATTGTTAGTGACTTCACGCGTATCGTTGACGGCGGAATAATAGATGACCGTCTGCATACCTCAAGGGAGATCAACGTTTGATCGTCGCCGGAGTCATGAGCGGAACGTCCGCAGATGGTGTGGATGTGGCCTTTGTGCGGCTTCGCGGCCTGGGTTCTTATCTGCACTTTGAACTTTTGGGCCATCACCATCTGGAATATCCCAAACCGTTGCGGCAAGCCGTGCTGGCTGCTATGAATGCCGGCAAAACCAGCGTAGCCGAGCTTTCGCGCCTCAATTTTCGGCTGGGAGAGTTCTACGCCGAAGCTGTACTGCAGGCGCAAAAGAAGACGCGCGTGCGGGTGCTTGACCTGGTGGGCTGCCACGGGCAAACAATTTACCATCAGGGCGAAGCGGCGCCATATCTGGGCAAAAAGATCACATGCACATGGCAGACGGGTGAAGGCTCAGTGGCGGCGTTACGGCTGGGCGTGCCGGTGGTTTCTGATTTTCGTCCGGCTGATATGGCGGCGGGCGGCAAAGGCGCTCCGCTGGTGCCATTTCTGGATTACGCCGTCTTTCGCGATAAGCATATTGGGCGAATCGTGCAAAACATTGGCGGAATTGCCAATCTCACGGCAATCCACGCAGACGCCATACCTGCTGACGTCATGGCTTTTGATACCGGGCCGGGCAACATGGTGATTGATCAGCTCATGCAAATGCTTTTCAACCAACCGTACGACCGAAATGGCAAGGTTGCGCGAACCGGATCTGTGCTAACGACAGTGCTGGAAAAAGAATTGCAAGCACCATACTTCCAGCGAAAACCACCGAAAACCGCTGGACGTGAAGAGTTCGGGCGCGAATATGCGCGCGCGTTTCTGCGCCGGTGTAGTCGCGCTGCTAAACCGGACATTATTGCCACGGCTACGGCGCTCACGGCACGATCTATTGCAGATGCTGTTGAGCGCTTTGTGCTACCCAGCGGAAGCTACAGACAAATGGTCGTTTCCGGCGGCGGATCGAAGAATGAGACACTGATGAACATGCTGGTGGAAGAGGCTGCCAAGCTGGGGCTAAAGCTCCGCCACTCCGACGATTACGGCGTTCCCAGCCAAGCCAAAGAATCGATTGCCTTCGCACTATTGGCGTACCAAACCTGGCATCGCCAGCCGGGAAATATGCCATCGGCTACCGGAGCTGAGAAGACTGTTGTGCTGGGAAAGATTTCCTATGTGTAGCCACAGAAGGCGCAGCGAAACACAGAGCAGCAGTATCGAGAAGACCGCCTTCCTCAGTGCTCCTCTGTGTTCTCTGTGGTTAGGATCCTTGGTGTCAGTCATCCTTATTACTCTGGCAGGCTGCGCCAGCGGCCCAGATCCCAACACGCTGGTGGTGATCATTGAGAGCAGTCCAGCGAACCTGGACCCGCGCATTGGCAAAGATGCACAGTCAGAACGTATTGATGAATTGATTTTCGATTCACTAGTACGCAAAGATGAGCATTTCAACCTGCTGCCCGGCGTAGCAGAGAGCTGGGAAATCCCGGACGGACAAGACTACATTTTTCATCTGCATCACGGCATACGCTTTCATGACGGCCGTCCGCTAACCGCAAGAGACGTGAAGTGGACCCTGGACACAATGCGCAATGGGTCGCTGGCCACGGTAAAAGGTGCGGCTTACAAGCTGGTGGACAGGGTGGAAACTCCAGACGAATTTACCATCAAGATCCACCTCACCGAACCGTATGCTCCCCTGCTCTGGAACCTTACCGGCGGGGCCTTTGGCATTGTGCCGTACGGCAGCGATAAGAATTTCAATCACATGCCGATAGGCTCGGGGCCATTTCGTTTTGTGCGGCTATCGCAGGATGACGAGGTGGTGTTGGAACGGAATGATAATTACTGGGGAGAACATGCCAAGGTAGAGCGGCTGCTTTTCAAGATCGTGCCGGACACTACTACACGCGCGCTTGAACTGCGCAAAGGCAGCGCCGATATCGCAGTGACCTCGCTCACGGCAGACATTGTGAAGGCGCTCAAACACGAACGCAACCTTGTTATCCAGGAACAGCCGGGATCAAGCGTGCAGTACATGGCTTTTAACTTGCGCGACCCTATTCTTAAAGATGTCCGCGTGCGCCAGGCGCTGGCTTATGCCATTGACCGGGAACCGGTACTGCATTACCTGTTTGGCGATGAAGGCCGGCTGGCCGACAGCGTGCTTCCACCGGAACACTGGGCTTACAACGGTGACGTGGCACACTACAACTACGATCCGCAAAAAGCCAACGCACTGCTTGATGCTGCCGGATACACGCGCGGAAAAGATGGCGTGCGTTTTCACCTGACCATGAAGACCTCAACCGAGGAAACTACCCGGCTGCTGGCCGCAGTGTTGCAACAGCAATTGCGGCAAGTTGGGATTGCGTTGGACATTCGCAGCTTTGAGTTTGCCACGTTTTTTTCAGACGTGATGAAAGGCCAATTCCAGTTTTATTCACTGCGCTGGGTTGGATACAGCAATCAAGACCCCGACATCTTTGAAGATGCATTTCACTCAGCCAGCTTCCCTCCCAAGCGCGATAATCGCGGGTTCTATTCAAATCCCGTGGTCGATCAACTGCTCAATGAGGCCCGGCAGACGACCGACCAACCTAAACGAAAACAACTTTATGGCAAAGTGCAGCAGATTCTGGCAAACGACCTTCCCTACATCGACTTGTGGTATTTCGATAACGTGGTTGTGCATTCGAAGCGAGTCAGAAATTTGCATATAGGGCCTGCGGGAGATTATGACTTTCTGACATCAGTGGAGCTGGCAAGGTAAAGTAACTGGCTGTTACACTTCTGCAATTTAGTTTACAAATCCAAGACAGAAACGATGCTCAATAGTATTACAGCGGCAGGATGTTAGTATCGAAAGGGTTCATGCAAATCCTCTTTATTGGCGATATTTTTGGCAGCGCAGGACGGAAGATCGTGCGCGACCACATCACCCATCTGGTGGAAACCAACAAAGTGGAGCTGGTGATCGCCAATGCTGAAAATGCGGCGGGCGGGTTTGGTCTTACGCCGGCAATCGCCGATGAATTGTTTGACCTGGGCTGCCACGTGCTCACCACCGGCAACCACGTCTGGGATAAACGCGAGATCGTGGATTATTTCAACTCCGCCAATGGAGATCCGCGCGGACGGGCGCGGAAGGTCTTGCGCCCGGCCAACTATGCTGAAGGCGTCCCTGGCGTTGGCCTGTATGAAGGCGCCACTCCGCAAGGGCAAAGCTTTGCTGTGATGAATCTGCAAGGGCGCGTCTTCATGCAGGATACGGACGATCCTTTCCGCAAAGCAGACGCTCTGTTGGCAAAAGTAAAGAGCAAAGTGGTGATCGTGGATTTTCACGCTGAAGCCACGTCAGAAAAGATTGCTCTGGGCTGGTATCTCGATGGCCGGGTGACGGCTGTTCTGGGCACACATACGCACGTCCCTACGGCAGACACGCGCATTCTGCCAAACGGGACCGCTTACCAGACGGATGTTGGCATGTCTGGCCCATATGACAGCGTGATTGGCGTGCAGAAAGAGCAGGTATTGCAGCGATTCCTGACCGGGCTTCCAGGAAGATTCGAGGCAGCCAAAGGCGATCCCCGCCTCTGCGGCGTCCTGATTGGCTGCGATGGCGCAACCGGCCGCGCCCAATCCGTGCAGCGCGTAATGCTGGGAGAATAAAAAAGGCAGCCCCCGTTGGAGCTGCCCTTTCTGCAAAAAGCTTCTTTAGTGAGTTTTCTTTTTAGTTCCCTTTTTGGTTGTCTTCTTCCCAGTTTTCACGGGAGTTTTAGGTGCTGGCAGCTCGCCTTTGGTCATGGTAAACATGAATGGATCAGGCGTGTAATCTGAGATCACGCCGATAATTTCCAGATCGGTTCCCACAGCAGGCGGTTTGGTCATGGGTTTCTCCATGGCCACTTTCATGTCAGTCTTGTTCGCGGCCTGGTTATCTTCGCTCACCGCCACTTCCATGGAGCTCGGGTCAGGCACAGCAACTACCTTCACCGGGATTTTCAGCTTGGCTTCGCCGTTCTTCTCTTTTGTCTGGATATCCTGCCAAACCTGGTCGGCTGCGGTCTTATTGGCGGGGGTCTTATCCCGGCAAGAGAGCACCAGTTCCCAATCGCTGAAGGAAAGCTGGTCAGCGCCGTTCTGCTGGACTGCCTGGGCGGCAAGATCGCATGGCGTTGGAGCCAGTGGAATACTGGCCACAAAGTCAGCCGGCGGAGCGGTCTGCGTTGCAGCCGTGGCCATGCGCTGGTTCCAGTCATCGGTATTGCCGTGGTATTTCTTGTAGCGAGAGAGGAAATATGGCGACCATGCCTGGAAAGCCTGCGGATTCGACTTCTGCGCCATGCTGAGTGCCTTTGCGCCGTACCAGAAGCCCAGTGGGTTTGACGGATTCGCCTGCAGAAGCGCAATCGCCATCTGGTAATTGTTGGCCAGATCGTTGGGATCGATTTTCAGTGCTTGCTCATAATATTTTTGCGCGGCAGGATAGTCCTGCTGCTGCAGAGCGCCGAAGCCAGCGGTTCCGTCAAAGATATCCGTCATCTGAGTGCGCATTTTTTCAAAGTCGGCATCAGATGTCCCTTCAGGCTTCTTGAAGTTCGGCAGCTCCTGTAAACCCCGCTCGGCATCAGCGCGAGCTTTGGCGCCGGTGGCCGCGTCCTTAATGCCGTTGCGCTCTATAAAAACAATGATGGCCAGGGATGGAACGTTGTTAGGCTCAATCTGCAGGATCTCCTTGGCAATCTGCTCTACTTTCTGCTGATTTTCGGCCTTCTGGTAGGCTGACTCCGCCTGTTCCAGCGCGTCAAGCTTGACGATGCTGTTGGGGTACTGGGCCACAAAGGCTTCCATGGCCGCCCCCCTGGCCGCCGGATCAGTGGTATTCAGCGCCGTGATGTATGCGTTGTATTCGGCTGGATCTTTGATCACTTTTTGGCTGGTGGGGACATTAGCCTGTTGGTTTCCGGCCGCGGGCTGCTGGGCTGCAGGCGGTTGCTGGGTTGCAGGCGGTTGCTGCCCTGATGGCGTGGTTCCCTGCGCCAGGGCTGATGTGGTTAGCGCAAGCACAAATGTGACAAGCACTTTTCTCATTGCGTTTTGCTCCTTCAATCCATCTCTTCCAGATTTTTGCCGGCCCGACGCCCGTAAACGCAACGCCGTTCGGACCCATCTTTTCCGTGAAAACTTAGAGGCACCGGATTATAAAAGAGAGACCCCACACTTAGGCAAGCTGCGTTTACCATGACAGTTTACTGGTCAGATGCAAAGTTGCTGGCAATAGTTATCTATCTGGGCCAATGGCAGGCCGCAGAACGGCCAGAACTCCTGAGATTATTTGACACCACAGCAGGAAAAATCGTTCCATCAGATATTAAAGGATTCGAGGATATTCACCAGGTTTTGCCATGAAACCAAGGAAAAAGGGATGAACGCCAAGATTCTAAACGGGAAAGTTGCGCTGGTAACCGGTGCGGGCAGAGGCATTGGCGCCGCAATCGCATTGAAGCTGGGCGGCCTGGGAGCAACCACAGTTGTTTGCGGGCGAACGCTCGCGCGACTGCAACACACCGCAGGGCAGATCCGCTCTGCTGGCGGAGAATCCGAGGCCATGGCTTGCGACGTTGCCGACTGGAATTCAGTGGAGGGGCTGGCCAGCCGCGTGCAAAAAACTTTTGGCCGCATTGACATTCTGGTCAACAACGCAGGCGTCAGCGGATTTAGCGGCCCCCTGCATACCATGCCCCTGGAAAAATGGGACACCATTTTCAATACCAACCTGCGCGGTGTCTTCTACACCATTCGCGCCTTCGCATCCTTAATGATAGGCAGCGGTGGCGGAGACATTATTAATATCTCGTCAATTGCGGGTAAAAACCCGCTGCCCAACGACGCGGCCTATAGCGCGTCAAAATGGGGGTTGAACGGCCTTTCGTATTCCGTGGCAGAAGAGCTGCGTGGACACAATATCCGCGTGGCAATTATTTGCCCCGGTTCCACATATACCGAATTTTCTCCACATGAAGGCAAGGGCCCGGAGAAAATGCTGCTGCCTGAAGATGTGGCCCACGCAGTGGCGATGCTGGTAACAGGAAGACCGCAGGCGTTTGTGAGCGAGGTGGTCCTGCGGCCCACGCGGAAACCTTAAGCAAAGAATCGCAACCGTGGCTTTGCTTTTGCTGTGCGGTATGATGAGTACCGCGAAAGGAGCCGCAGAAGAGAACCCCATGGCCACCGGCAATCTGGCTGATCGACTTGATTCCTGGAAAGAGATTGCGAGCTACTTGCGGCGTGATGTCCGCACCGTCCAGCGCTGGGAAAAGAAAGAGGGGCTTCCGGTCCATCGCCATCTGCATGACAAGCTGGGTTCGATCTATGCCTACCGTAACGAGCTGACGGATTGGTTCAAGGCGCGGCAGCAGTCAGGAACAGGACAGCAAAATGGAGAAGCCCACAAGGTCAAGCTGGCTGTGTTGCCCTTTGGAAATTTGAGCGACGCCAAAGAAGACGCCTATTTCAGTGATGGCTTGACGGAAGAGATGACTACCCAGATCACCCGGTTGCAAGCACCTGACCTGGCAGTAATCGCGCGCACCACCGCCGAGCACTACAACCCCAGCAGTAAATCCCTGGAGCAGATGAAAAAAGACCTGGGCGTGGGCTATGTGCTGGAAGGCAAGGTACGGCGCGGCGGCAACCGGGTGCGGATCACTGCCCAACTCATCCAGCTTAAAGACCAGACGCAACGCTGGGCTGAAACCTACGAGCGCGATCTGAGTGATGTGCTGAGCGTGCAGGCTGATATCGCACAGGCCATTGCGCGGGAGATTAACGTTGCATTGAACTTGTCTGAGCGCGTCCAGCCTCCCGTCTTGCAAAAAGGCCAGGACCAGGTCCGGCCAACAGCCTATGATGCCTACCTGAAAGCGCGTTACAACCTGCACCAGATGACGCCTTCCGCCATCAGCAAGAGCATTGAAGATTTTGAGCGGGCAATCCATGCCGACCAGAACTATGCGCCGCCTTACGCCGGACTGGCCAGCGCTTATGCTCTGCTGGCCATTGCGCCATTTGATTTTTTGCCGCCTCATGAAGCCATGCCGAAAGCGGAGAAAGCGGCGCGCAAATCGCTGGAGTTGGATAGCTCATTTGCTGAGGCACACACAGCACTGGCGCTGGTGAACCATCACTATCATTGGAAGTGGAAGGAGGCTGAGGCCGGTTACGAGCAGGCCATTGAGTTGAACCCTGATCATGCCGATACGCACCTATGGTACTCATGGCTTTTGCTGGCCCTGGGACGCAACAACGATGCTTTTGACGAGATTGAGCAGAGCATGAGCATCGTGCAGGAAACCGATCCTCACCGGCTGGTGGCGGTACATACCACGCGCGCCGCTGCCTATTATTTTGGCCGCGAATATCAGCGCGCGGTGGAGGAATGCGAAAAGGCTGAGCAGCTTGATTCGAAATACTTCATGCTGCATTTCATTGCGGGGCGGGCTCACATGCGGCTGAACAACTATGCAAAGGCAATTGCGCACCTGAAGGCGTCGCGGACTGGCACCGGCGAATTCCCTCTTATGGACGCGGCCCTTGGTCTGGCCTATGCAGTGAGCGGCAAAAAAGGACTGACGGCGAAGATGGCCGAGCAATTTAAAGCAGCGGCTAAGAAGCGATATATTCCTCCAACTTATTTCGGCATGCTGTTCGCCGGCCTGGGTGACAAGGACACGGCAATGGAATGGCTGGAAAAGGCTTTTGCCGAGCGGGCAGACGGTTTGACCTGGCTCAACGTTGAACCAATGCTGGATGAGCTTCGTCCTGATCCGAAATTTCAAGAGCTGATCAAGAGGATCGGGCTGGTGTAGGAAATCAGGCCGCCGGGCCATGGAAATCGGAAATAAATCTAACCACTGATAAGGACTGATGAAACTGATCAGAAAGATGAAAATCGCGAGGCACATTTTGTTGATCGCAAGCATCATGAGCGTTGTGGCGATCAACTATGAAGCCAGCGCAAAAGACCAGAGGATCGAGATCAAGAGCCCATTGCCCGATGAACGGTTTGTTATGGGTGAGGTTGTGCATTTCAAGGCTGTGGCCGAGCATGGGCATGCCGATCTGTCACAGATGGTGTGGAGTTCCGATATAGCAGGCGAACTGGGCCGGGGACCGGAGCTGCTGATCAGCAAGCTCTCGCTGGGCAATCACCGGATTACCGTCAGCCTGGAGAACGAATCGCAAGAGATCAACATCCGTGAATTCAAAGACCTGTCTGAACTGTATCAGGCGATTCCGGCCCACGCCGAGGTGGAGCGAATCCTGAAGACGTTTTCCTTCCGCTGGATTGATGGCCAACTGGCGGATGAAAAATGGAAGCCCTATGATCCTCCGGTTTTCAATCCTGCGTCCTACCAGCCATCTAAACTTTCCGTGGTGGCTCGCCTGGATGTGCTGCGCCATCAGGCATTCTCCGAGCCCCTGCCTTTTGGCGACGGTCTTTCAATTTACGACCATTTGCGCAAGCACGTGAATGCCTTCAATATGAGGCTCGACTGCGGAAGCAGTTCAGGAGGAGGAGGGGTTATTAACCTGAATCGCTTCTCCAGCGAATGGTGGAACATCTACAAGGAAAGTTGCAAAACTCCATCTCCACCCAATCAGCCCCCAGCTTCTTATCTTTTTTATATCGTTATCCACGAGGGGCGTCACAGTGAATCCGGTGAGCCCGGCCATACATCCTGCTATGGCCAAGGCAACATGGACGCCGAACTGGACCACGGCAGCGGGCATGCTTGGGCAGCCCTTTATGCCATGTGGGTGTATAAGTATGGAATTTACGATTCTCCAAAGGTCAAAGAAGAGGCGCGAATCGTAGCGCGTTCTCTGCTCAGAACGCGGTTCTGCTCGCCACCTCATTCTTCCAATCCAAAAGTACAGGCGATTGTAGACGAGTTAATGCATTGAGCTTGTGCTACACTCCTTCGCCGTTATGAAGAAGAGCCTATTTGCGCTGTTTCTTATGATGTGTCTACAGGCCACGGCTGCCGACGAGTTCACGATCTATGATCTGCTACCGCCGGAAACCCATCAATTCGCCATCACCTATGACGTAACCACCACGCATGAAGGCTCGCCGTATTTTCTGAATCCGATCCGGCCTGGGTCGGTATCCACAAAAGAACGGGTTATTGAGCGCAGCAGCGGCAAAGAGCTGAAGTTTGAAACCGTCACCGGCAAAGACGCAAAAGCTGCGGGTCTGGTGCCCGCTGAAACGCCCGATAAAGACGAGTTCATTAAAGTCTATTTGCCTGGCCCGGTGCCCAAAGGCGGCGAAACACGGATCCGAATCTTTAAGACTTATACCGATCCGGCTTCTTACACTCTCACCGACGGGAAGCTGGTATTCATACGCCCGCTGGGCATCAAGCGCAACGTGGTGCTGCTGCCCAAGGGATGGGAGCTGATTGAGTGCGCTTCCCCGGCCATTGTTTCCACCGATGCGGATGGCCGCATACGCGTGAGCTTCCTGAACGATCGCGATGATCAACTACCGGTAAAGCTTGTTGCGCGGAGGCTGCCATGAGACGCTGCGCGCTGTTCATCGTGCTGGTTGCATTGGCAGCCGCGGCACAGGAATCTTTTCATCGCGCGGAGCAAGACCGCGAGATCAGCTACTGGCTACTGGAACCATCCACCCATCAATTTAAAATTTCACACGACTTTACTGTGACCAGAGTGGGGCAGAAATCGGTGCACAGCTTCGTCCGCAAAGGCAGTGCGGTTTCGCCAGACGCAAAAATGATCGACCTTGATACCGGCAAACCGCTCAAAACTTATACCGTCACCGGCAAAGAAGTGAATGCTCTGGGATATTACCCAGAGCAGGTTGATCCCGAATCGGTTGCGGTGCAGGGCGATCTGGAGCATCCGGTAGGCGAAGGACAATCCACTCGGGTACGAGTGCAGGAGACATATACCGATCCGGTTGGTTACGTTGTCCAGGATGGCGAGCTGGTGTGGACACGCACGCTTGGCCGCCCTCTGAATTATGTAACGCTGCCTGCAGGCTGGATACTTACCGCAGTGAACACGCCGGCAGTGATCACGCTGGATAACGAAGGACGAATCAAGCTGCGCTTTACCAACACGCGGAATGGCGATCTGGCAATCGTAATCAAGGCGCGCAAAAGGCCGGAAAAGAAATAGGAGAATTAGCAGCTATCTGCAATGGATTATTTGCGCCGCTGGCGCGCAACTTCATACATTACTATTGCGCCGGCCACTGACACATTGAGCGAAGGCACTTTGCCCAGCATGGGGATTTTTACAAGAAAATCGCACTTTTTTCTGATTTGCTCATGCAGGCCGTGCCCTTCTGCGCCCAGAATGAGCGCCAGGTCCATTTTGTAATCAAGTTGGTCATAGAGCTTGTCTCCGCGTTCATCCAGGCCCACAGTCCAGATGTTGCGTGACTTTAAATCTTCCAAAGTGCGGCTGGCATTAGTAACACGCGCAATGGGCAGATACTCAGCCGCTCCGGCCGAGGCCTTGACGACTGTCCCGGTGACGCCCGCTGCACGGCGTTCAGGAATAATGATGCCATCCGCGCCTGCCCCTTCTGCTGTGCGAATGATTGCGCCCAGGTTGTGCGGATCTTCAATGCCATCCAGCAGCAAGACAAATGCGTGCTGCCCACGTTTATGAGCAAGCACGTCATCAAGATCGCCATATTGCGTTTCCGCTGTAACAGCAACCACTCCCTGATGGTTGGCGGCTTTGGCCAAACGTGTAATTTGGTCGCGCGGCATGGTGCGCAGAGGAACGCCGTTGGCGCGGCAGAGATCGGCGATCTTCTGGATGCGCGCATCGCCGCGCCCCGGAACCACGGCAACATAATCAAAGCCGCGTCCACGCGCTGAGAGCGCTTCTTCCACCGCATGTATGCCAAAGATGATCATCAGGGTAGCCAGACTTTAGTGTTGCAGCAATCGATGGCGGAGACAAGTGCATGCGGCGATCTTGAACAAAGTTCGGCATGGAGTAAGCGCGGCAGTCGTGCCTTCTGCGCCGATGTTCGCCGCTTTTCATGCGCCAGCTTCAGGCGTTTACAATCAACCTGCAGCCAGACTGACTGCACATTGCCATGGCCCATCGCAAAAAAAGCCGGCCCGCCGTAGTTCTCTCCATTGCCGGCCATGATCCATCTTCCGGCGCTGGAATCACGGCTGACATCAAGACCATTGCCGCTCATGGATGCTATGGCGTCACCTGTATTACAGCGTTGACCGTGCAATCAACCCGCGGCGTGCTGCGCGTGGAACCTGTGCAAGGCAAAACGATTACTGAGACGCTGGAAAATCTTGCCGATGACCTTGATATTGCCGCGGTCAAGATTGGCATGATTGGATCAGCAGAGGCAGCTAAGGCCGTGGCGGACTTTCTGGAACATCACTCAATCCGCAATGTGGTTCTTGATCCCATCATCAAGTCGTCTTCTGGCGCTGATCTCATTTCGCAAGAGGGTTTGCGCATCTTGAAGACGCGTCTTCTTTCGCAAGCGCGTGTGATTACGCCGAACATTGACGAGGCAGAGGCGCTGACCGGAATCGCAATAACCAATCCAGCCGAGATGGAAGCGGCTGCACTGCGTTTGCAGGAATTAGGTGCAAACAGCGTGATTATTACCGGAGGACATCTCGATCCACCCCATGATCTGGTTTGCCGCGCAGGCCAGAAACCTATGTTATTAAAAGGAAGGAAAATCCAAAGCCGCTCGACTCACGGCACCGGCTGCGCCTCCTCTACCGCTCTGGCTTGTGAGCTCGCTTTGGGCCGTGATCTGCTCCGAGCAGCCAGAGCAGCCAAACGCTTTGTGGAAGCTGCGCTTCAGCGCGCACCGGCAATCGGAAAAGGAATTGGGCCGGTGCTGTAACTGATCTTAAATATTATTCAGGCGGCTGGCTGTTCTGTTGTGGCTGTGAATTTGGTTGAGCATTCGGCGGTTGTTGGGCCGGCTGCTGCTGAGTTGGCTGCTGTTGTTGTGGCGGCCGCGTCTTTAATTGAGGCTGGCCCTGTTGTTGCGGCTGGTCTGACTGAGGCGTTTCCACTGGGGTTTCGTCCTGGCCTTGCGGCTGCTGCCGATATTCCGGCGGCGTATATTCTGTGCTTGGATGGACCGGCGTTTTTGGCTCAATGACTATCCGGTTATCGCGGGTGCGCAATGCGGGCGGGCCTGCGGTGCGCCGCTTGGCTTCAGCCTGGGCAGCAAAGGTGGACTCCACCAGCGATGTGCTCTGCTCTGCCACCTGTCCCACAGGGCGGCCTTCCACCTCTGGCCGCGTTGAGACCACGATCTTTGCATTTGCGCGTCTTGCCCGCTCTGCCTGCTCGTAATACGATTGCGCGGTTTCCTTGTCGCCTTCCAACTCCGCCAGATAGCCCATGTTGTTTATGGTGAAAGAATTGTTGGGATCGAGCTTGTAAGCTTGCTCAAAATCCTGGCGCGCCGTCCGGCGATCATTGCGGTTCATGGCGGAAACTCCGCGCAAGTTCAGGCGGGCCACGCGGTCCTGCAGGTTTTGCGCTTTGCTCAGCTCTTTACGGCTCTCATCTGCATTCCGTTGCGCTACCTCACTGATCGGTTTGCCGCGCCAGCTTTTATTGAAAGCAATTACAATCGGTTCACGCGATCCTGTTGCTGCTGAGCTGTCATAAAACCTGATGGCCTGCTCAATCTCTCCTTCTTTTTCCTTGGCAAAGCCCATATTGTTCAGCGTGAAAGGATTTTTAGAATCGAGTTTCAGCGCCTGCTGCAGCACTACATCAGCTTCAGGCGCGCGATCCTGGTTCAGAAGTTCCAGCGCCTCACTATTCAGTTGGTTTACTTTCAGCGGCCCTTCAGCAGTGTGTCCCGCGATCTTGGCCACCGGCTTTCCTTCCACCTGTTCAGCGGTGGAGCGGTCGATGATGGCTTCTGACGTGTTGGCCTGCGCCTGATCGTAATAGCGTTGGGCGCGATCGAGGCTCCCTTCCAGTTCCGCAACGTAGCCCAGATTGTTCAGCGTAAAAGGATCATTAGGGTCAATGAGGTATGCCTTGTAAAAAAGCCGCTTTGCCTTGTCGATATCATGTTTTTTGAGCGCGGCTACGCCATCGCGATTTAACTGCTGCACGGGCGTGTATTTGCTTTTCTTGGGCAGCGGGATGCGAATTTCCTGCGCACCCGCTTGGAGTGCGACCAACAGAACAGGCAACGCTAATAACGTGAGCAATCGGCAACGCATGTAGTCTCCAGGGGGCCCCTCGATTACAGATGAGCATCTGCCGTTCACACCAAGAACCGCAGGGCAGAAGCTCTGCTTCTCTTTTGGATGGCAAATTTCCCTCTCAGGTTGGGCGGCCTGATTCCATATCTGCCCTGCCATCTGAGTTGCTGCTGGCTGCATCCAACTTTATGTTCAGGCCTTTGGTGTCTGAACCCAGATGTCTGAAAACCGGGAGTTTTTAAGACTCTATGCATCGTTCCCCAACTGCTTTGATCTTTTTGTTGCTGATGTGTGCCGCTCTGGGCTGGGCGCAGAATAATCCTGCTTCACCCAAACCCGGTTCAGGAGTGCCCCAGACGCCGCTGCCCAGCACTAACCCATCGTCCCAGCAGACGCCGCACACTCCTGCTACAGAAACTCCGGGCACAGCTCCTGCAGGCACTGTTCCGTCATCCACTGTTCCGTCATCCACTACCCAGCCCCCGGTCACGCAGCCCTCCCCTGCAAGCCAGCAAACGTCGACCGATCAGGCGAAGTCGGGCGCACAACAATCGGGATCGCAGCCAGCCGAAGAGCCGCTGGTGCAGATGCCTCCAGAGCCTCCGGCTGAACCGAAGACTGAGATCCTTGATAGCTCCGCCACCTCTGGCGCTCTAACCACAGACGGCCACGATCCTATTCTTGATCCGCCGCCGGTCCCGCTCACCACTACTACTCTGGTAGGTGGAACCATCAGCGGCGTCGATCGCCTGCGCAACCGCATGACCGTTGCAGTCTTTGGCGGCGGGCATTGGACCGTAAATTTTGATGAGCGCACGCACATCTTCCACAACGGCGCGGAGACCACGCAGCTTGCGCTTAAAAAAGGCGAACGCGTTTACGTGGATACGCAGTTGGATAATAACCGGCATGACATTTTTGCCCGCAATATCCGGGTGGGAGTGGCCGCACTGCCCGCCGATGCAGACGGCCAGATCACAGATATTGATACCAAACACAACGAACTCACCCTGCGTGATTCCATCAACTCCGTGCCTGTGCGCTTTGCCGTGGACCAGGACACGCGCATCAGCAACGGCCAAACCCCAGCGGCCTTTAAGGACGTAAAGCCCGGGGCGCTGGTCCATGTCCGCTTTGCTGCGGAGAGCCCAAACCGCGGCCTGGCGCGCGAAATAAACATCCTGGCCATGCCTGGCGCAGCTTTTACCTTTGCCGGCAAGATTACCTATCTCGATCTCAGTCGCGGCCTGCTTGCCCTGCAGAACTCATCAGACGACAGGAACTATGAGATTCACTTTGAGCCTTCCCGCACTGATGTCAGCAGGCGTCTAGGCGTGGGAACAGAAGTCAGGATCGTTGCGACCTTTGAAGGTTCTCGATACGCTGCCCAATCCGTAACCGTGACCAGGAGCGCAGAAGCGTTGCAAAGGTA
>DATEHN010000011.1:0-12331 GCA_035279585.1 Candidatus Angelobacter sp. | reverse complement strand
TTTCAAGAGCGTTTTCGCGGCCTGCATGAGCTGCAGCGCGATGAAAATGGCCTGGAAAAGTGCGTAGCCTGCTTCCTTTGCGCGGCTGCGTGCCCTTCCAACTGCATTTACATTGAGGCCGCTGAGAACACTGAAGAGAACCGCATCAGCGGCGCTGAGCGCTACGCCAAGGTCTATAACATCGACTATAACCGCTGCATCTTCTGCGGCTACTGCGTTGAAGCCTGCCCAACTGACGCCATCACCCATGGCCACGGCTTCAAACTCGCGACCTTCAACGCCAGCAACCTTGTCTATCGCAAAGAAGCGCTGCTTGTTCCCATACCGCCAAACGCCGGCAAGCCGCTTGCGCCGCAGGAAGCAGTCGTTGTTCCCGAAAAGCGGGCTTAACGCTTTAGGTATCAAGATTCTTGAGGCACAGACGCTCCTGCCTGTGCCTGTCGTTTGCGATCTCTAAACAATCAAGGCACAGACAGAATTGTCTGTGCCTGCTTGATTGCCAAAATCTTTGCGTACCTACAGCTACTTCTTGCCTACCACCAGCAATGTGAATGTTCCCGGTTTCATGCTGCGGCGAGGCCTCTCACCTTCTTTGGCCGGCGGAGCTTCTTCAATTTCAGCCGTAACTTCGTACACATCGTGGTTGGTTGTATCCAAGGCCATGGTTCGGGCGAATTTCTCCGTGGTTGCGTTGTCCACGACGCTAAACTTGCCCGGCGAATCTTCATGCACCACGGTCAATGTACCATCGCCGTTGGAACTGAAGGCCAGTTGCTGATCGGCGTCAAACGCATTTGCATCCACGCCCTGGCCGATCGCCGGCGTGGCAATTACCTTGCCGGTTTCCGCATCCGTCACGGCCATCATCTTATTGTGGCAACCGGAAAAGAGACGGTGATGTTTCTGGTCAATCGCCAGCCCGCTGGGCTCTTCGCAAGGCGCAAGCGGCCAGGTATTCAGCACCTTAGCGTTTTTTGCGTCAATTGCAGACAGTTCGCTCTTGTCTTCAATGTTTACAAAGACCTTGCCCTTGCCGTCCGATACGCCAAATTCCGGCTTGCCATCCAGCGGAATCGTCGCCACCACGGTGTCTTTGGTAGCATCAATCACCGTAGAATTTTTGCTGCGGCCATTAAAGGTAAACACGCGGTGTGTTGCAGGATCATAAAGAATGGCGTCAGGATTTTCGCCATCGATTTTAATCTTTGTGGTCTCCTTCAGCGTCTTCAAGTCGAAGACCGTGACCGTGTTTTCGCGGCCATTGCTGGTAAAGCCTTTGCCCAGGTCCTGCGCCAACGCGATGCCGTGTACTCCAGTCGTGTTGGGAATGTCGCCAATGGAAGAGCCTTTGTAAGGGTCCACCACCATCACATGCGTCCCGCGTGAGATGAACAGCCGTTTGCCCGCAGGATCAAAAGTCAGGTAGTCCCAGCCGCCATCGCCGCCCAGGACGTATTTCTGTTTAACCTCATACTTAACCGGCGCGAATGCCAAGGCCAGAGTCGCACACACAAACCCCGCCAGCACAGCTAGAATCCATTTCCGCATGTCCGTTCTCCTCAATTCCTATCAGCGGATCATTGTAATCGCTTGCAGCAGTTTTTGTCTGTCTTGCCGGGTGTCGTGAATGTTGTTTCAAATTTGTTTGCGATCAGGATTTTTGCATTCGCGCCAGCCACCATCTCCTCAGCGCGACAATCGACCAAACCGCTTCCACCAAACCAAACGGCCAGGCTCCTTGCAGGAATCCATAGATCGAGGCCAGAACACATGCCCCGGAAAACGCAAGAATGAACCATGGGCTTCGCTTTTCCAGAGCATAGAAGACCAGCATCGCCGTTACGGCCAGCAATCCGAAAACGCTCAGTGTGTTCAATTCGTTTTACCTGGCGCCACTGGCCGTACCTCAATTGAGCCTTCGTTTGCTGAAGGTATGCGCGCGGCAATGGCCATGGCTTCATCCAGGTCTTTGGCTTCCACCAGAAAATAACCGCCTAGCTGCTCTTTGGTTTCGGCGAACGGCCCGTCAGTAATGGATTGTTTACCGCCGCGAACCCGCACTGTCGTGGCCGTAGACGTTGGCTCCAACTCATGGCCACCCAGAAATTTGCCTTGCTGCTGCAAGTCTGCGATCAAGTCTCTGTATTGCTGATAAATTTTTTGCTGCTCCGGATCGTCCAGCCGCTCCCAGCGCGACTCTTCCAGGTAAATCAACAAGAGATACTGCATTGTAAGAAGGTCTCCTTTTAGATTTCTGTGTATGAGTCGCCGCAACCGGCAGAAATCGACAAAATTCACAAAGAAAAAGTTATTGCAGTTGTCACATTGCTCTTACTGCTTGCACCGCCGGCGGCATCACCGGACGTACCTCAATCGAGCCGGTTCTGGCGATAGGAATCCTCGCTGCAATCGCCAAAGCCTCGTCCTGGTCCTTTGCATCCACCAGAATGTATCCAGCCAACTGCTCTTTGGTTTCTGCAAACGGTCCATCTGTGATTGACCTTTGCCCATTGCGCAGCCGCACTGTGGCTGCCGTTGACGTTGCTTGCAGCGGGTTTGCGCCTTTGAATTTGCCTTTCGGTTCCAGGTCTTCTCTCAGCCCGCGAAAACTGCCATACACTTTCTGCTTCTCTGCTTCAGGCAGTTCGGCCCACTGTTTCTCATCGTGGTAAATCAGCAAGAGATATTGCATTGTGGCATGTCTCCTTTCCTATCTGCCTGTAAGTCGCGCCAGCCTGCAGAAATCGACAAAACCGTAAAAGATTTCTGGGCCTTTTTGCAAGATTTCCGTCTCTACCCGTTCTTTTAAATAAGAAAGCTTCCCGTTTCCTCCAAGCGGAAGGCGCTGGTCCTTCCCCACGGGATGGCAAGATGCTGGTAACGGTACTTGCCATCCCGGGACCACCAAACTTCTGGCAAATCTATTCGATCAGGCACCGTTTCAACAGGTTGAAAATGAAAGTCTATCCTGTTGCGAAGTAAACTGCCGATGCGCTTCCGGCGATTAAGATCTAACTAATTGTCCAATGATTCTGCCGAGAGATGATCACAAAAGCCAAGAGCTAACGGCCAACAGCTAAGAGTTGGTTTTCACTGCATTGTGCACGGCTGTGCCGGTCTTGTGACCAGAGAGGTATCCGGGAAGCTGAATGCGCCGTCCACGGCGTCTGAGGTAGTGCTGCGTTCAAACCATTGCAGCAGGACCTGGTTGTGCGGATGGTAGGTAAAGCCGTCAATCGGAACTGGTGAGCTGGCGTTTGGCAGCATGGCTACTGGGTCGGCTGTTTCCAGATTGTTTTGGCATCCACTACCGCTGGCAGGTTGCCATGCCGGGACCACATTGCTGCCAAAAGGATTGTTCATCCACTCGGAGATTTCGTGGCTCATCGGTGTAACATCAGCCACGTTTGCACCCAGAATTCCCGCGTCCATCCAGCTTGCCCAGATAAAGGTCTGTACAAATTTCACCTGCGCCAGTTCGCCCACGTCGAACGACGTGTGGAAGCCCAGCACGCAGCAGCGTTTAATATCGCTCTGTGGCGCAAGCAAAACATTTTGGGTCAACGCAATGGCCAGCGCATCCACGTGCAGGTCTTCCAACTGAATAATGGTATTCAGTTGTGAGATGAAGAAGTTTGAATCCACAATGGCGTAAATCGCGCCGTTTGTCTGGTTCCGGTAGACCCTGGCTGCGCCTTTGGGAACGTCGATCCTCACCGCGTGCAAAGACCGCGGCTGGCCCAGCAGAGTGTGCCAGTCCTGCGCGCTGTTGTGGAAGAATTGAGCGCGCTGCACCGCATCAGCAAATTGCGTGACCCCCGTCAGGTATTCAGCATTGTGGAAGTTAGGCGAAGACTGCACACGCGAAAGAATTGACTTTGGATCAAGCACCAGCGGATCACCGTTGTCGTCCACATACCCTTCAAAGAACATGGAGACAGGAATAATCTCCGTGGGTATTTCAGTTGTACTGCTTATCGCCGGATTGCTTCCTACCATCGTGAAGGGATAGGAAATGCCATCCAGGGCAAACGAGCCATTGAAGTGGGGAATGCTGGAGACCCGGTTCTGTCGCACGGCCAGCCGCGCTGAAGTGGAAAGCTTGCTGCCCGATTCAAAGCGGGGCAGAGCGCCCTGGCTTTGCAGAAATCCGCCGGTAGCATCAATTGGCTGTGCGCCCTCTGCGCGCGGGGCTTGGGACCATGCCATGACTTGCGTGGCAAGGCACACCATGGCAGCGGCACATATATAAAGGAACCGCCCGCTCCGCCAATCTCGCAAAAAAGACACCAATGCCTGCTCCGGAAGCCGTAAATCAGCTATTTTCTTGCTCTTCGCTGGTTTTGTCGACTGGAATTCTGTAAAGAACTGAAAACACGAGCCATTCTGTTTGTAAGGTGGCCATATCATTAATGTTTCCAATAATATTGACCAGCTACATTCATCGTCCCTAACAGATGCCGTCCCTTGCTGCGATGATTGCCGGTTATCCTGTATAGTTTTGCGTTTCCCTATGGTTAAGGCCAAACCAGCAGCGAACTCGCGAGTTGCCCAGTCTCGGGTTACCAACTCTAAAGACACCGTGCGTGTTGCCGTGGTGCAGGCGGCTTCGGTTGCGTTTGATCGCAAGCGAACTTTGCAGAAGGTCCTTGATCTCACCCACGATGCCGCTGCTCAAGGCGCAAAGCTTGTGCTCTTTCCGGAAGCATTTGTTTCTGGGTATCCTCGCGGGCTTGATTTTGGCGCCGTCGTAGGCTGGCGCACGGAAGAAGGGCGTGAAGATTTCAAACGCTACTTTGAAAGCGCTGTGGAAGTTCCCGGGCCTGCGGTCGAAACGCTCAGCAAAGCCGCTCGTTCCAACTCTGTCTATCTGGTGGTTGGCGTGATTGAGCGAGAGCGCGGCACGCTCTACTGCTGCGTTCTCTTCTTTGCTCCCGATGGAAAATTTCTGGGCAAGCATCGCAAGGTGATGCCCACCGCGTCGGAGCGCCTGATCTGGGGCTATGGTGACGGCTCCACTTTGCCGGTTTTTGATACTCCGTTGGGGCGATTGGGCGCTGTGATCTGCTGGGAAAATTACATGCCCTTGCTGCGCACCTATATGTATTCGCAGGGCATTGAGATTTACTGCGCGCCCACCGCCGACCATCGCGATACCTGGTCTGCTACCATGCAGCACATAGCGGCTGAAGGCCGTTGCTTTGTCCTGGGCTGCAACCAGTTCAACCGGCGGCGTGATTTCCCTGAAACTTATCGCACCGCTCTGGGTGACGCGCCAGATACGGTGATCTCGCGTGGCGGAAGCTGCATTGTTGATCCCTTTGGCAAGTTTCTTGCCGGTCCGAACTTTGAGGATGAAACAATCCTGGTGGCCGAATTGGATCGCGGCTTGTTGCCCAAAGCCAAGTTTGATTTTGACGCTGTCGGTCATTATTCGCGGCCAGATATTTTTTGTCTCACCGTTGACAACCGGCCCAAGCCGCCGGTGGCCACTGTAAGCAGAAGCCAAGAACCAGAAGCCGAATGATCTCACGCACAGAAATTCAGGATGCCGGGCGTCGCATAGCTGTGCATGTGCGCCGCACGCCGGTGATTGCGCTGGAAGAGAAGGCCTTTGGCATTGATGCTAAAATTTTTTTCAAGCTGGAGTGCCTGCAGCACACCGGCTCTTTCAAGCCGCGCGGCGCGTTTAATTGCATTCTCAGCTCCACTATTCCCGCAGCCGGAGTCATTGCCGCTTCCGGCGGCAACCACGGTGCAGCCGTTGCTTACGCCGCACAAAAGCTTGGACACCGCGCCGAAATCTTTGTTCCCACCATTACACCTGCCCCAAAAGTTGAACGGCTCAAGCAATACGGAGCGGACATCAGCATCACCGGCAAAAATTATGCTGAAGCGCTTGAAGCCAGCCGCGAGCGCGCGGCGCAAACCGGTGCGGTTGCTATCCATGCCTATGACGATCGCCGGGTGTTGGCTGGGCAGGGTACGCTCGGCATGGAGTTGGAAGAGCAAATTCGTAGCCTGGATTCAGTCCTGATTGCGGTTGGCGGCGGTGGCTTGATTGGTGGCGTTGCTGCCTGGTATCAGGAGCGCGTCCGCGTGATCAGCGTGGAGCCGGAGCGCGCCCCAACCTTGCACCACGCGCTTGCCGCCGGGCAGGTGGTCGATGTCGAGACCGGCGGCGTTGCCTCCGATTCACTCGCTGCCAGCCGCGCCGGCGAACTCATGTTCCCCATTGCGCAGAAGTTCGTTTCGCAGGCCCTGCTTGTTACCGATGAACAGATCATCGCGGCGCAAAAAGCCCTCTGGCAAGATCTGCGTCTGATCGCAGAGCCAGGCGGTGCTACGGCATTCGCAGCGCTGCTGGCAGGCATTTACAAACCACGCTCTGCGAATGAGCGCGTTGGAGTGGTATTGTGCGGATCGAATGCCGATCTCACGAAATTTCCTGTGTAATCATTCATAAGCGCAGCGTGAGAAGTAGCCCCGGAGACGAGTGCTAAAATCGTCACCGTGAAAGCTCCAAACGTCCCTGAGTTGATCAAGCCGCCTGCTGGTGAAGAGCTGGTGCTGGTTGCGCACGCCAAGGGATTCCAGATTTATGTCTGCCAAGCCGGTGCCGCTGGCGAGCCGGAATGGGTACTAAAAGCTCCTGAGGCCTTCCTTTATGACGATCAGGGTGACGTTTTAGGCAAGCATTTTGGCGGCCCGACATGGAAGCACATTGACGGCAGTGAAATAACCGCCAGGTTGGCTGCGAAAGTTGACGCGCCGGATGCGGGCGCCATTCCCTGGGTGCTTTTGACCGTGACGGACCATTCAGGCAACGGAACATTCAGCCGCGCGACCACTATCCAGCGGATTCACACCGTTGGCGGGCTCGCACCAACTTCAGGATGCAGTGGCGCCGATTTTGAAAAAGAATTTAAGAGCAGCTATACCGCCGACTATTATTTCTACGCTCGCAGATAGGCCCAGGCAGGCGTTTCCGCGCTAGTTTATGAGCGCTGTATCTCTTTTGTCTGCTTGGGCTTACACGCTCCCTTTCAAGGATTACCACTGTAACTTTCCCGCTCCATGCAATCTGCGATAACTTGCACACAACGCCCAGTGTACGAGCAAGTGTTCTTTTAAAAAGTAGGGAGAGGGACATGCCTCGAAATTATTTCTTCCGGCTGGCGGTGTTTGCCGTCTGCTTTGCCGCGCTTTCATTCGCCGCGGAGACGGCCCCGCGCGAGCAGGGGATTCTTCCCATTACAACCAAGTCAGCGCCCGCGCGGCAGCTTTTTGTCGGCGGCCTGGTTAAGCTGCAGAACCTGCACGGCCCTGAAGCCATGCAGGATTTTCACAAGGCCATCCAGCTTGACCCAGACTTTGCACTGGCCAACATCATGATCAGTTTTGAGTCGGTCGATGCCGCAGTCGATCCGGCGGAAAAAGTGGCTGCGCGTGATCGGGCCAATGCCGCAAAGTCCAAGGTAAGCAGCGGTGAACAGCTCGTGATCGATTGGCTCACCAACTCCAGTGAAGGCCGGATGGTTCCGGCCATTCAGGCCATGAATGAAGTTCTGGATGAATATCCCAAAGACAAGTTTCTGGCCTGGCTTGGCGCTGTCTGGGTGGAAAACCAGCAGCAGATTGCCCGCGCCATTCCTATGTTTGAGCGCGAGGTTGCGCTCAACCCTGATTTTGCTCCGCCGCTGAATGAGCTGGCCTACTGCTATGCTCGCACGCGGAATTTTGACAAAGCTTTCTCAACCATGCAGCGATACATCACGCTGCTGCCCAACGAATCCAACCCGCAGGATTCTTACGCTGAGATCCTGCGCATGGCCGGACGATTTGATGAAGCGCTGGTCCATTACCGCGCTTCGCTCAAGATCGATCCCGGATTTGTTTACTCGCAACTCGGCATTGCCGATACCTATGCTCTCAAGAGCGATGAGCCTCGCGCCCGCGCCGAATATGCTCTGGCCATCCTGCACGCATCTTCAAAGACTGAAGCTGCCACCTGGGGCCTGCAATCTGCCATCACCTATATTCGCGAGCAGGACTTTGCCGGCGCCGACGCAGCTTTCCGGGCGGTCGCCAGCCAGGCGCATGAAAATGATCTGGCTGTGCCTGAGGCTGAAGCTTATCGCACCATGGCCTCATACCAGACTGACGGCGCAAAAGCGCTTGAGCTGCTGAAAAAAGCTGAAGCCGTACTGCATGAGAAACATTCTCTGCCGAAAGCCGCGCAGCAGCAGGAGCTGGCAGTGGTTTTGCGTCAGCGCGTGGCGCGCGCCGTGCGTGAAGGCAACAGCGAACTGGCCAATGCCACACTCAAACAGTTACACGACCTGGCCGATACAACTCATGACCAGGTTGTACAGATTGCCTATGACGGCGCTGCCGGAGCCTTGCTGGTGGAGCAGGGCAAGTATGAGGAAGCTCTGACGCACCTTGCAGAAGACAATCGCAACCCCATTTCAATCAACCTGATGGTCCGCGCCTACCAGAAAACCGGAGACAAGGCCCACGCCGATGAACTTTCACAACTCCTGGCCAACTGGAATGAGCCAACACTGGAGCAGGCACTGGTGGCAGCGGAACTGCACGCGCAAACTACCCAAAGCGCTCGCTCGTTTATGCGTATGTAGCTCGGGATTTGTTCTGTAATAATGGAGATACAATGAGCGGCAGGCGCGATCCTGCTGCTCATTTTTCTTAAGACTTGTATTTGCTTGACTACCGGCCAGCGAGAAAGCAGCTCCCTTTAGCTTTTCGAGGACCCAAAGAGGAACTTGTTGAGGGCATCAGGATATTGTGGAGCCACGAGGTGATGACTCACGCCGTCACTTGCCCCATCGTGTTTTGCAATCAGCCATCCTACGTAAGCGGGCACTGAATCAGGCAGAGCAGTAGGATTCGGATTCGCGCTTCTGACAAAATACGAAGTTTCACCGTGAGCAAGCCGGACCAAAGCAATCCCATGCTGGATCGCATACTCCACTGCGCCTTCCTGAAATTCAGATGTGGAAAAGAACATGGCTTTTTGCGCGCCAAGCGTCACCTGTTTGGCATGCAACACCTGCACGTGCTCACGCTTAATCCGGTTTTTGTGGTGCTTGCATTCCACGATCACCAGAAAATCCGCACCGAAAATCCTGAATCTGGCCGTTATATCGATTTCATAGGTGCCATCGTGCCCGTCAATCGTCTCCCGGTATTCCGTTATAAATTGCCTGAGCTTGCCGGAGGTCGACTCCAGGTACTTCTTTACCTCCAGCTCAAATTGAACTGAGGTGATTTGCGTGTTTTTCTTGACTTTAAACATGAGGCAGGCTCCCAAGTAGTGATCTTGCCCGCAGCTGAAACGGCGGTGGCCGCTAGGAGATGTTATGCGAATAAGAAGCGAAAGTCAAATAAAGCGCGTGAAGCTGGCAACAGTCATCTGGACTCACGCTCTTATCTCATGCCCGATTTTCGCCTCAACTTAAATCCGCAGGGCTTAAACGGCTCATGGGAGGCCCGGCGATTCTGAGCTGAAAGGTTGAGAAAGTCTGGAGGAGAACGGAAAAAAGCCGGGAGCAGCCCGCGTCGACAAAAAGAGATTCTATAAAAGCCCTTTGTTCACAGACTGATCGTCATTTGGCCCGGAATTCCGCTGGTGTGAGGCTTGATTTCAAGAAACGCAATGATTCTATTGCATATCTAGAGTATTGCTTTTCTCCATCAACAAAATCACTTTCCTCAACTCTGGGGCGACCTTTATTAACGGCTGATTGCAAAGCGGACTTGACAAAGAAAATGAGGTCGCGTGGCCTTGGCAGTATGCGGCTCGAGATATATTCCCAAGTAGGAATTCCGCGAACGTTAGGAGCGAAAAAGAGTTCCCATACTTCTTGTGGTGTCTGCGGTCCTTTGTCAGATCTCAACAATCTTGCTTCTATGATTCGGCGCAGAATCTCGGGATCGTTCCAAGTAATGAGGCGTACCGGCAATTTGTCTCGTTCCTTTGCAAATTGCAACATGGCGGCAAAAATGTCGCTTCTTAGAAGCAGAACAAAACACAAGTTAATTGCCGATCGGCCTGAAGAATCGTGCGAGAACTCGTCAGCTACGCGCCTACTTGAACTGAGTAAGCCAAATATAAGATCGCTCAGAAGCGATAGGTCCGCATTGGGATTCCAAGCCTTGTCGAGGTTGTCCACGAGTATGGAAACCTTGGCTTTATTTTCAAGAGCCTTACCCAATAATATGCGGAGACGCGAGAGCATTTCATTGTGAAGCAACTCACTTATTCTGAAACGGCGGTTTTCACCTGATCCCGCGCTTCCCAACTCACGAAGATGCGCAACCGCAGTTTCTAAGCGGATTGAGAATTCGGGCGTGATAAGGGATTGATATTGGTTTACAAATTCACACAGGGCGGCCTCCGCAGCACTGCGGACATAGTATTCCGGCTTGCCGAGCAACTCTTCGTATGTACTTTTGGCGAGCTCCGTATAAAGAAGAAATTTCCAAAAGCTCTCGACCAGATATCCTTTTTCTGCCCGAGAAAGTTCTTGCCGAAGTATGGCCAGCAATCCTTCGAGTTCATACCCAACGGGCTTTACAACAGTCGTATGGTTTCGAGGATCGGACGACAGATCTTCTGCTAGCCGAAATAACGTTGCTGTCTTTCCGGTACCCTTACGCCCAACAAGAATTGAATATTTGGAATTGAGGGTTTCAAGGTAAGGTGCAGTGGGAACATAGTATTCAAGGATCGAATCAGATTCGAACTCAGCAACCGGATCACCAACAGCAATATCACGCAATTGTCTCTGCTGGCGTTCCCCTGCAGCATATTCGGCAATCTGAGAGATGCGTTTTTCATACTGCTCTACATGGGGCAGAGACCATTCAGCGAAAAGTGACTCGGCTTGCCTTGCGGTTTGATGTTTACGCAATAAGTCACGGTAATCCAAAGGCGAGGAATACGGCTCGTGCGCAAGCATCAATAATGGTTTCGCCAAGCCATGGGCCAGCCCAGCAATAAGCGCATGTTTCGCGTTGTGTTGCTCCCAATGCTGATATTCGCTGGACAGGAAGTGACACACTACAGCAAAAGCCGACGTGACTTGTTGCACGTACCATGCGAACGGTTGAAAGCGAATTTCTTGAGGGTCATCAATAAGAGATTTGATTGGGCCGGATGAGACACGCCGAGCCAATCGCATTGATGCTTCCGTGTTTACATCGCAGCGCAGATAGAAAAGAGCATTCCTTGTAGAAGGTGGCCCGGCCGACAGCAGGAGTTCATCATAAAGATTCTGAGAGAGGTTGTTATAAGGCTGTGCCTTATAAAACTCGCTCACTATGTCCCGACTGTTACTGTAGGGCACGTATCCAATCGTCGTCAGCAGTTGGAAACGATCAAACTCCGCCTTCGCCCGCTCTATGTTGGGATTGAGTAATAGCCAGATTCGCCGCTTGCGAGCAATTGCATAGCCTAGCTCAAATAGCACGTTCGGGTTTAATCCCGTTACATCCGCAACAAAAACGGCGCGATTCTTTATTTCATCACAGATGGCATTTACTACTACACGTCCACCAACCGCTAAGTGCTTCCAGCCGATGATGTCAACGACGCCACCATTGCGTAGTTCCTCGATAGCCTGCTCGATAGATTCCGCACGATCGGCGGGAAGAGACGGATATGCCACAAAGCAACCCGGAGTTTGGCCGCTGGGCGGTAATGGCGAACCGGTATGGGGATCTGACATCAGCATCATTTTCTCATGAGCATCCTGTGAAGGTGGCTTAAAATTCGGTGGGCTTAAACGGCTCGTTGCGTTCGAATCCCCTCTCGGTACCATGATCATTGGAGATCCTTCGACTTCGCACATCGATAAGGATTTATCTAACAAAAGAGAGGGAGATAAGTGCTTTGTCCCTCTGACTTCCTTTTGCACGCTCCGCTTCGCTGCGCGCGAGCCTTCGGCAGAGAGGAAGGATTTCTTTCTTTTGCTTACCCGGCATTTACGCCTCGGTTCGCGATGCTCGCCTCGGCGACATACCGGGCTATTATCAATCGTCCCGCAGAGGCGGGACTGGGGTTTGGCTCCCGATGCGCTCTCGCGGGGCTGACGCGCCATCTTGCGGGTGCTGCCCCTCACCTTCTTAAAGCAATTTCAGAGTTGGTGTATCCCATGGGAATTTCTTTCACCGGGGCTGAAGCCCAGACTTTTTTGTCACCTTAACGCGGCGCTTCCACCCCAGCACGCGCAAAACCGGCGCGTGTTGGGGACCCCGGCCCTAAAGGGCCGCTCTTCTACGGATCGGGATACAGCAACTCTAGATT
>DATEHN010000010.1:0-17683 GCA_035279585.1 Candidatus Angelobacter sp. | reverse complement strand
AGTCCTGCAGTCTGAAGAGATGAACTACGAAGAGCTGCGCCATTACATCAGCGATCTCCAGACCGGCGGTTTTGATGTGGTGCGGCTGCGCGTCCAGTTGCAAAAAAAGATTGCCTTCCCGCTTATCACGCTGGTGATGGCCGTAATTGCCGTGCCTTTTGCACTCTCCGGCGGGCGGCGCGGAGCGTTAAGCGGCGTGGTGGTGGCCCTGATCATCGCCGTTAGCTACGTTCTGACCGTAGGAATGTTTGAAGCCATGGGCAACGTGAGCCAGCTCCCGCCACTAATTGCTGCATGGTCGCCCGACCTGATCTTTGGGTTAACAGGCGGATATTTGATATTGAAGACACCGTCGTGAGGGAAGATTTTGAACCTCACCACTGATAAACACTGGTGACACTGATGGGAGACGGATTTCACAAACTGTGGAACCCGAACAGGAGAAAAGCTGTGGCGACAGGAGAAGCTGTTCCTGCAAATCAAGAATATGAGGACAAGCCACGCCAGATTGCATCGTGGGGCAATCTTGCGGGCTACCTTGCGATCATTGCCGGGATTACGCTCTGGGGCTTCCACACGCAAAAAGTTGGACTGGGAAGCGCGCCATCGGGACAAATTGTAGAGCACAGCCAGGCAATCAAAAATTATTTGATCACTATTCTGGCCGATTGGGCGCTGCTTACTACTGCTGGGTCGGTGTCCATCGGTATGGCGGCAATCTGAAAACACTTACAGGTGGGCGATGGACAGCGTGGAAAGACTTGTTCGTCGATGTGGCAATCGCGTTTCCGTTCTGGATAGTGTGGGAAGCCACCGCGTATGGCGTTCACTGGTTGCTGGGACCAAGCACAGCACGGTCCGTAAGTGCTCTGCTCCCGCAAAGTGCGACGGAGGTCCTTGTCTGGATTTTGGTTTCCATCACCGCTGGTTTTTGCGAAGAAATACAAAGCCGCGGCTACCTGCAACGCCAGTTCCACGCGCTGAGTGGAAGCATTGTGGCGGCAGTGCTGGGCCAGGGATTGCTTTTTGGTTTTATGCACAGCTACCAGGGCTGGAAACAGGTGATCGTGATCAGCGCATTGGGAGTCCTTTATGGGGCGCTTGCTGCCTGGCGGAGAAATTTACGGGCAAACATGATGGCACATGCGTGGACTGATGTTTGGGAAGGCTGGCTGAAACAGGTGATATGGCGTTAAAGATGTGCTGCTAGCTCTTGGTCTAGATCATTATCTTTACGTTTATTCGTAGCGCAATGAAACCATGAGATCAACGCGAGTGGCGCGACGCGCCTGAATACCCTTTTTCACGGTTGTAATAAGGGCGAATAAAAGGTAGTATGAAGACAGCTCTTGGCCCTTGTCTTTGGCCTTTAGCTAAAACTCCGGCCCTTTACCTGGTTGAAACCAAATGAAAAGCAATCAGGTTGATAGCGATTGGAGGCCAGTTTGACACGATTGGACCCCGATTCAATGCGAAATCTCTGGGGTCGAATGGAATAAGTCTTTTGGAATCATAGTTGGGGCCCACCCGGGGGGTGGGGGCGCGAAGATTGCCAGAATTGCCAAAATTGGTAATCGCCGGAATTGGAAAGACAAATGATGGAAGGCATCCACAGCACGGAACACAGACAGGAATCCCGCAAAGTGCCCGAAGCTCGATACAGCTATTACCGCCGATGCCAGGTGTTCCGGCGGAATGGCGAGCAGTGCAAAGCTCCGGCGGAGAAGGGCGCAGGGATTTGCCATGCTCATGCCGCGCAGCAGGCAATGGCGTTTCGCAGAGACTTGGAGCGGCGGATCGTACTGGCCGAGGCGGTTGCCGAGATGCGCCGACGAGGCAAGCCGGAATGCGAGATGGCAGACCTGTTCACGGATTTCAAGGGGATTCAGGTTACGCTGGCGGTAATGGCGCGAGCGCTGATTGCCGGAAGAATCGATTGCAAAACAGCCGGGCGCTTGGGGGTTCATCTGCAGACAATGTCAAAACTGCTGGCGACATTGCAGAGAAAAGGCAAAACATCACCACTGATTAACACTGATAACACTGATCTGAAAAGAGCCGCGGAAGAGCCAAGTCTCACTACGGATGCGCGGAGACACGGAGAACAGCAGGGCACGCCGCAGATTTCCGCAGATGAGCGCGGATTGAATCGGGAGCAAAGGTTGGCAGTGCTGCCAGCACCGCAAGCAACTGCGGCATCCATGATCGGGCGCGGCATTCATCACGAAGAGCCGCGAGCCGCAGTAGATGGAAAGATACGAGAGTTCCCAGAAAAATTGCGAAATATGCAGCATGGCAAGTGGGAAGAGGCAAGAGCGGCCTGAGATCGATACTCATCGCTGCATGAATCTTTGTGCTCCTTTCAGGCTGTTAGAATCATCTATTAACCCCAATGGGCAAGAACCTGCGACCGCTGTTTCCTTATCTTAAGAAGTATCGCCTCACGCTGTTCTGGGGCGGCATAACCGTGCTCTTTAATAACGGGCTGGGAGTGCTTTCACCGCAGGTGGTCCGCCGCGCTATTGACGATTTGAACAAATTTGGCATCACGCGGCACCTGATCCTTATTTACGCGCTGGTGTTGATTGGGCTGGCGCTGTCAAAGGGCGTATTCCAGTTCCTGACGCGCTGGCTGGTGATTGGCGTTTCACGCGAGATTGAATATGACTTGCGCAATGACATGTTCAGCCACCTGGAGTCGCTTTCTTACTCCTACTACCAGAAGAACCGCACGGGCGACATTATGGCCCGCGCCACCAATGACCTGAACGCGGTGCGCATGCTGCTGGGGCCGGCGATTATGTATACGGCGAATACGCTGGTTTTTACCGCCGTGGCGCTGGTCTTTATGTGGCAGATCAGCCCCAAGCTCACGCTCTATGCCTTTGCGCCGCTGCCGCTGGCCAGCATTATTGTGCAGTATTTCGGACGCAAGATTCATGAGCGGTTCGAGAAGATCCAGGCGCAGTTTTCTGATATCTCAGCGCGCGCCCAGGAAAATTTCTCCGGCGCACGCGTGATCCGCGCTTACGTTCAGGAAGAAGCCGAAGTTGCTCTCTTTGAAACCAGCAACCAGGAATACGTTGCGCGCAGCCTGCCGCTGGCCCGGCTGACCGGCATGCTCTGGCCCACGCTGGAGCTGCTTCTGGGCATTGGCGTAGTTATCACATTGTGGGTGGGTGGCCGCGAGGTTTTGCTCCATCGCATGAGCCTGGGCGATTTTGTCGCCTTCAACATTTACATTCTGTTGCTGACGTGGCCGATCATCGCTCTTGGCTGGGTCATCAATATCTTCCAGCGCGGCACGGCTTCCATGGGACGAATCAATGAAATCCTGGTTGCCAAGCCGGAGATCACCGACGCTGCCGTGGCCGCTGACCTTGCGAACAGCAAGAGTTTTTCCGGCGAGATCGAGTTCCGCCATCTCAACTTCGCATACAACGGCGTGCCCGTGCTTAAGGACATCAATCTAAAGGTCCCTGCAGGCAGCAGCCTGGCTATTGTTGGCCCAACTGGTTCCGGCAAGACCACGCTGGTGAATCTGCTGCCGCGAATCTATGACGCTGCTCCGGGCACGCTTTTGTTGGATGGCCGCCCGATTCGCGAATATCCGCTGGAGGTGCTGCGGAGAAACATAGGTTTTGTGCCGCAGGAGACATTTCTTTTCAGCGATTCAGTCCGGGAAAACGTTGCTTTTGGCGTGGAAAATGCCAGAGATGATGAGGTCCGCAGCGCTACAGAGGCGGCCAACATCGCCGCTGATATTGAAGGCTTCCCAGAGCAATACGTCACCATGGTAGGCGAGCGCGGCATTACTCTTTCTGGCGGGCAGAAGCAGCGCACCGCGATTGCTCGCGCCATTATTCGCGATCCGCGCATCCTGGTGCTGGACGATGCTCTTTCCAGCGTGGATACCTACACGGAAGAAAAAATTCTCAACCACCTGCGCGAGGTCATGCGCGACCGAACTACGATCTTTATTTCTCATCGCGTTTCCACCGTTCGCAACGCTGACCATATCGCTGTGCTGCATGATGGCCGCATCGTAGAGATGGGCACGCATGACGAACTGCTGGCCAGGAACGGCTACTATACCGATCTCTACAACAAACAATTGCTGGAAGAAGAACTGGCGCGGGTCTAAGGCATGAAACGAGTGGTTGTCCCGGAACTGCTCGATACGGATGCAGGCACACCCCGCGAGGTGGCGCAATCAATCATGGACCTGCGCATGTTCAACCGCGCCTTTGGCGGGGTGAGCACGGTGAGCAGCCTGCTTCGCAGGATCGCCGAAAAGAAAAAATTAAAAGAGATTTCATGGGTCGATGTAGCCGGAAGCGAAGGGTTTGTTGCCGTCCAGGCACAACAAGCGTTGGCACAGTCTGGAATCAAAATATTCCCGGTGATGCTTGATCGTGCAGCTACGCACATGAACGGCGCAACACCTGCCGTCTGCGGTGACGCTCTGGCCCTTCCCTTTTGCGACGACAGCTTTGACGTGGTTGGTTCATCGCTCTTTCTGCACCATCTGGAGCCTGAAGAGATTGTTCGCTTTGTGGCTGAAGGGCTGCGGGTGGCGCGCCACGCTTTTTTGGTTCACGATCTGGTGCGGCATCCCATGCACCTGGCGCTCAGCTATCTGGGATTTCCACTCTACCGCAGCCGGATTACACGGCACGATGCGCCTGCGTCCGTTCGCCGGGCCTACACTGAAGATGAGGTGCGGCAGGTGCTTGCGCAAGCAGCTGAGCCGGCCAATATTGAAATTGAGCGCTTCTATCTTTACCGCATGGGAGTGATCGTATGGAAACAGCCGCGTACGATCTGATTGTGGCCGGCGCCGGGCCGGCCGGCTCTGCCTGCGCCATTACTGCGGCCCGCGCGGGCGTCCGGGTGCTTTTGCTGGAAAAAGACCGTTTTCCGCGGCAAAAAGTTTGCGGCGAATTTGTTTCGCCGGAATCGCTGGGGCTTTTGCGCGGGCTTCTGGGCGAGCAGAATTTGCCTTCACACGTTTTGGTAAGCTCGGCGCGATTCTTTGTCGATAATAAATGCCTACGTTTCCCGGTTTCACCGGCCGCGCAAAGCATTCCTCGCTATGAGCTTGATGCCGCGTTGTTTGCAGCAGCAGAGCACGCGGGCGCAACGACACGTGAAGGAGTAACGGTCCATGAAGTGGAGAAGAAGGAAACTTTTTTCGTCGCAACTTCAGAAAATGCATTCACAGCGAAAGCAGTAGTCAATGCAACTGGACGCTGGTCAAAGCTGAGGCAATTTGACGTCGCAGAGAAAGAAAAATGGCTTGGATTGAAGGCCCATTTCAGCGAGCAATCACCGGCACCTTCGGTCGATCTCTATTTTTTTTCGGGCGGTTATTGCGGCGTTACGCCTGTGGACACAAACGCCGTGAACGCCTGCGCCATGGTGCGCGCAGATCTAGCCCGATCATTGGATGATGTCTTTGCCAAAGAGCCTGAGCTATGGCGACGCAGCCGAAGCTGGACACCGCTGTTCCCTGCCGTTACTACGTCTCCGCTGTATTTTCGCGAACCAGAAACCGAATCTGAGGGAATGATGCTGGCAGGCGATGCTGCGGGCTTTATTGATCCCTTTGCAGGGGACGGCATCTCACTGGCGTTGCAGAGCGGAACACTTGCGGCTGAGACTATAGTTCCCTTCCTTGCCGGCAAACACTCATGGGAACAGGCGATGCTCGAATATCGGTCTGCTTATAAGAAACGATTTGCGCCGGCCTTCCGCAATGCTGCGCGTCTGCGCAATGCCTTTGCTGCGCCCAAATGGCTGCGCAACACAGCTTTTGCTCTGGCGAGCGTGCCGGGCATGGGTCAAATAATGCTGAGAGCTACGCGGGCGAGATGAAGTTGCCACTAATGCGATGCGTGCGCCGCTCTGGCCCTGCGCAAAATACGACGTGCCATGGCCAGCAGATCGGCAACTTCAAAGGGCTTGACCAGGCAAAGAAGTCTGGTGGCATCCACAAAGACGCGAACGCTGGGATCGGAGACATTGGAGAGCACCAGCACCGTTCTTGGGACCAGTTCCGAGCGGCTCTGCTCAATCCAGTGGAAGACATCTTCACTCGACAATGTTCCTGGTATTTTGCTATCGAGCAGAACGATGTCAAAATCCTCCTTCTGAAGATACTGTATAGCTTCAACGCCGGAAGTAGCTGTAACCACTTTCAAACCGGCAGCGGTCAGCACTGCGCGTTCAAAATCGAGCACGGCTTCTTCATCGTCAATCAGCAGAACAGAGCCTTCCAGCCGCGATTCACGCCGCGCAACAATGCGATCACTTTCCGTAACAGGCTTTTCTCCAGCAGCCACCGGCAAGCGCACCTGCAACAGAGCGCCTCCGGAAGGATGGTTCTGTGCGGAAATCTCGCCGCCATGCTCTTGCACAATACCGTAGCAAATGCTCAAGCCCAGGCCAGTTCCCTTACCCACGCGCTTGGTGGTGTAGAAAGGATCAAAGACGTGTTTGGTATCGAAAATACCTGGGCCGGAATCATGGAATGACGTAACCACATGGCCGTTGTCAGTAAAGACGCGAATTCGCAGCCGGCCGCCGCGTCCGCCTTCAAGCATGGCGTCAGCAGCGTTATTGATGATGTTGAGATAGACCTGCTCAAGCTGATGCGGATCAGCCACCACGGATGGCAACACCGGCTCAAAATCGCGCTCTACAGTGATGTTGTTTACCTTTAAGTCGTAGTCGCGCAGTGCGATCGTATCTTCCAATACGCTGCGCAGGTCAACGTGCACCCGCCGTGGAGTATGTTGCCGGGCAAATGAAAGCAGGTTCTGCACGATTCTCTGGGTGCGCTGCGCCTGCTTGCGCAGCTTGAGAACAAATTCTTCCACTCGCGCATCGAGTTTTTCAGTTTCCAGAAGCTGGGTGTAACCAAGAATGGCCGTCAGCGGGTTGTTCAACTCATGGGCCACGCCGGAGATCAACTGGCCTACAGCCGACATCTTCTCGCTCTGCAGCAGTTGTTCCTGGGTGCGGCGCAGGTCTTCATACGCTTTTCTGGTTTCGTTATAGAGTTGGACCTTTTCAATGGTCGTGGCAAGCTGGCGGCCTACCGCCACCATGACACCTTCTTCAGACCGAGTAAAGTCTCTGGGAACACGGCTGCTGGTGGCAAGCACGCCAAGGATTTTTTCCTTGCGCCAAAGCACTACCCAGAGCCAGGACTTGAGCCCTTCCAGGTCCACGCTTCGTTGCAAAACTTCAGGCAGGCGCGAGAGGTAAGACGGATCAATGATCTCAGTATGCTCGCGCTTCACAGCGGCAATGAAGTCAGCGGGCATTACCACTCTTTCACTTTCCACAGCCCATACGCTCCGGTGCCCGTAAGAAGACTTCTTCACCAGCATGCTGCTCTCTTCCTCAAACAGATACACGGCGGCAGTGTCAGTGGAAAACAGCTCCACCATCTGCAGCATGATAAGTTGCAGAATCTCATCCAGATCAAATGACTGGTTAAAGGTGACGGCGATGTTGTTCAGTACATACAACTCGCGGTTGCGCCGGCGGATTTCATCTTCCGCTCGTTTCATCTCCGTCACATCAAGCATCACGCCCTGGTAGCGCTCAATCTTTCCGCTGGGACCTCGGGTGGCAAAACTGCTCTCAATTACATTGATTTTTCGCCCGTCTTTGCAGCGCAAAACAATCTCAAAATTCCTGACGTACCCCTGTCGTCCAATCTCCTTGAGAAATTTCTTGCGGTCTTCCAGATCAACGTAGAGCGTCTGTGCCACATCCAGCTTGAGAATTTCTTCTTTGCTGGTATAGCCAAGCATGCGCACAAATGCCTCATTGCAATCCAGTATCTTTCCATCCGGCGTTGAAGCAAAAACGCCTTCATGCATGTGATTGAAGAGCGAGGTAAAACGTTCTTCCGCGGCCCTGGCCTCCGTAATGTCCTTGATCACATGCAGAGTGCCGCCGCGGGTATGGTCGCCAAGCGTATAGGCTGAGGTGGATACCACGGAATAGCCGCCAAAACACGGGTCTTCTTCGCCGGCGCAATCGGCATGAGCGCAATAGGGGCAGCCTTTCCAGTTGACGCCGGCTCCGGGCAGGACTTCCTCGCAAGAATGCTGGACCACCTCCTCTCGCGAACGCTGCAAGCGGTCCAGCAGTGCCCGGTTCGCGCGAAGTACGTTGTATTCCAGGTCGTGCACCAGAATACAGTCAGGTATGGAATCGAAGGTATTCGCCCACTCATTGCGCGATTGCACTACCTGCTGCAAGAGCAGGCGATTTTCTGCGGCCAGACCAAGCTGCTTGGCTGCCGCTTTCAGGAATTTCTTTTCCTGGTCGGTATAAGCCCTAAAGCCGGTAACGCCCAAAACAAACATGCCTACGCGGGAGCTCTTGCCTTCAACCGGGACCAGCAAAAGATGATGGAGCCCTTCATCCACAATAGCCTGGCGAAGTTCCGACGGTGATTCTGCAGCGCGCAGAACATATACCTTGCTCTCGCGCAAGGCAAAACCGCTCACGCTATTGTTTGTTTCAATGGTGGCAATTTTCTGGGCGCAGTTTTCTGTCAATCCGCGGTGGGCCGCAAGCACCAGCTTATCGCCTTGCAGAATACGAAACCAGGCAGCCCTGGCGTGCGTCACTTTCCTCAGTTCATCCAGAACATTGCTGACGGTCGGATCAAATTCTCGTGAATCGGAGATCTGGTGCGTAATTGTGTTCAGGGCATCCAGCCGCTGAATTTGGATCCTTGAGTCTTCAAGCACGATCGTCATCATGCCTATGCCAAGAAGCAGGTCCACCAGAATGTCATAGCCGACAATTGAATGACTGGCTCCAGCAAACTCCACATGCAGCAACAGGAACGTAAGTGCCAGTAACCAACGCCCTACTGATCTGCGCCCCCAGGCAAAGCGGACAAGCTGCGCGGAAGCAGTAATCTTGACCACCCAGCACAGCCCCAAACCCAGGATAAACAAGAACCGTCGCGGCATCCCCAGCGTATAGGTCAGCCCTAGAAGAAGAGCGGTGGCCAGTACGACTGCCATCCAGAGCAGCTTCTTCTGCGAAACATATAAGAAAATCGCCGTGGAAAAGAGCCCTATGGCCAGCACAAAAAAGGCGTAGCTTAAGGATGCCCATAAATTCGATGGCCCACGGCCCAAGCTAAGGGTAATGGCGACTTTGGAGAGGGTTAGGCAGGTCCAGCCCGCAATCCAGGGCGCCAGGTACTTTTCGCGGAAACTGCTGTACAAAAGTACTGCTCCGGCCAAAAGGATGAGCAGGGTCGACATTTCCGCCAAAAAAGCCGATTGGAGGCTAAATACCATGTTCAACAATTCATAGGAGTTCTAAACAGTGCGGGGGATTCCTGTATACCATGAAATCCCCTTTTTGGCAGTGTTTTTTCTCCTTATAAGCGTTGTATTTCCGGGCACTCTGGGTTAAATTAAAGCTCCCCCCAAGAAGGTAACCTTTTTCCCGATGGCTACAGAGCACATTCTGGTCGTTGACGACGAAGAACCTATCCGAGAAATTATCTCGTCCATGCTCAATGCAGCGGGATACAAAACCCGTCAAGCCTCGTCTGGCATGGAAGCACTGGCTATTCTCAATTCTACCGGCGAATTTGAATTGATGCTTTCAGACCTGATGATGGCGGAGCTGGACGGCATCGCCCTGCTGGAGCGTTCTAAAGAAAAATATCCAGACATGCCCGTGATCATGGTTACCGCCGTGCATGATATTTCTGTTGCCCTCGCCGCCATTCGCAACGGGGCTTACGATTACCTACTTAAGCCGTTTGAGCGTGAGCAACTTCTGGCCATGGTTCGCCGCGCCCTTGAACATCGGCGTTTGAAGCTGGAAAACCGGGCCTATCAATCGAATCTTGAGTCGCTGGTTGCCGCCCGGACGGAGCAGCTTCGCCAGGCCATGACTGACCTGGAACGCTCTTATGACATCACGCTGGAAGCGCTGGGTGATGCTCTTGACCTGAAAGATGCGGAAACTGAGGGCCATTCCAAACGCGTCACGGCTTTCACCATTGCTATCGCCCGTGCCATGGGGCTCTCTCAAGACAAGATTCGCGTGATCGCGCGTGGGGCCTTTCTGCATGACATCGGCAAGATGGCTATTCCAGACGCGATCCTGCGCAAGCCAGGCGCACTGACTGAAGCTGAAACCGAGATCATGCGTGAGCACTGTTTCCGCGGATATCAGATGCTCAAGAAAATACCCTTCCTCTCTGAAGCTGCAGAGATCGTCTACGCTCATCAGGAACGCTTTGACGGCACTGGCTATCCGCGCGGCCTGAGCGGGAATGACATCCCCATGGGCGCCAGGATCTTTTCCATAGCGGATACACTTGACGCCATCACTTCAGACCGCCCTTATCGCGCCGCACAGACGATTCAGGTGGCGCGCGAAGAAGTTGAGCGCTTCTCCGGACGTCAATTTGATCCTGAGGTTGTGCGCGTTTTCCTGGAAATGCCGGACACTATCTGGGAAGACCTGCGCAAAGAGATCAACTCGCAGATGAATCGCTTTACCTATCCCAGTAAGCCTGTAGCCCTTATGGCCGCAGTAACCTCAGGCAGGGTGAATTAGTCCCACCAGGGCTGAAATTTTTCTCTAAACCAAATAGAATCACAGCGCTTAAGGAAAGGTGTTTTCTTATGGCTGTGCTTACTGATGCGGAAATCCAGCAAGCCCTTGGTTCTCTGCAAGGCTGGCAGCGAAACGGAATGGCGATTCAGCGCGTCTTCCGCTTTCCTGACTTTAAAATGGCAATGCAATTTGTAAACAAAGTGGCGAACGCCGCTGAACAGGCAAATCATCACCCTGATATCGATATACGCTATAACACGGTCACCATGGCCCTGGTTTCACATGATTCGGGGGGAGTAACACAGCGCGATGTGCGCATGGCAGGGGTAATCGACAGAATCGCGGGATGAGTTAACTGGCTTGTGGATCTTCCAGCGCTTCGCTTAGATGGTCCAGGTTGCGCTGGATCATCTCCAGTTGTTCTTCACAGAACCTGTTAAATTCACCCAGCGGATCGCCATGTTCCAAAATGTGGTCAAAAGCGCGGCGTACACGTTCGCGGCCTTTCTCGCTGGCAAAGAGCAATCCCAGGCCGCTCAACCCTAGTACGGTTACAGGTAAAAACCAGTTTTTCATCTTATCTTCCCTTCAGGGGAAAACAGTACTTACACTCCAATATGATGCTTCAAAACGGGCTGAAATAGAACCTTTGGCCAGTTACTTTGGTAATGTCCATTTTCCCAGGCCAAATCCCTGGAAATTACGGGCTTGCTGGAAGCAGCTTTTCTGGACGATGGCTGCATCTCACTTCGCAAGCATTTCTACATTTTTTTGAGGTGTACCGCCATGAAGGCAAAGTGCGCAGCCTCCGTTTGTGCTGTAGTCTTGGCGTTAGCTCTGGGTGCCATGGCCCAGGCCAACGGCGATAGCAGCCAGCACGATCAATCTCCAGTTCTTAAAACGCGTCCTCACGACGATAACAACAATCCCCCGCCTCAGCTTCCGCCCACAAGTGGACAGAATCCATACGCCGGACAGCAGCCTTATGCGGCGGCTCCCAACGCCATCCCTGAAGGCACGCGCTTCATCATCAAGCTCAAGGACACGCTGGACACCAGAAAAATGGAAGAAGGCAAGCACTTTAAAGCTGAACTGCGGGAAGATCTGGTGACGCCCAGCGGACTCATTATCCCCAAAGGCCGCACCATCAAAGCGCATGTTGGACGGTTTGAGCACGGATACACAGGGGCCAGGATGCAGCTTGCCCTGGATGAAATTGAGACCCGCAAAGGCTGGGTGCCGCTTATCGGCACAGTTACGGGCGTTCCCGGCGATGCCTCAATCAAAGCGACAGGCGAAGAAGGTGAGATTTATCGCAAAGGGCCGGACAAAAAGAAAATCATTACCAATGCCGCCATCGGCGCGGCCGTCGGAGCAGTTACCGGCTCAACGATCGCGGGAGGCAAAGGCGCAGCGATTGGCGCAGCAGCCGGCGCCGGAGTTGGAGGCGGCAGCAGCTTCCTGCTCAAAGGCAGCGACATGAAGTTAGATAAAGGCACGCAACTGGAAGTCAGGTTAGATCGCGACCTGGTTGTTCCCGTCCATTAATCTTTCTTGACAAAAAGGCCGCAAGCCCGGCAACCAGAGCAGCCGGTTCCTTGTGGCCTTTTTGCTTGCCTCGCGATGCTTACGCTGAACCAAGAATGCCAACCTTATCGCTGTAAATCTTTTAGCTGCGTAACCCTTCTTCTGCAAAGATTATTTAAGATTTTGTCCTTGGTGAGCATTCCGTCCAGAAATTGTGTTTACTGATGAGTATGGTGAACGCGCCAACACGCCGCTCTGGAGAAGCAGGCAGCCTCTTTGGCTGGTTTATGCTTGCCGTCATAGTATTTATGGTTTTGCTGCTGTGGTATTTCCAGGGCCACCAGAGTTCAGTGCCCATACCCAGCAAGCCGGCAGGCATCCTGCACGCAGTTTGATTTGCCCTTTTTGTTTACGCCAGCTACACTCACCTGTTTTCCATTATCACGTCTAAAAAGAGATCACGTCCAATCCAGCGGGGAGTGCCACTTTATGATGCGTCGCATCTCGTTTGCTCTCATTGCGTCAACTATTCTTTTTTCGCTCTGCGCTATGGCGCAGCAAAGAAACCGCCCCGCGCCAACGCCTGCCGCCAGTCCGGCAGAGCAAGCCAAGCCCGCCGCGCCGGCTGCCTCAGATGGCAAAAAAGAAGCGGAGCAGCCGCCAGTCGTCACACATCATGAAATTCACGTTGGCGGCAAAACGCTGCATTACACGGCAACCACTGGCATGATGCCGCTCAGGAACAACGATACCGGCGAAGTGGATGCCCACATTTTCTATGTTGCTTACACGCTGGATGGCCAATCGCCGGAGCACCGTCCGCTTACGTTCTCATTTAACGGCGGCCCGGGTTCAGCTTCTGTATGGCTGCACATGGGCGCAATCGGTCCCAAGCGCGTGCCCATGCAGCCTGATGGCATGATGCCTCCGCCGCCCTACCACCTCATTGATAACGAGCAAACCTGGCTCGACCAGACGGACCTGGTCTTCATTGATCCTGTTGGAACCGGCTACAGCCGCGCCGTGAAGCGCGATGAGACTAAAAAATTTATTGGCTTGCGCAATGACATTGCATCGGTGGGCGAGTTCATCCGTCTCTATCTTGGCCGCTATGAACGCTGGTCATCTCCGCTCTTTATGGTGGGTGAAAGTTATGGCACCACGCGCGCCGCTGGGCTTTCAGGTTATCTGGTGGAACACGGCATTGCCTTCAACGGCATCATGCTGATCTCAAGCATTCTGAATTTCCAGACCACTGACGAATCTCCGGGCAACGATCTGCCTTATATCCTTTTTCTTCCCACCTACTCATGCGCCGCCTGGTATCACAAGAAGTTAGCGCCTGAATATGAACAGAATTTTGAGAAGCTGCGCGCTGAAGTGGAGCAGTGGGCTGCAGGTCCTTACGCTGATGCGCTGGCCAAAGGCGATCGCCTTACACCACAGGAGCGCCAGGACGTCATCGACCATCTGGCCCGCTATACGGGTCTGAGCAAAACCTATATCGACGAAAGCAACCTGCGCATAGAAGAATCGCACTTCACCAAAGAGCTTATGCGTGACCAGAAGCTGACGATTGGCCGGCTTGACAGCAGATTCACCGGCACTTCAAGCTCCGCAGTTGGGGAAGAAGCCAGCTTTGACCCCAGTATGAGCGCGATCCGCCCGCCCTATACCGCCATGTTCAATCAGTACGTGCGTAGCGAGTTGGGATACAAGTCAGATCTGGAGTACTACATCCTGGGCGGCGGTTTCCGCTTTGATGAATGGGACTGGGGCATTCAGTTCGGCGGCTTTCCTGACACAGCCCGTTCGTTGAAAGATGCTTTTGACAAAAACCCGTTCATGAAGCTCTTTGTTGGCTCAGGATACTTTGATCTGGCCACGCCCTACTTTGCTACGCAATACACGCTGAACCACATGAACCTTAATCAGGCGCAGCATGAACGCGTGACCCTTGGCTACTACGGCGCCGGGCACATGATGTATATCCAGGATTCATCACTGGCGGAGTTGAAGAAAGACGTGTCTGCATTTATCGCCAATGCGCTTAAGTAAGCCCGCGTTCGCTTTGCGACATCACTGATCTTTGATTCTTTGCCGAATTATTTTTTCACGCGGTTTGCTTTTTATTCTCTATTCGTGTTATATTCGCCTTCTCATGTCGGGCGCACCTCCAGCCGCGGAACAGGTCAATTGGCTCTTTCTGGACATGAATTCCTACTTCGCTTCGGTGGAGCAGCAGGTCCAGCCCCATCTTCGCGGGAAGCCGACGGCCGTGGTCACAGTTGATGCAGAATCCACGGTCTGCATCGCTGCCAGCTATGAGGCCAAGGCGTTCGGCGTTAGCACCGGCACCCCCTTGGGCGAAGCACGGAAGAAATGTCCTGACCTGAACGTGGTAGTCGCCCGGCATGAGCTTTACGTGGATTATCACAATCGGATTAAAGAGGCTGTTGAAAAAAACTGCCTGCACGTTTCAAAGATCGTCTCCATTGATGAAATGGAGTGCCGCCTGGGCGGCCGTGACATGCAGCTACACAATGCGCTGGCCCTGGCACAGCAGGTAAAGCAAACAATCCGCTCGGTTGGTGAGACCCTGCGCTGCTCTGTTGGTCTGGCGCCGAACCGCTTTTTGGCCAAGGTCGCCACCAACCTGCAAAAGCCGGACGGGCTGGTCACCATCACTCCCAGCCAGCTTCCGAAGATCCTTCTCTCGTTAAAGCCGCGAGACCTGCCCGGAATTGGCCATCAGATGGAGCAGCGCCTGCTCAAGCGCGGGATTACCACGATGGAACAACTCTGGCAGCTCGATATGGACCAGATGACCGATCTCTGGGGCGGCGTGCTGGGAACGCGCTTCTGGCTAAAGCTGCGCGGTATCGATTTTGATGAACGTGAGACAGGCAATCGCAGCATTAGCCATCAACACGTATTGCCGCCTGAGCTGCGAACGCGAGAGCAGGCATGTGCCGTGGGCAAAAAACTGCTGCATAAGGCTGCAGTCCGCCTGCGCCAGAACAAGCTTTGGGCCGGCGGCATGGCTATCCTTGTTATGTTTTCCAGAAAGCACGCGCAAGAGGATGATCCCAGCGGCTATTGGCTGCATTATGGCCGCCCGGTGTGGGAAACCAACCTGCGTTTCCCTTCCTGCCAGGACACCATGACCCTGATCAACGTATTTCAGGATGCCTGGAAGGAATGTCCTGACTTCAGGCCCGTGATGGTAAGCGTTGCCCTGGTGAATCTGGTTCAGGAAAACATGCGCAACCTGACTCTCTTTGACGAGATGTACGGAGCGGGAAAATTTGACCGCGTGGCCGAGGTGATGGACTCCATCAACGCTAAATACGGCTCCACAACTTTGTATCTGGGTGGGATTCACAAAGTTCGCGAGGCTGCGCCGCCCCGAATCGCGTTTAAGAGCATTCCAGACATGAACTTGAAATAGCGATACGGCAGCAAAATGAAATCTCAATCTTCCGCTGCAGGCGCGGCGCTACGGGGCACGGAGACCCTGCTTCGATGAAAGCCATGCAGCCGAAATCAAACACAATGTAATCACGCTTGAGAAAACGATCGGCAGGAGAAAGAGATATCTCAAGCTCACAACCGTGATCGCGGCAAAACAAAAAACGAATGCCCACGTAATGCCGCGCAGACGTGCCAAAGTCTCCGCTGGAAGGCCGCCTAGCTGCCAGGCCAGTATTGCCGAGAATAAAAAAAAGATGCCGACAGAAAATCCGGCGCCAGCAAAAAAGTCCCAATACGTCCGGCTGAACCCCTGCACGCTAAAGTAAATTGACCGCATAGAGCCAAGAAGCGCGTCAACACCCCATGTGGGATCGGACTGGCGAAACCCAAATGTGTGCCCTGCGGCAAACAGCAGCAGGATGACAGCAGCAACTCGATAAAAGACTGACGCTTTCAATGTCTTTGCCTCCGGAGATCCCCGCAGCGCATACTCCTCTTGGCTGCCGGGCAGGTTCAAAGCTATATATTCACTAACCCCTCTGCAGAAACCTTGCGGTGTCCTAATTTGACGGATGGAATGGCATTATGACATTGCCAGAAGCTCCCTGCTGCCGCGCGCTTTCAGGGTTTGCTATAATAAGTTCTCTTCTCCTCGTTTCGAAAAAGCCCCCATCGATGGTGTTGCAAGCGTCCAAATGGGGTATTTAAGACCAGAGCGGAAGTGGTGGAACTGGCAGACACACCATCTTGAGGGGGTGGCGCCGCGAGGCATGCGGGTTCAAATCCCGCCTTCCGCACCATGACTCCTGAGATCCGGCGAGCGCTCGTATTCTGTCAGCGATAAAATTCTCATTAGGCTGGTTGTTGAATGATCCATGCATTGGTGGTTGCGGTTCACGTTTTCACTTGCATTTTCCTCTGCATCATTGTGCTGGCGCAGAGCGGCGAAAGCGCCGACCTGGCCGCGGCTTTCGGCGGGCAGGGAAGCCAGACTGCTTTCGGGCCGCGCGGCTCGGCCACCGTGCTCACCCGCCTGACCACCTGGCTGGCGGTGATCTTCATGATCACCTCCATCGCGCTTTCGGTGATGCAATCGAAGCCCACGTCGCAGTCGGTCTTCGGAAACCAGAAGACGCAGCAGACCCAGCCGGTCAAGAAATAGAGGTTTGTTTTAGGATGACAAGCGCGTCCACGACTGGACGCGCTTTTTCTCTTTCTCTGGCCGCGGAACTTCGCGCCAGACATTCGAACCTCATCCCCGTTCGGAGTCGAAGACGGCAGGGGAAGGCGTCTCTCAAAATTACCCAATTACGCAGTTACGCAATCACCCAATTGTCATGATTCACGAGATCTTTCCCGTCGGCCCGCTGGCCTGCAACTGCTCGGTCATTGGCGACGAGCAGTCGCGCGAAGCCATGGTCGTTGATCCCGGCGATGAGATCGAGCGCGTGCTCGATATCCTCAAGCGCCACCGCCTCGATCTCAAGATGATCGTGGTCACGCACGGCCACATCGATCACATTGGCGGCGCCGGGAAATTGCACGCAGCCACGAGCGCGCCAGTGATGATGAACTCTGAAGACAACGCCCAGATCAAGCTGCTGCCCTTGCAAGCCATGTGGGTGGGAATGCACGCGCCGGGTGCCCTGAAAATCGACCAGCCTCTGCGCGATGGCGATGGATTGAAGATTGGGGCAGTCACCGCCGGAATTATGCATACGCCCGGGCACACCGCGGGCAGCGTTTGCCTCTACCTTCCGGCGGAGAAGAAATTGATCGCCGGCGACACGCTTTTTGCCGGCAGCATCGGGCGCACCGATCTGCCCGGCGGCTCAATGGAAAAGTTGATGCGCTCGCTGCATCAGAAAGTGATGCACTTGCCGGATGAGACCGTTGTCGTGCCCGGCCACGGGCCGTTGACTACGATCGCGGAAGAGAGAAACAGCAATCCGTTTCTGGTCAGCGAGGCGTGAACGCGCCGGGCGGCCGTTATGCCGCTTCCGCGTGCACTTCTTCGCTTGCCGAAGCTGCGGCAGCGGCTGCTGCGCGCTGCGCGTGCGGA
>DATEHN010000009.1:0-34778 GCA_035279585.1 Candidatus Angelobacter sp. | reverse complement strand
GGCAAGACCACAACCGCTATCAACCTCGCTGCCTCTTTTGCTGCGGCTGAAGTGAAAGCTCTCTTAGTCGATTGTGATCCTCAGGCCAACTCCACTGGCGGTCTTGGCTTTCAGAGGGATCCGGAGCGCATCAGCACTTATCACCTGCTGATGAGGGAGGCCAACGCAGCCCAAGCTATAAGGACATCAGAGCTGGAAGGCCTTAGCCTGATCCCATCACACAAAAACCTGATTGGCGCCAATATTGAATTAGTAACGGCAGAGCAGCGAGAGTTTCGCTTGCGAGATGCGCTCACATCTATCCGCGACCAGTTTGACTTCATTGTGCTTGACTGTCCGCCGGCTCTTGACCTCTTGACTCTGAACGCCCTAGTGGCTGCAGATTCGGTTCTGATCCCAATGCAGGCTGAATATTTCGCCCTGGAAGGCGTAAGCGAGCTTCTGGATACGATTGAGCGCCTGCGCCAGACCTTTAACCCCGGTTTGGAGATCGAGGGCGTAGTTCTCACCATGTATGACGATCGGACAATCCTTGCACAGCAGGTTACTGAGGAACTGAAGAAGTATTTTGGCGACAAGCTCTTGGAAACCATCATCCCGCGCAATATCCGGCTGGCTGAGGCGCCCAGTTACGGGAAACCTGTGCTTCTCCACGATGTGCGTTCACGCGGAGCAGAAAGCTATATTCGCCTGGCCAAAGAGTTACTTGATCGGAGCAAGATCAAAGCGTCAACCTCAGCCCCATCTGAGCCGACGCAAACGGACGGCACGGCTGAAATTGAAAGCACTGCTGAATTGAAACGAGTGAATGAATCATGATGAATGACAAACGCAAAGGGCTTGGCCGCGGCCTTGATTCACTTCTGCCGGGCAGGATCGCTGCTGCTCCCATTGCAATGCCTGCTCCACAGCCACCCGCAGGCACGCAGGAAATTTCGGTTGATCTGATTGATCCCAACCCTTACCAGACCCGGCGGCAGATCAATGAAGCTTCTTTGGCGGAGCTGGCGGAATCGGTCCGGGTCAGCGGTGTGGTGCAGCCAGTTGTGCTGCGTCCAGCAGCAAATGGACGCTTTCAGTTGGTAGCCGGTGAGAGGCGGTGGCTGGCTTCAAAGCGCGCAAACAAACTGACGGTTCCAGCAGTTGTGCGGCAGATCTCCAACGAGCAGGCCATGGAGATCACGATCATTGAAAACCTTCAGCGTGAAGACTTAAACGCAATGGAACAGGCCCGCGCTTTCGAACGCCTGGGCCGCGAGTTCGGCCTTACCCAGGAACAGATCGCTGCCAGGACCGGCAAAGACCGTGCCAGCATCTCCAATTTCATTCGCTTGTTGAAGCTTCCTGAATCACTGCAGGAAGCCCTAGAACGCGGCACGATCAGCTTTGGACATGGAAAGGCTTTGGTTGGCCTGGTGGGATTTCCGGAGCAACTGGAAAAGGCCGCGAACGAGGTTATCACCAGGCAGTTGTCCGTCCGGCAGACTGAGGAACTCGCTGCAAAGCTTTTAAAGCCTGAACCGGAGGAACCGCAGAAGCAAAAGATGGTTGCACTTGATCCCAATGTCCGCGAAGCCCAGCGTACGCTGGAGCGTTCTTTGGGTGTGAAGGTGGAAATACAGGACCGCAAGGGCAAAGGCCGGATCATTCTGCAATACGGCTCGCTGGACGACTTTGATCGCATCCTGGAAGCGCTTGGAGCAGATTAACTATATTGATATATATCGATATAGTCTTGACCGCCGACAAACAACTCAGCCGCGGATCAACGCTGAGCGCGAAATCTCATCCCATTTTTTAATATGAGTTCACTCGCAGAAATCGGCAGTTAAATTCCCCTAAACATAGAATTTCCGCTCTGCTCTCGGAAAAAGATTTAAGAAGAAATCAGTGACGCAACCCAGACCAGTTTTCTGCGATAACGATGGAATTGCCCGGATTGCCAGGATCGTATTTGATGGAGGTCATTAAACCGGAGCGGCATGAATGCAGATCAACCATGTGGCGCAGGCTGCTTACGTCCTGTGATGCGTCATAGCTGACGCCAGCAACGTCATAGTGATAAATCAGCAACTGCAGCTCACCCGATCCATTGTTCTGCATTTCACTCACATCAACAACAGTGCCATCAGTGATGCGGCCAATTTCACTGATGTGCAAACGGCGCTCCTGCTCACGCTGGTCCGGGGTCTTGCGATGTTTGCGGGCCCACGCCATGGCGCCAAGAATCAGGCCAGCGCCGGCGACTGCACAGAGCGAATAGAGTGAATATAGACGAAATTGTTCGTTCATAAGTCAACGTCTCCACAAAAGCAAAGACGTTTGGTGGTTCTGTAGATGAGTGTAATGCAACTTTGATTCAGTTGAAATCCGCAGGAACCCTTACCCTAAATCCAAGGCAGAATATATGTATTGAAACCGGCTCCAGAATGGCTGGAAACCAGCAAAACCGCAAGGTGACCATAGTTCTTCACAGCAACAACACCTTCTCTAACTTCTTGATAAAACGCAGCATCTACCGACGCTCCGCCTATGACAGTCGCGTTATGCGCAATCTACCACTGGGTTTGTCAACGAACCAACTCCTTCTATCGAGACAGCCACTACATCGCCGGCCACCATGGGACCGATTCCGGCGGGAGTGCCGGTCAGGATAATGTCCCCAGGAAGCAGAGTCATGACCTGGGAAGCAAAACGCACAACTACATCGACGGAGAAGATGAAGGCCGTGGTGCTTTCCGATTGCTTCACTTGACCGTTCAACCGCGTCTCCACACGCACGCCTTTCCATGGATCAATTTCATTGGTCACAAGTGGGCCGACCGGGCAGAAAGTATCAAAGCCCTTGGCACGGGTCCACTGGCCATCTTTCTTTTGCAAGTCGCGGGCGGTCACGTCATTGGCGCAGGTGTAACCCAGAATATATGGGCGCACGTCATCAGCAGGCCGCAGGTTCCGGCAAGGCTTGCCGATAACAACCGTCAACTCACCCTCAAAATCCACACGCTGCGAAAGATGCTTTGGCCGGACAATTTCTTTGCCCGGACCAATGATTGATGTGGGAGGTTTAAGGAAGATCAGCGGCTCGGTTGGAACCTCATTGCCTAGCTCCTTGGCATGCTCACTGTAATTGCGGCCAACACAGATAATCTTTGAAGGTGTCACCGGCTCCAGAAATTTGACTGAAGAAAGTTGGATTTTCGGAAGCTTCTGAACGTCGCCAGCAAACTCCGGGATGGGCCCATCGGCAGCAAGCTGAGTTATATGTGCGACACCCCCAACGTCTTCAATCAGGCCAAACTTCGGCCCTTCAGCCGAGACAAAGCGGCAATATTTCATTGATCAGTTCTCCGGAGAAATGCAAGGGATCTCCTTGTTCAAGGCGAGTGTTGTAACTCTGCGCTGGAAATCCCTTTGTCCTGCCTCGATAAGACGTACGGTTAGAGCGCTAAGAGCCGGCCTGCTTTGCAGCCAAGTCGCCAATAAAAGGCAGTTTGAACTCTTCATTGTTGTAAGCTTTGTACATCAGAAAAACCCAGGCGGCGAACATGGCCAGCCGGATAACCAGCCAAATCAGGCTCATCAAGCCCCACAACCCCATCCCTGGCGTGAACAGCAAACTGACAAAAATCCAGCTCCATACCATCGAAAACACAATGCATACAGCCGAGAAAAAGATCGATTGAAAAGCGTGAAAGCGAACGAAGCGATTTTTGTTGTACGGCTCCAAAACAAGAAACACAATCCCGGTAATGAAGCCGACGATGTAACACAACATGCCGGCAACATTGTTGGTCATTCCCGTACTGGCTGCCGGCTGTGCCGGAGCTGCCGCTGCTCCCGAGCTTTGCGCGACACTTTGTCCTGCCACTGCCGCCCCACAAGCCCCGCAGAATCCTGATCCCGCGGTGAGTTGGGCCCCACACTTTGCACAAAAAGCCATAAACCTAGTCTCCTTCCGCAGTTGGTCTTACCTTGAATTTGTTGCGTTACAGCTTAGCCTGACTTGCAGTGGAAGAAAAGAAAACTTCTTGCTTAACCTCACGATTTTTCCTGGCCGCGCAGAAGACTCCACTAGGCCACGCCTCGGGATTCACCCAATACGACTTTTATATCCAGCCGCTTCTTGCCGCGATAAACCGTCACCGCAACCGTATCGCCAGCGCGATGGTTCTGCATGACGTGGGAAAGGTCCTGCTGGTCTTCAATCTGCTGCCCATCAATGGCAACAATCAGGTCGCCGCCAAGAGTGATGGGAAGATTCCCCAGGTAAGCCCGCTCGGTTCCGGCACGGAGGCCGGCTTTATCCGCCGCGCTTCCCGGGATTACCTGCACAATCAACAGGCCTGAATCAGCCGCCAGCCCCATTTGGTCTGCCAAGTCAGGGCCGATTGGAATGGTCTGGACGCCAATTTCCGGGCGTCGCACACGCCCCAGATGCACCAGGTCGTCGAGCACTGCCTTGGCCGTGTTAATAGGAATGGCAAAGCCGATTCCGGCGCTCTGCTCTACGCCGCCGGTCAGGATCATGGAATTGATGCCGATAACCTGTCCCTGAACGTTAAGCAGGGGTCCGCCAGAATTGCCGGGATTGATGGCGGCATCCGTCTGGATGGCCTCATCAATGAACCCCCGCTGGCCCTTCACTGAGCGAATTGAGCTGATAATGCCGCGGGTCATGGTCCCGCTCAGGCCAAACGGATTGCCGATTGCATATACTTTTTGGCCCACAACCAGGTTCTTGGAATCGCCAATGGAAGCCTGAGGAACATCCTTGGTTGGAATTTGAATCACGGCCAGATCGTGAACGGGGTCTGTACCTACAATTTGGGCTTTGTATTTTTTCTTGTCACTGGTAGTTACTTCCAGTTGCCGGGCTCCCTCAATCACATGGAAATTCGTCAGGATGTGGCCTTGGCCATCAATGACAAAGCCTGATCCCATGCCCTGCTGCGGCACCGCGCCGTAAAAGAAATCAAAAGTCACCGCGGTGGAAGTGATGTTTACCACCGAAGGCAGCGCCTTCTTATACACGGCTATATTGTTCTGCTCTTCAGGATCATATCCAGCCGGCGCAGCAGCCTGGGTCAGCTCAACATGCGCTGGACGGGTAACCCAGGAGGGGCCGCTCAGACGGTTGGTTAAGAAATAAAAGACAGCTACCAGAGCAAGAGCTAAAAGAAATGGACGCAGATACTTCATGTTTCACCCTGTCAAAAAACCGATCGCTTGGCGAGAACCTTAAGCTCGGCGTAAATACGTTCCACCTGATGGCGGGTCACGTCAAGAGGCCCGGAATTGTCGATAACGAAATCCGCCCGCCGCATCTTTTCGTCATCGGGGATTTGCGCTTTTGAGCGGCGTTCAACCTCAGCTTGCGCCTGGGCTTCACTTATGCCGCTGCGGTGAGCGAAGCGCGTTATCTTTTGGGCCGGGCTGCAGGTCACTACAAGAACCTTGTCAAAGCGACCACGCGCGTTGGCTTCAAAAATCAATGCCGCCTCTACCATGATAACGGCATACGGCTCCTTAGCGCCGATCTCCCGCATCCACTGCTCCTGCCGGCGAATCACCGCGGGATGAACAATTTTGTTCAGCTCTTCAACCCGGCCGCCGTCAAACGCCACTGTTGCGAGTTTCGCCCGGTCAATTTCACCATCAGGCTTTACGATTTCCTGGCCAAAATGTTTGATCAACTCCTGATAGGTCTCCTGACCTGGACGATAAAGCTCATGGACAATCACGTCAGCATCTACGATCTGCGCGCCAAATTCGGCAAACATTTTGGCTACTGTTGATTTGCCGCAGGCGATTCCACCTGTCAGGCCGACGCGCAGCAAGGGCTAACTCCGGGCCTTTTGGGCCGAGGCCCGGCGCATCCGGCAGGCTTTTACCGTATTGGCCAGCAGCATGGCGATGGTCAATGGTCCCACGCCGCCTGGAACGGGCGTGATGGCTCCTGCAACGGCGGACACGTGTGGATCAACGTCACCAACCAGCGTTGAGCCTTTTTCAGCAAACGACTTTTCGCGCGCAGGATCGCCAGCGAAAAACTTCTCGAACTCAGCGCGGTCGGTGATCTTGTTAATGCCAACATCAATCACGGTAGCGCCCGGCTTTACGAAATCGGCAGTGACAAAGCCTGCTCTGCCAATGGCCGCGATCAAAATGTCACCCTGGCGCGCCACCTGGGGAAGGTCGTTGGTTTTTGAATGGCAGACCGTTACCGTAGCATTGTTATTGAGCAAGAGCATGGCCACCGGCTTGCCGACAATATCGCTTCGCCCGATCACCACCGCTTGCCGGCCTTCAATTGCGATATTGCTGCGCCGCAGGACCTCAATGACTCCCGCCGGAGTGCAAGGCACCAGCCCAGGGCGCTGCGTAGAGAGATTGCCGACGTTCATCGGATGAAAGCCGTCAACATCCTTCTGAGGTGAAACAGCTAGCAAGACCTTTTTTGAGTCCACCTGAGCAGGCAACGGAAGCTGCACCAGGATGCCATCGATTTCCTCGCGCTGGTTCAGCTGATTAATCATCTCCAACAGCTCTTCAGTGCTCACGGAATCAGGAGGCGTGAGCGTCTCGCCCTGCACGCCTACCTGTTCACAGGCTTTTACTTTGTTGCGAACATAAATCTCTGACGCAGGATTATGGCCTACTAAAATCACGGCCAGTCCAGGCCGAAAGCCGGCGGCATTGAGAGTGCGAACGTCTTCTGCAACTTCAGCCCTGATTTGGGCTGCAATCTTGTTGCCGTCAAGAACAGTAGCTGTCATGGTGTTCACGGGAAATAAATATCTTACTCATAAACAGCAGGAAACGCACAAGGCCACGGCAGAAGGAATAATCGGTTTTATTCGAAGATCCATTGTTTCTCTAGTATGGAGTTTATCGCCGGCACGATAAAATGGAAGCCATGATCTTGAAGCGTGTGCTTGATGCTCTGGTATGCCCGGTACCGGAGTGCCGTAAACCCCTCAACCTGGCGGCTGACGAAAGCTCACTGCAATGCACCGGCTGCCAGAGGATATATCCCATACGGGACGGGATTCCCTTACTTCTTGTGGACCAGGCTGAAATCCCCGGCCGCACCGGCACGTAATTTCTGGCTTGCGTTCATGCGTTAAAACTGGGCCATGCAACTCCGCTGATTTAGTACACTGAGGGGTTCTAAAGTTTTGGAATCACAGCCTATGCAGGGCGCATCCAGAGCAGAACAGATCTATCAATCAGGCGACGAAGTGCCGGAATCAGGCGTGTACACGGTGATGCATGACCAGCATCGCCCCAACCACGTTGCCACCATTTTCAAAGGTGAACGGTTCCCTTCGTGCGCGCAGTGTGGAGCGCTGGTTCGATTTGGGCTGGTTCGTCCGGCTACGCCGATCTCTGAGGATTCCGATTTTCGGCAGCCGCCGCGCACAACCGATCCGTGATTGTTCGGATTATTGATTCTATGATTTACCGAAAAAAATTATCAGTACACACCAGCAAAGGTATATAAATTTAGGCTTTAGGAACCATGCAAACCAGAAAAAAAGCAGCACCCTGCTGGATTCATCCCACTCAAAAGCGCCCAAAGATAAAAGGCGGGGGCAAGTCACGCCATCACTCTGGGCGCCCGGATCAACCAGGGAATGTCTTTGCCGCCGGAGAGATGGTGAAGGAAACCGGAATTTACGAGGTAATTCACGATCACGAGCATCGCATTGCCCACGAGGTGGTTATGCTCAGCGGCGACTCTTTTCCGCCGTGCGATACCTGCGAAGGACGGGTACGCTTCCGCCTGATTCGTACGGCGCCATACATCTTCCAGGACGAGGATTTTGGCGAGACCTAATATTTCTGTCGCTCCGCTCCAAACCGCCTGCGACGTTGGTTTGAGCAAAGTTCTTCTGCTCCTGTCATAGCCAGCTCGGCGCGCAAGTCGGCTTCGCCGCTAATATTGTCTGTTGTTCTCTCGCGCCGCTACAAACCGCTTTATAGTTACACGTAAAGTGCTCAGGCCGCTTCGACCTCCGCCGCCATGTCTTCAATTTTCAAGGACCGCAAATATTCAGAGAATGCCGGCCCCAGATCCCCGCGCTTCAAGGCAAATTCAACCGTGGCTTTCAGGAAGCCAAGCTTGTCGCCGGTATCGTGGCGCTTGCCTTCAAAGGTATAGCCATAGATGTTTTCCCCGGCGCTGAGCAAACCGCGAAGCCCATCCGTCAATTGCAGTTCACCGCCTGTGCCCAGAGGAGTGCGCTCCAGGGTGTCAAAGATTGTCGGCGTAAGAATGTAGCGCCCGATGATCGCCAGGTTTGACGGCGCTTCTTCCTGTTTGGGTTTTTCCACCAGGTTGCGGACATTGTATGCACGGCCGTTGTACTTGCCTTCAATGCGCTGGGCGTCAAGCACACCGTAAGAAGAAATGGCGGGACCGTTGACCTCCTGCGTAGCAATCATGGAGCATTGCGACTCTTCAAAAACCTCCATCATCTGCTTGAGGCAAGGCTTCTGTGAATCGATCACGTCATCCGCCAGCAGAACGGCAAAAGGCTCATTGCCCACAAGCTCGCGCGCCATCAACACGGCATGACCCAGTCCCATTGCCTCTTTCTGGCGCACATAAGCTACGTGCATCATGTCTGAAATCTGGCGGACGATGGCAAGCAGCTCAGTCTTGCCGCGCTCTTCCAGCATTTTTTCCAGTTCGTAGCTGACGTCAAAATGATCTTCAATTGACGTCTTGCCGCGGCCGGTGACAATGATGATCTGGTCACAGCCCGCCGCCATGGCCTCTTCCACACCGTACTGGATAATGGGCTTGTCCACCAGCGGCAGCATCTCTTTGGGCTGCGCCTTGGTGGCGGGGAGAAAGCGCGTCCCCAGCCCAGCGGCCGGGAAGACGGCCTTACGAACTCTCATCTTCATCTCTTGTGGTCCTTCAACAACTTTTATGTGAGATGCAGGATTTTAACAGGAAGCGCGCTCAGCAGTCAGTCATCAGCTATCAGCCAACCCACTAAACTCTCGTGTTCTCCTCTGTGAATCGACCTTCGCCATAGTCTGATACTTAAACTTGCCAATTACTCCTATAACACCGGTGAATCATCCCCCATCATCACCCGCCGGATCAGTTTGATCGGCGGAAAGCCCTGCTTCAGAAAATCGTTATGAAATTCCTCCAGGGAGTATTTATCGCCCAGCTTCTTTTTGTAGTCTTGGCGCAGCTTCAGGATCTCCAGTTTGCCGAGAGTGTAATAAAGATAAGTAGGATCGGAGGTGCCGCGCTTGGTTTCACGCGTACCATTCACCCGGGTCTGGTAGCCTTCTTTTACAAAAAAGTCGATGCCCTGCTCCATGGTCATTTTGCCGGTATGCATTTGAATGCCGACGATGAAGCGGGCATTGCGCAGGAGCGCATCCTGCAACTGGCCCAGACGCAACTTGAGAAATGCCGTGTCATGGTCAAGGTCAGTGCCGGGCGTCCGGCCATAGCCTTCGTCAAGCATCATCTGTTCGCTATAGTGCGCCCAACCTTCAGCATTGGTGCTGCAACCCAGGAGCTTGCGGACCTTGGATGGCGCTGACGGCACCCAGAGAAACTGTGTGTAGTGGCCGGGATAAACCTCATGAACCGCCGTGGAGATGATGGTGCCGCGATTGAAGCCGGCCATATGCTCTTCCACCTGCTGCGGTGTCCAGCTTGGCTCAGGCAGAGTCACATTGAAGAAAGCTTCTTTTGCCACCTTCTCATAGGGGCCGGGCGTATCCATGGAAGCAAAGGTCAGGGCGCGCGCAAACGGCGGCGTCTCCTGCACAATGGGCAGGACCTGTGACGGCATGCCGACAATATGGTGCTGCTCCAGATAGTCGCGCAGCCCGCCCAACGTGTCGCGAAAGGTCTGCAACAGCTTGTCCGGGGCAGGATGGTCTTTTTCCAGCTCTTCCAGAATCTGCTGCGGGGTCTTATTGGGATCGATCTTGGCGGCTACGGCCTTGAACTCGGCCTGGTTCTGGCGCAGGTTCGCCATGCCGATCTCAAGCAGCCGCGGAAGCGGGATATCCACGTCTTCGTTATAGAGCAGCTTTTTGCTGAAGTTGTCTGCGCCAATTCGGAAGTCGCCATGCGCCTGCGGCTTCAGGTCTTTTTGGATCCACTCCTGGTATTGCTTCAGCGAATCCATTACGTTTTGATTGACGGAGTGAAATTCACTGAGGACCGCCTGGTCTTTTACATCCTTGAAAGCTTCTGGCACATCTTTTTCAAAAAAGCTGATAATGCCGGGAATTTGCTCCAGAGCGACGTCTACATAGATGGGCGGCGGGTTCTTCAGGTTCTGCCGCGCAGCCTGGAAGACGGCTGGAATCTGCTTCTCGCGGGCGATGACCGACTTCAACCGCTGCTCCGGCGGGGCAAACGTCCGGGCCATGATCACAAAAATTGAATTGGTAACGCCGCTGGAATAGGTGTCAGGATTCTTCTCCCACGGGCGGATATTTTCCAGATCGAGCAGGTGCGAATGAATATCGCCCAGAACAAGATTGAGATCGACCCATGCCTCATCACCGGGATTGAGGCCGGCATGTCCTGTAGAAAAGCGGCTTGTGAATTCAGCCTTGAATTTCTTGAGGATGGCAATCTGCTGATTGATTGACGCCCGGGAATAATCTTCCAATTGATCGTCATACTGATGAAAGCCGACGGCTGTGCCCTGCGTGGGATTGAATTTGAAGTAATATTCGTCAAAATAGCGGTCCGCCATGGCGGCGAAGTCAGCAGCAGAGCCATTTTTTGATGATGAAGCCTTGCTTTGGGAGTGAACAAGCATGGGCAGCAATAACACAGCTAAGAGAGAAAGAAATTTCACTATGGTTCTCCAAAAAGGACTTTCAATTATAAATTTCTGCATTTCATCCCAAATTGCGGAGCGCTCGGGATCAGCAAAGCTCTCTCATTTTTGCTTGTAAACCACGCCGCCCTTCATCACGAATACCGGATTCTGCAAGAGCGTGACGTCTTTTGCAGGGTCGCCGTTTACGGCAATGATATCGGCAAATTTGCCCGGCTCGATTGTGCCAATGCGGTCTGACCAACCCAGCAAGTCTGCGGCGTTTACCGTGGAGGTCTGAATCGCCTGAATGGGCGTCATTCCCATCTGGACATAGACGGCAAACTCATGCGCATTAAGCCCGTGAGGATAGACCGCGGCATCGGTGCCGAAGGCAACTTTTACTCCAGCGTCAAAGGCGTGTTTTAGGTTCTGCCGGCTCGCAGCGGTGACCGACTTCATTTTCTCCGCATACATAGCGGGCAAGCCGATCTTGACAGCATTCTCGCGCATCCAGTCAGCCAGATACATGGTTGGCACAAGGTAAGTGCCATGCTCTTTCATCGCCTTGATGCCTGCGTCATCAATGTACGAACCGTGTTCAATGGAATCCACGCCGGCCTCAGTGGCCCATAAAATTCCCTGCGCGCCATGCGCGTGCGCCGCCACTTTGCGCCCCAGGCGGTGCGCGTCCGCCACAATCGCTTTCATCTCTTCCAGCGTGTACTGAGAAGCTTGCGGATCATCGCCTTTGGAGAGCACGCCGCCGGTAGCACAGACTTTGATTACATCTGCGCCATACTTAATAATTTCTCGCACTTTTTGTTGCACGTGCTCAATGCCATCCGCCGTGCCGTCAGCCTTGGCATGGTATTCATAAGGCAGCAGGTTCTGGTCACAATGGCCGCCGGTGATGGAAAGCGCCGGCCCGCTGGCAATAATGTGAGGACCCGGCACCATGCCTTCATTGATTGCATCGCGCAGAGCGATATCTGTATAACCGGTGGCGCCTACATTGCGCACCGTGGTGAAACCTGCCTCCAGCGTGATGCGCGCATTCTTGGCGCCGATCAGCGCCTCCTTGGGAATGGAGACACCAAGCTCCTGGTAGCCAAAGTTGGGATCGTAGGTCAGGTGCGTATGAGCATCAATCAAGCCGGGGAGAAGGGTAGCGTTAGGCAGATTGATCACGTTCCCATCGCCAGGCGCTGACCCGGAGCCAACAGAAACAATTTTGCCCGCCTCAATCGTGACCAGGACATTGTCAATGGTTTTGCCGGTCTTCACATCCAGGAGATGACCAGCATGGATGTAAGTCTTCTGTGGAGCGGAAGAAGCGGCAGGCTGTTGAGCTACGGCAAAGGCGCAAAAAAGGAAGCAGGAGAGAAGTTTCAGCAGTTTCATAAGGAAGCGCGGATTATAGCAGGACGCGTCCGGCGAAGCTTTACTTACGGCGATCATTTCGCCGGGAACGCGTCTCGCTTAAACATGCGCTACTGCTGCGGCAGGACCAGAACCTCCACACCAGAAGCTGCGCTCTTTTTGTGGAACACCTGCTCCGTTGCCTTCTTGAAATCTGCAGGTTTTGCGTTTGGTATATCCGTAAAGGTCTGCGGGTTGCGATCCACCAGAGGGAACCACGAGCTTTGGATCTGCACCATGATGCGATGGCCTTTGCGGAACGTGTGATTAATATCGGGCATGTTGAAGTTGAGATCGGCAATTTTGCCCGGCTCAAGAGGCTCAGGCTTTTCCCAGCTTTTGCGGAACTTTGCGCGCATTGGCTCACCGCGCAAGAGCTCCTCATATCCGCCCATACGGACCGCAGGCGTGCTCAGAACTCGCTTGCTGGCATCTGCAACTTCATTGTCAGGGTAGTTGTTGGGATAAACATCAATCAGTTTCACCACAAAGTCTGAATCTGTTCCGCTGGATGAGATCTTCAGCTTGGGTGAAACCGGGCCTGCGATGGTTACATCTTCAACAAGCGGGTCAGTCTCATAGACCAGAACGTCTGAGCGGCGCGATGCGAACCGCTGATCGTCTGACATGTAGCGCTGAGGAACAGCGGTGGCAATGTAATCAATGAACGGAACCGGATGAGCCGGATCGCTCACGTATTCGTCCATACCCTCATCTTCTGCCGGGGGATCAAACGACAGCTTTCCTGCTGCGCGCAAGTAAAGTGTTTTTGGTTTTGCCTCGGCCGGCGGCCAGGAATCATATTTGCGCCAGACATTGGTTCCAGTTTCAAAGACAATGGCCTTGGGCAAGGCCGTGCCTTTGCCCTTCAAATAATATTCAAAAAAAAGAAATTGAATTTTTGCGCGGAAATACTCAGAAGTCTTTGCTCCAAACTGGACATCGCCCAAATGATCGCCGTCACCACGGGCCCAGCCGCCGTGGACCCACGGCCCAACCACCAGAGAGTTCGGCGTTCCGGGATTAAATTGATCGATCGCGTGAAAAGTCTTGAAGGGGCCGGAGAGATCTTCTGCATCAAACCATCCGCCAACCGTCATTACCGCGCATTTGATGTTCTTCATGTGGCGCGAGAGATCGCGAGCGTTCCAGTACGCGTCATAGGTGGTGTGCAGGAGTTGGTCATTAAAAAGCGGATTGGACCCTTTGAGATATTCCTTATCCAGATTGATGGTTGGGCCGGCTTGAAGATAAAAGCTGTAACCATCCGGCGTGCCGAAATCGAAAGGAATGGTTTTTGGCGGCGGCTCAGGCTGGGCCATAGGCTTGAATGCGGTATAAAAACCAAAATTCGCCGCCAGCATGAATGCCCCGCCGTGATATGAATCGTCGCTGAAGAAAAGATCAGTCATGGGGGCCTGGGGCGAAGCCGCTTTCAACGCAGGATGAGAATCAATGATGCTGGCGGAAGTATAAAAGCCCGGATATGAAATGCCCCAGATGCCGACCTTGCCGTTGTTATTGGGCACGTGCTTGAGCAGAAATTCAATGGTGTCATACATGTCTGAGCTGTCATCTACGTCTTTGGCTGACTTTTTGTTGTCAATGTGCGGATGCATTTCCACAAAATCGCCTTCAGACATGTATCTGCCGCGGACATCCTGATACACGATGATGTAACCGGCCTTTTCAAATTCATCCGATGGGCCAATCTGCTTCTTGTACTCGTCCTCACCGTATGGGCCGACGCTGTAAGGCGTTCGATCAATCAAAATGGGATAGGGCTGCGAGGTATCTTTGGGAACGTAAACTGAGGTGAAGAGCTTTATCCCATCGCGCATGGGAATGCGGTATTCGTATTTGGTGTAGTGCGCCTTTACGTAGTCTTCCTTGGGCGCCTCCTTTGGCGGGTCTTGCGCGTATGCCGTTGCACCGGCAAAAAGGAAACAGCAGGCAGCAAGCACACGTATTCCACGATCGAACAAATTCATGCTCATCTCAGATTTCTCCTCAGCTTTTTATGGCTTGCGGCATTTTACACGCGCAGGCGGACGGAACGGAGCAAGAAGGAATAAAAACATTCAGTTGATGTAAAGAAGTCTAAAGCAACCGGCTTGCAAACCACGGCTCAAACTCTTGCCGGATAAATTGTTTTACGCCTTCATTGCCGGTTAGCTGCCATAAGAGATTGTCGTCTTGTCCCATCACGATGCTGATATCAAAAAAGGAACAGCAGGCGTGCTCCAATGGCGTGAGTTCGCACAGGGCCAGATAGTTTGCCGGAAGCTGAGGGAACTCGAACGCGTAGCCGTTAGGGAGTTCGCGCACTGCCAGCAGCGCAGATCGCAGTTGTTTACCCAGTTCGCTGTGGCGTGATCTCTCTTCGCGAGAAAGGGCGGTCATGTTGCAGGCAAATGGGATGGTGTTCATTTCGTCGCAACTATATCAGTGTTCTCCAAGAACATTTCGAGATGCGGATTGGCGGGGCTATTTTTCTCTCGCATCATCATTGGCAATCCTGTAGTAAACTTTGCCCTCAATGAACGCTCCGAAACAAGCATTGCGGCCGCCTAAAGAACCCCTCAAGCAGCCCCCGATTCTCCATGAACGGACCCAGGAAGTGCTCGCGAAAATAGAGTCGAAACTGGGCGAACGCTTGATTACGTACTGGAACTCACCAAGTGGATCTATTGTGGGTAATGATGTAAACGGCCTTTACGGAATCCTCTGTGATATCGGAAAGGTAGAGCGCCTCTCGCTATTTATTAAGTCAGGCGGCGGATCGGGACAGGCATCACTCAGGCTGGTCCATCTGCTGCGGCAGTGGGTCACACATCTTACGGCTCTCGTACCCCTCCAATGCGAATCGGCGGCCACAATGCTCGCATTAGGAGCGAACAAAATCTTAATGGGGCCGCTAGCCCATCTTTCTGCTGTGGATACCTCTCTTACCCACGACTTGTCGCCCATTGATCGCGATAATGATCGAGTAAGCGTTAGCCAGGATGAACTGCAAAGAGTGGTGGCTCTGTGGCAAAAGCAGGCCGATAAAGAAGCGTCGAATCCCTATGAATCACTATTTTCTTACGTGCACCCGCTAGTGATCGGCGCCGTAGACCGCGCAAGCGCTCTCTCGACCAAACTCTGTGTTGAAATTTTGTCATATCATTTACACGATCAAAAGAAAGCCCAGAAAATCAGCGATACGCTTAACTCAACCTACCCTTCTCATAGCTATCCCATTACCCTACGCGAGGCACAACGCATTGGGCTCAAAGCGGGGGCTCTTCCGGATGAAATCAATCGGTTACTTCTCGAGTTGAACGAAATTTATTCCGAGATGGGACAGCGTTGTTCGACGGATTTTGACGAGGGCAATTCCCACGACAATAGCATTGTGGGCATCATTGAGCGAAAAGGTCTTCAGATCTTCTACCAAATGGATAAAGATTGGCACTATCGGACGGAAGAACGGCGATGGATAGGTCTTAACGACAAGAGCTCTTGGCGCAAAGCAGAAATGGTGAAAGGAAAACTGTCTGTTTCCGTCTTTCACGTCAACTAAAAACAAAAGGATACTTTACTTCGTCTGCAGCCAGGCTTGAGCCACAGTCTCCGGGCTTAGTTCACGCAGCAGGCCGTTGATCTGGTCGATCACCGCTTCCGGCTGGGTGGACTTTAAATTGAACTTAAGCACGCCACCGGGTGAGAACTGGGCTCCACGGGATTGGGCAACAAAGCGGGCCAGCCGCTCCGGCTCAATGGCGGCCTGCTCTGTAAATTTGATCGTCACCGAATCGCGCTTGCGATCGATGGCCAGCACGCCCACGCGTTCAGAAATCAGCTTGAGAGAGGCGGCAGAAAGCAGATAACGAACCGGAGGCGGAGGCTCACCGTAACGGTCTTGCAGTTCTTTGCGGACATCGTCGAGAGCGGCTTCTCCTTCAACGCCCGCCGCGCGCTTATACATGCGCAGGCGCTGGTTCTCTTCCGCGATGTAGTGAGTGGGGATGCGCAAATCGATGCCCAGATTGAGCTGCGTGCTGACCTTTTCCGAAAGCTCTTCGCCTTTGAGTTCGCGGATCGCGCGGTCCAACATGCCGGTGTACATCTCAAAGCCGACGGCATCAATGTTGCCGCTCTGCTCGCCGCCAAGAAGATTGCCGGCGCCACGCAGCTCCAGATCGAGCGCAGCGATTTTGAATCCAGCGCCAAGATCGGAAAATTCTTTCAGCGCCGCCAGCCTTCGCCGCGCAACCGGAGTAAGCTCCTGCTCGGCTGGAACCAGCAGGTACGCATAAGCCCGGCGATTGGAGCGGCCAACGCGTCCACGCAACTGATACAGCTCTGAGAGGCCGTGGCGGTCAGCGCGATTGACAATGATGGTGTTGCAAAGCGGGATATCCAGGCCATTTTCAATGATGGTGGTGGCCACCAGAATGTCAGCCTCATGGCGCACAAAGGCCATCATTACTTTTTCCAGCTCACCTTCTGACATCTGGCCGTGGCCCACAATCACGCGCGCCCGCGGCAGCATCTCCTGCAGCTTGGTGGCAATTTCATAGATGGTGTCCACACGGTTGTGAACGAAATAAGCTTGCCCGCCGCGTTCCAATTCATGCTCCAGCGCAGACTTGACCAGCTTTTCATCGTAAGCGGCAACTACGGTCTGGATAGCCATGCGGTCTTTGGGCGGCGTTTCAATCACGCTCATATCGCGCAAGCCAGCCATGGACATGTGCAGCGTGCGAGGGATGGGTGTTGCTGACATCGTCAGCACATCCACCTGCTTCTTGAGCTGCTTCAGGCGCTCTTTGTGGCGGACGCCAAAGCGCTGCTCTTCATCGACAACAACCAGACCAAGGTCCTGAAACTTTATGTCCTGTGACAGGATGCGATGCGTGCCGATCACGATATCGACTTTGCCTTGCTCGATGCGCTCAGCCGTTTCTTTTTGCTGCTTCGCCGTGCGGAAGCGGCTCATCATCTCAATAATGATGGGGAAGGCTGCAAAGCGGCGTTTGAAATTTTCAAAATGCTGAAATACCAGAACGGTTGTGGGCGCCAAGACAGCCACCTGCTTGTTATCCTGCACGGCCTTGAAAGCTGCGCGCATGGCGACTTCAGTCTTGCCGTAACCTACGTCGCCACAGAGCAGGCGGTCCATGGGCAGCGGTGATTCCATATCGCGCTTGATGTCGGCTGTGGCGGTGAGCTGGTCATCCGTCTCATTGAACTCAAACGCGTCTTCAAATTCTTTTTGCCACTGAGTATCCGTGGGGAAGGAATGACCCTGAGCGGCTTTGCGCGCGGCGTAAAGCTTGAGCAACTCGTCAGCCATATCCTGCATGGCTTTCTTTACCCGCGCCTTGGTTCTGGCCCACGCGGTACCGCCCAGGCGGCTCAGGGGGGGACGCACACCTTCGCTCGACCGGTATTTCTGAATCAGATCAAGACGCGTGAGCGGAACGTAAAGCCTGGCCGCCTCAGCGAACTCCAGAACCATATATTCGCCGGTGATTTCGCCTTGCTGAATTTCTTTGAGGCCCTGATACATGCCGATGCCGTGCTCCACGTGGACCACAAAATCGCCCACGGCGAGATCGCGGAAATCAGACATGAATGCGGCGGTCTTTGACTTGCGGCGCAGCGGCTGTGGCGGCTCAATCCCCGATTCGTCAAAGAGATCTCTCGCGCCAAAGATCACCAGGTGCGACTCCGGCAGCGCAACGCCATCCGGCGCAGCGGCACGGACAATGGTTGTGGTGGTGAGGTCGCCGGAAAAATACGCGGTCTCATCCAGATAGGTCTCACTGCCGGGCGCGGGCGTGCGGCTGCCCAGCCGAAATGGAAGCTGATATTCGGTGAAGATATCAGCGAGGCGCTCCATTTCACCAGTATTGGGCGCAGCAAAGATCACGCGCTGGCCCTGGGCGGTGAGCTTCTTGACCTCTTCCACCATCGCCGGTACAGAGCCATGAAAACGCGCGGTAGGCTGCGTGGAAAGCTCGATCAATTGCGGATCGGGAATCTGAGGATCAACCAGCCCCAAGGCTTCTTCAGCCTGAGCTATACGCAGAAGGCCAAGATGCTCCAGGCTGCCGCCCGTAAGGCGCTCAACAATCTGGCTCCATTGCTCCGGCGGCAAGTAGATATCTTCCGGCGTGGCCAGCTTGCCGACGAGGCTTTGCTCATGGCGCTGCACCACGCGCTCCCACCAGTGCTCATGCTCGGCTTCGACTGCTGAAGGCTCATTCACAAAAACCACTGCGTTGGGCATGAGGTCAAAGATGGTGTTGCCGGCGCCGGCATTGGCATAAAACTCCCAGCCGGGAAAAACCGTTACCCCGGTCTCAGCCAGCGAGCTGCGCACAGTTTCTGTTGCGCCTTCCACGCGAGCGCCGGAAAGGCGCGTATGAATCTCAGTCAGCAGTTCTTCGCTAACCGGCGTTTCCGTCAGCGGAAGAAGGATTACCTCATCCACCGGCGCGGCAGAGCGCTGCGTGCCGGGATCAAATTTGCGGATCGACTCAACCTCGTCACCAAACAGCTCAATGCGGAGCGGACGATCCGCTTCAGGAGGATAAGCATCGAGCAGGCCGCCGCGAACGGCGTACTGTCCCGGCATCTCGACCACATCAACGGCGGAATAACCTACGGTGTTGAGGTGCTGGACCAGTTCATCAAGGTCAAGCGTTTCTGTCCGGCGGACGGCACACGCCAAACCAGCGTAATGCTCTGCCGGGCGCAGCCGCATGGCCGCAGCGGCCACGGGCGTAATCACAATGGAGGCTGCTCCGGTAGATATTTTCCATAGCGCGGTGGCTCGCTCTTCCTGGATCTCCGGATGCGGCGACATATTCTCAAACGGCAGCACTTCATAAGCAGGCAGCTTGACCACCGCTTGGGGATTGCATGAGCCAGTAAGCTCACAGAAAGATTGAACCACCGGAAAGACCGCATCGGCGATGCGGTTATCCGGCACGATCAGGATGAGCGGCGCACCGGCGGCGCGTTGCAAATAAGGAATAAGAAGAGATTTTGCGGTGGAGACCAGCCCAGACAGACGGATTCGCCCCGAAGGGGGCTTTACCTCCCCCCTCCGCTGCTTAAGATAAAGGGCCGCCTGCTGGAACCCCGGACTCTTTTCCACGTCCGCCAGGACTTCGCGGACGAACGGAAGGATCACATAGTTATTTTAACAGCAGTGCCCTGGGAAACCGGCCTTTACTATTTCTGCGCTGTCTCGGTTTTTTCTGTCTGTTTGTCGGGAATTGGATTGCCACGGAATGCCTTCATCTTGTCAACTATTTCCTTGGCAATGCGGCCATAAACCGTGCCAGCCAGCGAATCCACTTTGCCGGCCATCACAACTGTGTCCGTACCGCGATCAGTCACCGTGTAGCTGAAGTGGTTGGAGAAGGGGACGCGCTTTACTTTTACCACCATGTCCGCCAATTCTTCTTTTCCGGTAACCTGCAGGTCCCAGGCCTTGAACTCCGGCTGGCCGAGCAGGGAGCTTTCCAGCGCTTCACGCTTCATATAAAAGGTGTCAGACTGCACGTAAAAGCTATGCGCGTTTGAGATCAGCGTCCGGTTATCGGGCAGGCGATTGCCCTGCTGGGCCCAAGCGGTTGAGATTGTAAGAAGCAAACTAAGGAAGAGATACTTTTTCATGACAGCACCCTCGTTTCTTGTCTTTGGAACGAAGGCGATTGTGGCATTAGTGTGAGAGTGTTGCCAGCGGCAAAGAGCGGCACAGTGGGGCAAATCGCCGCAATCCCACCCCAGCCCGCGTAAAAGCGGCGTGGTCCGGGGGCCCCGCAATCGCCGGGATCGCGCGAAATCGCCGTAATCGGAAGAACACAAAATCAAAAAACTTTAACCACAGAGGAGACGGAGGAGCACGGAGGTCCTCTATTTAAAAAAACACCTCCGTGTTCCTCTACGTCCTTTGTGATGACGGGGGCTTTCTTGGTTGTGCTTTGTGTTGGTTTTGATTAAAGCGGTTAGGGTAAAAACGAGGTATATTCAAAAGTCCAAATGAAGCAACACACCAAATCAAAGGAACTCCATGCTCGTGCATCGCGGGTGATACCCGGCGGCGTGAACTCGCCGGTGCGGGCATTCAAGTCTGTTGGCGGTGAGCCGCCGTATATTACACGCGGCCAAGGCCCGCGTATTTGGGACGCCGACGGCAATGAATACATCGACTATGTTGGCTCGTGGGGGCCGCTGATCCTTGGCCATGCGTTTCCAAGCGTGGTTGAGGCCGTGGAAAAAGCCAATCGTGATGGCGCGAGCTTTGGCGCGTGCACGCCACGCGAGGCGGAGCTGGCAGAGGCGGTGATTGAGGCGTTTCCGTCAATGGACAAGGTTCGCTTTGTCAGTTCGGGCACAGAAGCCACGATGTCAGCGATCCGTCTGGCGCGCGCGTTTACCATGCGCAAATACATCATTAAGTTTGAAGGGTGCTACCACGGCCATGCGGATTCACTGCTGGTAAAAGCAGGATCGGGCGTGGCAACGCTGGGCATACCCGGATCGGCAGGCGTACTGGAGGAGCAGGCAGAGTACACGCTGGCGCTGCCCTTCAACAGCGAAGAAATCATTCAAGAGGCTTTCCATAAATTCAAAAATGAAATTGCCTGCGTGATCGTGGAGCCGGTGGTGGGCAATATGGGGTGCGTGCCGCCGCGTGAAGACTATCTCAGGTTTTTACGCACCATCACGGCACAGCAAGGCGCAGTGCTGATCTTTGATGAGGTGATGACCGGCTTCCGGTTGAGCTTTGGCGGCGCACAGGAGCTCTACAAGATTGATCCGGACCTGACGACACTGGGAAAGATCATCGGCGGTGGGTTGCCGGTGGGAGCGTATGGCGGCCGCGCTGAATTGATGGACATGGTCGCGCCAGTGGGGCCGGTGTATCAGGCGGGAACGCTCTCAGGAAATCCGTTGGCCATGGCAGCAGGGCTGGCGACACTGCGAGAGTTGAAGCAGCATCCGGAGATCTACACACAGCTTGAGCAACGCACTGCCATGCTGGTGGATGGAGTGCTTGCGGCGGCAAAGCAAAAGGGTATGACGCTCACGGCGAATCGTGTGGGTTCAATGTTCACCTGGTTCTTCCAATCTGGTGAAGTTCATGACTGGGAAACAGCAGCAAAATCAGATACGCAGGCCTTTGGAAAATTTCACGGCGCCATGCTGGAACAGGGTGTTTATCTGCCGCCTTCGCAATTTGAAGCGATGTTCGTAAGCGCAGCGCATACGGAGAGCGATATTGAAAAGACCGTAGCGGCGGCAGAGCAAGCGTTGATATAAAGCAAGTACTATGGTCAGCTATTGAAAGGGTATGTCTGCCGATACAGAAGAATTGCGGGGGAGAATAGCGCGGCATCCACATGACAATATGATTTCCTGGCCATGATGTAAGTAAAGCGGGCCGCCCAGAGAGAACTGGTGCGATAGGGGTCCCTCACTTCGTTCGGGATGTTAATTCAAATTCCCACCGCGCCGTAATCTGTACTTGTTTCCGTGTCGCGGACTTTTTCTTTTTCGTAAGCGCGATAAGGATTACGGCGAGTACCGAGACGGCGCTTGCGCAGCTCAAAGCCTGCGTATAGACCTCCGGCGAGCACTGCCGCGGTGAGGGCGGCAATGGACATGATACGGCCAGGATTATCCAGTAATGGGCGGGCCAGATGGGACGCAGTGAGAGCTACACGAGCAGGCAAGCCCAAGGCCTGGCGGAAGTCGCTGAGAGACTGTTTGCCTCCACGCTCCAGAGCACGGTAGGCAGAGAGAGCGCTGTACGGCATAGGCATGGAGAGGTCCTGGCCGCCATGGACAATCAGGTGGTCCACGCCGCGGTCTTCCTGCAGTTCCAGCAATTCTTCAATGGCCTCGCCCAGTGTTTCCGGCTTGGACCACAATGAGAGAAAAGCCACGCGCCCTGATTTATTAATGAGAAATGCCGGGTTTGGCAGCCTGGAGTACTTGCGATGAATGGAGCCACGCAGATCATCCACCAGGATGGGCATCTGCATCTCTTCCTCATCGCGCAAGAGCCGGGCAGCTTCTGTTTTTTCCCGCATGGAACGGTGTGCAGGAATGATTTCTCCGGGATGGGCCTCACGCACGTAAACAAAAAGAAATTCAATACCGTCACCGCGGAAGCGGTCATAAAGTTGATTGATGCCGCTGATGGAACTGGCAGTCATGGGGCAGGTGGCCGAGCCGAAAAGCAGCAAGACATTTTTCTTTTTGGCAAAGTCGCTCAGGCGCACCGAATCACCCTCAAGCGAGGTCACGCGAAAGTCAGGAGCTCGCTCGCCCGGCGCAGGACCGGAGAATGAGGTTTGCGCCAGATCATGGAAGATTTCGCGGGAAAAGTGTTCGTAATTGTAACCGCTGAAGCCCAACATTTTTACTCCTGGTCGCGGCGGCGACTGCCACTTGTCTCCGGCACCGCCCCGAATCTGCAACCCACAAAGCGGTTCGATGCCCCGCCGCGTACCGCTGTTTTCTTAAAGCTACCCTGTCTTAAATTATTTGACCACGATAAAATAGTGCTCTTTACAATGGCTGTTTCTTTGCCACAAGGGCAGACGCACTTATTTTACCTGGAGGAACGAATGGCAGCTTTGAAAGCGGGAGACACAGCGCCGGACTTTGAGCTTCCTGGGGTTACGGGAAAACAGAAGCACAAATTCAAGCTCAGTGATTTCCGCGGCAAGAGGAACATTGTTCTGGCTTTCTATCCGTTGGACTGGAGCCCGACCTGAACCAATGAGATGTCGGCGTACAGCAGATACCTGCCCAAGTTCGCCGAACACGATGCCCAGGTCGTGGGCATAAGCCCGGATTCAATTTACAGCCACTTGGCGTGGCAGGAAAAATCGATTGGCTGGCAGACCTATCCGCTCCTGAGCGATTATTGGCCCCATGCCGGCGTGGCCCAGCAATATGGCATTCTCCGCCTGGGAGAGCCGCTGCCGGGAATTAATGACAGAGCTGTGTTTATCGTGAATAAAGAAGGCCAGATCCTGTTTTCACGCACCTACGAACTTGGCCAGGAACCGGACTATGACGAACTGGTAACTGAACTGGGGAAGGCCAAGTAAACCCACAGCAAGTTTCAGCAAAAAAGCAAAATTGCCCTCCGCGCAGGAGGGCATTTTTTTGCTTTGAAACAACAAGCCAGCCGCGAATTTAGCGGGTGGTCTTTTTGTGGACTTTGGCTGTGCTCTTAGCGGCACCCCTGGCCGGCGGAGCTTTGGCCAGCATGTCATCAACAATCTGCCCAAGCTGCGAGCGATCATTCACCTCCACGGCCGGAGTGGCTGGGCCGCCATCGCCAACAACGAATATAGTCGGCGTGTGCTGAAGGCCAATCTGTGTTCCCAAGTCACGATCAGCAATGACTTTGTCTTTCAGCTTGCCTTCCGGATCGGGAGCAAACGGCAATGGCACTTTGTTGTCATTACCGAATTTTTCAACATATTGGCGCAGGTTACCTTTGTTGATCTCCGTCTGATTTTTGAAGATGTAACCGCGAAAATCATTGCCCAGCTTTTCAGACTTGGTATCAAAGTAGCGGGCGAAAACGGCAGCATCAAAAGACCAGGGGTGCATCTGTAGCGGAAAATCGTGCAATACAACCGGCACATGGTGCGCGTTTGCCGTATCCCACACCACGGGATAGGCGCGGGCGCAGTCCGGACATTCCAGATCCTCAAATACCACAATCGCCACCCTGGCCCCCGGAGGCGGTTTTAAGGACGAGCCATCAGCGGCGTGTGCGGAAATGGATAAGGCGGCGACTGCAAGCGCAGCAAAAAACCTGGCGAAAGTTTTCATGGTTTAGCTCCCTGGTTCTGTTTTTCTTGGCGGTTCAAAGCGCCCTTCTTTGGTTTTGGCGCTTTGGCCGCCGGATTTTTAGCGGCCAGCCCAGCTTTCTTGAGCATGTCATCAATCATCTGGCTGAGCTGCCCACGGTCTTTTACTTCCTCCACCAAAGGCGGGGAAACAGCGCTATTACTAATAACCCATATTGTAGGCGTATGTTCCACTCCAATTCGCTGGCCGAGGGCGAAATCGGCTTTTACCTTTTCCGCCAGCTTTCCATCAGAATCATTAACAGCCGGCAGGATGACTTCGTGTTCGGCGGCGAAACTCTGCACCCATTGCTCTAGATTTTCTCGGGAAATTTGCATTTGGTTGGCAAAGATATAGCGCCGAAACTCATTGCCTACCTTGAAGGCCTTTGTGTCCTGGGTATCAAAGTAGCGCGCCCAAACGGCAGCATCAAATGACCAGTTGTGCCGGGGCAAGGGGAAGTCATACAACATGACTGGAATTTTGTGCGCATCAGCGGCCTGCCAAACCAGCGGATAAGCGCTGGCACATTCAGGGCATTCCAGGTCTTCAAACACCACGACCGCGACTTTGGCGCCCGCGGGCGGCTTCAGTACCGATGCATCCACTGCGGAGGCACTGAATGCACATGCCGAGAGCACGGCCAAAGCGCTGGCACGAATGAATGGAAGCATATTAGAATTTTACTAAAACCGTGCGGTTGACTGACCTTTATTGACGATGGCCAAGCCCCGCTGGCAGCAACCGGAATGAACAATGCCCTACCGAATACCAGTTTAGACGATTAGATTATTAAGGCCTACTAGCCAGAGTAGTACCTAAAGTTAAAATAGTACACTTGCGTTTCCGATGGTTTATGCCATTGGGACAAATGTGGTTTCAGTCCGTCGCGACTTCCACTTAATTTTCTCGCTCGCGAGGAGTTGCCTCAAACAAATGAAGATCCTGTACGCTTGCATCATCTTCCTAGCAGCATCTTGCTTGATCGTTCATGCTCAAAGCCCTGAAGGAACGTTGCTGGGCACAGTCTCAGACCCCTCCGGCGCACGCATTCCCGGCGCTACGGTCAGCGCCTCTGCCAGGCATTTCACATTCACGCGAACTGGAAAAACCAACAAAGCGGGAGAGTTTGGCCTGGAATCGCTACCGCCGGGCGAGTACGAAGTAAAAGTAGAGGCTTCCGGCTTCGCAAGCAAGAGCGGAGCGATATCGATTGGGGTGACTTCAACCGCGACCTTGAATGTGCAATTGCAGCCGGCACCGGTTCGGGAGACAGTCCAGGTGGAAGGAACACGTGGTTCGTTAACAGCAGAACCGATTGAGACTTCGAGCAGCGTTGTAAAAACGACGGTTGGCGTACTCGATCTGGAAGGAATGCCGCTGGCGCACCGGAGTTTTGCCAATATCGCTTACCTGGCGCCCATGACGGAGCCGGTTGAGCCGTCTGATCCTACAAAAGCACGCATCACAGCAGTTTCATTCGGCGGCAGTTCTGGCCTGAATGTGGACCTCTCGGTGGATGGTGGCGACGACAATGACGATTACATTGGCGGCTTTTTGCAAAACTATTCTCCCGATGCCATGCAGGAATTCACCGTGCGGACCGCGGGGTATGAAGCCGATACGTCGCGCACGAACGGAGGGTCCGTCATCATCAGCACCAAACGCGGCGGTAATGACTGGCACGGAACGCTCGCGGGCTATTTTCGCAATGCCGCGTTGAATGCACGTAACAAGCTGGACAATCCTGAGCCTAATCCTAAACAGCCGTTTTCACGGCAGAATGGCGTAGCCGCAGTTGGCGGCCCAATGATCAAGGACAAGTTGTGGATCTTCTCGTCCTTTGAATACATCAATGAAGATGCCAGCGTGGCTTACAGCAGCCAAAGCCTGAGCGAATTTAACGCTCTGGACCAACTGGCCTCTTCAGGGCAGATTCCCGGCGTGACCTCTATTCCGGTACCTAGCTCTGTGAGCACGCCATTTCACGACACACTATTTTCCATCCGGGCCGATTTCAGCCAGTCTGATCGCTCACATTGGTTTTTGCGTGGCGCGCTGGACCGGAGCGACACGAAAAACGATCTTGTGCATGAAGGCGCGCTACCGTCAACGGGTTTCAGCACGACGTCGAACTATTACAGTGTGCTGCTCAGCAACCAGAAGGAGTTTTCTGCGGATTGGATCGGCAACTTTGTTTTCCAAGCGAACAGCTTTCATCATGTGAAGATACGCAATTCCGATCTGGGGTTCGGTCTGGCTTTCCCCTTCAGTACCACCGTGCTTACCACATCTGGGTTTGAGACTTTTGGTGACAACCAGTTTGTCACGCCCATTACGGCATTCCCTATTAACCGAGATCAAGAGAAATATCAGTTCCGTTATGACGTAACGCATTCCACCGGGACACACGCGCCGCGCTTCGGGATCAACTTTATCCACGAGCCGGTGCTGAGTGGCAGACTGTCTGATAATCCTGAAACCTTGTTCACGCTGCCGGAGAACCCGAGCTTTTATGTGGCCAACCCAGGCACCTTTGCAGCGGACTTGAATGATCCGGCCAACCAGACCGTATTTGGAGGTAACGGCCGTTTTGCGCAGAACGTGCAACGGCTGGGATTCTACGCGGAGGACTCATGGCGGTTCCGCAAGAACCTTACCCTGAACTATGGCCTGCGTTACGACACGACGTTCGGCCTCTTCAACTCAAATGGCAGGAACCAGAATGACAATGCGGCAGTGCAGACTGTGGCAGCACTCAATCTGCCGTTGCCGCAGGGTGTTCCCCATGACTACCGAAAAGCATTTGCACCACGGCTGGGATTTGCCTATTCGCCGCGAAGCAACACTGTGATTCGCGCCGGCGCGGGCATTTATTTCAATGACCTGGCACAAAACGGCTGGGTTGACGCATTCCGCGCCGTTGTACCGGGATCGACAACATTGCTGGGCGCAGGCGATCAAGGCGCGCTGATTGACCCACACTACCAGTCGCCGTACGCGCTGCAGACCAATGCCGGAATTGAGCACGCGTTTACCAAGGCGTGGACGCTCAACATCAATTACGAGCACCAGCAAGGTGTTCATCAATACCGGCGCTATGAGTACATTGCCCAGGACCCGGTCAATGCGCCCAACGCCACCCTGCCAGCTACAGCGCCGGACATTTCTGTGTTTCGCACCGACAATCGCTCACGGTATGACGGAGTTTCTTTTGCAGTAAACCACAATTCGCGGTGGCTGGAGTTTACAGCACATTACACATTGGCCAGTGCCAGCACCTGGGGCGCGAATGTTGGTGAACTGTTTGATTACGTAAACGGAGTAACCAACGTGACCAATCCGTTTGGTCCTGGCGATCATGGGCCGTCGGGTGAAGATGTCCGCCATCGTTTTGTGATCGCGGGCACTGCGCATTTGCCCTGGGCCTTTGAGGTAAGCACGCTGTCACAATTTGAAAGTGCACGTCCTTTCACGCTTGGAACCGGCGTTGACATCAATGGCGACGGTGTAGCCAATGATCGGGCTGTGGTCAACGGCCAGCAAACTACGCTGGACGAGTTTCGCGGCACTCCGCTGGCACAAGTGGACCTGCGCGTTAGCCGCAACTTTAAGCTGGGTGAGCGCGCAAGCATCAAGCCTTTTGTGGAGCTCTTCAATCTCTTTAACCGTACCAATCCGGGCAACAACTTTGTGGCAGATATAGGCGCATTGCCGGTGCCTCCAAGTGAAGTTGCGGCCGGCAATGTGACTCACATTTGTCTGGATGCAAGTTGTACCTCACTGGCGCCGATCGCCAACCTCAATCAGTTGAAGGTAGCGGGCGGAGCGCTGGGAGACTTCTTTGGACCGGGAACAACTGTAGGAATGCCGTTTGCCGCTCAATTCGGAATCAGATTTACCTTCTGAGCCGTCTTTTTGATCGCGCTGGTGATGCGATGAAAAAGCCCTGGTTTTCGCTCAACCCGGGCCGGCAACGGCTCTGTGGCATAAAACTCCAGGTAAAACGAATGCCTGTCAGCAGGAGCAGCAGTCAGCGGAAGCTGTTCAGAGGATTGCACGGGGCGATCCACCGTGGCTGAGCTTTGGTTAAATCTGGCAGCAGCATTGCCGGGGATAGACGCGTGCAGGCTCAGCGCGAACGCAAAACAGCCAAAGCTTGAGAGAACCCGGCGCACAAACAAATTATATGCAGCGGTACGTGTTGTGTATGGCATGAAAATTACCTAGTTCTTAAGGGTTATGTCTCTATTCGGGTTGCCCTTCAGCATAGACACAGAAACAAAGCGCCTATCGGGATACATCTCCAGCAGCCGGCGAGTGGCTTCCACGGTGTGGCTGCGATCTGCGCCAAAGGAAAGATGCCCGCCATCATGCAGCAGCACAATCTCCGCGCGGCGGGATTTCAGCCTGGGCGCAACCTTGCCAAGAATTGAATCCGCCGACGTCGCATTCCAGTCATAGCCAGTCACCGACCACATTACCGGCTTTAGTCTCAGCTCGCGAGCAACACTCAGAACGCCTGGCCTGCGACCGCCAAACGGCGGGCGAAACAGAACGGGCTTGTGGTCGAGTTCATCGGCCAGCGCCTTGTTGCAGTCTTCCAACTCCTGGCGCACTCGCCGGCGCGATAAAAAGATCAGGTTGGGATGGGTGTACGTGTGGTTTCCAATCTCGTGCCCTGCCGCCACAATCGCGCGAACAATATCCGGCCGCTGGCGCACATACTTCCCGACGAGAAAAAATGTAGCCTTCGCATTGTGCCGCGCCAAAACATCCAGCAGGCGCAGCGTGTGCGGATCATTAGGGCCATCGTCAAAGGTAAGAGCAATTTGGTCAGGATCGGCGCCGTGGGTCAGCGTGCGGCCATAAAGCTGCGATTGCGGCGCCATGGTGGCGTATCCGGCGTAGCTGGCAGCCGCCGCTGAGAACACGGAGATCAAAGGCAAAAGCATTTTTCTGGTTTGGTAATTGGGTAAATTGGTAATTTGGTAATTGAAAATCGGCTTGCTCAAAAATTCAGCCCGCCAAATGCACTTACCACTGATTTGCACTGATAACACTTGATCAAACAAATGCTTAGCCTGGGACCTGCTGATAATAGGATCTGCTGACAAATTGACCTTTTTTCTTATCAGTGTTCATCAGTGGCAAGAGTTTGTTTTTTAAGCAAAGCTTTTGAAACCTGCCGCTTTGAATTATCGATCAACCGCTATTGTCTTTCAGTTGACTGCTCCCAATTACCAATTTACTCATTTACCAAATTCTTTGCGGCCCATAACCGCTTGCATCACAAGACTTTCTGTTCGCCCACAGAGTTTCCACAGCTGTTGACTGATTGTCCATTGCCAGCAAGCGCCCGGCGATATATGCTGCAAGCCAGCCGGCAAAAACCGTGTCTCCATGGCCAAGCTTTTTGAACCACCACAATATATAGCAGTGGAAGGCCCCATTCGCGTGGGCAAGAGCACGCTGGCCAACATCATTGCTGACCGGCTGAACGCGCAACGCGTAATTGAGCCTGAGGACAATCATTTTCTAAAGGCCTTTTACCAGGGCGAGCGCGGCGCCGGCTTCCAGGCCCAGTTTGCTTTTCTCATCCGCCGGTTTGAGCAACTGCACCGGCTTGACGTTGGCCCTAACTCGCGCAAGACCGTGGTGGCTGACTACATTTTTGAAAAAGACAAGATATTCGCCTACATCAACCTGAGCGACCCTGAGCTGGAAATTTATAACCGCTATTACCAGCTCTTCCGCAGCCAGCTGCCCGCGCCCGATCTTGTGATCTACCTGCAGGCCTCGCCGGAGGTGCTAAAAAAACGGCTGCGCAAGAAAAACCTTGCCGGTGAAACTGCCGTAAGCGACGACTACATTGAAGAAGTGGTCAAGGCTTACGAGCATTTCTTTTTTCATTACACCTCGTCAGACCTGCTGGTGGTAAACACCAACGATATCGACTTTGTCGAGCGCCATACCGATCTCCAGGAGCTGCTGCGCCGTGTAAGCGAACCCATCCGCGGCACTCAGTATTTCCTGCCACTGGGCTCCAGCGGGGCCATGGGCGCGTAGTTTTCTTCTTTACCCTGAGCGCAGCAAGGGGGGCCCTACTATCTTTTAGGATTCTCCCCTCATCAGTGTTGCTCAGCGTTCATCAGTGGTAAAAATCTTTCTCTCAGCCTCTCCGCATTTCCGTGGCCAGAATTTTTTATCTGCGCCGCTCAGCGTTCACCTGCGGCTACTCCTTACTTCTGCGGCGGCGCGGCGCTCGCAATGTCCACCGCCACTTTCCACTTGCCGTCTTTTCCTTTCTTCCACACCGTGGCGTAACTGCCGGAGAAGCTCCCATTCCCCTGGCTGCCCTCAAATGTCCCGCGCGTGTAGCCCAGGTTGCCGTCCTTTGAGACCTCAACGGACTCAGCCGTCCAGCTCAGCTTGAAGCTGGGATCGGCCAGCATCTTCTTCCACTCGTCCTCGATGGCGGCCTTGCCGTGCACCCACTTGCCGTCCAGGCCGCAGGCGTAGGCGTCGTCACCCAGAAAGCTTGCGAATTGGTCAGCGTTCTTCGACTGCGCCGCCTGGTTCCAGTCCTGGTCGGCCTTCTTGAGGTCGGCCGTTTTGTCCGGCGAGCCGGCAAGGTTCGCCGCCAGAAAAGTTAGGAGCCCAACAACTAATGCGATTGAAAAAACTTTGCGCATGGAAACCTCCGTTGAAAGAATAATAATTTGAATTCCAGATATTCTTTCCTCGCCCGTTGCTTTGAGGCAGATCAAATTCGTCCTCAGTGGAGCGCAGCCGAGTGGTTTTATGTCCCTAAGGCAACAGTCTGGGCTTGGTCATCGCGTATTGGAGCGCCACCGGCAGGAGTCCCGAGCGGCGGCTCAGCCAGCACGAAAATTGTGGAAATTCCGCCTTCGATAAAGGCAAAGGCCAGCGAATTGGCAATGAATTGAAAGGCAATGGCACCGCTGAGGAAAGTATTCAGGGTGCTTGGGTGGGGAGCCTTAAAAAGTATTGCAAAAAGTATTGCAAGAGCACACAGGGTTGGCAGATCAGCATAGAAGAGTGCCTTGAGAGCCCGCTCTTTTTCTGGAGGGCAATCGAAGCAAATGACAATATCGACCAGTACAAAGCAAATGGCCACCAACATCACCAACAAGAGATGAAGCTGGTAATCGGGGGCCCTGCCGTCATCCCGAGGAGCAAGCGAGAGAATGGCTCCAATGGTGAGGGATACTGCAATCCCAAGGCAGGTTAAATAAATAAGCATGCACCCTTGGCGCTTAAATAAGGGCCATGTTATGAAGTAGCAGATGCTTGAAAAAATCAGGTTCCAAGTCAATCCCGCAATTTCCCACCTCTCGTAAGTAAGGTCAAATGCAATACCCCGAAATTTAACGTGCTCTGCCGGGACCACAACAAACAAGATGCTAATCATGAGCAAAAGCCAGGAAAGCAAAGGCTGCCAACGCAGATTGCGCAGCCGAACAGGCAGCTTGCCTCGCAGGTGCTTTGACCAATCACATAAAGGCCCATAGAGCACCCAATACCAGATCTCAATTACCACTACAAACGGTAAGACCCGGGTGTTCCGTGTGAGATAGCAAAAGACTCCAACGCCTGCCAAAAAAGTAAAATTAAGCTGTTGTGAGAGCAGCCAACGCGTTTTTTGTGATTGACTGCTCATTTCACACCCACTACAACTTCAATTTCAGCTCTGCGATTCTGCGCCCTTCCGTCATGCGTCTTGTTGGTGGCGATGGGTTCACGATTCGCTTTTTCGAATTTGACTATCCTGATAGGTGGGACCTCCAGGTAATTCGCAACTGCCTGCGCACGCTTATAACTGAGGGCCTTGTTGGTTTTTTCTGTTCCAGTATTGTCAGTATGGCCGGTAATGCATACCTGAGCGCGGGGATTGTCGCGCAATATCTGGCGTATACTGACTGCCCAGGAACCGTCGGACACTTTAAGATCAGAGCTGTTGGAATCGAAATGCACTGTATGCTGATAAGGATTGGTCTCTGCTTGTTTGAAGTTAATGCAATCTTCCGCTCTGGCAAAAGGAGCAATGTGTTGGATAATGTCAGGTATTTTGGAGTTCTCGGGGCTGGCAGGACTTATTCCCGCGGCTACCCATAAATTGCTGGCGGCATTGAATTGAGCATCATAATCCGCATCAAACATCTTTTGATTGTCTTCTGGAGTAGACATTTGAGCTTCCTGCAGCTCTGAATCAAGCGTCGTGTCTGAAGCACCTTCTTCCGTGCCGCTTCCCCGTTGTTCAGCAAGGAAGCTAAGGGCCGCTGAATGGTTCCAGTGACAGTCCTTATTTCCTTCGAGCCATCGCTTGGCGAATTTCTCAAGAATTCCTGGGGCTTTAAAAACTTCATTTCTGGCAACAAGAATAAAAACCTGCGGAGTAGGATCGTCGATTTTTCTGACGTTGGTCTCAGTTTTACGTAACTGATGTAAAAAAGGCTCACATAACGCAACCGCATCGAGAGTACCTATCCGGAATGCGTGTAAAGCGTCGTCCGATGTGTCCGTGGGAACGACGACGTCAGAATGTCCGGCAACATTCCGCAAAGCAAGTGCGTAAGCTGGGCTGAGTTTAGGAGCACCCAATTTGCCGGGCTGCAAGTCTGCAAGCTGTCCCTTGAAGCGATCTCTGACTATGATGGCGCAAGCCTCTTTCGATTGCGCGATTTGCATGAATGCGCGTGGAATGTTGTCAGGTGAATCCGCGTTGCGCTTGAGCAGGGGATACTCCGCCGCCCAAGTATCTATAGTTGTCCATAAGATGTCGACATGATTGCCGGAATCAGCGCATTCAGAAAAAGCCTCCTGTCGGGCTGTGAAGTCCTCTAAAGGGACAAGTTCCACTCCATACTTATTTCCCCAGAGCTTTGCGGCATCCGGAGTGGAGTGCATGCCGCCATTTGCCAGCAGGCCTCCAGTAAAGCCTGCCCATTGGCTGACTCCCACTCGTAATGGCCTCTTACCCAGAGCAGTGCAACCGCTTTTTATTTTGAACTGAGGCCACGGAATTGAGCTTTGGATCTCACGAGGAAAAAACAAATTGGAGATGAGAACTACAAGCGTTCCTATTGATCCTATGAAGATTCGTCGGCGTAGATTCCACTTTTGCAGGAAGACTTTCGTCATGGCAACCTCTATCTATTTAAGGGCAACAAAGAGCGCAATGTCATGTCCGAAAGGGCACGAGTAGCCACGGGATCAAAAGCCAAGTTGCCCAGGGCCGTTGTTGTTTTACCAACAAATGTTGTGTATAGGGCCGCGCAAGATAGCTGTCATTCCAGCGCTAACACCTGAGATGAGGCGCATGGACGAACTATGCCAGCCTGCGAAAGGGAGTGCGCGGGATACACTAGCCGAAGATTGATCAGCAGTCAACAAATTAGGAGCTGCTGGCATAGCAAAATCAACAAAGCTATAAATGCAAGCCCTCTAAGGAAATGATTGAGCAAATCAATTACATATTTGGGACAAAATATTGCACACGCATTTCGAATATGCCCCCGAATAAAGAAGCTTTTTTCGGCTACTTTTATATGTCGCGCTTTTGTAAAAACCTCACTTTTTCTTTACATCAAGGCGAATAAATGGTAAAGTAGACTATTTCCCTCTCAGCGAGGAAAGCAGTGTTGGACGGTCTTTGACAACTTAGAGCAGTTTCATAGTTAGTGTATCCGATATCCGCAATGGCGGAACCAGCCAGCAGCGTTGTCAGCGGTGATGGCAGCGATGGCGGCGGCGATGGCCTCTTCCAGCAGTGGCAGCATGCGTGCCTTGATGGTCCGCAACAGCTCTTTGATCTTGGACCAAGCCTGCTCAATCGGATTGAAGTCGGGCGAGTAGGGCGGCAGATACAACAGTTGTGCGCCGCGGGATTCAATTAAGGAACGTACGCCGTCCACCTTGTGGGCTGGCAAATTGTCCAGAATCACGACGTCGCCCAGTTCCAGCCGCGGCCCCAGAACCTGTTCCACATAGGCCAGAAAGACATCGCCGTCGGTGGGCCCCTCGACGGTCATCGCGGCTCGTATACCGCGTAAACTGAGAGCCGCCAGAACCGTTAGCGTACGCCAATGCCCAGCCGGCACCGCATCGTGGACTCGTTGGCCACCTTCGGCCCGACCGTAGCGGCGCGTCATTTCCGTGGTTACGCCGCTCTCGTCCAGAAACACCAGCCGCGCCGGGTCAATCTGGCTTACCGTTTCCCACCAGACCTGGCGTTGTTGTTGTGCCTGGGGGCTGTCCTGCTCGGCCGCGTGGAGGGATTTTTTTTACGCCGCAGTTTCAGCCGTTGCAACACCTCCCACAGGCGCGTCCGGCTGAGCCCCACCTGATGGCTCTGCTTGAGCCCCTCGCCCAATTCCCACAGCGTCAGATCCGGCTGCCGCCGCAATTGGCGCCGCAGCTGCTCTTCGATTTCTGGCGTCACTCGGCTGACCGGTCCATGACGCCTCTGCCGTGGCCTTTCTACCTGCCCGCTCTGTAACTGCTGGCGCCGAATCTTCTTGGTGTAGCCGTAGCTGACCCCAAACTGTTCGGCAATGGCCTCCAGCCCTTGTTGCCCATGTTCATACGCCCGCAAAATCTTGCCCCGCAGATCGTCGGAATAGGCTCGCG
>DATEHN010000008.1:0-70615 GCA_035279585.1 Candidatus Angelobacter sp. | reverse complement strand
GGCGCCGCACCCGGCCCATGGTTTGCTTTGTGAACGTGCAAAGCGTGGATCGAATCATTTACTCCATTTTCCAAAGATTCAACCTGGAATGGAAAAATCGCACCCTCAAGCTTTTTACACAGGCAGCTTGACATCACCGCGGTTGCCGCCATCTTGCATTTTCCGCACCGATAGCAGCTGAGCACGGGGAGGGCGTCAGGCTGCGGTTCTCACGTTACAATGCAAGCTGGATGAAGCTAAACATCGTTGTACTTGTCCTTATTCTTTGTACTGCGGCTGCGTCTGCTCAGTCGGCAATGGAAAAGCAGCTTTTTGACCTGGTGAACCGTGAGCGGGCCAGGGCCGGACGGAGCACGCTGGAGTGGAATGACGATCTTGCCAGAGCGGCTCTGAAACATTCGCAACTTCTCGCAGCGCACCAGGACCTCTCACACCAGTTTGGCGGCGAACCTTCATTGCAGGAGCGCGTTGGCGCGACGGGCGCGCGTTTCAACTCCGCGGCAGAAAATGTGGCGCAGGCCCCCGATGTGATCACCGCGCACCAGGGTCTCATGCATTCGACCGGCCATCGCGAGAACATTTTGAATCCCGATTACAACGGGATTGGGATAGCCATTGTCCAGCGCGGCCAGGAACTCTTCATCACCCAGGACTTCGCCCACATCCTGACGAGCTATACGGAAAAACAATTTCAAAACGCTTTGATCACCAGCTTCAACAAGGCGCGGCGCGCCAACAGGCTGCAGCCGGTGAAGGTGGTAAGTGACGCGCGGCTTCACAAGGCCGCGTGCGCCCATGACATGGATACTGACAAAATGATCAAAGGACTGTCTGGGGTGGCCAGGCTGCTGGTGTTCACGATGTCTGGCCCTGGACGTTTGCCAAACGATTTACGCAAGGCCGCTGCCGATAAAACGATCCAAAAAATGAACCTTGGTGTCTGTTTACAAACAGGAGGAAGCAATGGATTCTCAAGGTTCTGGGTGGTGGCGGCGTTTTACCGTGCTACAGAGCGCGATGCAGATGAATAGATCATCCGGGGTGAGAGCGTCGATTTTCTGCGCAGCATTCTTACTTATTCTGGCAGTGGCGCCGCTGGCCGGGGCTTCGCCATCGCCGGAAGAAGGACAGATCTTTGATCAACTGAATCAAGAGCGGCAAAAGGCCGGACTTGCAGTCCTGGAATGGAATGACCTGCTGGCAGAAGCGGCGCGCAGCCACAGCCAGACCATGGCGGAAAACGACAAGATTGCGCACCGGCTTGCCGGTGAGCCGCCGTTGCAGGAGAGGATTGCGTTGCGGGGCGTTCGGTTCACCAGGGCAGGCGAAAACATTGCTTTGACGGGCTATGTGGAAGATGTTCACCTGGCGCTGATGGGCTCGGCCGGGCATCGCGCCAACATGCTTAACCCCAAATACAACGCTGTGGGCATTGGAGTCATAAAGCAGAACGGCAAAATCTACGTCACACAAGATTTCGTCTTCCAGGTGCCGGTTTACTCTGAAGCTGAGTTCGGAGCCGCTTTGGCGGAGCGGCTTCAACTTCCGCGAAAGATCACAGGCACGTGGAAAGTCAACGCACGGCCTGATCCGCTCATGCACGACCTTGCTTGTTCCACTGATGGAGACGCGGCGAAGCTCTCCGATGGGATCAGCGGGAGTTATCTGGTGGTCTTTTCGGCATCAGAACCTCGTTTGCCGGAAGAACTACAGAAAGACGTGGCCGCCAGAGGTTACTATCGCATGAAGTTTGGCGTTTGTTTCCGTCCGGATAAAAAGCACGGCCCCGGGAACTTCTGGGTGGTCGCGGCGTTCAGCTAAGTGGGCGGCTTGCCATTGCCGCCGAGCATTAATTTGCAGGCCGGTGGACGCGCAAGTGGGCTCGCCCGTTGCATGAGGGTTTATTGTTCTTCCGGCTCCTCTTGCAGCGCGGTCAAGACCTCGTCGTCCACCTCCCATTTTTTCAGGACTGTAATCGCCACGCCAACTCCAAAGCCAGCCCGCAGCAGCGCGCGAAAAATGCGCGCAGCTTCACGATTGTTGGCCGGCTTCTTCAGCCGCTTGCGCTTCAAAAAGGCCCGCGCATGGGCCTGCTCATCTATCGATGAATAAGCTTCCTTCACGGCTTTTTCAATCACGTCAGCGTGCACGCCTTTGACTTTCAGATCGGTAATGATGCGGCGTTTGCCAAACTTCTCCGTATCGCGGCGATAGGCGGAGTAAGTCGCGGCGTAATTAGAGTCATTCAGGTATTTCTGGTCTTTCAGGCGCAGGATGACCATGTTGATCAGCAACTCGCCAATCTCGCCTTGCGGAACTCGTGGGCGCATGAGGCGTTTGAGTTCTGCGACAGTACGCATCCGGCGAGAAAGCGAGCGGATGGCGTAATCGTAGAGTGCGTCTTCAGTGTCGTAAATTTTCTTGGAACGAGGGAAGGGCACAAGGGAAGAATAGCAAATCTCGCCACAAAGACACCGAGACATGGATAAATCAGGAGCATAAGCTCGTTCGTAGGTTGGCTCTGCAATATTCATTTTCCAATTCAGAACTATTTCCCACATTTCCCAATTCAGAACTAGATTTGTTTTCCACTCGGGTTTTCGCTTATTGCTGGCTTCATCAGCCGCTTATAATGCCTGCTAGAAGTCAAAAAAAGGAGCATTCCATGGAAACAAATCGCGTGTTAAGCCGGGTTGGCGCCCGCATTCTGAGCGAAGAAGAAATTCAGCAGACCGCCGGCGGATTCGTTGTCCACAAATTCTTTGGCAGCTTCAATACCGGACCTTGTAACTATGATCCCGTAACCTGCAGAGTCATCAGTGGAGACTGCAGTGACGTCCCGCCGGCGTGCCTCGGCCAGTAGTCTTCGCAGCAAAATCAACTAACCTAAAAAGGCCCGCGGGTCGGGCCTTTTTTATTGATTGCTGGGCGACCCGCGCCGATAGGCGGAGTAGGTCGCGGCATAGTTGGAGTCATTCAGGTATCCAGTTCGGAAACTCAAGATTCTCTGTAACGCCTGGAGACTTGCCTGCACTATAAAATAGATGATGTCTGAAATTCCGATTATTATTATGAGAAAGCATGCTACCGCTTAGTTGAGGCCGCAATTGGGTGGCGGACTCGAAGAATTTGCTTTTTTATGGTCTTTTACCACGGTTTCTGTCTTGCTAAATCATGAATGCAATGAAAGTCGCGTCTCATGTAATACTCTTTCTGGCTGTCGTCAGCACGGTTTGCGTGCCCGCTGGAGCCCAGATACCTCATATCCAGATTCCTAAGATCCCTCTTGGGAACTCTTCAGCGGATCTTCCTTTCAACCTGCACGGCGAGGATCCCATTTCAACCAGCTTTGCTGACACCGACAAAACAGTCACTCTGGCAGATAACTTTGAACCCAATACCTATAAACCGCTTTTTAGCTTGCCCGCCGGTCCTCAGGGCGGCTTGCTGTTGCAGCCAGGCGCTTATGAAGCGGAAGTGGAGAGCTTTTGTCTTCACGCGGGGACCCATGGCCCCAGTGGTGGCAGTGGATATTTATACGCGCCGTTGAAAGGGTCGAAAGCCGCAATCATTCACTCTATTCTGCGCGGCGTTGGCCAGCATCGGGAGATACCGCAGTCTCAGGTTCAAACGCTGATCTGGGCTATTGAAGCCCACGCCAGGCTTGAAGATTTGTCTCCGGCCATTCAGCTAGTAGCCGCCAAACTGCTCACCAAGAAAGAACTTCTTGATCTGAATGGAGGAGCATTAGGCCTGGTTCCAGGCCCGCTGTGGGAAAAAGCGCTGGAATCCGCGCCGCCTGAAGCGCGCAAGCTTCTGGAGACGCAGGCCGAGATCAGGAGGAAGTTGGCGAATGCGAATACTACTTTTGGTGAACTAGAGAGGCTCGCTGTGCTGTCTGGTCCGCCGGAGCACAATGGCGTCACAATCCCCCGCGGAAGATGGTCGTCACATCCTGGCGGATTTTTTGTGCGTTATCTGCCGGACGGCTACACAAAGGTGAAGCTTCAAATCTACGTGCCTGGCGAACACGCGCAAATGTCAGATCAGCCGGCAGGAACCATTGCATTGACAACAGTCAGTTTGAGGACAGTCGAATTTGATCCAACAGAGGACGTTGCCGTACCTGCAGATACGGGCGCTCAACGCCTTGGACTTTCAGATGTTCCGCTCTCAAGCGGCGATGGGCGGCAGGGCCACTGGGGACAAGCTGACGGTTCCACACAACGAGAAGCCTGTGACAAGGCCACAAATGAATGCACGTCATCTTTGAATTGTGCTGCCGGTTCCAAGATCCAGATATTAGGTGGAAAAGACTGCGCGGGCAACTGCTATGCTGGAGGAACGCTCGTTTGGACATGCCAAAGGATATGTAAATGCGTCGGCAACCGTATATCGCAGCTCGAACTTAAGTCTCCGGACGTGTGGCCCACCTTTTGATTTGGTTTTCTGTCCCGCACGATAATTCGCCACCAGAGCGAGTACGAGTATTCCCCGCAAATCACGCATGTCTGTCTGTCACCGGCGACGCCCCAGATTTCAGTGGTGATCTACGATCCCTAGCAAGCATGGTTTGGCTTGCTGGGAATCCCGGCGATTTTGTCAATTCCCCTCACGCTCTGGCCACAAACTCCCGTGTCTCCGTGGCGACTTTCACCTTCTCACCCTCTTTGATAAAAAGAGGCACGCGAATTTCCAATCCAGTTTCCAGCGTGGCGGGTTTGGTCACGTTACCGCCAGAGGAATCGCCGCGCACGCCAGGCTCTGTCCGGGCGATCGTCAACTCCAGATGCGGAGGCAGTTGCAAACCAATGGGATTGCCGTTGAACTTGTGTACCTGGATCACCAGGCCTTCGGCAAGAAAATCCTGCGCGTCGCCAATCATCTCCTGTGAGAGGGTCAGAGTCTCAAAGCTCTCCTGGTCCATAAAGTAATAACCGTCCGCATCGCTATATAAGTAAGAGGCCGGGACTATTTCCAGATCGGGTTCTTTGAACTTGTCGCTGGCTTTAAACGTCTTGTCAAAGACGGCGCGGGTAAGAAGATTACGCATCTTCAGGCGAACCAGTGTCTGCCCGCCGCGCGCGGTAGGAGTGTTTACCTCTACGTCAAGGCAGTGGAAAGGCGTGCCGTCCAACTCAAAAAACATTTTGCGCTTGATGTCAATGGCATCAATCAGTGCGGCCATGGCTTCCTTCAGGGCGTGTTGAATGTGGATCAAAAAGAAACGCTTCTAGGATATCAGGCGGAAAAGATTTAGCTTAAAGCCCACGCGGCTTCCACCCTTTCGCCAACACCGCGAACGAATGGAACTACAAGCTGATCAAAGTGGAGAAGCCGGCCACTCCAGTCCACTATGATCAGCCGGAGTTGTTTTTAAAGGCGACCAAGAGATTTTTGCGGCGATAAAGTCCTCTCCCCGTTCAGTTTTTCGCCTCCAGGACAAAGTGCGCCCGCCGGTTCTGCTGCCAGCACGCATCGTTCTCTGCCGACGAACAAAATGGCCGTTCCTTACCGTAGCTGATCACTTTGATTCGGTCGGAAGAAACCCCTTCATGAAGCAAATCGTTTTTGATCTTATCGGCGCGGCTCTCGCCCAGGCTGAGGTTGTATTCGTCAGACCCTCTTTCGTCGCAGTGGCCTTCAATCACCACTTTCAGGGCGGGATGGCTGGCGAGGAACGCGGCGTCGCGGGAGAGGTCCGGCTGCTCGTCGGCGCGAACGTCGGCATTGTCATAGCTGAAGAAAATGTCCTTGACGTTTTGCGCGAATAGCTGCTCATCCGTGAGTTCCGGTTTCTTTGCTATCACGGGAGTTGCTGGTGCGGTGGCAGGCTGCGCGGCTGGGGCGGCTGCCGGCTCAACGGCTGGCGTGGGTGGCGCTTGCGGGGCCTTTGCCGTGGTAACGGCGTGATGGCAGCCGGTGATGGCAAGAGTAAAGATAAAAGCAGCAGCAATGCATTTGAATGAGTGATTCATGTTCGCCTCGATGTCTGAAGTTTTTGAGTCGGCCCGCCCGGGGAAGAACTCGGTCGCCGGGTCTTCCCACAACAAAGAGGCAGGCACAGTTGGTTCGCACCATGAGCGAATGGAGGACATAGGCTCAATTTTGCGTGGCACAGTCTTAACGCGTATATATATCGCTTTAAGATGTATTATCCGGCTACAATTTACACCAGAGTAGCTGAAAAAGCGATTGAAATTTTCGCTCAGCCCATGACGCAGAGCCATGCCTATCTGGTACCGTCCACCGCGGCCAGCCTGCCTCTTTCTATGCCATCTTCTCGCTCACGTCTTCGCCATCATGCTCGTCCTGGTTACGTTCCACGCGGCTAATTGAATCGTGTAGGCCAGCTGCCCTATCTGCTTTGAATCCAGTTTCCCGTCGATAATCGCCGCCTGCAGCCTCTTGATTCCCATCTGAATGCTGTCCGGATCTTCCATCGGCCCAAGATCAACGTCCAGCTTTTCCGCCTTCGTCTGCTCCATGCGCTCATGCATGTAGCACAGCTTCCGGCCTCGAACTCGCGGTGCGCCGCACCGGTCGCCATTCACATACGTGTGCTGGCATCGCGCTGCCCGCTGCGCCTTTTCCAGGTTCTTTCGCGCTGTCTCTTCCCGTTTGCTCCGGTCCTGGTCCAGCGCCTTCAGGGCATCCTCAAACGCCTTGTGCTCGCTGTAATCCACCCGGTCTCCGGAGTACTTGAAAATCGCATGCGGGTTCTCCTGGATATATTTCTCGTACGCCCGGAACGCCTCATAAAACTCAATGCATAGCTGGCCGGCTTCAGACTGCTCCCAGTATTCCCGGTTCTCCTCTTCCACTAGGGCATCGTTCTCCCGCTGGATCAGCTCGTTTACCTCCTCGCGCGTATAGAATTGCCCCTTGTAGGTCGCCGTCGCCAGCGGGTCCTGCGGATCTCTCGGCTTGATCTCCCGCGTACTGATTGACTCCTGAATCTGTTCTTCTTCTGCTTCGTTTTCATTCATCTGTTCTTCTTCTGCTTCGTTTCCATTCATCTCCCACCTCATTTGCTTGCTGATTTTCTTGCTATCCGACAACTAAATTCCATTACCCGTGGGCTCCCCAGGACCGCGCCGCTTTTGTGCGGGCCCCATCCGTTCCGCGTTCTTTGCGGAAGGAATGGGCAGGCGGGCTGGGGCGCCAGCTGCTTTTATCCGCGCCAATCTGCGGCTAACAAGTTGTTTCCCGATCACCAGATGACCGGATGTCCCGCTGTCCCCGATGATCTGATGTCTCGATGACCCGATGTCCAGATGTCCCGATTGGCTCCCACCCCGCCCCCTCCCCCGGTTTCGACCCAATTCGACCCCAGCCGACCCAAATCGACCCAATGCTGAGACGTTCAGCAGAGGGTCGCAACCCATAAATGTCAAAACCCGGCTTCGCCGGGTTTGGTTTTTCCTTTGCCTTTACTAAATACCAATTACTAAGTACTAAATACTGCTCCGAACAAAATACGAAACTTACTCTACACTATTTCCACTCGATTTCAACAAAAAAATCTGCGACCCTCTGCTGACAACAACGCCTGCACGTGCGCGTCTGATCGCGCCAAAAGCAACGAACAAGAATGGTGGCTGAAGCCAAGGCCTGCCAGCCCTACAAAATCAGCGCCAGAGGCGCGGTGAGAAGTTAGCCCCGCCCGTAAGGGCGGGGTAGGCATTAAAAAACGAATGAGCACCGTAGGTGCGGCACAGAAAATTTTCCGCGCACTCCGCATGCGAGGTTCGCCGATGAGGAGATGGAAGTGAAGAGAATTTTGAGAAACAGATCCCGCCGACGGGGCGGAGGCGAGAAGGGGCTGACGATGATAACAACTGCAGGTGATAAAGTGTTCGTAGCCGCCGGAGTGAAAACACCCTTTGCTCCGAGCGCAAAAAACAAAGGCGCGCTCTACGCAAAGCATTGGCACCCGCACGGTGTTGAAGGAAACATGAAGAGAGCAAAGGAAGCGCGGGCCACCTGCCCGTGCGGCACATGTATATTTAAAACAGAACTTTTTTTCGTTCTGTCAAATATAGCGTGCTATATCTCTCGATTCTTTCATTGAGCACTTTTATTTCCTCTGACATTTCATCAATTTTCTGTTCCCGATCAAGGACTCTTCGTTTCCTAGAACGCAAGAATATTTCATTGACAATCCATGCATAAGCAACTGTTATACCAAAAAACGCGATCAGTAACGTGCTAGATATTTTATTAGAGAATTTCTCATAAAAAAAAGGAACAAACGATGCAACTATTAACAGCATTGGGATAAGCAGTCGCCTAAATCTTTCATTACTTTCCTTTTCCCTTTCTATTTCTCGTATAGAATCTTGTCTCTTCCGATTCAAATACTCTCTTTGTCTTTCGAGCTTTGCCAATTCCTGTTCATAGTTCCCAAATTCAACATCTTCCAGCTCAGCTGTCTTTTTTTCAATGCGCGAAGCAGTAGAAGGAACTAGCTCTCCCAAAACTCGTAAAATCGACGAGAAATATGGAGTGGGTTTGTCAGTCTGCAGAGGGATTACATTGCGCGCAAATGCATCGCGGACGTCCATATCAAACGGTATCGGCGGCAAAAATTCCAGGTTCCTCAAAATTGATATTAGCTGATCATAGGTCGCCTTTTCCTGCAAAAATAATTTGTTGATCAAAGCTTTTGTATTTCTTGGCAGGACATGGCTGAATTGATTCTGTAAGCTTCTCAGGGCTCTTGTAGAAACCGAGTCAGCCTCCGTCACTATTACCGCGTACTCTGAAAGCTCTAGGGCCTTCGCTGTCACTACGTTAACGCCTGCTTGGCAGTCAAATAGCACAAAATCAAACTCGCGGTTGGATATTATTCGTTCCAATCCGGAAGCTAGGATTGTGGCGTTTGCAGCCACATAGTCTGTTTCCCAATCGCTCGTTTGAAATTGCGTCTTGGAAGCTATAAAACTAAATGAAGGGTGCGTCCCGACCTCAGAAATTAGGCCCTCAATCCCAAATTCAGGCGCTTTTTGGTCTGATTGTGTTGGCTTCATCACCGCATAAGGATTGGCAAGTACCCACTCCTCGAGCCCTGGCTTTCTCGTCTCGAAAAAATAACTGGCACCATGTGTAGCAGTATCCAAGTCAACTAATAGCACCCTATAATCAAGTATTGCCAGCACTTGTGCTAGAGACAACGCTACACTCGTCTTACCAGATCCCCCTTTGCCGCTGATCAAAGATACTGTTGTCATGAAATCGCGCTCTCCTGGACTGGAGGAGTAGGTGGAGGTTGCAACTGGATTGCTGCCCTAATACTGGAATTAATCTGGTCTTGATAGACCGAGAATCTTTCAGCAAGAATTGTGTATTCACTAGGGCCAAGAACTGTGCGCCCCTCAAAGAGGTCCCGGTTTCGCTCAATGTACGGTATCTTGTCCAGAAAATAATAAAACAAGAACTCATTGTGCCTGGCAAGAGCCTCCAAGAAATCACCATCGTACTTAAGCGCAATAACCGTTTGGTAAAGTTCTCGCATTTCTGTGTCATTAAATTTAACTAGTACTGATTGTGCGCTATCTCGCCAGGTTTTTACGGCTTGAACATTCATCACAAAAGCGGATCGTACGCTTAAGATATTTCGGAGGCATTTGGATGTCAGCTTACGTCTGGCCGCCTGCTTCATGCGGATCATTAAAATCTTGGCCCAAAAGCCAGGGGTAAGTGCGCTAGCCCAGCTAGTAGATACGTGCTCCACCAATTCGGAATTCGCAGAAATAATGCTGTCTAAAGATGATTCAATGCCCTCGAGCTTCTCATAAGCTTCGGCGAGTTTGTTGATGAAGGCAGCCGGCCTACTTGAATTTGGTGGCGTTGGTTGTGATCCGCTCATTCACCGAAATCTTTCTTAGCAACAAATGCAGCATCTAAACGAGAACAGCCGAGGAATACTGACCATTTTTCAACAAGGGGTGTAAATGGCAAAACAATAATCTCATGCTGAAGGTATGTCAATAAGGCACTCTAAAGCCCGCAGTTCACACGACCAGATGGGCAGTTAAGGCGAGGGCCCACCTTCCTCGTCATATTCTTCTCCATCTCACAATGCAGTGAGTGGCCCATCCTTTCGCAGAAGCTGGCTTTTGTTTTTCAGCTCCGGCGAAAGGGTGGGATGCGGCCCAGTCTCCCTTACACGCTCGGCCCGCGAAACAACTGTATTTTCCCTGGTGGCAAAGTTTAAAACTTGGGAACCTGGGAACGGAAGGTTCCCTTTCACGATGAAGCGGTGAGGCCGATCACGCGCCGAGCCGCGCTGCCGCAGGAGCAGGTTAAAATCAAGGCCGACGAAGCTCCCAAGCGGTTTGGAGCGAAGCGACAAAATGGAGTGGTGAGGCCGGGCACGCGCCGAGCTGCGCTGCCGCACGAGCAGGTTAAAATCAAGGCCGGCGAAGCTCCCAAGCGGTATGAGCGAAGCGACAAGAATGGAGCGGTGAGGCCGATCACGCGCCGAGCCGCGCTGCCCCAGGAGCAGGTTAAAATCAAGGCCGGCGAAGCTCCCAAGCGGTTTGGAGCGAAGCGACAAAAATGGAAGATTTTGAAGCCATTGTCCAGTGGGCATACAGCACCCTGCCCGAGAAGATCCGCCGTCTGCCCGATTTCCCTGGCATTCAAGTGCTTGACGAGCCTCCTCCGGAGGTATTGCAGGAGATAGGGGACAGAAGGAAATGGCGCGACGGAACTGAATTACTGGGATTGTACAGCGGCACACTCAGGACGAAACGGTCATTCTATGACCTGAAGTATGCCCCCGATTTGATCTTCGTTTTCCGTGGCCCCATTCTGCGGTATACAACTCGTACCAATGGAGATTTGCGGGCCGAAGTGAAACAGACGGTCTGGCATGAGGTGGCACACTGGCTGGGCTTTGAAACTGAGGAGCAAGTGGAAGCCCTGGGTTTATAAGCGGCGAGCCCGACTTGCGCGGCGAGCTGCTTGCCTCAAGCGCAGAACGGATTCTGCCGGGCAACGCGCGCCGGCGGTTTGGAGCGAAGCGACAAGAACAGACGACATGAGGTGGCACACTGGCTTGGCTTTGAAACTGAGGAGCAAGTGAAGGCCCTGGGTTTGTGAGCCTCTGACCTTGCGAAGCTGGCAGAATCACCGCAACTCGGTAGTGTCTCAGTTCTGACCAAACCATTTTTGATTTGTCATGCTGAGCGCCGCGCGAGTTCCGCTTGCGGAAGCGAGCGCAAGTCGAAGCATCCCGACAATGTGTCCTCTGCGACGCGGATTCAGGGAGTTCTCTTAGATACGCTCTCCCTCTCATTCCGACATTTTTTAGGTGCGGGGCGTGAGAAAGAGACTGCAAGGTTGAAATTCCCTGAAACGGCATAGCAAAGGAGGCATTTTCTGGATGTTTCGACTCGCCCTCGCTCTCCCGCTTCGCGGGATCGTTCGGACTTCGCTCAACATGACAAGATCCAGACAGTTTCCATCAAACTGAGACACTACCCGCAGTCCCCCAACTTGAGAATTGAAGGATCCGTCTTCCGATCAGTGTCATCAGCGTTTATCAGCGGTAAGATTTTGCTTTCCGATTACGCGGGATTCCGGCGATTTTGGCAATTGCGCCCACGAAAAAATAAAGGAGACGCTTCGTTCGCGTCTCCTGTGGGTAATGTCTTGGTGGTTGATTATATGTTGAGCTACTAAGCTCTTCCGGCGCTAAATCCGGCTTGCTCCATTTGCTCGCGTGCGGCATCTGCAGTGGAGTGAATGCCCTGCACTTTGAGTTTGAAGTCGTCTGGATTGCTGGCGTTCTCCAAGGCGGTTTCATAGCTGACCAGGCCTTGCGAGTACAAATCGTAGAGGGACTGGTCGAACGTCTGCATACCGTACTGGGAGGTGCCGGCGCCTATGGCCTCGTGAATCAGGCGCGTTTTCTCCGGGACCATGATGCACTCGCGGACAAACGCGGTAGAGATCAGGACCTCGGTAGCGGGGACGCGGCCTGCACCGTCAGCGCGTTTCACAAGTCGCTGGCTGACAACGGCCCGCAAGGTGGCGCCAAGCTGCATACGCACTTGCTTCTGCTCCGGTGGAGGAAATACAGCGATGATACGGTTGATGGTTTCGACTGCATCCAATGTGTGCAGTGTTGAGAAAACTAGGTGGCCTGTTTCAGCGGCATGGAGCGCTGTAGAGATCGTCTCCAGGTCTCGCATTTCGCCCACCAGGATCACGTCCGGGTCCTGACGCAAACTGGCGCGCAGGGCGGACGCGAAGGATGGTGTATCTACTTCCACTTCACGCTGGTTGACAAAGCCTTTTTTATCGCGATGCAAAAATTCGATAGGGTCTTCAATGGTGATGATGTGTTCCGGTCGGCTGGAATTAATGCGGTCAAGCATGGCGGCCAGCGTGGTCGATTTACCTGAACCGGTCACGCCGGTCACCAGCACCAGGCCGCGGGCCTCTTCGCAGATATGTTCAATGACTTTGGGAAGATAAAGTTCTTCCAGTGCGCGGATCTTGGTGGGGATCACGCGCAGCACCAGTCCGACGTTGCCGCGTTGCTGAAAGACGTTTACACGGAAACGGCCAAGGCCGGCGACGCCGTATGCCATATCAAGCTCGGCCACTTCTTTGAATTTTTGCTTCTGGCGATTCGACATCATGCTGAAAGCCATGTTGAGCATGTCTTCGGCGGAGATGCGCGGCTGGTCGGTGAGAGGGACAAGTTCGCCGTCAACGCGCACATGCGGATAGTTGCCGACTTTCAAATGCAAGTCGGAGGCTTTGCGCTCCATGGCAATTCGCAGCAGATCATCAATATGCATATTTCACTCGTACCAAAGAATCCCGGGGCCAATCCGAACGATCTAACTTAGGTTGGATTGGCTGCAACGTAACATGCCGCCAGAGAGAACGCAATCAGGCGCTAATCTGGGAATAGCTGCTTAATTCCTGTATTCGCGTTCACTGCGGCCAGCCAGTAAAGCTTTTACCTTCAGCAGTGTACGTCGGGTTTTATATGGCTACAATGTTACCTATGACACAGCACGTTACCAGCTCCCGGGTGGTGGTCATTGGGGCGGGTTTTGCCGGGATCAATGCCGCCAAAGCCCTTGCCAAAGCCCCTGTTGGGCTTACGGTGGTCGATCGCAAAAACCATCACACCTTTCAGCCTTTGCTTTACCAGGTGGCCTTGGCGGTGCTTTCACCCGCTGAAATTGCCTCTCCTGTGCGTACCGTGCTGCGCCACCACCACAATACTGAGGTTCTTTTGGGTGAAGTTTCCGGCTTTGATCTGCAAAAACGCGTGGTCCGGCTTGATGGCCTGGAGCTTCCTTATGACTATCTGGTTGTAGGCGCTGGGGCGACCCACGCTTACTTTGGCCATCCTGAATGGGAGCAATTCGCGCCTGGGTTAAAGACCTTAGAAGACGCGATTGAAATCCGCCGCCGCGTGCTTTTGAGCTTTGAGACTGCCGAGCGCGCCGTGGTCTCTGGGCATAGCTGCCCGCCACTCACGTTTGTGGTGGTCGGCGCGGGACCAACGGGCGTGGAATTGGCTGGAGCAATTGCCGACATTGCGCGGCATCACCTGAAAAGCGAATTTCGCGCGATTGATCCGCGGCAATCGAAGATCATATTGCTGGAAGGCGGCCCACGCGTGCTGCCGACGTATCCTGAAGATCTTTCCGCCAGCGCTCAGCGTCAGCTTGAGTCAATGGGCGTTGAGGTGCGCACCAATGCCATGGTCACCAACATCGATGCAGACTCGGTTTCAATCGGCAAAGAAAAAATTCCTGCCGCGGTAATTCTCTGGGGCGCAGGCGTGTCGGCGTCGCCGCTGGGAAAGATGCTGGGCGTACCCACTGACAGAGCAGGCCGCGTCATCGTGCAGCCCGATCTTACTGTGCCCGGACATCCGGAAGTTTTTGTTGTGGGCGATCTTGCCGCAGCCAAGCGGCACAACGGACAGCCTGTTCCGGGCGTTGCGCCGGCAGCAATCCAGATGGGTAAGTTTGCCGCGCGACAGATTAAGCGATCGCTGAAAGGGAAGCCGCGCGAGCATTTTGAGTATTGGGACAAGGGGAGCCTGGCCACAATCGGGCGCTCACGCGGTATTGCAGACTTTCCCGGGAAGATTCATATTTCCGGTTATCTCGCCTGGTTGAGCTGGCTGTTCATTCACCTGTTCTTTCTCATCGGCTTCCGTAATCGCCTTTTTGTCTTGAGCGAATGGGCCTGGGCATATTTGACGTACAACCACAGCGCTAGATTGATCACCGATCCATCAGAGAAAGAGCCCGCAGAAAGACCAAGAGCTAAAGCTGGATAAGTCGTGTGAGCAGCCTGCTCTGGTCAGCAGCTCGCGCCAGCAGTGACATTGAGTTTTTTCGTCCAATCGTGCCACACTGTTTTCGGGAGAAGTCAGAAGGAGGATATATGTCTGGCATCTCTCTGTTCGTTCTTTGCATGGCGCTCGCCGCGTTCACTGGAAATCAGCAGCAGTCCCCAGACGCGCATTCCTCAGCGCATGACAGCTCCCAGTCGCATCCGGCCGCGCAGCCTTCTCCTCCGCGGGACCAGACTGAGGGCAACCGGCGGATACACGACTCCATTGACGACCTAATGAGCAGCGATCCCATCTTGAGCGGCTCCGATGTTGAAGTCGACGTCGACGATCACAACGTTACTCTTACTGGCTCCGTGGAGAGCCATGTGCAGCACGAGCGCGTGCTGCAACTTGTAGCGCCGTATGCTCGCTGGCGCAAGATCGTAGACAAGTTGAAGCTGGAATAAAGGTCTTTGCGCCGCGTGTTCCGCACCACTGGTTTCTTTTATGATCGCTGGGCGATGGGTTCCCACCCTTGCGCCGGCTTGAGTCAATGGGCGTTGAAGTCCGCACCAAATGCCATGGTCACCAACATGGATGCAGTCTTGGTCTCTATTGGCAAAGAAAGGATTTCTGCGGCGCTTATTCTCTGGGGCGTGGGCGTGCTCACTGACAGAACTGGCCGCGTGATCGTGCAGCCCGATCTCACTGTGTCCGGCCCATCCTGAAGTTTTTGCTGTGGGCGATCTTGCCGCAGCCAAGCGGCACAACGGGACAGCCTGTTCCGGGCGTTGCGCCTGCGGTCCAGATGGGCGAATTCGCCGCGTGGCAGATTAAGCGATCGCTGAAAAGGAAGCCGCGCGCGCATTTTGAGTATTGGGACAAGGGAAGCTTGGCCACGATCAGGCGCTCACACGCCATAACAGACTTTCCAGGGAAGATCCACATTTCCGGTTACCTGGTAGCTTGGGTTGGCTGTTCCTTCACCTGTTCTTTCTCATCGGCTTTCGCAACCGCTTCTTTGTCATGATTGAGTGGGCCTGGGCTTACATTACCTATCATCACGGCGCTCGGCTGATCACTAATACAGGCGAGAGTGAGCAGATGGAGAGGCCGAAGGCCAAAGCGGGCTGATCGCTGGCATGGAGATACTTGGTTCGGTTCAAGCAATTGCGCTGTGGGCAATCTTTTAAATATCTTCATTTCTTAACTACCAGAAATTGCCGGTCTCAACTGGTATAGTGACAGCCGGAGCTGACGGTGTTTTCCCTTAAGCTGGTTCCGTATGAGCCATCCTTTCTCCAGCCTTTTATCCAATGGAGACGTGAGCCGCTTTCCGTCCGGCATAATCCGCTCAAGGAGATGACCGAGGACGAGATTGCAAAAATGCTTGAGACAGAAGGCACGGACCTCTCTGATCTGAAAAAATACGAGAGCTATCGCTGGTTCGTTGATGCGGATGGAGAAGTAGCCGGGTCACTTTCACTCAAGAACATCAGCCACGCCATGGGTTACGGCGAAATTGGCTACGGCTTTGCGGAGTCGCATCACGGAAAGGGAATTGCTACAGCGGCAGTCAGGCTGCTGGTGGAAAAAATCTTTCACGAGACCAATTTGCGCAAGCTGCTGGCTTATGTGCACGAAGAAAACGTCGCATCGTGCCGCGTACTGGAAAAGGTTGGTTTTCAGGAGGAAGGCCTGTTGCGCGAGCATTACGTCATCAACGGCGTTCCAGTGAATGAGGTCCTCTATGGCCTGCTTAAAAAGGAATGGTCAAGCCAATGAAACCTATGCAATTCTTTGCTGATCAGGGCCAGGTTTTGGTCTTCTGAGTCCATTCTGATTTCGGATATTTTTTGTGCAGCAGCTTGAACGCCTGATAACTGTAGTGATGATCTGGCGTACCTTCCTGAGAACATGCGTAATGAGCTACGCGCCAGGCAAAGTGCAACCCTTCCGGTACGCGCGGATCGTCAGGGTGCGCCCTGGCCCATTCGATTACGGTACGAGGCAGGTAGTTTTCTGCAGCGCCTATCCGGCGCAGAGAATCCCATTCCGTGCGGCCCTGTTGTTGCTGTTCAGCGGTGAGAAAAGCAGGTGCAGGTAAATCCCGGACCTTCAGGCCAGTCCGGTCTTGCCATTGTTTATCGTAGTTGGGCTGGTTTGTAATTTCGCCCACGTCAGAGCACCACCAGTTGTCGCGATAGTTATCCGCCGTCGCGAAAGCAGTTATGCGCGGAAATACGCTGTCCACAAACGGCCGTAGTCCGGGGAAGTGAGCGACTGCGAACGCCGCAACGAACCGGCGTTCCTCTGGGCTTTTTGCCGCAGAATATTCCTGGATAAAGCGCTTAAGCTCGGGGGCCGTCGCGGTGACAGAATCCGCGATTTCGGCTGCCTCTTGCGCTTGGCCCAGCAAAATCGCGCGTGCCCACACCGCGGTCGCAAGCCTGCGTTGCAGCGCTGCGGGGAGCGCTTTTTGGTTCACGATAGCTGCCAGTTCCTGAGTAGGAATGCGCGTATTCAGCAGGAGCGCCGCTGCGGGAGAAAACTGCTGGACCAGTGGGCTATGTTGCGATGGGTTCGCAATTCCATAGAACGTGATCTTGCATAACGTGTCGTAGCAATAGCCTTCGTCCTCGTCGTACCAGTCGTATGAGAGCCTTACCGGTTTGCGGGCAAGTTGTTCAATGAAGCTCTTTGGGTCCGGACCCAATTTCATCTGTTCGTCTTTGACCAGGTTGAGCGTTGAGAGAGACAGGCCCTGTTTGCGGTCAAGAATTTGTGCCAGGGCTTCGCGGCTGGTCACGGTATCACCCTGCTCCTGAAGCAAACGTGCGCGATGATAGCTGAGTGCAACAAAGACCGGCGAGTTCGGTGGAATTTTGGCGGTTGCCTCAATGGCTTGCGCGATTCCCGCATCTGTTCCGTGTGATTTGGAGATGGTGATGAAAAGCCACGGAAGGGCACCGGTGGCTCGCCATTTGCTGATCGCATGCATCCGGGCAGCGCTGCTGTCAGATTGAAATGTCATGAGCCAGTCGGTCAGGTCATCTGTGCGGTCCTCGCGTCTTTTCCCGTATTGCTCTTGCCGCCATTGGCGCAGTTTGCGATCGTAGGCTGGCTCATAGCGCTCAATCCCTGGAAAATCAGGCTCTTCATCCAGATATTTATCCAGAAGGAGTGTGTAATCACGAACGTCCTGGCCGAAGAGCTCGCCGGTTCCACCCTTTGCAATCTCTCGGGCCAGCCGGTGTTGATACTGGAGAGGTTCAAGGTGGAATGCGATTAAGTTGGCGAGCTTGCGTGCTGCCTGGTGCCACTTTGCTTGCGTCGTGTCCTTAAGAATTGCTTGCAGACGCTGGTCGGCTTGTCTAAGCACTGCAGTATCGCGCTGTTCTGCATCGTCTGTTCCTGACTGTCGGACCAAAGCACGCGCTGCCAGGTACGGCGCAATTGAGCGCCATGGCGAATGGGCATCACGGCCGATTTTGTCAAAGGCAGCTATTGCTCCTTTGTAATCTGTGCTATAGAAATGGGCCGCTGCGATTTGATAATCCCTGTCCGCCCGAAGCAGTGCATTGGCATTTGCGGGGAGGTCAGGCGGATAAACCGACTCTCCCTGGCAACTGCTGAAGACAGCGTCTTGTGCGGCGATCCACTCGCTCAACTCTTTGCTGGCCGGGCCAAAACGCCTTGCCCGATCTTCAAGGGTTTCAACCGCAGTCATAAAAGCGGATGCGGCGCAGTTCAGGTGCGCACTGAACCGGTCTGCCCGATAAGCTTTAAGATTGTCCGTGACCCGCCGTGACGCATATTGCGCGCGCTCTTTTTCCCATTGATCAATCGCTTGGTCAACTGGATCGTAAAAACCAAAGCTATGCTCTGCGCCCCAAAAATAAGTAAAGGATGTGCCTTCTGACTTTGAAAGAGGCTTGCCTTCAAGGTAGCGATAAGCAACCACCAGGTACGCCCGCCACCATCCCGGCAACGGAACGCCAACGTTTCCTCGGGTGAAGTCGGGGATGGGTGAGTCTGGCCCGTGTGGCCGTGTAAAAACCAGGCCGGCAAACTCAGGACCACATGTTTCACCAGTGGCCACCAACAGAACACACGCTAGAAGTGAAAAAGCGATCCGTGGTCGTATCATGGCGTAACCAATCTCTCCACATTCTTCAGCGCTACCGGATTCCATGCGCGAGGGTGAAATACGTAGATCCGTTGCTTTTGACTGATCGCCGGCCATGGTTCGTCTGTTGATACACCGACGCTAGGCTGACAGAGCTCTTGTTCAGCTCGATAGCTCCAACCGGGACGATTCTTCCGCTTGGGGCCTTCCTCCATCCGAAACAGCATCGGCACAGCTTCATTTACAGGAAGACCTTGCAGCCAACTTTCTTCCTTACACCAGGAGGCCAGCGCCGCAATTGAGAGCGGCATCCCCGCCGGCATTTGTATGCGGACTTCTTCAATGAGGTTGCGATAGAAAGAGCGTTGCGATTGCGCGGCGTCAAAATCAATCTGTAGCGCAAAAACTTGTTGGCGCTGCGCCTCGGGAATAATCAGCCTGGCCACTGTCTCCGCAAGTCTGGGAATATCCAGCCGGGCGCGGTTTCGCGGAGCTTCAATCCGCACCACAGCCATGGTCCTGGCTCCCGGAGCAATGAGCAAAGGCTCCTCGCGCGGCGCGACACTGACTCGTTCACCAATGAAGATCGTTTTCGCCAAATAAGCCACACCGTATTGGTCCGGCGGGGCGTACCGCAGGTCTTCCCGGGCTTCCCACGCCCAAAGCATGACTCTGGGAAACGACTGCAAGGCGTGCGGCACCGCTCCAGACGGAGCTTTTCCCCCGGAGGCAGCAAACACCAATAGCGCGGCCATGGTTCTTTTGAGATATGTCAAGAATTTGCACGCAGAGTGGGCGTGCGAAGCTGAGTGTAGCGCCGAACTACCAGATGTCAAGAGGGTACGATAATTTTATTTTGGAGAATTGTTTTTCAACGTCATCGATCTGCTTCTGATTAGCACAAATGACCCTATGGCTGGTTCAGCTCATTCGTCGGCCGCCTGCATCCGGCGTTTCTTCTATCATCAATCGATGACTCCCATCCTTGAAACCCCGCGCTTGGTCCTCCGCCCGCTTGAGCTGGCTGATGCTGAGCAGGCGCAGTTGTTGTTTCCGCAGTGGGAGATTGTGCGTTATCTCACCAATGCCATTCCCTGGCCTTACCCGCCTGATGGCGCTTACACCTTCTATCGCGACGTGGCTCTCCCGGCGGTTGAGCGTGGCGAAGAATGGTATTGGATGCTCCGGCCAAAGAGCAGCCCCAATCAATTGATCGGCGCCATCAGCCTGATGAAAAACAAGAGTGACAATCGTGGCTTCTGGATCGACTTGCCGTGGCGGCGGCAAGGGCTTATGAGTGAAGCATGTGACGCGGTGACCGACTACTGGTTTAACGTCCTTGGATTTCCTGTGCTGCGGGTCAGCAAGGCAATCGCCAATGCTGCTTCTCGCCGAATTTCAGAGAAACAAGGCATGCGCGTGATTGCAAGAGAAGATCGCGATTATGTTTCCGGCCGTTTTCCAGCAGAAGTCTGGGAGATTACCGCGCAAGAGTGGCGGCTCAGGAAAGCGAGCAACGGGGATGATCTGTGCGTCTAAGGTAAAAAATAATTAACAATTTCAATTTTTCTTGTGCATTGCACCAATTTATGAGCTAGACTTGCGTCCCTCACCAATCGGGCTGGTGTAAAAACAATTTCTTTTTGCGGATAGAAGCCGTAACCAGTCTCTTTCCCAACCGGCGTAATGGCCGGCACATTTGTGTTCAGCAAGATCGTTTGCTCATAAGTGCGCGTACACGCGGGACCGCGCTCCCTGTGTTTGCGACGTAAACTTTCAGCCTCAGACTTCCGGGAGAAGGACAGAAGTCATGAAGTGTTGTAAGCAGCAAGCTCCCAGAAAGCAGGAAAGATCCCAGGGCCACAATGCAAGGTTTGAATCAAGAATCCGAACATTTTTTGGAATAGCTGTGATCTGCTGTCTGGCGCTAAACATCGTGGCGTGCGGCGGTAGTGGAGCCGGCACAAGCAACACGCTGGTAGGCGCAAACGGACCTACTCCAACTCCAACTCCAACTCCAGCACCCTCTGGATTAACAGTCTCACCCAGCACCGCCAGTGTAGCGCTGGGCACTACACAGGCCTTTACGGCAACTGGCCCAAATGCGCCTGTGAACTGGAGTGTGAACGGGATTCCTGGAGGCAACTCTCTGATCGGCACCATCAGCAGCATCGGAGTTTATACGCCGCCGGCGATCTTTCCATCCACGAACGGCTTCACCATCACAGCTACGTCGCAGGCCAGCCCTGCGGCTTCAGCCACAGCTTCACTCACCGTGGTTTACCCCAACAATACTGCTGGAGTTCAATCTCTTCCGCTGCAACTCGGCGTGACGGGCGGCAATTCGCAGGATTTCACCGCAAACTCGTGCTGCATTGGCACATTGGGCAGCCTATGGAACTTCAACGGTGCGCAATACATCCTGAGCAATAGCCACATTCTGGCCCGCTCTGGGCAGGGCATTGCCGGTGAGGCGATCAACCAACCTGGCGCTGCGGCCTGCTTTTCATCGCCCAACGCCGTGGCGAACCTGAGCTTCCAGTCTGCGTTGCAGCCTACGCCAACCAGCAACGGCATTGCGGAGAGCAATGTGGATGCTGCGCTGGCCCTGATCGTGCCCGGAGAAGTCGATACTTCCGGCGCAATTCTCGATCTGGGTGCCCCCGGCACTACCAGCATTGCGTCGGCGCCTCCTTCGGCTACGGTTGAGCTGCCGTCATTGCACATGTCGGTGGCCAAGACCGGCCGGACAACTGGCCTGACGTGTTCGACCCTGGCCGCCATCAACACCTCCATCACGATTGACTATCCTTCTTTCTGTGGGGGTCCAACGCTGTTCACCAGCATCTTCGTAAGCCAGTTGGCATTCTCAGGTGGCGCCAGCTTCAGCGCTCCCGGTGATGCCGGATCGCTGATTGTGGACACAGCGAATGCGCGTGCCATCGGTTTGCTGGTTGGCGGCAACGGAGACTTTACCATCGCCCACCCGATCGGGGCCGTGATTGATGCCTTTTCATCTCATGCGCGCCCACCAGTGGTTTTGAATATCGTTGGCGGCGCCGACCATCTTGTCAGTTGCCAGCCCATGGCAGCTGCGCCGGGCGCTTCGCAGGCTGCGCCGTTAAGTGCGCAAGTTAGTCGCTTGTCAGCCCAGGAACGTGGCCACACTCAAAATGTCAGGGAAGCGCACGCATCGCTGCTGATGCGCGACCCGGCAATAACGGCCGTGGAGGCGGGAGCCAGCGAAGATGCGCCCGGCCAGGGAGCTTTGGAGGTGCGTGTATCCGGCACGCCGCAGTCGCCGGTTCCGGCGGTGATTGATGGTGTACGTACGCATGTAACGCTTGCGCCAGGCATCGCCGCTCCTACCGTCTCGCAAGAGGATATCGATCGCGCCTCTGCCATCAAGGAAGCTCATGCGGTTAGCTTGATGTCGCAGCCGGGAATCCAGGGCGTGGGTGTCGCTATCAGCAAAGACAACCCGGGTGAACCGGCTTTGGCCATTTTTGTGATTCGAGGAACGCCAACTTCCTCGGTCCCAGCAACCGTGGAAGGTCTCCGCACTCAGATTCTTGAAGGCGAGAAATTCCATCTTTATTAACCAAGGAAAGCGGGGCGGGCTCCGGTGAAAATCGGGGCCCGCAATAATGATGAACAGCGGGGGAAGGGGACTGGCTCTGGCTTATTGACCTGGAAATGTACCTAATGAAATTTCCAGGCATTTATAGGTGAAATTCCCGTGCGGAACGGGATGCTCCTTGTGCAATCCTATAAGAACTGAATTAGGCGCCGGCCCACACTATGCGGCTGCGGGCAGGGCGTTCAACCTCCACTTCGTCCGTGACACTCAAAATACCGGCTTTGACCAGCCCAAACGGAACTGTCATGAGATCAAGTAATCTGGCGCAAGGTATGACCCCGGCACGGACAAAAGCTTTTGCGCCGTGGAACCTCTTTTCCGCCCTTCTGTTGCTGGGCGATCCGCACTCCACTAACCTGGTAAAGCGCGTGTTGGCAAATTACGGCATGACCGTACATAACACTTCCAGCGTGGCGGATGCCGAGCAGATCCTGCACAGCAACCGGCTCGATCTCGCCATTTGCGATCTTGATGTTTTGGGACCGAACCAGGCGCCGTTTCTCCAGCCTTCCAATTCCTGGCGAGGCATGGTGATCGGCTTAATGCAGGGAACCGGCGTCGATTACGCGCTGAACCGCCGCATTCACTTGCGGCTGGCCAAGCCCATCAGCATTGACATGCTGGTTCGCGGGCTTAAAGCTTCTTACACCAATATGGCGCAGCGCCGGATCGCCACCTACCGGCACAACCTTCCGGCGCGTGTTATCTCCGGGACGTTAAACCATCGCGGCTGGCAACGCACGCTGCACCAGGTAAACGTGATTAATCTAAGCCAAACCGGGCTGTGCTTGAACGCCGCAGAACCTCTTCCCCGCGGAGCCTCCGTCACCATGAGCCTGGCGTTGCCGGAGATTGCGTACTCTGTGCACGCCAGTGGGAACATTGTCTGGTCGCACAACAGCGGACGGACCGGCGTAGTTTTTGATCATGCGGATTGCCCGGAAATGAAGCGGCTGCACGACCGCCTGAACCACTGGCTTCCTCGCGAACTGGGCATGGTAGCGCGACTGGCCTGATTGCATCCATCAAGGGAAAAAGGCCGCGACGATCAAATCGCGGCCTTTTTTATTAGCGGAATTTTCTCTAAACTCCCACCGGCTGTTTCGTCCGGTCATTCACCTGCACCGGGGTAAACCAGTTATGGCGGTCTGCCATAGCGCCGTTCACAATCCCAAAGAACTCGCGCTGCAGCGCAAGAGTCACTGGGCCGGTAACGCCGTTATTGATGTTGATCTTGTCAATGGAACGGATGGGGGTGATTTCAGAAGCGGTGCCGCAGAAGAAGACTTCTTCAGCCAGGTAGAGCATTTCGCGGGGAATGATCTGCTCCGCCACAGGTACGCCAATGTCCTCCGCCAAGGTCAGAATGCTCTCACGCGTAATGCCGGGCAGCACGGAATTGCCCAGTGGAGGCGTCAACAACTTGCCCTTGCGCACGATAAAGATGTTCGCCCCTGAAGCTTCGCTCACGTAACCATTCACGTCCAGCGCGATTCCCTCCACGTAGCCGTTTACAATCGCTTCCATCTTGATCAACTGCGAGTTCATGTAATTGGCGCCGGCCTTTGACATGGCGGGCATGGTGTTGGGAGCAATGCGCGACCAGGAAGAAACACAGGCGTCAATGCCTTCACTTACGCTGCCATGCCCCAGATATTTGCCCCACGGATAATTCATCATGTAAATTTCGGTAGGAGAATTGAAAGGATTCACGCCGGCTTCGCCGTATCCGCGAATCACCAGGGGCCGCAGGTAACAGGGCCAGACTCCGTTTGTCGCCACCAGGCCAAGAGCGGCTGCACAAAGCTGGTCCAGGCTGTAATCAATATCAATGCGATAAATTTTGGCGGAGTCCAGAAGGCGCTGCATGTGTTCCCGCAACCGGAAGATAGCTGGCGTGCCTGAGGGCGCATAGCAACGGATGCCTTCAAAAACGGAAGAGCCGTAATTGATGACGTGAGACATTACGTGAATATGGGCGTCATTCCAGGCTATGAATTTTCCGTTGTGCCAGATCTTCTCGGTCGCTTGAATCGCCATTGAGAGGGGCTCCTTCAGATTTTTGAATGTCTGTTCCCTTACAAACGTACGAACTTCCTGCCTTGCCCATAGGGCCTAAGGCAAGTGCTCTACTTATTTTAGATAACAATTAAGGGCGAACGGCACATTATATCTGACGAATTTTCTCCCGCCTAACAAAACATCCGGCTAATTTCTAGCCGGATGCAATTACAAATGTTTGCCTGATTGTCTGGTTGACGTTTTTTGCGTGAATTTACGGTTGGTTGCCGCCGGCGGGCGCTTGCGCCACTTTTTCCTGGCCGGTTGGAGCAGGCCCGTTTTGCGCCACAACGGTCTGCGGCGTGTATAAATAGGTCTTTGGGTTTGCCATCATGGTTGGCATGGCCACAAACGGCTTGGAGTAATCATTTGCCGCATTCCAGAAGAGGAAGCCGTCTCCATGGTGCGCGTGCGATGTGCTTACCTGCTTCAGGATATACTCTGGCGAATACGTCTTGGTTCTCCAGCGGAAGGCCTGCAGCCAGGGGCGCAGCACTACGCCAGAACCGGCGGTGATCTTGCTAAAGCGGTCCATGGAGATGCTGATGAAGTGCTCCGGAGCGTCGCCCGGCGCAGCATAGCCATCCATGCCAAAGAAATGCGATGGATAGATCATGGGTGAAAGCACGTCACAGTGCTTAGCCATTTTCACAATGTCCTGCCCGGTATGGCTGAGATCCACCTGCCGCTGCCAGGCCATAATGCCGAAAACATCCAGTGAAACCAGCACGCCCATAGGGTGAAGCTCGTTATAGGCGCGATCAAGAAAATTCGCAATCACGTCATCGCGGTGCATCTTCGGGTCCTTCTGGAATGCAAACTGAGCGTCTGCCTGGTTGCCTTCCGCCGGGAAGCGGACGTAATCGAACTGAATTTCATCCACGCCTGAGGCGGCTACGTATTTCGCCAGGGCAATGTTGTAGTCCTGAACCTCTTTATTGGAGCTGTCAGACCATACCAGCTTGCCGTTTTCACGCCATGGCTGGTGCGTGCTGCGGGATTGCACTGCCAGCTCGCTATGCTGCTGCGCAATGTGGTCATCGCGGAAGAGGGCCTGCCGCGCGATCACATGCATATCAAGCGAATGCAGGAAGCGCACATACTTCGGCAGGTTGGTGATCGGGTAATTCTTGATTTTCTTTGCCAGCGGGTGCTCAAAGGGAACGTTAATGGTGCCGTCACTATCCTTAATATCAAAGACCACGGCATTTCCGCCCGCCGCTTTCCAGCGCCGCACCAGTTCAATGCCGTGAGCGCTGCCGGCGGTCCCGCCCGTCATGTAGATGGCGCGTACTTCACCGTCTTTGGGAAAGGGACGCGACTTTTCCACAATGGGCTGCGGTTCAATGCCGGGAATCAGGACGGTTTCACCCTTCTTGAAGGTCGTCTTGCCGTTGTTCACTTTGGCAATGGCGTCCACGTATTCGGCCACGGTCATATATTGCGATTCGGTCAGGTGTCCGCGCGCCAGGAACTGGGCCGTCGTAAGGGCCTTAGCTGTGTATGTGATTGTTCCCTGCGGAAGTTCCTGAGCTGCCGGTGCGGAACCTGAGGCGTTGGCTGGCGAGTTCTGCGCCGCCGAGGCTGATTGTTCAGTTGTGGCAGCGTGGATCTGGGTGTGCCGCCCGAAAACCACAATAACAACGATCAGCCCAAACACAATCAGGGCAGCGGAGGAGATGAAACGAAACTTTTTGGATGACATTGAGGACTCTTTCCCGGGGTCTTGCCCGCATCTTAACATGCATCCGGGTACTCTGATCAAAATGGCCGGAGTGCCTGACCCTTTGGTCATACAGTCCAGGCCTTAAGTGTTCAGATGCGCCGTTGGCACATGTTGACAAATCAGTTATTACAACTCTGCAGCTCGCACTCCCATCTCAGCATTCAGGCCTCTTGAATTAAAGGAGGCGTCCTCCGGCATTCTTAAAAGGCGGGGCATTTATGAGGACCGGCTTTAATACTGCACTCGATCCCACACGGCGCAGCTCTGATGCGCAGGACTTTGAAACCGCGCTGCGGCGCAAGATTGTTGGCCAGGATCCGGCCGTAGAAAAAGTTGTTGAAATCTACCAGATGTTTCTTGCCGGGCTGAACGCTCCCGGGCGTCCGGTGGGAAACCTTCTTTTTCTTGGCCCCACGGGCTCAGGCAAGACGCGGGTGGTGGAGGCCATGGCGGAATCGCTCTTTGGCGATCCCCGGGCGGTCATCAAGATTGACTGCGCGGAGTTCCAGCACAGCCATGAGATCGCCAAGCTGATCGGTTCGCCACCGGGATACCTGGGCCACCGTGAGACCCATCCGCTGCTCACGCAGGAAGCGCTGAACCAGTGGCATACAGACCGGCTGAAGCTTACCCTGCTGCTCTTTGACGAAATAGAAAAAGCCAGCGATGCCCTATGGCAGCTCCTGCTGGGAATCCTGGACAAAGCAACGCTTACCCTGGGCGATAATCGCCGCGTCGATCTCTCGCAATGTCTTATCGTCATGACCTCCAATCTTGGCGCCCATGAAATGGATGATCTTATGACCGGCGGCCTGGGCTTTGGTTCCACGCAGCAAAATCAGAGCCAGATGAACGCTACGCTCGACGACAAGATCACACGCACCGCGCAAGATGCCGCCCGGCGCAAGTTTTCTCCCGAGTTCATGAACCGTATTGACAAGATTGTGGTGTTCAAAACGCTCAAGCCGGAACACCTGGAGCAGATCCTGGAAATTGAGCTGGGCATGGTACAGCAGCGTATTCTGCAGGCCACAGGGAACAGCCAGTTTGTTTTCTCGTGCACGGCTCCGGTCAAGGCTTTCCTGTTGCGGGAAGGAACTGACCCAAAATACGGTGCGCGACATCTGAAACGGGCCATTGAAAAGAATGTCGTTTTTCCACTGGCGAATCTCGTCGCCACAAGCCAGGTCAAGTTGGGTGACTTCATCCGCATCGATCAAAAAGACAACAACATGACCTTTACCAAGGAGGCTGAAGGCGCGCTTGTGCCGGTCTTATTGGAGAAGTATGGCGCGTTGAATCCCACATCGCCGCTGGCGGCCAAGGCCGGCCGAACCGTAAACAAAGGCCGCGATCTGGGAGGCATGGCGTCGTTGCTGGATCCGCACAAGTAGGCTTCTCTCCGAAGTCCCGAGCGAAGCGAGGGAACCCTATAGCCAAATTTTGTTTTAGGGAACGGAAAAACCTCAAGATATTGAGTCATAGGATCTCCTGCTTCGCATGAGATTTTCATAAAGAGCTCACGGCTCTATGGACTTGTAACTCGCCCCAGGTACGTCTGAGGCAATAGTCAGGGCTTCCTCGTTCTTGTGGCATTGGGCATATTCAGTCAACGATGGGAAGAGGTCTTGCCTCTTTTCCAGTGATTGACCGTGGTTTTGAGCTGCGGTAAGAAAAGCACAAAATTTCTGTAGAAGGCTGCTGTCCAGGTTGAACTGGTCCAGCCACAGGAACTGGCCCTGTTCATTGATCTCCAGGAACCACCATTGCCCGTTCCTGTCCACGGCAAAATCCAATACGCCAAAACAAATGCCGGTTTTTTGGGCAAAGAGATGTAAGCCTGCTTCCACATCAGGCGGCGTGCTGATGACCTCAACGGCCAGGTTTTTGCGCGCAGCATCAAAACGCCAGTCGAGCGAATTTTCCGGCGTGCGCAGAGCATAAGAATAGATTCGTTCTCCCATGAGCACCACTCGGACGTCGAATTGCTTTACCACCATCTCCTGATAAATGGCAGGAGCATAGGTAAAGACTTCATCGTCTGTGGGCAACTGTTCCCGCGTTAAGCAGAAAGTTTCTGTTACCGAAATATCTTCTGAACCTTGCTGTTGCCAGACGTGCGAAGCGAACGCTTTGCAGATGGCGTTGTTGGGATAGTGATCAAAAAAATCCCGCACTGCCGCCGGGGAATTTGACATGAGCGTGGCTGGGATATTCAGCCCCGACGTGCCGGCCAGATGCAATTGCACTCCCTTGTTGCGGATCAAACATGAAGCTGAATAGGTGTTGATGCACCGGACAGGCAAGGATTCAAGCATGTAAGCCAGTGCGTTAAAAAAAGCAGGATAGTCGGCAAACTTTTTGCTCGCGTTGGACACTGCCGGGTCGTGGGGTGGCTGATCGGGCTGACGAAGCCATAGAGCGTCATCGTTCTCCAGCTTCAACGCTCCCAGCGTCATTTCCGGCCGTTGGCCCAGAAACAGACCGGCCTGGTCCTGCTCCTCCCAGGAAACACCGCTCCAGCATGAAGCGCGGTATCCAGCTTGCTCCAGCGCCCATAGCACTGGCGCGGTATGGTCGTCCCTGGGATGCGCCATCACGATGATCTTCATTGCTTGTTTACCGGATGAGTCCATACAGAAGCCGCCAGCCAGGTGTGGGCCGGCGGTTTCCATATTTGTATTCGATTACTGCGATCTCGTCTTTATTACACCGTCCATACTTAGTCTGCTATGAATCCAGACGTTGATCTGGAGCAGTGACAGAGCCGGTACGGATAACGCTCAAAAGCGTGGCACCACCGCCCCCAACATTGTCTATTTCATCCTGCGTAAGCTGGCGAGCGCCCATGCGGATAAGTACGCGGTTGTTGTTGTTCAACATAAATCTCCTTTCCAGTTTTTGGGTGTCTTCTCCAAACATCCCGGGCAAAATCAAAAATTCCGAAAACGTTTCGCCTAACACAAACGCTGGCAGCTATGTGTCAATGTTGTGGTCTGGGTTGCTGATAGGGCCCGTCATAAACACGGTCAGACGAGTTGGAATAAAGCCGCCGGGAACCTCATCCATTTCTTTCTGGGTCAGTTGACGAGCGCCGATCCGGCTGAGTACCCGGTTATTATCATTCGACATAAATTTCTCCCTTTCCAGACTTCGCCCTTTCGGTTTCTGGGCGAATTTTATTTGTAGAAGTTCTGTTGGTGGTTGAAGCGCGGCCGTGAGCTAGGAGTCTCTGCCCGTATCAGGATTGCTGACTGGGCCAGTTAAAACCAGGCTGGCATGCGTATTGCGATCGCCACCTGCAATTTGCTCTAGTTCACTCTGCGTCAACTGACGAGCGCCCATTCGGCTGAGTACACGATTATTGGTTGACATCAGATTTCTCCTTTCAGTTTTGGTTCCTTCTCCAACGTCCTGGGCATCAAAGTCTGCAGAAAACAAAACATTTATCCCAGAGAGACTTTGGTATCTGCGCTCAATGGGAATCGCTCTTGCTTAAAATCAGATGGCGGCCCTATTGATCCAACATGGTGTCAGGATGGCTGAGCGGGCCGGTTGGCAGGGCGGTGGCGACCGTAATGAGCCTGCCAGCCGCAATTTGGTCTATTTCGTTTTGGGTCAATTGACGAGCGCCCAGCCGGCTAATTACACGGTTGTTGTTTTGGGTTGACATTAGAATTTTTTCCTTTCAGTTTTGGTTCCTTCTCCCAAACGTCCTGGGCATCAAAGCCTGCCGAAAACAAACATTTATCCCAGAGAGACCTTCGTGTCTGCGCTCAATGGGAATCGCTCTTGCTTAGAATCAGATTGCGGCCCTATTGATCCAGGACATCGTCAGGATTGCTGATCGGGCCGGTTGCAAGGTCGCTGGCAAGAGTAAGCTTCGCCGCTATAACTTGTTCTATTTCGTTCTTTGTGAGTTGACGAGCGCCCATTCTGCTGAGCACTCGGTTGTTGTTTTCGTTTGACATAGATTTCTCCTTTTGAGTTTGGGTTCCCTCTCCAAACATCCGGGCCAATCAAAATCTATCGAAAACAGAACATGATCAAAAAAAGCCTACAAAACAAATTCCCGTTGTTCAATGGCAGAAAAGCAATTTCCCAAATTGGAACACGAGAATAAGTACAGTCGGCAATGAGCAAGTGGCGGTGAATCGCTTGAACAGTTTTCCGGAGCGGCGTAACCCTTCTCCGAATTTAACAACTCATGCACAACCGTGGAGCTGGCGTGCGAGTCAACGGTTCGCGGATTGACACTGAATTCTGGTGTTGATACTGGTTTTGTAGGATGTTTTTTCAGTGGAGTTTAAGTCAGGACTTGCTGATCGTTTATTTCTGCTGATCGCCGAAACTCAGCCCTTCTTCAGCTCGATCAGCACCAGCCGGGCCACTTCTTTCAGCGTTTCAAAAACACCTTTGCCCTGGAAGGCCACGGCCTCAAACGCAGGCTCAGATTTTCGCTGAAGTTCGCGTTTCAAATCTTCCACCGGCATGGCGCTGGGAAGATCGCGTTTGTTGAGCTGCAGAACGTAGGGAATCTTTTTAAAGTCGTAGCCGTGCTCTTTCAGGTTCTCGTTCAGGTTGTCCAGCGCTTCGATATTGGCATCAAGGCGCTCTTCCTGCGAGTCGGCCACAAAGACCACGCCATCCACGCCGCGCAGGATCAATTTGCGGCTCGCATCGTAAAACACCTGGCCAGGGACGGTATATAGATGGAAGCGGGTACGGAAGCCGCGGACAGTACCTAGATCGAGGGGTAGAAAGTCAAAAAACAGAGTGCGGTCGGTCTCCGTGGCCAGCGAGATCATCTTGCTTTTCTGCTTGTCTGCCGTTTTATCGAAAATATGCTGCAGGTTCGTGGTCTTACCGCCCAAACCGGCGCCGTAATAGACGATCTTGCAGTTAATTTCACGAGCGGCAAAATTAATAAAGCTCAAGGCTCTCCTAGCGTTCGCACCAAACCGCGATATTTGCGGCCATGTCCGAAACGACCATGCACTAAAAGACTTTTTTATATCATAACGTACAGAGTGAGGGCTTTTCCTTATTCTACGCGCTCTGGCTGGGTATCAAAGCGCATACCCCCTCAAGAAAACAATCGAAGGTAACTATCAGCGGTTCTGTTGCTGTGGCGGCAACGGATAATAGCCTGGCTTGGCGATTACATTCAGGTTTGGCCGCAGCACGCGCACATCAATCGTGCGATAGTTGCCGGCCTGGGTTGCCCGGGTTGTATATCCCAGCGTGTATTGGTTGCGCGCCGTTTCCGTGATCTGGGCATAAGCCTGTTCAATGCCCTGGCGGTCAAACTCCGCCAAAACGTTCCCGCCAGTGTCATTGGCATATCTGGCCAAGATATTTCCTGTGCCAAAGCCGGGGACGCGAATGCGGTTCAGCTTGTCATAAATCGGGATGGCGGCAGTATCCACGCCGATGGCGAAAACGCTGATGTTGTTGGAGAGCAGGATTTTCTTTACCTCGTTGTAGTTTGCATTGCTGCCCTGCTCGCGCCCGTCACTGATGACAAAGATGATGCGGCGGCGCGTCTTGTCTCGCCGGCTCAGCCCTTCAGCCGCAAGCAAAATGGCATCGTTCAGAACATAAAATTCGCGCGGCGGCGTTTGTACGTCTCCTTGTCCGCCGGCATTGGGATCGTTCACGGAATGCCCGTTGATAGTAGGACCACCTCCAAAAGGCCCGCCTACTATCGGTGGACCACCTTCACGGCCGGAACGCTTGACCCGATTAAGAACAGACGTAGGCAGGCTGGCAGCGCCAGTGTATGCAGAAATCTGAGAAACAGTATGACCGTACCGGTAGAGCGCCACCTCGTCATACTGGCTGAACGCTCCAATCAGGGCAGGCAAGCTCTCATTGACCTTCTTCATAGTGCTTGACGGCAGGTCAGTGGCTACAACAATGGCCGCAGAGAGTGGAAACGCATCCGCAGTAAAGTACTTGAGCTGCTGTAATTGGCCATCCTCATACACCTTGAAATCGTTTGAGGTCAGGCCGGGCACCAATTTGCCGGCGCTGTTTTTCACCGTCACCGGCACCTGCACAAAATTGACGTTGATGTGCATCTGGTAAAGGTCTTCACGTTTTGAAGGCAGGTCATTTGGCGCTGGGTTTTCCGCTGCTGCCGGGGTAGGCGCGGGAGAAGGCTCCTCATGGTTGTTTTTTGGAGCTGGCGGAGCATTGTCTGGAAACCCATTAGGATTTTTGGGCTGCGGGGCATCTGGAACGTTTTGTTGAGGTTGTCTCTTTGGCGCGGGACCGTCAGGAAGGTTTTGTTGCGCCAAACTGGGCAAAGTACACACAATAAAGGCACAAACCAACCAGCTACATCCGCGCATCAACCTGGACATTAAATCCCCTCCTGCCACATAAAGAACGTTCTCTGGGCCAGACTTTGCACTGCGTTTCCAGGCTACGAAAAGACGCCTTAGTTCAATTGTAATGCTTGTAAGGCCTGTCTGAGGCAACTCAGGTGCATCTAATACACTAGAATTAAAGCTTAACAGACTAAGAAAGGCAGTCCCCAGAGCCGCCATGCGAACCCGTTATCTCGCACTCATGCTCGCGCTTGCCCTCCTGCCCCTTTACGTCTATGCGCAGGAAGCAGATCCGCCCAAACCGGATTTTCCTCCCTCAACAGATCAGCAATCTCAAACAAAGCAAAACGATCAGGAACAGGTCCCGACTTTCCGCAAAAACGTGAACCTGGTGAACGTGTATTTCAACGTCAAGGACAAGCACGGCGCCCTGATGCCTAACCTGGCGAAGGACCAATTTGAGCTGTTTGAAGATGGGAAGCCCCAGACCATCAAGTTTTTTTCTGCTCTAAGCGATCAGCCGCTGACCATTGGTTTGCTGATTGATAGCAGTTACAGCATGAACCGCATGCTGCCTGAGGAGAAAGTGGTTGCGGGCGGCTTTTTGCAAAAGGTCCTTACGCCAAAGGACCTGGCTTTTGTTATCAGCTTTGATATTTCAGTGGATCTGCTGCAGGATCTAACCGGCAGCATACATCTTTTGCGCACAGGTCTTGATAAAGCGAGAATCAATACCAACACCCTGGGTATGACGCCGATGGGAAATCCCGGTCCCGTGCCCACAGCCAGCGGCCAGAACAAGGGGACTCTTCTGTTTGACGCGGCTTATCTGGCGTCTGATGAAGTTTTGAGCAAACAATCAGGTCGCAAAGCCATGATCATTCTGACTGACGGCGAGGATGAAGGCAGCAAAATGCGCCTGAGAGATGCGATTGAAGCCGCACAGAAGGCTGACGTGATTGCTTACGTTCTGCTCATTACCGATCCCGTCTTCCCCTCGAACTACGGAGATATGAACAAATTGAGCGAGCAGACTGGCGGCAGGGTTATTGAGGTCAGGAATCCGGATAAGCTGGACAAAGCCTTTTCTGAGATCGCCGCCGAGCTGCGCAGCCAATACAGCCTGGGCTTCACCTCAAACAATCCCAACAACGATGGCAAATTCCGCAAACTTGAGGTGAAATCAAAGGAGGGATATAAAGTCCAGGCGCGCAAAGGCTACTATCCGCCGAACGACATGACGGCCAGCCAGTAAAGCTCTTTTGCCGCCGGCTCGCAACCGAATGAAAGTTTACTGTGCTTGTGCCTGCTGCGGCACGTAATATCCCTTTTTCGCCCGTACCTTGTATTTCTTGTGGTCAGCCACAATCTGAATGGGACGGAATTGGCCGTTTGCCACAAAGTTTTCTGCCCGATATGAGACCGAGTACTGGCTGCGCAGTTCGTCTTGTATGTCGCGGAAAGCCAGGGCCACATCGTCGAGTTGCTGAGGGAAGAATGCCCGTCCGCCGGTGGCTTCCGCCAGCATCTTCAAATTGTCATCGCCCTTGGTGTGGTTGCCCATCAAGCTGGTGCTGATTGTATAAATGATGACTTCGGCGCGTTGTGCCATATCAAGCGCCTCATCGCGATAGACGTGGCTGTAGTTGTCATCGCCGTCTGAAACCAGAATAATGGCGCGGCGAACCGCATTGCGCGCCGGCTCCTTCATCAGCTTGTCCCGGCAGGCGAAATACACCGCATCCCAAAGCGCTGTTCCGCCACCGGCACGAATTTCCTTAATGCCGTTTCTGAGTTTGTCCAGGTCTCCGGTGAAGTCCTGGGTAAGGTCCCACTTTTCATCAAAGGCAAGCACAAAAGCAGCGTCTGATTTAGGCCGGATGATGTCATACAGAAACTCTGAAGCCGCATCTTTTTCAAACTGGAAACGGTCGCGGATGGAATTGCTGGCGTCAATCAGCAGGCCGACATAAAGCGGCAGGTCAGTCTGCGCCCTGAAGTCCAGAATTTTCTGCGGTGGCAGATGATTGTCCAGAATCCGGAACTGGTTCTGTTGCAGATCGCGGACGAAGCGTCCGTCTTTATCCACCACGGTGAAAACCACGTTGACTTCATCTGACCGTACTCGCACGGTGGGGATATTGCTCCGCTGAGCCCCCTGCGTGCCTTGCGCTGGAGTTGAAGCGGCTGCCGCAGCCGGGGGAACAGCCTGAGGCGCGGCCTGGCCAAAAGCTATAGGCGCCGCAACTATCAGGCACAGAAAGAAACCAAGATGCTGAAATCGATGCATAGGGGAGACTCGGTGATTTCATTATAGTTGCATTCCCCGGTTGATCTCTAGCGAGGCGGTTTCATCGATAAGGGCCAGGGAGAGGCTCATAGTCTCTCCTGGTTGGAGCCGCATCGGAACGTAGAATTCCTCATGCCTGAAAAAACTCATTTGTCCCAGTGTCTTGATGCGGCTGTAAGCTGCGTTTGAAACTTTCCGGTCTCTCTTTCGATTGTGCTCGGTAGGGCGCGACCACACTTCTTCTGGAAACCCGCTTCCATTCAGCGCGTGGAAAACGAGTTCCATTCGAGTGTGAAACAGCGCGCATAAAAACAAGCACAGTTACCAAATTTTTGATCTTGACTTCGGTTGTAATCCATAGAAATACCAGTTACTTAGCTCACTTCGTCTCGATCAGTTGCCGGCCTCGTTCGATGCGTGGCTTTTCCTGGCAGCGCACATGCATTTGGCTAGAGCGGCTTATCGCCCTTCGTCGAGCGATAGGCCTATGCTTCGGCACTCAGCGCTCCTAATGCTCCGCTGAGTGTGAGAGCAGGGTTAACTGCCAAAACAGTCCCATGGGTCCGGGCAGGCAGCGTTATCGGAAGACGCTGCCCGCCTTCCAGGGGGAATTTTATTCAAGTCCGGCGGCCCAGGATTGCGCTAGCTGACTGGACAGAAGGAAGAGTATTTGGATGAGAAGTAACTACAGAAAATACAATGAGCTAACAAATCGCGAACTGCCTGCTTCCGTGCAGCTTTTGCTGTTTTGCCTGGCTCTGCTGTTTGCGTGTTCGATCTCAGCGAATGCGCAAAACGTCACGAATCTCAATGTGCCCACTACTACAACGCTGTGGGCCGGCACCCAGGACTTCGTCCAGTTCGGGTTGTCGTCACTGACCTTTCCGGCCTCGGGCCTGATTCTGCCCGGTACGGCCATCAGCCAATTTACCGGCAAGCCGGTGCGTCACCTGTGGTACGGCGACGCCAGCAACGGCTTCTGCCGCATTGATCCGGAGATCGATGATCCGAACATTGCGCTCGCGGCGCCAGGAATTGGGCGGTTTAACAACATCATCACCACTTGTGTGGGCGCGATCCAGGCCGGCGCATTTGCTCCGATGCAAGCCACGTTCGACGCAAGCACCAACACGATCTACGCTGCGGACATACCGCGCACGGCGAACGGCATCATCCGCATGCATTACATTCCCGGCGGCGACAATGGACAAGGGGCAATCGATCCGATCCACATCCAGTCGCTGATGGGAAACCAGACGGCGCGAAACTCCGCCGGTGGCTGCCCGGTTGTGACTGATCCGCGCAACGGCGCAACACCGTTCACGATGTCATCGGCAGCCATCGGCCCGGATGGGAACCTTTACATTGGCTGGATGCGCAACGGTACAATTGCACGCATTCCTCATCCGGCGACGTTCGATCCGGGAAATCCGGCCGATTGCGCCAGCATCGACGTGCCGATCTTCGCCTCCGATGCCCGTCTTGGCGCGGGCGGCGCTGCCGGCCACACCTTTGGTCTGGCCTGGATCGGTCATACGTTATTCGGCGCGGACAATATCAGTCCGTGGTTCAAAGAGAACGCTGACCAGTGCTTCACGCCGCAGAACGGCTTCGTGCGCTGTGGTCCGGTTGCGGGCGCCGGAACGGAAATTCTGGGCGCGTTTGTTCCCGGCCCGCAGGGAGGTCTCGTCAGCGACTTCACCTACAACGGTCCTAACACCACGTTTCCCGGCAACTCAATCTATGCCATGACGTTGAGCGGCATGGCGCGAGTGATTAACGCCACGGACGTAGCGCACATCGCGATCACTCCGCAATTCGGCGGCACTTTCTGCTTCCTGACGGGCGCTACGATCGACACGAGCGATCTGGCAAACGAAACCGTCTATGTGGGAGTGGACTGCACGCAGGGCGCGATCAACGGCGCTGCCGCGATTTACAAAGTCGTGCCGCAATCGCCGCAGGCTGGTCCCCCGGCAGCGCCCGTGACGGTAACTGCGAGCGCAACGGCCAATTCAGCGACGGTGAACTGGATTCCAACTCCGAACGGCCAGGCCGTTACGGACTTCGTGCTGCGCACGCTGCTCGCTAATGGAACAGCTTCGACCGTTCCCGATGTGACGGTCACTGCCGGCGCGAACGGCGTGGTTCCAAGTTCGACTACGATCACCGGTTTGACGAACGGTGTATCCGTGGAATTCGTGGTGCAGGCATGCAATGCCAGCGGTTGCAGCCCGTTCTCCGTGGCCAGCTCCGTGGTAACGCCACAACCGTTGACGGTGCCGGGAATCCCGACTGGTGTTGTAGCGAATGGTGGCAATGCGTCCGCACAAGTTGCCTGGACTGCTCCTGCAAACAACGGCGGCTCGCCCCTGATCAGCTACACCATTACGTCCACTCCGGGCGGTCTCACGATGACCGTTCCGGCAAGCCAGTCCGGCATGATCTTTACCGGCCTGACCAATGGAACCACTTACTCGTTTACTGTCCATGCCACTAACTCTACGGGCAACAGCTCAGAATCGGCGCCATCCAACCAGGTGCTGACGGTTGCGCCGCAGGGAACTGACCTGGGCATCACCATGACTTCGCCGGCCAGCGTGAATGCAGGCGGATTCGTGACCTTCACCATGACCATCGCAAACAACGGTCCCGGAGACGCAGCGCTGGTAACTTTGGCTGATACGCTGCCGGCAACTTTCCAGTCATCATCTACGTCTCAGGGCGTGTGTACGCGCTCGGGAGCTGTATTTACCTGCAACCTTGGCGGTCTGAAAGCAGGCGCGAACGCCCTGGTTACGGTAACCGTGGTGGCCGGAAATACGTCCATCACAAACACGGCTTCAGTGCAGTTGAGAGATGCGTCTGGAAACCTGGTCAATGAAACCGTCGGCGGAAATAACGTTGCCAGCTCTACTACGAACGTTACGACTCCAACGGTTGGCGGCGGTGGCGGTGGAACTCCGGCCGGAGTAAGCGCTGATATCGAAGTGAAAGGCTCAGCGAAAAACGGCGGACCCAACGTTGGAACCGGCGATACCTTTACCTGGCAGATCAAGAACAACACTGGCAATACGGCGGTATCGAACGTGGTCTTTAAGTTGCCGTTACCCTCGACCTACCAGTTTGTGGATGCCTCTGCCAGCCAGGGCACCTGCAGCGGGATTTCAGCGGGTAGCTCCGGTGGAACGCTCACTTGCAACCTCTCCAGCTTGCCTGGAGGCCAAACGCTGCTCGTGAACGTCGATTTCGTTCCGCTGCAAGCGGGAACGTTCTCGGCGAACGGATCGGCTACGTTCACCGGTTCAGACACGCAGCCTTCCAACAACTCATTCTCCGTAACCATTCAACCCAGATAGACCAACCGGGCTGCCAGCGTGATTGCAAAACACCTGGCAGCCCACACCAATCGCCTTCTGTTCAATGCTGATGCGGCTGCAATCCGCACCGGCAGCGGTAAAGCAGTATTCGGAAAATGTTGGCTTCCGTTGCAGGCAAAGGATTCACGCATTGGCAAGACGAACGACGTTGACTTCCTGCAAAGCATTGCTGTCTCCCTGCTCGACGGACAGGGCTCTGAGAGATTGCTTTGCACCTTTGCAGGACGCTGGAAGTTGGGTAATTTACCGCTAGATTACCCAACTTCATCTCCTACAAACCAGAAACGCTGACAGTTTTTGACGAGCTTACAACGATGGCCGCGCGCTGTAGGCGACTGGCCGGAGAGCGAAGATATCGCCCCGGCCAGTCGGTTTTTTTCCCCCCAGAATGCTCCAGATCCTGTACCGAGATCAGAAGATGCGAATGGAAATCGACTTCCACTCATCCTTTGGAAGCCGGTTTCCATTCGCGCTGTTTTGGCGAAGAAGAGTCTCGAATCCCTCCGGTCGCCGGCCGGTCTTATTCTTGGTAAGTAGCAGACAATAAAGCAGATACATGATTATTTGGAATTTATACGGCTGAGGCCGGACTTGCTTTCAGGCTGGCAAGACGAATGCATTTATCACGCCCGAAGTTCATTGCTCATGGCATGCGTGATGAATTTTGCTGGCCAGGAAACGAATTAGCAGGTTTTTTGGCTGACCTTTTTGAAAATCGGAGGAAAGGTATTTATGAGGATGGGCAGTAAATTCAGCCGGCTAGTGCTGGCATTCGTATGCTGTGCCGTAGCTGTTTCCGGAGCTTCAGGTGGCGGAGGCAATGGGGGTAACGGAGGCAATGGCCATGGCGGTGATGATGGCGGCAACGGAGGTTCCGGGAGCGGCCGCAATGGAGGAAGTGTAAGTTCTACCAGCGGCTCCGGCAGAAATGGCGGAGGCGGTAATCAAGGCGGCGCTGGCCAGGTTGAGAATGAAGGCGGTGCCGCAAATGGACGCAAGCTCGCCGCGCTTAAAACAGTTCCCGTGCCTGGTCCGACTGCGGCTGAGTTAAACAATGTGATTCGCAACAAAACGGCTGCAATCGCCCTGGGCAAAGCATTTTTCTGGGAGATGCAGTTTGGCAGCGATGGCTTTACTGCTTGCGCCACTTGCCATTCCAACGCCGGCGCGGATAGCCGTACCATGAACCAGGTTGATCCTGGCCTGCGGCGTGTTGACAGCAGCGGAAACCCGTCTGTTGACTCCACGGTCTTTTATCCTGGTTTTGGTCCCAACCACCAGCTCGGCATCGGCGACTTTCCGCTGCACCAGTTGGCGGACGCCACGCGGAACAATTCAGCCGTGCTTTCTGACAACAACAATATTGTTGGATCGCAGGGCCAATACCTGAACAACTTTAACGATGTGGTCATGGGGCTGGGTCCGGAAAACCTGACCTCGGTGCCCGATCCCATCTGGGCCATTGTTGACCAATCCGGCGCGCGGATGAACGTCAGACAATCGACCCCGCGTAATGCCCCTTCAGTGATTAATGCGGTCTTCAACTATCGCAACTTCTGGGATGGCCGCGCGCAGAACACATTCAACGGCGTGGATCCCTTTGGCTTAGGTGATCCGAATGCGACCCTGCTGCAAACAGATGCCACGAACCCGAACGTTGTGCATAACGTTCTGTTCCGTCTCTCGAACTCGTCACTGGCGTCGCAGGCCGTTGGACCTCCAGGCAGCAACGTGGAAATGTCTGCCACCGGTCGTACATTTGTGAAGATCGGCAAGAAAATGCTATCTGTTACCCCTCTTGTGCTGCAGCAGGTTTCACCCACTGACAGCGTGTTGGGCAGCTATAGTGATTCTCCGTTCACCGGCTTGAACACTGATTACGTCACCATGGTGCAGGCTGCGTTCCAGCCCCAGTGGTGGAGCTCAAACGTGGTGGTGGATAAAGACGGAAACTTCCTGCACACAGGACGTCCGGCGAATACGGATGAGTACTCGCAAATGGAGTACAACTTCTCCATGTTCTGGGGCGTGGCCATTCAGATGTATGAATCCACGCTGGTTTCAGATAATTCGCGCTTTGACCAGTACATGCAAGGCAACAGCGGCGCTCTGAGCGCACTGGAGCAGCGCGGGTTGAATCGCTTCCAGGGCAAAGGCGGATGCACCAACTGCCACAACGGCGCAGAGTTTACTGATGCGGCAATCTCCAACATCTCTGCTCACGGCGTGGTTGAACTGCTTGGCAATGGAAAGTGGCATGACGTGGGCTTCCACTACATCGGCGTAAGGCCGGTGGATGATGACCAAGGGATTGCCGCGGGTGATCCTTCAGGATTGGCTTCACTTTCGGCGGCAGAATTGGCTTCCATGGGCCAGCTTGCCGGAACGGCGGTTCCGCTGGGCGCTCCTGTTTCAGTGAACGGCGCAGTCAAAACACCCGACCTGCGCAACGTGGAGCTTACTGCTCCTTACTTCGTGAACGGCGGCCAGGCCACGCTCAGTCAACTGGTGGACTTCTACAGCCGGGGCGGTGATTTCCCCTCTGCCGATGTTGACCCCAGTCTCAAGCGGGCCGGCTTCAGCGCCGATGATGAGGCAGCGGTTGTGGCCTTCCTCAAATCGCTGACAGACGAGCGCGTGCGCAATCAGAGCGCGCCGTTTGACCATCCGTCACTGATCGTACCCAATGGCATGGTGATGTCGAACGGGTTCATGACCGAGCAGAACATCACTATTCCAGCAACAGGAGCTGCGGGCGGCGCACCAATGCCCAAGTTCTGCGATTCTCTGGCCGGCGCCTCAAGCTCATCCTGCAACTGACCGTTGCAATGCGCGGGAGCTTGATTCGCTTATGATCCGGGGCCTTTCGGGCCTCGGATCCTGGAGAAGAGTTGCTCGTTTTATAGTCGGCGCAGAGTAAGCCCTGCCAAGCTCACTCTTAAAACAACTTTTGCTGGCGCTGGCTACGCGGAACGGAGGCTGTTTCCCCCGGTCTCCGTTTCCGCACTTAGACCCTGGCAGAGGATGGAGGTGCTTTAGGCTGTACAAACGATGACCCAAGTAGTTCCATTCTCCTAAATCATTAAAGCAACACTCTTTGAAGGATCGGGAGCACAGCCTGCTTCTCCGGTCCTTCTTTTTTGCTTGTTGAGAATCAAGTGCGTTCACAGTTTGCAGGACCCAGCTCTGGCAAAAGTGGTGATGTCTGGTGACCCCGAAAGCCGCGGCAATGGGAACAAGGCGGAGTGATAAACAGCATGACGCTCCACTACAATTCGTTTGTGGCAGGAGTTTCCAACACAAAGAATATATCTGTCCCGCCTGAAGCCGCTGGCGCGCGCCTGGACCAGTGGCTTGTCTCGCAGCTTCCTGAAGTGAGCCGCGTGCGCGTTCAGCAGTTGATTGAGCAGAAAAAGATCCAGGTTAACGGTAAACCGCCCAAAGCTTCACTGAAGTTGCGCGGCGGCGAGGAGATTGTGATCACCGGCGCGGTTGAGTTGCCGCCGCTCAAAGCTTTTCCGGAAGATATTCCTCTTGATGTGGTTTATGAAGACGAAAGTCTCGCGGTGATCAACAAGCCTGCGGGCATGAGCGTTCATGCGGGATCGGGCAAGAATGATGCCGGGAATCGCGGGACCATGGTGAATGCGCTGTTGCATCGCTTCAACCGGCTGTCTCAGCTTGGCGGCGAGTTGAGGCCTGGGATCGTGCACCGGCTGGACAAAGAAACCAGCGGACTGGTGTTGGTGGCAAAATCGGATCTCGCGCACAGAAAGCTGGCCGAGCAATTCTCACGGCGCGAGATCAAGAAAACTTATATCGCGCTGGTGCATGGCTGGATGAAAACTTCCCAGGGGACCATCAATGCGCCCATCAGCCGCGATCTGGTGCGCCGCGCACGCATGACCACCCGCAGAGGCTTAAACAGCAAACCCGGCCGCGAGGCCGTAACGCACTGGAAGGTAAAGGAACAGATGGAAGGACGGCACGGCAAATTCTCTTTGCTGGAAGTTCGGATCGAGACCGGGCGCACGCACCAGATTCGTGTGCATCTGGCATCGATTGGCCATCCTGTGGCCGGGGACACGCTTTACGGCGCGGCGCGGCCTGAGAGTTACCTAGGTACAGCGGCGGAGGTTGCATCTCTGGAGCGGAACTTTCTTCATGCTTTCGCGATACAATTCCGGCATCCAATCAGTAACAAGGGACTTTCTTTCCAGCAGCCGTTACCGGCTGAGTTAATAGAGTTTCTCCGCGAGATTGGAGAATGAGAGTTTGTTTCCCAGACTATAATGAACATGAGAGTTCCCAATATGTCTTCCAGAGGCTTCATCGCGGTCTTATTCGCGTTTATGTTTATAGCGGGCCTCGCGGCTGCGCAAACCCAGCCTGCGCCGGCGCAGCCTGCTCCATCGGCTAAATCGCAAACGGCCAAAACAAATTCGGTTGCCCCTGAATCCACTCCGGCGGTTGACAGTACGGTCCCGATCGAGACCTTTCATAGCCGGTCTGACGAAGTGAACGTGATTTTTACCGTCACCGACAAGCACAATAAGTTCATCAAAGACCTGAAGGAAAACCAATTCAAGATCCTGGACAACAATCGCCCACCGAAGCAAATCACGAATTTCTCTGCGGAGACCGACCTGCCGCTGCGTGTTGGACTGCTGATTGACGCCAGCAATTCCATTCGCGACCGGTTTCTGTTTGAACAGGACGCCGCAATTTCGTTTCTACATCAGATCATCCGTCCCAATACAGACAAGGCATTTGTCCTCGCCTTTGATGAAGTGTGGGACCTCACTCAGGATTTCACCGGCGACCTGGACAAGTTGACTCGAGGCGTAAAGGTAATACGCCCGGGCGGCGGCACTGCCATGTGGGACGCCGTTTTCTATGCCTGCCGTGACAAGCTGATGAAAGAAAAAGAAACCGGGCCGGTTCGCCGGGCAATCATCCTGGTTTCTGACGGCGATGATAACCAGAGCCGTGTTCTTCGGCAAGAAGCCATTGAGATGGCGCAACGTGCCGGCGTGATTGTTTACACCATCAGCACCAACCTGAGCAACAACCCTGATGAAGGTGATCGTAGCCTGAAGATGTTGGCGGAAACCACTGGCGGCCAGGCATTCTTCCCCTTCAAACTTCAGGATGTGGCCAACGCTTTCCACGATATTAATGAAGAGCTGCGCAGCCAATACTCCGTTTTCTATAAGCCAGCAGACTTTGAGGCCAACGGACAGTTCCGCCCCATACAGATCGTGGCTGACAACAAGAAATACAAGGTTCGGGCCAAAAAAGGATATTTCGTGCCTAGACAGTAAGCGCTATAAGTTTTTCGCAGAAGCCGGCCAAATGTCGGCTTTTTTTCTGATCTTGATTGGTCTGGAAGAGCGACACCATCTGCGTGCTCATTCTGAAGCCTCTCCAGCAAGCGCTGTCCCGCCGGTTTGGCGTGTTGGGTCAGTGAGGGGTAAAACGGCTTTCCTTTGCTAAGAGCTAAACGGCGAATAGCAGGTGATCACCCGATCTCCGGCTCGCTCACCTTCTCTCTTGCTCCGCACCCTGGCTTCGCCTCCCTCGGCTGGCCATGCCGCGGATGCAGAAATTGTTCGCGCTCTTCTTCAAAGCGCAGAAGCTCCAGATAAATGCGTGACCGGTCCCAGCCCAGAGCATGGCCGATTTTGTGGGCGGCTTCACGGCTGCACTCTTCTTGCCAGCATGCGCCCAGCGCGACAGGCACGCGGCGCAGCAGGATATCGCCCAGCGTGACCGCGCTCTCATGCGCTACGGCCTCCACCGCTTCGGCCACCAGGTGGCAGCTATGATGGCACAGAGGTTCGCGCAAGCGCTCATCGAGCGAGGCAGCGTGTGCGATGGCGAGCGCGTGGCGTCCATGCCATTCAGCGATCGCCTGAGCGCAGCCTTCAGGAATTTTGGCTTTGCACGCAACGGCGTGCGCCCACTGCCGTACGGTTGATTCCACTTCCTCTTCCACGGCGGGAGGCGCAAAGGTGTTGACCGGATCGGGAATATCGATACCTAATTTGCGGCCAACTTCGCGGGCCAGGCTGGCTGCGGTGGTGAGTTTGCCGCCAATAATGGAGACCAGCCCAGCAGCGGCGTCACCGGCGTGGTCGTGCAGAATATGGCGGCGCGTGACCGAAGATGCTTCTTTCCCCGGAGAGAACGGCAGCGGACGAATGCCGGCAAAGTCATAGCGGATATCGGCTTGCGTAAGCCCGGAGCGAGGAAAGAGGCGGGCAAAGCTGTGGAACAGATATTCGATCTCCTGCGGCGTTGGCTGCGGATTGCCATGCGCGTTGGAATCGGCTACTTCACTGGTGCCAACCAGAAGCTGTCCGTTCCAGGGGATCACAAAGATTGGACGGCCATCGATGGCTTCAGTGTAGATGGCTTGCTCAGGCGCGCCGGTGAATTTTGGCATCACCAGATGCGATCCGCGCACGCCGCCGATCATTCGCGGAGCGGAAATACTGGATGCGCCAATTACGGTGTCAGCCCACGGCCCGGTTGCGTTGATCACGTTGGCTGCCTGAACGGCATACTCCTGGGCGGAAATGCGGTCACGCAAGCGAGCGCCGGTAACGCGACCGTTCCTGCGGGAAATTTCCAGCACCTGCGTATGGTTGCAGACCACTGCGCCGGCTGCTGTGCTTTCCGCCAGCCACTCCGCTACAAGACGCTCGGGAAATTCGCACTGCGCGTCTTCATAGCTGTAGATGGACCAGGCGTTGCCGTTATCAAGTTGGCGCTCAAACGTGCTGAGATCGCTTGCCACGTTATGCTTGCCGCCGGCCCAGCGATGGTAAAGCCACAAGCCGGTCCTGATGGCCAGCGAACTGCGAAGCAACGAACGCGGCCTTTTTGGCAGAGCCAGCAAAAACTGAATTGGACGAATCAGGTGCGGCGACTGGCTCAGTAGGCGTTCGCGCTCGCGCAGCGATTCGCGCACCAGCCCGAACTCACCGTGCTCCATGTAGCGCAGGCCGCCGTGTATGATCCGCGTGGAGCGGCTGGTGGCGCCGGAAGAGAAATCATTTTGTTCTACCAGCAACGTGCGCTTGCCCCACTGCGCACACTCACGCGCGATCGCGACGCCATTGATGCCGCCGCCAATCACCAGAACGTCAAAGCTCTGGTCGCGGAGCTGGGTCGTGCTACTCACCTCTATCTATTAGATGCTTTTTGCAAGAAAGTACCAAGTTACTTGAGAGACATATATTCCTGCGACGATAAGTACTGGGGAAATGAAGGCTTGCAGGATGCTCGGACTTCAGGCGCTTTGGTTTTTGGGTGCAATTTCCGGAGCACTATCGCCGTTCAACTGGGATTTGCTGATCGCTGTGTGCTGATTGCTGAGCACTATGACTGGCCCAGCGTTCCGGCTCAATTCCGGCGAAGACAGAATCGCGCAGCTCAATCGCCTCAAGTTCCTTCATTTTCTCAGCCGGGACCTGATGAGTAGCTTCAAAGCGGCGCCAGCCATCCTGCAGAGTGCGGAACTGTTCCAGGTGAGTGTTGAAGCGCTTTTCCGCATAGTCGCGAGCATGCTTGGTGGTGATCAAAAACTGCCAGTCAGAGGATTCCAGCAACAGCAGTTCACGGCAAATCTGGCGAGCCAGCCGCGTGGCAGCTTCATGGCCGCGCCACAATCCGCTGTTGGCCATTTGTTGTACCGCCATCTCCGCAGGATAAATATGCTTCCATGTCCAGGCCGTGTTCTCATTGAGCCAAACGCTGTTGTTGCTCTCTGCGCCCCAGGACCCTTCAGGCAATCCCACGGATGCAGCGGGTGGAAACTCGGCCAGATATTCGGCGCAGGTCACCAGCTTGAGCGGCGACTCAGGCCGCGCAAATTGCAAAGCTACATTCCTGAGCCACTCCGGGCCCTCAAACCACCAATGCCCAAAAAGCTCGGCATCAAAGGGCGCGGTCAGGATGGGAGCACCCGGGCCGTTGCCGCCATATTGCTTGATCGCCGTTGCCGTAATGTGAGCAAAATGCACTGCGTGGTCCCTCGTTCGTGCCAGCGCAACTTGCGGATCATAAGCCTGCTTCAGGCCGAGATCGATCTTGTTTCCGGTAATTCTCCAATAGCGATTGCCGCCGGGCCAGCGCTTCTTGTGAAACTCCAGGTAGTTGGCGTCACCGGGATAGCCATGATCGCCACTCCACACCTGTATTCCAGTGCGCGGATCGCGCGTGAAAAAAGCTACGTGGGAGTTGGAATCCGGGCTGGCAGCAAAATAGGGACGATAAAAATTTTTCTGTGGATGCTCCGGCGCAAATTCCATCGCCACGGGAACATCGCCGGCCAGCCACTGATACGGCGTGAATCGCGTGGAACTGTCCACCAGGTGAGTATCCACGTAAAAGAATTCAAGACCGTATTCAGACAGTATTTGCTCAACCCCGGCGCGATAAACCGGCAGACGGCTTTGCGGCGAACCATGGCCATTGAGCGAAACAGGAAACTGCCAGCGACCGGCGGGGCGATATCCGCATTCGGGCAGCCAGATGCCTCTGGGTTTTTTACCGAAGTACCGCTGGTGTGTCTCCACGCCGGTTTTCACCTGTGCGCGGATGGAAGCATCCGTCCCCAGCAGCGGGAAATATCCGTGCGTGGCGCCGCAGGTAATAATCTCAATCGCTCCGCTCTCATAAAAATGACGGAAGCCGCGAATGATGTCGGAACTGAGATCGTCAAACTGGCGCAGAGCTTGTTCATAAAAGTGCTGCCAGAACCTCGCCACCTGCACCATGTGCTGCTCACCCTGCAGTCCGAAATCGTCAGCGTCTTTGTGCGCCGCCTGGACCTTGCGCAACAGATATTTGGGAAACTCGTCCTTAAATACCGGATGGGCGAGTTGCTCCAGCAGAATTGGAGATAAATTTACATTGGCTTTCAGCGCCAACCCTTGCTGTTCCAGTTCGCCAAAGATGCGCAACAAAGGCAGATAGGTTTCCGCAGCGGCTTCATGCAGCCACTCCATGCCGTGCGGCCAGGTGCCATGATTCACCACGTACGGCAAATGGGAGTGAAGCGTAAACGTCACATAGCCCAGCGGATTTTTATCCTGAGATTTGAGCGTCATGGAATGTTAAAAAGAAGCCTGCGTCAATGCCGGGCCTCTCTATCTTGTAGATGCCGGAGCGCAAGAACAAATTTTAAGTTTACTACACTATTTTGCAGGCGAGAGTTGCTGCACAAGATTGGTAGTGGGCCCAGCACGGCGCCACTCATTCATACACGAGTGCGTCTTTTTTGAATCTGGCAGTTAACCGGTGTTAGCTTTGCGCCAGCTTGAAAGTCAGCGGAGCAGAAGCAGGCTCTTTGCCTTGTTTTTCCGCCAGGAGATTAGCCACAGAGTCGCTCAAGCTCACGCAGTTGCAGCCGCGGCGCTTGGCTTCATACAGAGCTTCATCGGCATAGCGCAACAGGATATCTGACGTAAGTACGCCGTCCTGCGAGAATGAAAGGCCGAAAGACGCGGTGATTTTACCCAGCGCGTGCCCGGCATGTTCAAGCTCCAGCTTGGCGATTGCGTCCCGCATTGCTTCCGCGCGCTCGCGCACGCTTTCCAGAGTGGTGTCCGGCATGACAATGAGAAATTCTTCGCCGCCAAAACGGCATACGATGTCTTCTGTCCGCACAGAGCGGCGGAACAGGGTGCTGATTTCCTTCAGCACAATATCGCCGGCTGTGTGGCCAAAAGTATCATTAAACAGCTTGAACTTGTCGATGTCTGCCATGATCACGCCCAGGCCGGTGTGATGCCGGCTGGAACGGTGCAGCTCCTGCTCCAGTGTCGCTTCCAGGAAGCGGCGATTGTACAGGCCGGTGAGCGGATCGCGTATGGATTGATCGTGGAGTTTCTCGCGCAGGCGAAGGTTAGCCAGCCGCAGCGCGGCATATTCGCCGCATTGCTGAATCAGCGACAGCCGGGTAGTGGTGAACACAGCAGAATCCGGCACGCTGATGTGCAAGATGCCCAGCGTTTCACCCAGGGCTGCCAGTGGAAGACAGAGATATGCGTCTGGAATGCTTCCGGCAAAATGCCGGCAAGCTAATCCGTGGGACGCTTCCCCACGTAAATGCAGCCTTCCGCCACGCATGGCGCAGCAGTCTTCAGGAGAGAGAATGTGTTGCGTCGGGCTGAGAGAATCTCCCCAGCTTGCCATCACTCCCATCAGGTTGCGTGAACTGTCAATGGCAAAAACCGCGCCGGCGCTGTTGGGCATTAATCTTTGCACGTAACCGCCAAGCACCTCGTAGGCTTCAGGCGGATTGACGCAGATTTGCAGGTTGGCTTGCAACTCGTTGAGCAGCTTGCCGCTCTCGGTTTCCACCTGGAGTTGAACCAGTGAGCCTTCCAGCCTGGTTTGCGCGTTGAGGGCGGTTTGCTCGGCAATGCGCAGCTTTTTCGATTCCCGGAGGACCAACAGGAAAAGAACAGCCATGAGCAGGCTGAACACGCCAACGCGGGCTGAAACGCTGCGCTCCACTTCATGGGCGCGTGCCTGGGTTGCCAGGTTGCGCTCGCGGAGAAGCGATTCCTGCTCAGCCCTGAATTTCTGAATGGAGTTGCGTACGCGGTCCTGTCTGAAGTCAGTAGCGGGAGTATGGTAGATGAGCAGGGTCTTGTTAGTGCGCAGGTTGTCGCGCAACTGCTGTAATTCCTCGGCAATCGAACCCTCAAGCTGCTTGATCTGGTCACGCGTCGCAGGATCGTCCTTGGTCAGATCTTCCACGCGGGCAACACGCTTCCATATCTGCTTGATAGACTCGTCAAAGGTCTCCAGGTCCTGCTTTTCCGGGGTCAGAACGTAGTGGAGCCAGGCTTCGCGGGCATCCCCCAACCCATCCTGAATGGCGTCGAGTTCATATAGCACTTCGTGCGTATGTTCCACATAAGCTTGCGAGCTTAGCAACTCGCGGGTGCGGGAAAAGCTGTCCCACGCCATGGCAACCAAAAAGCCAAGCATTAAAAGAAAAGCAAAAGGAAGCAGCTTGCGAGCGTCCAACGCGCTGCTAAGGACATTCTTGCCACTTTTGTTAATCAACCACGAGCGCATTGATCCCGTCCGTTGCCGGTAGAAAGTTTAAGGGGAATGAGCGCAATGATACCATTACTTTTCTGTCAACTGGAGCAAAACTTTTGTGTCAACTGGAGCAAAATTTGAAAAAGCAGTCGCGATTATGGCCCGCTTGCGCGCACCCGGCGGCTGCCCGTGGGACCGTGAGCAAACCTTTGATACGATTAAGCGTTATACCCTAGAAGAAACTTACGAAGTTATTGAAGCCATTGAGAATCGAGACTGGCAGGAGCTGCCCGGAGAATTGGGCGACCTGCTTCTGCAAGTGCTGTTTTATGCAGAAATGGCAAGGGAAGAAGGCAAGTTTTCCATTGATGATGTCCTTGATGCCCTCAGCAACAAGCTGATCAGCCGCCACCCTCACGTCTTTGGCGATGTTATCGCCAATGATGCCGCACAGGTTCTAAAGAACTGGGAAGCACTAAAACTGCAGGAAAAGAGAAAAAAGTTGCATACTGCTGGGGATGCGGGACCGGAACCGATTCTGGCCACGGTTTCTTCCAAAATGCCGGCATTGCAGGAAGCACACAAGATCAGTTCCAAGGTGGCCCACGTAGGTTTTGACTGGCCTGCGCTCCAGGGATTATTTGAAAAGCTTTCTGAAGAGACGCGCGAATTGCAGGAGCATGTGCAAAACTTTCCCCCTGCAAGCACTGCGGAGGGAAAGCCCAAAGTTCCCGATGAATTGAAAGAGCAAGTAGAAGGTGAAATTGGTGACTTATTTTTCGTTCTGGTGAACCTTGCGCGATATCTCTCCGTGGATTCTGAATCTGCTTTGCGGCGGACCAACAGAAAGTTTCGCCGCCGTTTTGGCTGGCTGGAAGAGCAGTTGCGCAAACAAGGCCGCACGCTGGAAGAAGCTACGCTCGATGAAATGGAATCTTTATGGCAACAAGCCAAGAGTCTGGAAGTGGAAAGGTGAGCATGGTAGTGCCGGAAGCCGGTGAGATCGTTATCCGCAAATGCGAAGGCATAGGCGAACTCACTGCCTGCGTTGCGCTGCAGAAAGAGGTTTGGGATTTTGCCGATGCTGACCTGGTTCCGCTGCGCATGTTCGTGGTGAGCCAGAAAATCGGCGGCCAGGTCATTGGCGCATTCGATGGCAATAGTCTGGTGGGTTTTGCTTTTTCCATTCCCGGCAGCCGCGCCGGGCACGCTTATTTGCACTCGCACATGCTGGCCGTCCGTAGCACATTCCGTAACCAAGGTCTGGGCCGCCGCCTGAAACTGGCCCAGCGTGACGACGCAATGGAACGCGGCTTTGATCTCATGGAATGGACCTTTGATCCACTGGAGATCAAGAATGCGCATTTAAATCTGGCACGGCTGGGGGCGATTGCGCGCCGTTACAGCATTAACCATTACGGATATTCGTCCTCGCCGTTGCAGGGCGGGCTGCCGACAGACCGCCTGGTGGCAGAATGGTGGCTCAAGTCAAAGCGTGTGGTGAATTTGCTGGATAAACGCCAGCCGCCCAAATTCCAGGTGGAGAAGAAGATTGAAGTCCCGGCGCAAATCTACGCCTGGAAAGCATCTGATCGAGACAGACCGCGGGCCGCTGATGTCCAGAAGAAAAACCAGGAGCACTTCCGCGCAGGATTCTCGCATGGGCTGGCAGCTCTTGGCTATGAACGCGATGGCCAGGAGAACGGCACGTTTCTGCTCGGCCGCTGGGATGAGAATTGGTCGTATGCATCGAAGGAAGAAGAATAAGGATATTTTGCGCTGATGACGCAGATGTTCGCAGATAAAAGAAGCTGCTTGTGATGTTGTTTAGCAATAGGAAAAATGATTCGCGTTTTTTCGCGTGCATTCGCGGCTGACCTTTCCTGATCTGCGATTATCTGCGAAAATCTGCGGCGAACAGATTTAGGAGTCGCAAGTGAAAGTTGAAGCCATTACTCTCCGCGAAATTCGCATGCCGCTGGTGCATTTTTTTGAGACCAGTTTTGGCCGCACCACAGAACGCCGCATCCTGTTGCTCACCGTCCATACTGACGGGCCTGAAGGCTGGGGCGAGTGCGTGGCCGGTGAAGATCCGTTTTACAGTGAAGAGTCAATTGATACGGCGTGGTACGCGATAGAGAAATATCTTGCGCCCGCATTTCTGGGCAAAGGTATCAGCAAAGGAGCGGAAGCGCCGGCCATGATGGCCCGTGTACGCGGCCATCGCATGGCCAAGGGCGCGCTGGAAAATACATTATGGGACGCCGAAGCTCAGGCGCGGCAAATGCCTTTATGGAAGCTGCTGGGTGGCGTGCAATCTGAAATTCCCTGCGGCGTCTCCATTGGCATCCAGAACTCGCATGAGCAGTTGCTGGAGAAAATTGAGACCGAACTGGCCACCGGGTATCGCCGCATCAAGGTCAAATGCAAACCCGGTTGGGACGTGGAGGTCTTTGGCAAAATCCGCGACCGCTGGGCCGAAATTCTGCTGAGCTGCGATGCCAATTCCGCCTATACCCTGGCGCAGATTGATCACCTGAAAAAATTCGATCGCTTCAACCTGCTCATGATCGAACAGCCGCTCTGGCACGACGATTTTTATTTTCATGCCCAATTGCAGAAGAAGCTCAAGACCAGCATTTGCCTGGATGAAGCCATTCACAACGCGCGCGACGCGCAGGCCGCGGTGGAGCTGGGCGCGTGCAAGATCATCAATATCAAAGTCGGGCGCGTGGGCGGTTTCAGTGAGGCGATTGCTGTGCATAACGTCGCACAGGAGAACAATATTCCGGTCTGGTGCGGCGGCATGTTGGAAACTGGTATTGGCCGTTCGCACAACATCGCGCTCTCATCGCTTAAGAATTTCACTCTGCCGGGCGACGTCTCTGCTTCTAAACGCTATTGGAAAGAAGACATTATTGAGCCTGCAGTAGAAGTCTCACTGCAAGGGCTGATCACGGTGCCGCAAGCCGCAGGACGGGGCTTCAAGATCAAAGCTGATTTGATCGAGAAGTTGACTGTGCGCAAGCAGACGCTGCGCGCAGGCGTGAGTAGCGCAGCGGATTGATTTTTATCCCGCACGAAGCTTTTCTCTGAAAATCCCGAGCGTAGGCGAGGGACCCTATTGCAACGATGAAATAAGGGGTAATAATTAAAGACGCCGCGATAACGTTTTTCAAAAATAAACTCACGGGTTCCTGAAATAATTGGTTGCAATAGCGATCCTTCACCTGCACAAACCGCAGTTCGGGATTTCAGAAAAAAGTTATTGCTTAATATCATTCCGCACAAACATCACCAGCGTATTGCCTGGGCGCAGGGCATGGGTGCTGTAGCGCCGGTAGTTGCTCCCTAACTGCCGTTCTACTTCCGGGACCTGTGGTTCCAGGGCAATCACGATTGGCTCAGATGTCGGAACAATGTGCCCCCAATAACCTGCGTGGGGGTAGTCGCGCAGGTACCAGGGCATGGGCCAGTGTTCAGGCGAGACGATGGTAATCCCAATATCTTTCCTGGCTGGGTTGGCAGCAGCAATCGCATTGATTTCCTTGATGAGCGAGAGGAAGTCGCGGTTGGTGTGCGCGTACACGTAGGCGTAACTGTCGTCGTCATAGTGAATAAAGCTGACATCGATTGCCTGATATAGAGAAAAGCATGCGGTGGCGCCGACGAGGACAGCCGTAAAAGCGCGGAGTCCAGGCTGATACATCTCTTCAATCAGATACCCAGTCATCAACACCAGCGGCAGGATCAGGCTCAGTACGAGCCAGGGCGTTTTATATGGCACCAGTGAGTACGCGCAAAAAATTCCCATGTTCCAGAAAGCGCAAAACACAATCAGGCGGCTGCGCGCGCGGAACACCGCGACCAGCGTGCCCAGCGCTCCCAGGACAAGGATTGGATTCTCTTCCTGCCAGAGCCATTGCAGGTAGGTTGACCATTCGCGGTTGTAGATGCCGTGTTGCCCGGTCTTGGTCCAGTAGGTGAAGGTCAGCACTGAATCCAGAATGCCCCTGGGATTGGTGAAAAACGACGAGTAGAGCAATATCCCGATCACTGCAAAGAGGATCCCGGCCTTTATGAATTGCTTTCGTGTGTCCTCTTTCCCGATAGCTCTGTCTTCTGCGCGCCTTCTCTTATCAGGCGCTTCAGTGCGCTTGAGCAGCCGCATCCAGATCGCGGTGCAGGGAAGCGCGATCAGCCAGACAGCGGCGGTGATGATCCAGGTTTCCTTGGTGGCATACAGCATGGCTGCGGACGCGGAGGCCAGCATCAGGTAACGTTGCTTTCCCGTTTCGCGATACCAGAGCCAAGCCACGATCACGCCCAGAGTAAAAAATACAAACAGGATTTCATGAATGAAATAGCGGGAAAAATAAACAAATCCGGGTGAGACCGTGGCGAATATGGCGGCAGCCAGAGCTCCCGTTGTCCCCAGCCAGCGGCGCAGGCAAAGCATGAGCCAGACCACGCCGACGCCAAACGCTGCGGTAACAAAGCGAATCACAAACGTGCTCAGCCCATGTCCCCAGTGAATCACGTTGTTAATGGCCGTAGGAATCACAGCCAGGTAATAGAGCGATGGACCGTGATAGTTGGCAGGATCGTAATGGTAGTAGCCGGTGCGGAACAGCGTGACCAGAAAGTTACCGTTTACGCCTTCATCGTGGTGCAGAGGCTTTACTGTAAGGAACAGCAGGCGCAACATAGCAGCTGCCACCAGAATAGCCAGGCTGCTCCACCACCAGAAGTCGCGTGGCGCCCTGATTTGCTCGGCCACACGAGAGGCCAAGCCCACTTTTACCTGAGATTTGCGCTCGCTGGGATTTGCGGAAACCGATTTCATCCGTGCGGTTATCTTAAATCAGGAGTTGCGCACCTCTTCAGCGTGCCGCTCGCGCAGGCTCGCGGCCACGTCAATATATTCCTGGCTGACGTAGCGTGTGCGTGAAATCGCGTCAGCAATGGGAACAGAAGTAATGTTGGTGCCTTTCAGTGAGACCATCCGGCCAAACTGGTTTTCGTGCACCAGATCAATGGCCCCAATGCCATAACGTGTCGCCAACATGCGGTCAAATGCTGTTGGCGAGCCGCCGCGCTGCGTATGCCCCAGAATCACAGCGCGCGTCTCAAAGCCGGTGCGGCTCTCGATCTCGGCTGCCAAGGTGTTGCCAATTCCGCCCAGGCGAACATGGCCAAACTCATCCGTCTTTCTGCGCTCACTATCCGGCGACTTGTTGGCCAGCTTCGCCCCTTCCGCAACCACAACAATGCTGAAATAGCGTCCGCGATCATGGCGCTGCTTGATGGTCTCGGCAATCTCCTGGATATCAAACGGCTGCTCAGGAATCAGGATCACGTCAGCTCCGCCGGCTACGCCACTGTAGATGGCAATCCAGCCGGAATCACGTCCCATGACCTCCACCACAATCACCCGGTTGTGCGCCTCGGCGGTGGTGTGAACGCGATCAATAGCTTCCGTGGCAATGCTCACAGCAGTATCAAAGCCGAAGCACAGGTCGGTGCCGCTCAAATCATTGTCGATGGTTTTGGGTACGGCAACAACTTTTACGCCACGTTCAAAAAGTTTCAGGGAGACGGACTGCGTATCATCACCGCCTAACGCGATGAGGGCTTCAACGCTGTTGGCTGCAAGGTTGGCAATGCACTTTTCCAGGCCGCCTTCTTTCTTTGCCGGGTTAGTGCGCGAGGTGCGCAGAATAGTGCCGCCCTGTGGGAGAATGCCCTTCACTGCCTCCAGATCGAGACGGTGCGTGACATTCTCCATTACGCCACGCCAGCCTTCCATAAAACCAACAAATTGGTCTTCGTAATGAAAAATACCCTTGCGGACAATCGCGCGAATTACCGCGTTCAGTCCGGGGCAATCTCCTCCTCCGGTAAGAATGCCGATCTTCATCTTTTTTCAATCCTCACTTCGCAAGCACGATATTGGTGCAAAGGCGGTATGGGCCGTCTCGCGCCCGCACGCCATATTGTGACCAGAATTGCTCATTAACGTTGAATGATGCAAGCTCCTCAGGCCCAATCAGCACATAGTTAATGTTATAACGGCGCATCAGCGCGGCTGCATCAGGCCCTCCTGAATAGATGCGCTGAATGTCTGCGCTGCGCTGGGAAGAATCCAGCCCGCGTGACCACATCCATGCCGGGTAGCCGAGCAGAGAGCGCCGTCCCGTCAGAAATACCGGTGTGTTGTAAGTTGGCACATGCAGCACCACGTCGTTCGGCGGCACCACGGAGGAGATAACTTTTGCTATGGCTATGCCGGAAGGATCGAATTCCCTGTACTCAGCGGCGGCGGAGATCACGCGAAGCACGTCTAGCCCGCCGGCAAAGAGCATGCTGGCAAGTGCGATCGGCGCCAGCCATCGCCATAAGGATTTTCGTGTCCACAGCTTTGCCAGAAACAGCGCTACCAACGGCGCGGAGGCGAGATACCACACAAAAAGAACCTTTATGTTGTCCCACACCCAGGGAGCCAGTCGGGTAAGGTTGGGGATGATGAAGCAAAAGATAAACGGCGTATAAAACTTGATCAACCTCCGGGGCAAAGCCAGCTCGCCGCGCCGCCACAGCAGGGCCAGAACCAGCAAGGGAATGAACAGGCCTGTATTTACCAGCCAGAACCAAAGAATGTTGTGCTCGCCGTGGTCCCAGCCAGGTTGCCAGCCAATGTAGTTAGTCGCCTTGACGCCGCCGGTATTCGCCAGCCACAAAACTTCCGGCAGTGATGTCGGAATCGCAACAGCAAAAAACAGCAGCCACTGGCGCAACGATGAGCGGAAAACCACAGCAAGACATACCGCAGATGCCATTACCACCAGAAACGTGTGCGCATGGACCAGGGGCAGCAATCCAGCGGCAACTCCGGCAATGATCATGCGGTTTCTGGAGAAAGACGGCGGTTCAACGATATCGTACGTGCTCAGTGCTGACTTGTTTCGCTTGGCGGCAGAGCGCGAGAGTTTGTGCGATGCAGCGGATGCTTTTGTTTGGTCGGCAGCCGGGCTTCCTGGGTTTGATGTTGAGTCCTTCTGCGCAACGGCGATCCACCACTGGCAGAACACAAATATAGCCAGCGGCAAGCCGAAGAGAATGCTGCGTTGAGGAGCAAATAGCGTGGTGAGCGAGTTGCCCCAGCGCAGGATGCTGTTGGACGCATTCACGATTGTGTAATCGTGGGGCAGGTTCCCCAGAAGAGAAAAGATGCCGTCGGCGGAGTTGAGATCGGAGAAAAGGAGCCACCATCCCATGCCGCCGCTAAAGAGGACCAGCAGCGGCGCGACAAAGCCCGCACGGCGGTTGCGTGTGAGCAGCAAGGTGAAGTAATGCAGCGATCCCACCAGCGTCAGGCCCATCAGCATGTTCTGCAGCCAAATCGCGCCGATGATGCCTGCGCCGGCGCGTACCATCATCGCGGCCAGAAAATCGACTAAAAAAGGGTAGGCAAAGCGCACTCCGGCAAAAGTTGGGTCCTGCGGGGGAAGATTGTGGCCCTGGGAGAAGCTGTTGATGATCTGCAAATGCAACGGCATATCACCCAGGTTGTTAGTGATGCCGGTGAAGATGCCCTCAGGCGTCTCAAAGACTGCACGGTTGAAGAACAGGCCAAGCAGGATGGCTATGGCAACATAAAAGAACACATAGCCCAGATTCCCGCCGGAAGTTTGTCTCTTGCCTCGCGAAGATTGGCCCAAAAAAGAAAGGACCCTCGCACGCCGATCTGCGCTAAGGAGAAGCAGCACTGGCAAAAGCATGATCGCGACGCTGATGGCGATGCTGGCAGGACCAAGCCCAAGCCAGAGAGAAATCGCAAAGCCAATGCTGCTCAAGAGCGGTAATCCCAGACAGGCGCCCAGGCAGATGCGGGCCGCGCGCGGCGTAGCAATGTCAAACCAAAAAGTAAGCAGGGTTCCGCCGGTGATCGCGCAGGCCAGAAGCAGGCAGGCGGCAAGCATGGTCAGGCGGAGAGTCCGCGAGCCATGGCTTGGCAGAGGGCGCGAAAAAAGAAAGTCAGCTCCATCGGCGTGGCCTCTAATTCTAAATTATGTTGCGCAAGGGAATGCTGTCAGCGCGTTCTATCCGTGTTATATATAAGTTTCATGCCTGCCTTATTACTTAGAGCTATAGCCGTCGCAGTTCTTGGATTTGCTTTTGCCGCAAACGCCAATGACGTTGCTCCTGATCTTGAGCTTCACGACCTGCAAGGCGCACCGCATAAGTTGGCGGACTATCGCGGTAAGCCAGTGGTGCTGAATTTTTGGGCCACGTGGTGCGTGCCTTGTGCAACTGAAATGCCGCTGCTCGATGAAATGCAGAAGCGTTACCAGGGCAGGGTTGTATTCATTGCCGCCTCGGTTGATTTTGACGATGTGAAGCCTTCCATTGCAGCCTTTATCAAAAAACACCATGCCGATGACCTGACGGTGATGACGGGCGCTGAACTGAATAGCCTGCATGACTTCGGATTGAAAGATGCGATGCCGGGAACCGTCTTCATTGACGCTGAGGGCAATATCGTGGGCCGGGCCAGTGGCGCGCTGAAACGCGATGAACTGGAAACGCAAATGCAAAAGCTTGCAGGCGCACCAGGATCGCTGCCAAAGGATAGTCAGAAGCCGGCGGAGAAAGCCGCGAAATAAGACCACGAAAGAACGGATTCTCGCCGGCTGCTCTTGCGAACAAATGCGATGAAGAAATACTCGATTTTCCCCATCAGCCTCGCCGTTGTGTTCTCTGGCGCAGTGGCTCTTTGGATGGCGATTCAAGCCCCGGCCCGGGCGGTGGAAAGAGACCTTGCCGCCATCAACGCTCTCACCGCCGGAGAGACATCAGAAGCGGAGTTGCTCTCACGCAAAGAATTCAAGAACCTTGACCGGATGTGCCTTGAGGCAACCTGCTTTTATCACCTGCAAGTGGACAATAATCTTCTTAGCAGGCTACATCTTGCGCCCCCCATATTCATGTGGGCCATGGTGAATGTGCGCGAAGGCCTTGTAACCAGTGTTTCCGTCAGCACAAGCAAAGCCAGTCTGCCAGGTGTCACGCTTACGCAGGTACAGACCTTGCCGAAAGAATGCTTGGCAGTGCCTTGTGTGAGGCCGGTGATGCTGCCCAACAAGACGTTGATGAGCGTCAACATTCTGTTCGATCATCAATCTGATCTCCGCAACCAATTGCCGAAAGTAATCAACGCGCAGTGTTGGTCGCGCCTTCACGGATGCGCTACTTATGCAGAAGTGATGCCGCTATTGCAGAAGCTGAACTTGGGGTTGAATGTGGACAAACCTCCAACCGGAATGAAATTGCTGTAATTAAAGCGTTACGCTTAAGTCTTGATAAAATCCAAAAGCTCAGGCAACCTACTCTCCCTGGACAAGTTCAGAGTCCGGGATGGCTCACACTTCTGGCCGGGAGCCCTACGAAACTCAAAGTCTCCCAATCAGGAGTCCCTTCAGTGAAAAAATTCGTCGTTCTTTTGCTGTTCTTGATTTGTTCTGCATTGCTCCAGGCGCAAATCCCCGCTGCAAACCATGTAGTAATTGTCTTGGAAGAAAACCAGAGTTATTCCGCTGTGATTGGCAGTTCATCCATGCCATATCTGAACAGCCTTGCGGCGCAAAACGGGTTGGCAACAGAGTATTTCGCCAACGCTCACCCCTCCATTGGCAATTACTTCATGCTGACTGCAGGCCAGCTGGTGACCAATAATGACTCGCTGAATTCCACGGTGAACGTTGACAACATTGTTCGCCACCTGCTGACGGCGGGCAAAACCTGGAAGAGCTACGCGGAGAGCCTTCCTTCTGTGGGCTATACCGGCGGAGATCGCTATCCGTATGTGCGCCACCACAATCCGCTCTCTTTTTTCAGTGACGTGGTCAACAGCAGTGTGCAAAAGTTGAATCTGGTTCCTTTCACTCACTTTGCCGCAGACCTGGCCAATAGCCAGTTGCCCAATTATTCATTCGTTGTCCCCAATCTGAACCACGATGCTCATGACTGCCCTACGGCGCCAACCGGCTGCACGAATGCACAGAAACTCGCTACGGCAGATACCTGGCTCAAAACCAATATCGCGCCGTTGCTGACCAACCCTGAATTTGAGCAGAGCGGGATTCTGATCATTGTCTTTGATGAAGGCTTCAATACTGATACGGCGCACGGCGGCGGCCACGTAGCGGCGGTTGTAGTTGGGCCGAAGGTGAAAAAAGGTTTCAAATCCACCGCATTTTACCAGCACCAGAACGTGCTGCGCACTATGCTCGATGCTTTGGGAGTTAGGAGCTATCCCGGCAGCGCGGCAAGCGCGGCTGATATGGCTGACCTGTTTGGCGCTGCCGCTCCTTCCGGTTGCGCAGCCACACATACAGGGGTAACTGTGTGCGCTCCGTCCGCCGGAAGCACTGATGCTTCACCAGTGCATTTTGTAGCCGCCGCAGCTTCCTCACACCCGATTACAGCCATGCGGATTTATATTGATAATCTTTCCAAGTTCACCGCGAACGCCAGTTCACTCAACACGTCGCTTGCCGTGAGCGCGGGCACGCACTCAGTCGTTGTGCAGGCTTGGGATTCCAGCGGCGCGGTCTTCAAGTCACCATTGACGATTCACGTTCCTTGATTGCGGTCTGCTTCTTTCGCTGCTAACAAAAGATCAGACTGAAAAAAAACAAGCCCCGAATATTCTCTGGGGCTTGTTTTCCCGGAAGTGTATTGCTAGCCCTTCCTGTCGTGATGAATGTCCCGGCGGTCATGCCGGATGTCGCGTTTGTCATGCCGTGCGTCCTTGCGGTCATGATGCAGGTCTTTTTCATCGTGATGGATATCGCGCCGATCTGCCCGAACGTCTCTCTTGTCGTGCGCAACGTCCCGTTTATCGTGCCGGATATCTTTCCGCTCGTTGGCTGCCGCGGCTTTATTGCCTTCTTTCACGTCCTGGTGCAGTTGGCGGCGGTCGTGGGCTATGTCTCGATTGTCTTTGTTGATATCGCGGCGATCATTGCCCGCATCAGCACGATCATTGCGCAGGTCGCGCTTATCAGAGTGGATGTCTTTTTGGTCTTGATGCAGATCGCGGCGGTCGTGGCGCAGGTCCTTGCGGTCTCCTTGTACGTCACTGCCAGTGCTTTGCGCCCAAAGCGTGGTTCCCAGTCCCAGTACAGCCAGCGCCAGCAGATGGATCAAATGTCGTCGAATCATTTAAAGCGTGCTCCTTTCGTGCTCTCCAGGCCATAGGTTGTCTGCGGGTATTAACCCGGAGCCGCAGATTAGTTGCACTCTGGATTGGAGTTGAAATTGTTACTTTAGGGCGCAGCCTGGGGAGCCTTCTGCGTCTGAAAGCCGGGAAGTGGAATTGCAAAACATTTCTGTAACTGACTGCTTTTCTTAAGTTGCTATTATCGCCTTTCTTTCACCAGAAGGGAAAACCGTAGGCATTGTCCATAAGGTCATTGTCCAGAGGTTCACAGCACCCAGCCGCGCGATTTCACGGGAAATATATGAAGTTTTTTACATTCCTTTACAATAAATATAATTTCCCTATTATCAAGTATTTACAAGGTATTTTCATTGTGAAACCAGGTACTTGGGTTAGTATGTTTCGGTACAAAAGTTCCGCTACAAAAGTCATGGATTTCAATCGCGCTTGCTAGCGCGAACCGCTCGATTGCAGTCCGCCAACTGCAACGAAAAAGAGCGTGCGCCATGACAAGCCCGGGGGTAGGTTTTTAACGAAACTTAACGGAGAAGCAGGAAAGTGGAATCGACGGTCAAGTCGTGGGGACGGTTCGCCTCGCAAGCAGGCTTCACCTTAACAGAGCTGCTTGTAGTAGTTGCGATCATCAGTATTGTGGTTGGATTGTCTATTCCCAACTTTATCCGCACCATTGACAACACAAAGCTTAAAGCAGCAACCCAGAAACTTGCCGCTGCTTACCAGGATGCCCGGCTGCGCGCCACCCAAACCAATACCCCGTATGAAGTTTTGCTGTCGGCTGCAGGAGTTACTCCTTCCCAGGTATGCGTTGATTTGAATGGCGATGGCGTCTGCGGCGCCGGCGATCCCGTAACCGTGTTTCCTGTGCAGGTAAGCCTGAACAATGCCGGCGTTCCGCTGGGACTGAACGCCGCTGAGCTAGGATTCACGCCTTCCCTCATAGATCAGACTCAGGGAATCAGTTGGAACGGTTATGGCATACCGTGCCAAAGAAGTTCGTCTGCGGCCCCATGTGCAACGGTTGCAGGGTGGGTACAGTACCTGCAGCTCCGGCGCTCTGGAGGCGATGTTTTGTATGCGGCCGTGGCAGTTAGTCCAACGGGCAGAATAAAGACCTGGATGTACGACCCGTCAGGAAACGGAAACTGGTTTTAGATCACTATTCACTGTGGTTATGAAGCGGCAAATACGGGAGAGCAAACGCAGCGCGATATCGCGCGGCTTCAGCCTGCTTGAATTGGCGATGGCTATGGCCGTTCTGGTGGTGGGATTGCTGGGTAGCATTGTGGTGATTGGCGTGGCATCGGCGAACAACGGGCGTTCCAAATTCCACACCACGGCGGCAACGCTGGCGGAAAGCACCATGGAACGGATTCTGGCCATTCCGGAAACAGCTACAGGTGCTGCAGCACAAACGCAGATCACAGATTGCGCCGGCAACAGCTATACCGTGGAAACCGCAGTGGGCGGTTCACCATTGATCACGAGCGGCGGCGCTTTTTCAGGAACCATTGATTTTTCCCAGGCGGCCCAGCCGAACTACTCCATGAATTACACCATGTGCTCGGCCTCCGGGGGGAGTTATGACGTTCGTTGGCGGGTAGATCCCGGCCCAACTCCTTCCACGCAGCTAATTACAGTAGGGGTAAAAAGCATAAGCGCGAATGGAGCATTGTTGACCCTGCCGTACACCTTGCATCATCTGCGGGGGGATTTCTGATGACGCTCGGCCGCTCCAACTCGGTTAAGCGTACCGGTTCCAGAGGCTATACCTTGCTGGAACTTCTGATCAGCATGCTAATACTGTTGACGGTCACTGCAGTGGTCTTCGAGCAGATCGATCAGATGCAGAAGAAGTCCAGCTCTGAAGCCATGAAGGTGGACTTGAGCCAGCAGGCGCGGGAATTTGTGAACCAGACGGTTCGCGACCTTCACATGGCAGGCTATCCCAGTGCGTCCATGTATGCAAATCAGCCCGATCTTACACAAATTGCCAAAGGGCTGGTGAGTGTTTCCCCGACGCAGATTTTGTTTGAGGGTGATGTCAATAATGACGGCAACGTTTACAGCGTGAATATATCTTACGTGGCCAATGATCCCAACGATCCCAATTGCCCATGTATCAGGCGGAGCGTGGTGCAAAAAACCTCAGCGGATTCCTTGAATGAAGGCCAGGGCGCTTCATACACAGAAACCGACCACGTCTTTCCTCCAGGTACAGGCGCTGGGCAATCGGGAGAAGACCTGTTTGCGTACTACGACCAGAACGGCAATCCGCTGAATGTTGGAACGGGCGTGGATATTTCAACTCCAGCGGGAGTTGCTACGATTTCGACGATCAAGACCGTAAAAATCAGTCTGAGCATGCTTACCAATCTGCCTGATCCGGCTACACCGAATGGGTTTATACGCACGTCAATTTCCGCAACTTCGAGGTTGAACCAATAATGGCGAGAGCACTAGCCAAAATGAAGAGCAAAAAAGAACGCGGCATGGCGTTGTTGCTCACTTTGTTTGCGCTGTTGCTGCTCTCTGGTATTGGCCTGTTCATGGTTCTCTCATCCAACACTGAAACCCGCATTGATGCCAACTACGGCAGCAGCCTGCGCGCTTATTATGCAGCGCGCTCCGGCCTGGAAGAGGTGCGTGACCGGATCAAATATCCTTCTTCCTCTCAAGGCGGGCTGGCAGATCTGCTGCCCCAGAACATTGCCGGCAACACAGGTGGCGTGCTGTATGTCTTGAATCCAGTGAACGGCGAAACGGTGGATCCCACTGACATAACCAGCCCATATTTTGATGACGACCTGTGCCATGCCTATAACTCCGGCATTCCTAAGGGAATCAAGTGCACGGATGTTCCTACAACAACAAACTGGCAACTGCCGGCCCAACTGGCGGACGTGCTGTCAAACGGTGCGCAAGGATATAGCGGACCGCTAGGATATAAGTGGGTCCGCATCACCATGAAGACCAACCGTATCGCCGCGCCGTATTTTGTCGATCAGCGAGATGTTGCGGGGCCGATGTTGGCGGCTGGCCAGAGCGGCGCTCCTCTGGATACCCCGGTTTGCTGGGACGGACAGGCAGAGCAGCTCTTGCCCAGCGGTGAAAATCCAACTTGTGACGCCAACGGAATGCAAACCGTTTATATGCTGACCTCACTGGCCGTAACTTCCCAGGCCAGCGGCGTGAATGGCGCACGGAAGCTCCTGCAATCGGAAGTGGTAGCGCCTTCCATAAGACCGGCAGGAGTGCTCACTGCTGCATCCATGAATCTGCCAATAACAGTCAATGCCGGCGTGCCGCCGGTGGCGATTGATGGGCGCGTGCACAGGCTGGATGGCACGGTTTTGCTTAATGCGGATGGCACGCCAGCCACACCCGCGGGTTGCTCTTCTGTGGCGCCACTGGCGACGAATACGGGAAGTAATCAGATGGAGCAGACGCTGGACCAGATGCGCAAGAACATTGTGGACACGGCAAATGCGTCTTGTACTGCCGGCGGCTCCAATATTGGATCCAATATCTGCACGCCAGGCCTCTGGTGGGTGCGGGGCACTGATTTGAGCACGCGCTTTGTTACCAGCGTTACCACCGGCGGCTCTGGTTCCACGCCTGGAGGGAGCGGTGATGGCGATGGCGATCATCATGGGCACCACGATCCAGTGGGCATCTCCACCACTGAGTGCGATCCAACCAGCCCAAGCTGCTATACCAATCTTGATTTGTCGGCGCCTGAGCTGTTTGCCGCGTCAGCTACCGCTGGAGTAGATCTGCCTCAGATCACTTCTTACTTGGCAAATAAGCCAGCGCCTTTCATTGGGAACTCCGGCAATCAAGCCGATTCCACGATTTACCAACCCCCGGCAACGCAGACAGTCGCGAATGAAATTACCGCGGTTCTAAATCTGGTGACAAGCAGCCAGAACAAGACAAATTATTTTGCCGTTTCTGCTGCAACCCTGAATGCGGGCAACAGCAGCTTTGGCAGCCCGGGCAACCCTGGCAGCCCCAATAATCCGCCATCCCCCGCGATAGTGGTTGTGACTGATTCCTCGCTGACCTTGAGCAACGTAGCCCTTTCCGGCTATGGAGTGCTGGTGGTCCCGAGCTCTTTGGAGATAACCAGTACCGCCACTCTAAACTGGAATGGCATTGTGCTGGTAAAATCATCCACTGGGCAAGTGACTGTGGACGCGGGCGCGAAAGGTTATATCAACGGAGCGTTGCTGCTTGCCCCAGGAGCAGGGTTCAACCTCAACGGTTCTTCCTCCGGCAACTTATTCCAGATCACCTATAGCTGTGACGCTATTGATCTTGCCTTCAATACGCTGCCTTTTAAAGTTGTTTCCACGGCAGAAACTTCTTTCTAGCCGATCACGCGATTGTTAATATTCCTAGCGCGAACCAACCGCCTTTAGGAAATGAAGGAACCTTTTTGCGGTTTGAAGCGTATTAGAAAAACAGGGGCCATGATGACTTTTTTGCTGTGGTGTATTTTGCTGGTGCTTTGCTGGCCGCTGGCGCTTTTGGCGATAGTGCTCTATCCCCTGGTCTGGCTGATCTTGCTGCCTTTCCGCATTGTCGGCATCGCCGTGGGAGGTGTGCTGGAGTTCTTGCGGGCCATCATTTTGCTTCCGGCACGGGCGCTGGGCGGCCGCCGGATTTAGATCGGACTTTCTACGCACAATTTTGATTCGACAGCCAAAAATCTCAGCAACCCACAACAGTTGCAGCCATGATTCCAAGCTATACGCCGGTAATCTCGCCCTTTTCATTCACATCAATGCTTGCGGCGCGAGAGACCTTTGGCAGTCCCGGCATCAGCATCATGTTCCCTGCGATGACCACCACAAAACCTGCTCCGGCGGAAAGTGACGCATCCGTTACGTTGAGCGTCCACCCGGTAGGCGCGCCCAGAAGCTTGGGATTGTCTGTAAAGGAGTATTGTGTCTTGGCCAGGCAGATAGGCAGTTTGGCAAAGCACCAGTCTTTGATCTGCTGCAGCTTGGCTTTGGCCTTGTCACTAAAATTGACTCCTGCAGCGCCATAGATCTTTGTCGCCACGGCGGTAATTTTGTCTTCCAGCGGGCCTTCCAGTGAATAAATGGGCTGCACCTTGGGACCAGGATTCTTGCTGATGGTTTCGACCACTTTCTCCGCCAGAGCAGCAGCGCCGTCACCGCCCTTGGTGTAGGCTTCACTTAACGCGCTCTCCACACCCTGATCGGCAGCGTACTGTGCCAGCAGCTTCAGATCAGCTTCCGTGTCCGTGGGGAAGCGATTGATAGCCACCACCACTGGCGCGCCGAATTGCTTAAGGTTCTGAATATGCCGGACAAGGTTCGGCAGGCCGCGCGCAAGATCGCCTTCCCCCTGATTGCGCAGGCTCTGCGCCGTGGTCACCAGAACGGTGCAGGCTGGAGCGATTCCGGAGGAGCGCATCACGATATCAAAATATTTTTCCGCACCCAGGTCAGCGGCAAATCCGGCTTCATTGACAACATAGTCTGCCAGCCGGATTCCCATGTTGTGCGAGATCACGCTGCTGGTGCCGTGGGCAATGTTACCGAAAGGCCCGGTATGCACCATGGCCGGCGTGCCCTCGGTGGTCTGGACGAGATTGGGAAGGATGGCATCACTCAACAGGGCCATCATGGCGCCGGTAGCGTTTAGATCGGCAGCGCGCACCGGTTTTCCCGTCCGCGAGACGCCTATAACAATTGCATCCAGGCGGTGGCGCAGATCGTCCAGGCTGGAAGCCAGGGCCATGACCGCCATAATTTCCGATGCAGCAGTAATCACGAAACCCGAATTGCGCGTGAGCGCGCCTTTCTTCTCGCCGATATCGAGCGTGATTCGCCGCAGAGCGCGGTCGTTCATATCCATGGCGCGCGGCCAGGTAATACGCTCAATATCAAGATCAAGGGCGTTGCCATGGAAAATGTGAGCGTCAAGCAATGCGGCTAGCAGGTTGTGCGCCGTTGTAATGGAGTGGAAGTCGCCATGAAAATGCAGATTGATTTTCTGGCTGGGTTCAATCTGTGATTTTCCTCCCCCCGCAGCGCCCCCCTTCATCCCAAATACCGGCCCCAGTGAAGGCTCGCGCGAGGTGATGATGGATTTCTTGCCAATCCTCGCCAGTCCCTGGGTAAGCCCAATGGACGTAACGGTCTTGCCTTCACCAGAAGCGGTAGGGTGCGTGGCCGTCACCAGAATCAGCTTGCCCCGTCGCGGGAACGATGGGTCATGAAGGATATCGAGCTTGAGCTTGGCGCCATATCGCCCGATTGGCTCGAAATAAGACTCAGGTAAATTAAGACCGTTGGCAATGGTTTGAATCGGTAATAAAGATTGGCTCATAAGCTCATCAAGGGAAACGGATGAGTGTAGAACTCCGCCACAAAAGAGGCAAGTGGGGAAAGGGTCAACGTGCTTAGCGGCGTCGTCCTGGAGATCAAGGAAAGACATCGCTTGCTAGACGCGGCAAAGCAGCTTCCACTCCTCTGCTTGCCAATCTTGAACCTTTCTTGTCCCAATGTGGCATTATTGTGAACCGTGCAAAAGACAGCATCGCTTGAACAAGCCCAAGCCGGCCTGCGCAAAGAGCTTCGACTCCGCGACCTTGTAATGGCGCAGGTCCTGTGCGTTGTTGGCTCAACGTGGGTAGGCATTGCGGCCAAACTGGGGCGGGAGCACGTGGCCTTCTGGCTGGGCGCAATGGTGCTGTATTACGTGCCGCTCGCCATCGTCGTTATTTACCTGAACCGGATGATGCCGTTGGAAGGCGGCCTCTATCAGTGGGCGAAATCCGGTTTTGGCGAGATGGCCGGCTTTCTCACAGCGTGGAACCTCTGGATTTATGCAGTGATTGTGACCGGCGCGATTATTTTTGTTGTGCCCACGGATGCCGCATTCATGCTTGGTCCTGCAGGAGCATGGCTGCCCGGAAGCAAAATCGCTACCCTGGTGCTGACCGGCGGGGTGATGGCAGGGATTACGCTGGTTGCCATCCGCGGCCTCGACATCGGGAAGTGGCTGCACAACATAGGCAGCATTGGAATCATGGCAGCTTACGTGATTCTGCTGGCGCTGCCGATTTGGGCGCTTCTCCACCATTCGATTGCTCACTATGATCCCATTCCATGGCAGCTGCCGCGGCCATCCTGGTTCGGCTTGGCAATCTTTGGCCAGATGACCGTTGGTGCGCTGAGCGGATTTGAGTACGTGGCTATCCTTGCCGGTGAATGCCACAGCGCGGCGCGCACCATTGGTCAATCCGTGGCGATCTCAGCCCCCATCATCGCGCTGATGTTCATTCTGGGAACAAGTTCGGTGCTGACCTTTGTCGGCACACAGCCTGTCAACGTGATTGGCCCCATTCCGCAAACCATGCGGCTTGCTCTGGGCGCTGCCGGTTGGGTGGCCCCACTGGCCATCTCACTGCTGATGATGCGGGCGGTGGCAAGCGCCAGCCTGATTTTTACCGGTCTAACGCGCCTGCCCATGACCGCAGGCTGGGACAACCTGGTGCCGCGCTGGTTTGCGCGCCTGCATCCACGCCGAAAGACGCCCGTGAATTCCATTCTTTTTGTAGCTGCGCTGGTTATGGGGCTCATCTTTCTCAGCATGTTGGGCGTGCATGAGCAGGAGGCAAGCCAGCTCCTGGCTGCGGCGTCTATCGCTCACTATGCCATTACCTATGTAGCGCTGTTTGCTCTGCCGCTGCTGGGTAGCCGTGCACTGCGAAGCGGATTGCCATTTTGGGTGAAGCTTGCTGCCATGGGCGGCTTGATTTCAAGTGTGGTCGCATTGGTGATCGCTGTTTATCCAATCGTGGACGTGACAAGCAAAGGAACATACGCCGCAAAGATTTGTGCAGTAGTGCTGGTGAGCAATCTGGTAGGAGTAATGATTTATCGGGCAGGGCAGCGACGGGCGCGGTTAGCCATGGGCCAAGCCAGCACGAGCAGTGAATGATCACTCCTTGTAAAACCTGGCGCCTGCTAGCGTAGCCAGAATGAGCGCGGGTAGACTTCCTGCCATCAGAGGGATGACGGTGCGCGGCGGAAAAAAGCCAAAGGAACACCAGGTCGCGTCTCCTAAAGTGACGATGAACCACCACGCGAACGCCGCAATCACCGCAGTCTTCGCACCGGCGCCATAGCGCGGGCGAATGGCGGCATAGAGCCAGAGGATGGAAATCCCTTCAAGCAGATCAAGTACAGCATTGACTTTTGCGCGTTCTGGGGTGGAGTCGCCCTCGCCTGCGCGAGTTATTTTATTTTTGTGGCACAGGCACTCCTGCCTGTGCCCGATCATCTTTAAGCTGCGAAATAAACGGAGCTCAGTAATACTCCAGTTCCCACTAGCAGGACGGATGAGAATAGCCTTCACACACATCCGAATCCAACCATGGCCATGTGGCACAGCCGCCCTCGGCTGTGTAAAGGGTCAAAGAAAAACTGTGGACCGTAGGCGCCGGGGTCCCCAGGAACGCGCCGCTTTTGTGCGTTCTGGGGTGGAGGTGCCCTCGCCTGCGTAGATGGAAGAGCGGCTCTTCAGGACTCGCAAACGATACCCTCCCCCTTGTCATTCCGACCGAGGCCGCAGGAGCGAATGCGACCAAGGGCGAGTGGAGGAATCCCGAGAATGTTTCCGCTAACGCCGCCTCAGGGAGTTCTCTTGAAAATCGTGCGGCATACCGCCCCTGGCTGCGCAAAAAAACTGTGGACCGTAGAGCGTCCTCGCCTGCGTAGATGGCAGAGCGGCTCTAGGCCGCTCAAAACGATACCCTCCCCCTTGTCATTCCGACCGAGGCCGCAGGAGCGAATGCGACCAAGGGCGAGTGGAGGAATCCCGAGAATGTTTTCGCTGCTAACGCCGCCTCAGGGAGTTCTCTTGAAAATCGTGCGGCATACCGTCCTCGGCTGCGCAAAAAACTGTGGACCGCAGGGCGTCCTTGCCAGGGCGAGTGATTCATTTGTGGCACAGGCACTCCTGCCTGTGCCGATTAATCAGCCATGAAATAGACGGAATCCCACTCATGTTCCAGTCCCGCTTGAGCGGGACGGATGAGCAGGTCAGGCCTTTAGGCCTGACTTCGCCGAAGGCGAACGAGGTATGTCGTCGTAGGCGCCCAACCCGGGGTCCTCAACACGCGCCAGTTTTGTGTCCAGGGCACGCCATGGTCCATCAACATGGCTTCAAGGAACTCCACAATCGATAAAGGCTGTCTCCAGTTGCCCATCAATCTCTTAGCCGTGAAATAAGCGGAGCCTCACCATGCTCCAGTCCCGCGCCAGCGGGACGGATGAAAATAGCCCGGCATGTCGCCGCAGGCGCGTATCACCGCGCCGAGGCGTAAATGCCGGGTAAACAAAAGAAAAACCCTCTCCACTCTGCCGAAGGCCCGCGCGCAGCGCAGCAGAGCGCGCTAAAGCGCCTTCAAATCCCGTAACGATCTCTCAAATGCCTTCTTGTACGAATCATGGTTTTTCCAATCCCGAAAATCCCCAATATGCCGCGTCCGCCGGATGTCCGCCGCCCATGCCTCATTCGTTTCCATCACCGCATCATCCAGCCTGATAGGGAACAGCACCGTCTTCTTGTTCGGATCGCGACGCTCTTTCTCAAATGCTGTCTCAACTTCTTTCTCCACCCACTCGCTCTTCACGGAACATTCCGAGAGCACCACCATTAGCTTGTCATGCACCCGAATCGCCTCATCAAACGACGGCCGAAACCTGTCCCCGATCTTCAAGTCTTCCGGCGCAAACCAGCACCGCACATTCTTGCTTCGTAGATCCGCATGCAGTCTCTCCGCAAATTCCTGGTCCTTGCTCGAATAGCTAATAAAGCACGAGTAAAACTCAATCGGCGACATCGCCGCTACCCACGACTTCATGTTGGCGATAAACGGCTCGGGAACACCAGCGCCGCGCAAGAAAGCCTCAGGAATGTTGCCGCCGGATTTGTAGATGGTATCAATGCCGATCGTAGAGGGTCCTGAATGTCGGATAGTCTCTAACCCTAGGCATTGACTCAAGTCAACGTTTCCGAAATTGGAGCCGGACATGGTGCAATCATTAAACCGTGTACCCGTAAGATCGGTATGACTTAAGTTTGCCCATATGAGGTTAGCATTGGCAAGATTTACTTCGCGAAGCTCAGTTGCTGTTCTCACCGCGGTAGTTTGAGTGTTCCTCGAGTGGTGCACGATCACATTGGATCCAAATTGGGTTCCAAAAAGATTGGCCCCACTTAGGTTAGCTTGGGCTAGAGCAGTTTCATAGTTAGTGTATCCGATATCCGCAATGGCGGAACCAGCCAGCAGCGTTGTCAGCGGTGATGGCAGCGATGGCGGCGGCGATGGCCTCTTCCAGCAGTGGCAGCATGCGTGCCTTGATGGTCCGCAAC
>DATEHN010000007.1:0-74743 GCA_035279585.1 Candidatus Angelobacter sp. | reverse complement strand
GCCGCTGGATTGCAAGCGTTCCAGCTGGCTTTTTTGACTTGTATTACAGGCCAATGCATCTGCTGCATGGTTTGCCATGGCGATAGGTAACCATAGCAGAAGAGTAATGTAAATCTATTTATGAGACACTACACTAGTTGCCAGTTGCTGATTGCTTCTCCATGAAAGCCATCCTCTGTGAACAATACGGCGGCCCAGATGTCCTGCAAGTGACCGATGACGTGCAGATGCCGCATCTCGGGCCAAATGGCGTGCTGGTGCGCGTTCATGCTTCCAGTGTGAATCCGGTGGATTGGAAGCTTCGTCTCGGGCTGCTTGACGCCGTAAGGCCGGTAATTTTTCCGGTGATCTGGGGTTGCGATTTTTCCGGCGTGGTCACGGAAACCGGTCTGGGAGTGACGCTCTTCAAGCCGGGCGATGAGGTCTTTGGCTTCAAAGATGGCTACGTGGCAAAGACTTATCGCGGCACGTACGCGGAATATGTGGTTGTGCCGGAAAAAACTCTGGCCCATAAACCGAAAACTCTCAGCCATGAGGAAGCTGCTGCCATCCCGCTGGCGGCGCTTACGGCGTGGCAGGCATTGCTTACTCAGGGCAAGCTTAAAGCCGGGCAGCGTGTGCTCATCCATGCCGGCGCTGGCGGCGTGGGCGTAATGGCCATTCAGATCGCCAAGGCCTTTGGCGCGTATGTTGCTGCCACGGCAAGCGCTCGCAACCAGGATCTGCTGCGCCAACTGGGCGCAGACCAGCCAATCGACTATACAAAAGAGCAGGTCAACCATCTCCGCCCCAGGTTTGATCTTGTGCTGGATGGCGTGGGCCAGAGCGTCTGGGGAGCATCGTTGAGCGCCTTGAAGCTCGGCGGACGGCTGGTCACGCTTGCCATCCCGATCCCGAAGAAGTCTTCCGGTAAGGTCAAATTTTTTGGCACGGCGCTGGCAGGGGTCGGCGGAGGTTTTACCCAGGGCCTCATCACCGGCAAGCGCTTGCTGCTTACGCAGGTAAAACCGCGCGGCGGCGATCTGGAAAAAATCACCGTGCTGATTGAGGCCGGCAAGATCAAGCCGGTGATTGAAAAGATATTTCCTCTCGAACAGATTGCTGAAGCACATCGCGTGAGCGAACAAGGGCATGTGCGTGGGAAGTTGGTTGTTTCTGTAATCCCGACCCTGAGCTAGTCGAAGGGGAGGGAACCCTATCACAGCCATTAACATTTGGGTCGGAAGTGTTTTGTTCTGCCTGATCATCTCTTTAACTATAGTGATCTCTCGCTTCGATCGAGACTTCGGAACGCATAAACTCCGCTTATCCCGCACATAAAAACAATCAATTTCCTTCCTGCCGGGCCTCCATATATCGTCAAGCTGCGGAGGAATATTTTTATGTCGTCAACCAAAGCTGATCCCAAAGCCGTGCTGGACTTCGCGCAAAAGCACGGCGCCAAGCTGCTTGATCTGCGTTTTACCGATCTTCCTGGCCTGTGGCACCACGTTTCCTTTCCCATCGAGCAATTCTCTGAAGCCTCGTTTGAAGACGGCTTTGGCATGGATGGCTCTTCCATCCGCGGCTGGGCAGCAATCCATGAGAGCGACATGCTTCTTATTCCCGACGCAAATTTCTACCTCATGGACCCGTTCACTGAAGCGCCCACGCTGGTGATGATTGCCGACGTGATTGATCCCGTCACCAAGCAGCGTTATGACCGCGATCCGCGTTACATCGCCAAGAAAGCCGAAATGTACCTGATCTCGACCGGCCTGGCGGATACTGCCTATTTCGGCGCTGAAGCTGAGTTCTTTATCTTTGATAACGTCCGCTTCGACCAGAAAGAAAACCAGGGCTTCTACTTCATTGACGCTGAAGAAGGCCGCTGGAATTCCGGACGCGTGGAGAACAACCTCGGCTATCGTCCGCGCTACAAGGAAGGCTATTTCCCTGTCCCGCCCACTGACCATTACCAGGACCTCCGCACCGAAATGGCCATGACCATGCAAGCCTGCGGCCTTGAGGTGGAGTGCCACCATCATGAGGTTGCCACCGGCGGACAGACCGAGATTGATCTGCGCTTCAACAAGATGGTCCGCTCGGCAGACAACATGATGCTCTACAAATACATCGTGAAAAACGTGGCCAACCAGTACGGCAAAACGGTCACCTTCATGCCCAAGCCGCTCTTCAATGACAATGGCAGCGGCATGCACACGCATCAATCGCTGTGGAAAGACGGCAAGCCGCTCTTCTCCGGCGATGGCTACGCGGGCCTTTCGCAACTGGCGCTGTGGTATATCGGCGGGCTCATCAAGCATGGGCCGGCGCTCTCGGCCATCATCGCTCCCACCACCAATTCTTACAAACGCCTGGTGCCCGGCTTTGAAGCGCCGGTGAATCTCGCTTATTCGCGCCGCAATCGCTCAGCAGCCTGCCGCATTCCCATGTATTCTGCCTCGCCCAAAGCCAAGCGCGTTGAGTTCCGTCCGCCTGATCCAAGCTGCAATCCGTACATCGCCTTCGCCGCCATGATGATGGCCGGCCTCGATGGAATCGAAAACAAGATCGATCCCGGCCAGCCCCTGGACAAAGACATTTACGATCTTGGCCCGGAAGAGCTGAGAAAAGTGCCCTCCATGCCCGGCGCGCTCGATGAAGCCCTGGACGCCCTGGAGCACGACCACCAATTCCTGCTCAAAGGTGACGTCTTCACTGAAGATCTGCTGACAACCTACATCGACTACAAGCGCGCGAAGGAAGTGGACGCAATGCGCCTGCGCCCGCATCCATACGAGTTTGCTCTGTATTACGACATTTAGCGGGTGTCCGTTTCCTCTGTGTTCCGCAGCCTACCCTGGGCCACCGAAGGGAGTCGACTGGGTGTCCTCGGTGGTTGAGATTTTGTTCATTCCGATCACCGATGTCCTGATGTTCCGGTGTCCTGATGTCCCGATGGGGGTACCCTCCCCCGGTTTCGACCCAATTCGACCCCAGTCGACCCAAATCGACCCAATACCGGGGTCCCCAGCGCCGGTTTTGCGCTGGTTGGGGTGGAATGCTGAGAGCATCGGCAGAGGGTCGCAATCCGCCTTCGGCTCTGGTTTGGCTGATCGCTGAATGCTGACCGCTGAATGCTAAACAGCAGTGGGTCGCAACTTTCGCCCTATCCCACCCGGCATAGGGCAGTTTTGTTGCAGGCAAAAGACTTCGGCCATTCAACAAGCCAATGATAAGACAGTGACAAGACAGTCATAAGCCAGTCATAAGATTGTCGAAACCATTTGTGCCTATAAGGCACTATGCCCCGATGACCGGATGTCCCGATGACCGGATGTTCCGATGTCTCAATGACCCGATTTCCCGATCCACTGGGCTGAACGCTGATTTTCAAATAGCTGACGACTTCTCGCCCCTGAGAGCAAGCGTAGTCTAGCGCTGTTGGCATAGGCGAATCAAGTGCGAAAACGAGAAATCGTCATGGATCTGATTCAGTTTTGAACGAAATGACAGCTTTCATCTTGTCATGGTGAGCGAAGTCCGAATGAACCCTGAGCTTGCGAAGCGGGCCCACAGCGCGCCCGGTTCTGGCGCGTTGGGGTGGCGAAGGCGAATGAGGACGAAGTCGAACCATCCCGGCACTGTGTCCATTGCCATGCCGTTACAGGGAGTTCTACCGAGACACAGGACCCGAAGCCGTAAAACTTGCCGCTTGATCTTGGGGAATCCTGACCCAAAACGCACCTGCTTAGGGAGGCGTTCCAACAGGGAACTGCACCCTTTTACAGTGGATTCAATCTCCACGTCCTGTGGGAGTATGATGAGGCCGGCATTCAGGCTTGGCGTCCACCCCTTGGAATCAATCATGAGATCGAACGATCCATTTAACTTGCAGCGCTTTGTTGACCCGCAGAATCGTTGGTATGAGCGGGCATGTGCTGAGCTGAGTAAGGGTCATAAAGAAAGCCACTGGATGTGGTTCATTTTCCCTCAGCTCAAAGGCCTTGGAAGCAGCCCCATGGCGAACCTTTATGCAATCTCGTCGCTTCAGGAAGCCGAGGCATACCTGCTCCATCCATTGCTTGGGCCGCGCCTGAGGCATTGCACGCAGCTCGTGCTGCTTATCGAGGGCCGTTCTATTGAGCAAATCTTCCCGGATCCGGATGACCTGAAGTTCCGCTCATCCATGACTCTATTTGCCAATGCCACATCCGACAGCGGTGTTTTCAAGGATGCTCTGAAGAAATATTTTTTGGGAAAACCTGACCCGCTGACGCTTAAGCTTGCCCATCTGAGAGAGTGATTGATCGCGAAAGCTAGGCCTGTCTTTCATGCATTGGTTTCACCGCGCGCACGAACGCACTCATAAATTTGCCTTCTACTTCCGGAGCGCTTGCGTCAACATCCATCCCTTGGCCGCTCAATACCGTTCGGGCATCCTCAATGCTGTAAATTCGGGTTGGCTCAATTTCTATGTTTTCAAAACCAGCCGATGCGAGTTTAGACGTATAGTCAGCATCTGAAAGCGCTCCGGCAATGCAGCCTGCCCACAAGAGCATGTTTTTACGGATTTCATCCGGTACAGTGCCGCGCACTACCACATCAGAAACAGCAAAACGTCCGCCCGCCTTTAGCACCCGGAAGGCCTCAGAAAGCACGCGGCCCTTATCGGCGGAAAGATTGATGACGCAATTTGAAATGATTACATCGACAGAATTGTCAGGCAGAGGGATGTTCTCGATTTCCCCCTTGAGAAATTCCACGTTTTGGGCTCCCGCGCGCTTTTGATTTTCCCGGGCCAGGGCCAGCATTTCATCTGTCATGTCCAATCCGTAGGCTTTGCCGGTCGGTCCCACCCGCTTTGCGGATAGCAGCACATCAATCCCGCCACCCGAGCCAAGATCAAGTACAAACTCGCCGGGGTTCAGTTCTGCCAGCGCCGTAGGATTTCCGCAGCCAAGGGACGCTTTGATCGCATCGTCAGGCAGCATGGTTGTCTGGCTTGCGTCATACAAATCGCGCGTGATGGGATCAACACCGGTGCCGCAGGGAGCTGCACCGCAGCACGCATTGCCGGTTCCGGCCGCTACTCGCCTGGCTGCTTCTCCATATTTTGCTTTCACAACTTCCTTGATCTGTTCGGTCATTGCTTCTCCTCTCGTCCTTACCGGCAACAAACAATCTTTTGTGGCTCTATCGCTTTATTTCGCGTGCAGCACTCCGCATATAAAAAGCCGATAAGCTCCTGCAGGGCCTGTGTATTGGCCCGGTAGCGCAGAAACGTCCCTTCGCGCTGCACGGTAACCAGCTCTTCATTCTTCAGCTTGTCCAGATGGTGGGAAAGCGTAGAGTTCGGGATTTCCAGCTCCTCCGTGATCTCGCCAACAAACATCCCTTCCGGGTGGGCTGCAAGCAACAGGCGAATAATGCGCAGGCGCGGTTCCGTACCCATGGCGGAAAGCATGTCGGCGTAGCGGGTCACATCCAAAGACGATTTGGCGGGCATCTATTCTCCTGTATTTCTAAAATAATCGAAATATATCGCCAAGTCAAATCTGCGCGAGTTCAGCCGCCCACAAATTTTGCATCCCGCCTGCTTACAATTGAGTCTCCGGTAAGGTCGAACCATATTCACCAGGGAGACCCAATGAGACCTCTTCGCGCGCTGGCAATCGCAGTGCTCTTTGTCACAACCGCTCTGGCGCAAGCGCCTTCGCCCACGCCGCCGCTCTTGCAGCCTGATGATCGCCTGAAAGTCGATCTGCTTCTGGTGGTCGCGCACCCGGATGACGAAACCGGCGCAGTCGCCTACCTGTTGCAGCTCATCGACCAGCACAAGAACGTTGGCGTCGTTTACACCACGCACGGCGAAGCCGGGCATAACAATATGGGCCCGGAGCGTGCGCGCTCGCTGGGCGCCGTGCGGGAGATGGAGCTGCGCCATGCGCTGGAGAGCGTGGGCATCAACAATGTCTGGTTCCTGAGCGGCAAGGATACGCCGAGCCAGAACGTGCTGGAGTCGCTGGCCAACTGGGGCAACGGGCAGGTGCTGGAAGAGATGGTCAGGATGGTGCGGCTGACTCGTCCGGAGGCGATTCTCACCTTGCAGCCGGGATTTTTTGTCGGCGAGAACCACGGCGACCATCAGGCTGCAGGCGTGATGGCGACGGAAGCGTTCGACATGGCCGGCGACCCTGCGGTCTTTCCCGCGCAGCTTGCCGGGCCGGTAAAGATCAATGAAACTCTGCTCGACGGGCTACAACCCTGGCAGCCCAAGAAGCTCTATTACCTTCCTGAATCATCGGGCGATAATTTTAAAAATACCGGCCCAAGCTATCCCACCAATGGCATTTCACCCAAATTCAAAAAGCCATACTGGCGGCTGGCCATGGAGACCTTTGAGCATCACCTGACGCAATACCGCAGCTTTATCGAACGCATGAAGAAGATGGACGAAAAGCAGATTGCCGATCAGGAAAAGAATTGGGGCGGATCCATTGACCTTCTTCTCGCCAAATCGCGCGTGCCCGGCAGCGTGACCGGCGATGTCTTTGAAGGGATCTCGCCGGGAAGGATTGCGTTTGTGCCGGCCGCCAGAGAACCGTATGCGGAGCCTGCTGCGCTCTCAGTGGAACTAGGCGGGCCGTGGAAGTTTTATGAAAATTTTTATCGCGCACACGGCCTTGCCAAACTTCCGCAAGCACCCGTACCGGAGATTGCCATCAAGCATGGCGCCACGCTGATGCTCCCGCTGGACCTGCACAACCGCACCAATGCAGCAAAGACGATTTCCATCTCTCTCAATCTGCCTGAAGGCTGGATAAACCCGGGCGGAACCGGAACGCTGACCCTGCAGCCGCAATCCGATTATTACTGGCAGGTAACCGTAGACGCGACCAAGGCCGATACAAAAGAGCGCCAGCAGATCGAATGCAAAGCCGAGTCAGACGGAAAAGTGCTGAACACGATCAAGCTTTCCGTCCGCCTGGTGAATGGAGGCCTGCCGCAAAACTGATATTGCTTCCGCATGCTGATCGGCTTACGCGAATCCGAAAGCCCCAGGCCGTAATATTCAGATACACTTGACTCTCTTCAGGAATGAATATGGCAAAGAGTTCCCGCTGGGAGCGATACGCAGGATATTGGAGGACAGTTCCTCTCAGCGCCCATATCATGCTCATGGCCGGCATTTTTTTCCTCTTCACTTCTTTTGGGCTGGTCATGGGATTTGTGAATCGCACCTGGGTTTACCTATCGTGGACCCTTGGCTTCGCGCTTGCAATTGGGTTCTTTTCCATGCTCTGGGCATTCGCCGGGTTTCGCCGGATTATCTGGCTGCTGGTAAGCATATTGCCCTTGCAATTGGCGGCTTTCCATCTTCTGGACCGCACCATGAAAAAATCTGTTCCGGTGTATGGGCAGATGGAATTCAGCCGCGAAATTGTGACGCATAAGCTCCTGCTGGAAGGTTATTTCGGCATGTTCTCCATCTTGCTGGGATATGTGCTGGTCGTGGGTTTCATCCGCAGAGAGGGCTTGCGCGTATTTGCTGTCACTGCTGAGGTAAAGCTGGCGGCAGAAGTACACCAGGCGCTGGTGCCTCTGGTCTCGCACCGGCTGCCGGGATATGAGATCTACGGCGCTTCAGTGCCCAGCGGCCAGGTTGGTGGCGATCTGGTAGATGTCGGCCAGGACGGCTCGCAGTGGATTGCCTACGTAGCCGACGTCTCCGGTCACGGAGTTCCTGCGGGAATGATCATGGCTATGGTGAAAAGCGCGACCCGGATGTGGCATTCGCCGGGGGCGGGGCTTAGGGGCTTGCTGGCAGATCTGAACCGCGTGTTGCAGTCCGTTTCCGCGCCGAATGTATTCGTGACCTTTGCTTGTATTGCAGGCGATGAGGATGGCCATCTCCGATTTGCCCTTGCCGGACATCTGCCTGTGCTTCACTATCGCCGTCATCTGCATACCGTTGAGGAAAGGGTCGTGCGAAACCTGCCGCTCGCAGTGCTCCCTGACGCGCAATTTGAAGACGCTTCCATTGATTGCGACGAAGGCGACCTGCTGGCGATCTTGACCGATGGTCTCACCGAAGCAGCCAACAAAAGCGGCGAGGAACTCGGACTGGGGCCGCTAAAAGAAGTTTTGCTGAAGAAGGCGGACATTCCATTGGAACAGATCTCTTCGGCGTTGCGCGAACGATCTCTTCAGCAGGGTAAGCAAATGGACGACCAGACAGTGTTGCTGGTGCGTCGCATCCTTACTGGTTAGTGTGACGACCAAGGATATTTCAGCGATTCAATCAAGGAGCTTGCATGCGTGCCGTCTTATGCAAAGAGTGGGGAGGACCGGAGAAGTTGGTAGTGGAGAACATACCATCGCCGCCGATTAGAGACGGCGCGGTGCAGATTGCGGTCCATGCTGCAGGCATCAACTTTGCCGACCTGCTCTTGATCTCCGGCCAATACCAAGAGAAGCCTGCATTCCCATTCACGCCGGGCATGGAAGTCGCGGGCACAGTGACAGAAGTTGGCTCTGGCGTGAGCAGCCTGAAGGCCGGCGATCGCGTGATGGCCCTCACCGGCACCGGTGCATACGCGGAAGAGGTAGTGGTTGACGCCAATCGCGTTTACAAGATTCCTGACCAAATGGATTTCTCTGCGGCTGCCGGCTTTCCAGTCGCGTACGGAACATCACACGGGGCATTTGACTGGCGCGCACACCTAAAGCCCGGCGAGTGGCTCCTGGTGTTTGGCGCAGCGGGCGGCGTAGGGCTGACCGCGGTTGAGATCGGCAAAGCCATGGGAGCGCGGGTAATTGCCTGCGCCGGTGGAGCAGAAAAACTTGAGATCGCGCGCCAGCACGGCGCAGACCATCTGATCGACTATTCGCGCGAAGACATCCGTGAGCGAGTGAAAGCGATTACGGGCGGAAAAGGAGCGGATGTTGTTTATGATCCCGTGGGCGGTGACTCTTTTGATGCCAGCCTGCGCTCGATTGCCTGGGGCGGACGGATCATTGTCATTGGCTTTGCCTCGGGGCGGATCCCGCAGGCTCCAGCGAATATCCTGCTGGTAAAAAATATTGATGTGATCGGTTTTTATTGGGGATCGTACCAGGCCCGCAAGCCGGAACTGCTGCGCGATTCCTATTCCAAATTGTTCCGCTGGTTCAATGAAGGAAAACTCAAGCCGCACATCTTCGCGCAGTTGGACTTGGGCGAAGTGGCGCACGCCATGGATTTGCTGCGCCAGCGGAAATCTACAGGGAAAGTGGTTCTTACCACAGCGCTTTAAAAACGGGCTTATCGATCTCTCTTAATGAATTCCAATATTCGTGTCCTTCGCGGACAGCTAAAGCCAAATAGCAGGAGTGAAGGGATCAATCTCAAAATTACGTTGATTTCCTATGTAACACCCCAGCAGTAAAAATCACTTTATACGTAAGCAAATTATTGTCTGTACCAGCTGATCATCGAGTTACTCCAGATTTTTTTCTGGAATAGAACGCGTGCGCAAATTTTGCCGTTTGGCTTTTATGCAACCCGGCTGTTTTTGGAGATGCAATGAGAAGACGCAAGTTTCTGAAAGGTTTGAGCAGTGCTGCAGTGGTTGGCGCTGCAAGTTCATCCAAAGGGGCGAGTTTTCTGGGTAGTTCTTCCTTGGAGACAAAAGCTTCTGTTTCGCAAGTGGCAGCACTTATCGGCAAGCCTGATGACCGCATCAAGCACATTATTGTGTTGATGCTGGAAAACCGTTCTTTTGACCACATGTTGGGATACTCCAGGATTGACGGCGTTGACGGGGTTTGGGACAAGGACTGCTCAAACCTGGATGAGAATGGCACAAAAGTTTCCACCTCGCCCAATGCGCAAACTGCCGGGGACCTGATGGTGGACCCAGGCCATGACTTTACCGATGTCCAGATCCAGCTTTTTTCCCCGAACGATAAAAACCAGATGCCAGGCACAGACCCGCAGATGAATGGTTTTATTCGCTCTTACGCTCGCTACAAGGATGCTAAGTCACACAACATAATGAAATGCTTCTCGCCTGAATCTGTGCCGGTGCTCACCAGGCTGGCCAGGGAATTTGTTGTGTGCAATCGCTGGTTCTCCTCGATTCCTGGGCCAACGCTGCCCAACAGGCTCTTTGCCCATGCTGGAACGTCCCAGGGGCGGCTTGATATGTCGGCTGCAGAATTCAATATTTCCCCGACCATTTATGAAGTGCTCAGCCACGCCAATGTATCGTCCACTATTTACGCCGATGGCTGGACAGCCACATCCACATTTTGGAATCTGATGAAGTACCAGGACCAATACTTCGGCACGCTGGACGATTTTTACCAGGATTGTTATGACAACCAGCTTCCTGGTTACTGTTTCATCGAACCGCGCTACAGCTCAGGAATAGTAGATGGCACGTTCCGTCCGCAAAACGACCAGCACCCTAACAGCGATGTTGCGGAAGGCGAACAGCTTATTCATGACGTTTATAAGGCCATCCGCGGCAATCGCAAGGTGTGGGAATCGTCCATTTTTGTGGTTGTCTATGACGAGCATGGCGGTATTTACGATCATGTCCCGCCGCCAAAGGCGGTGCCTCCGGGCGATCCATCAACGCCCGATTTCGGATTTGGCTTTGACCGCTATGGAGTACGAGTGCCCGCCGTTATTGTTTCTGCATATACGGACCATGCTGTGCTGAATGATGTTTTTGATCACACTTCTCTGATTGCCACTGCCCGTAAGCTTCTCACCGGGCAATACCAGGATGCGGCTTTACATAATCGCGCCATGCAGGCCATCCCATTTGATAAAGCACTCAACCGTGATCGCGACCAGGGTCCCCGTAAAGACCACGTTGAACTTCCTGCCCCTCAAGTCCGCCGCGGAAAACATGACCAGCAATCTCTTGAGGCAGACCTGAACCACTTGCAAATCATGAACTTGAAGCAGGCGCTTCTGGTAAACGGCAGTTTGCCGGCGAGTCTGCAAATCAATCCGAAGTCAGTATTGAAAAAAGATGTAACCAATTCTTCAGCGGATGAAGAATTCAAAGGCATCCAGGTAAAAAATGCGGAACATTACATTCAAAGCATTCAAACTTCTGCCCGTGATGCGAAAACGCTGATACCCAAGGATGGCCAGCCGCAAACAGGAGCGCCAAAATGAAACTATCTCACCTCATCATAGCGCTCGTTCTACTGCTCGGCGCGTCTGCCTGTTTTGGTGATGACCTCGCGGACATCAAGCGCGCATGTTTCGAGCGCGGAAATTTTCATAAAGGCATTTATTGGGCTGCGGAATGCGCTCAGGAGACCTTTACGGCAGAGCAGTACCATTTCACCCTTACGTCCGTTGCGCCGGGCGCAGGCTTTGCCGCCCTAGGGCTGGGAACAGGCTCAGTTCAGAGAATCCGGCGCTTTGAATTTATGTTTGCGGCCTCTGCCGCCATGGTTCCAGTAGAAGGCTCCTCAGTGGGGCAGGCGCAGATGACTTTTGCTCTGCCCACCCTCAGCTTCATGCGCGTGGAAAGCCCTCCACATTCTACCAAGCAAAAATATGGTTTGCGTGCCATCAACCGCAGGCCCATAGATGATCCGGTAGATGCCAAGATGTCCGTCACTCTGCGGGTACGAAGAATAAATCCCAGGGAGCAGGATTTTTACGGACTCGGTCCGTCCACAACCCGCGCTGGACTTGCCAGCTATGGTCTTATCCTCACGGAAACCTATGCTGGCGTCAACAATCCACTCACTTCGTGGAGTTCTGCAGGCTTTGATTTCTCATTCTTGCAACCGCGCGTGACCTCATCCATCAATGCCGCTCCGCCTATTCGATCAGCTTATAGTGAAGCAACAGCGCCCGGACTGACTGTCCGCGATGACTTTCTGCATTACGAGCCATATCTGCTGTTTCGCATTCCATCGCATCGCTCATTTTTTACCACCATGCGCGTGGGCTATGCCTTTTATCAGGCTATGGGGGATTCAAGGCTTTCCTTCCAACGACTGTCGGCCAGCAGCAGTACCACAATTCCATTGTGGATTCCTGCGCATAATACCTCTATGAACCGCGGGTGGTTTGCGAATGCAATTTGCCCTGACTTACGGAGCGGTACCCGCTGCTCCATGGGAGACCTTACTCTGAACGCTGTGGTGGCAGCTTCTTACACCGGAGCAGGCAGTCAGGTGCCATTCTATTTTGATCAAACCCTCGGCGGTACTGACATGAATGGGAATGATACTCTGCGCGGTTTTGGCAATTACCGTTTCCGTGGACCCAATACGATGTTGTTCCAATCAGAATACCGCCATTATCTTTGGGGACCGGTCGGCCTGCTCTTGTTTTATGACACAGGCAAGGTTGCGCTGCAGAGATCCGACCTCTCCTTCGATCATCTGCAGCACGATTTTGGTCCTGGATTATATTTTCATATAGGGAACCGCGAGTTGGTGCGGCTTTACGTGGGATTCGGTGGAGAAGTTTCCCGGCTAAACAAGAAATTTTCCGGCTCTTTCTGATTGCATGATAGTGCGGAAACGGGGATAAGATTTGTGGTGTTAAATAAACACCTTATGAAATTTATCCCCGCATTTGTCTTTATCGTCTTTTTTCTTACCGCACCTCTCTCCATAGCCGCCCAGATTCCGCCTCACATCTTCTTTTCTGATCTTGAAAGCGGTCCCAACACTGGTGGCCAGAAAAACAACGGCGTCTTTGTCACCATCTGGGGCCGCGGGTTTGGCGCAGAGCGTGGCGGTTCAACTGTAACCGTCGGGGGCGGTGCTGCGGCGGATTATCCGGTCTGGTCAGACAGTAAGATTACTTTTCAACTTGGGCCTGCAGCCAAAACCGGCGACATCATTGTGAAAGTCGGAAACATCGCCAGCAATGGCTTGCCATTCACGGTGCGGCAGGGAAGGATTTTCTTTGTCGCTGCTGACGGCAATGATCGACACAACGGCAGCTTTGCTTCACCGTGGCGAAGCATTGTTCATGCAAAGGACAGCATGTCTGCCGGGGATGTAACTTATATTGAAAACGGGGTCGCGCAGAACAGGGAAGACAGCTTTACCGCCTACCTGAGCATGGATAATGATGGTGGCAACAACTCCGGCAAGCCGCAGGCGCCTAAAGCACTGGTTGCGTACCCCAATGCAGTGGCCACTATTGGAGTGGCGCGCGGGCTTGAGTATGCCATCCGCACGCCGAACATACGCGCGCATGAAGATTACTGGCTGATTTCACAGCTTCATATTATTGGCGGCAGTCAGGCCATGGACATCAGCGGGACCGGCTGGAAGATTGTGGGCAACAATATTGAATGCCCCGGCGCTGACGGCCAGGTGGGATGCGTGGAAACAAGCCAGGCAAGCCGCATCCGGTTTTATGGCAATGAGGTGCATAACGCCGGCATTAACCCAACTTCCTCAAAGTATTACCACGCCGTCTATTTCAGCACTGACTCCAACCATATTGATGTAGGTTGGAACCATATTCACGATAATTTCACCTGCCGTGCCATTCAGTTTCATTCTTCGCCGCTGTGCAGCCCCGGCTGTGGGGGCAATGATGAAACCGGAAAGAATCAATTTGATCTGCATGTGCATGACAATTTGATCCACGGAGATAACTGCAATGCCATCAACTTTGCTACCGTCGATCCATCCAAAGGCCCGGTGGAGGCTTACAACAATGTGATCTATCACGTCGGCGTCCGCGATCCGCAGCAGGATGGCGGAGCATTTTCCTGCATCTATGTTGCCGGCATCACCAACCACGGCCATGAAGGCACCGGCACGGTGGAAGTTTTCAACAACACGCTCTATGACTGCGCGGCCAACAATTCACGCAATGCTGATGGATCGCGCGGAGCGTTTAGCGTGGGCGGAGGCCCGCGATCATTGGTGATGCGGCTGCGCAATAACGTGGTGTATCAGCTTCATGGCGAGTTATATCTTGACGGGAGTAAGTCACAGATTACAGGTGAAAAGAATTTGTGGTTCGGCCTGGGCTCTGCGCCGCAGCAGACCACCGGCAACCTGAGCGCTGATCCGCAGTTTGTGAACCTGGCAGGATTTGATTTCCATTTGCGGGCAGGAAGCCCGGCGCGTGAAGCGGGCGAGGCCGTGCTGCCAAACAATCCGTTCGTAATCGGTGGACAAGCGACGGACAAGGATGGAATTCTGCGTCCTCAGGACAAAGCGTTTGCGTTGGGAGCTTATGAGCTGGCGCCTTGAACTGCGATTTGCCGGTAGGGGTGTTCAATTGTCTGGTAAATAATGGTGCACAAAATACTGGCAAGCAGCGTTCCTGAATGGGAGGAAAGACTATGCGCTATGGCAGGGTGCTCTTCAAAATTGCTGCACCGGCATTGCTCGCGTTTTCAGCGCTACATGTGTTTTCGCAGAGTTCTGCGGGCCAGGCGCAGTCCAACCCTGCTGATCCAGAACGCCAACAGGCCCTTGAACTCTACCAGCAGCACAAGATGCCGGAGGCGGCAGAGCTTCTGGAAAAGGTAGTAGCAAAATATCCAGAGGATGTTGTTGCCCACGAAGCTTTGGGGGCAGCGCTGCTCAGCCGCAGTGACACGCAGACCGACCCGGAAAAGAGAAAAGCCGACCGGCTTAAAGCGCGAGTTGAATTGCTACGCGCAAAAGAGCTGGGCGACAACACTGATCTCTGCAAGGTTTTGTTGGCCGGAATTCCTGAGGACGGCAGTGATACAAAGTTTTCGGCAGACAAGGAAGTGGAAGTTGCCATGGAACGCGGCGAGTCCGCATTTGCCAAAGGTGACTGGGACAACGCCATCAAGGAGTATTCGCATGCCCTGGAGCTTGATCCAAAGCTCTATCTGGCTGCGGTCAACATCGGCGACACCTATTATGCAGCCAAGACATGGGACAAAGCCGGAGGATGGTTTGATCGCGCAGTCAAAATCGATCCTGATCAGGAAGTTGCCTATCGTTATTGGGCAGATGCGCTGATGGAGAGCGGAAAGATAAAGGAAGCGCGGGCAAAGTTCATTGAGGGATTGGTCGCCTTTCCGTACGCAACAACGTCATGGAACGGCTTGAATCGCTGGCTGGCGCGCACTCACCTGGCTTATAACAAAATTCCCATTCAACTGCCGCAAGGCCCCACCACCAATGAGAAAGGCGATACGGTCATCAGCATCGATCCAGGTAGCTTGAACAAAAAGGACGGCGGCGAAGCTTGGATGATGTATTCGATAGAGCGGACACTGTGGAAGAATGAGAAATTTGCCAAAGAGTTTCCTGAAGAGAAGACCTATCGCCACACCTTGAAGGAAGAGGTTGACGCGCTCTCAATTGTTGTAACGGTATTTAATGAGAATCAGAAACATAAGAAGATCAAGGACCCAGATCCGTCCCTGGTAATGCTGGCACAGTTGCAGTCTGAGGGAATGCTGGAACCGTATGTTCTTCTGGTGAAGCCTGATAGAGAGATTGCGCAGGACTATTCTGCCTATCGTGCGGCGCATCGAGACAAGCTGATTGGGTTTGTTGATAAGTACATCGTTCCGCCAGCGCCCTAGTCACGCGAGAATCTGAAAGTTTGGTTATTCGGTGGCGTTGCCGGCAGCCAGGCGCAAAAGACCTCGAAATTTCTCAGTCTGCTCGCGTTCGGTGTCGTTTTCCAGCAGGAATTCGATACCGTAGTTGTATCCCCGCCGATGACGGACGATACCCTTGGCTCGCACCGGTCCGGCAGCAAACGGCGGCGTGAACTCGATTTGGACCTCATCGCCGGTCTTAAGCTCCATTCCTGCAAAAACCAGGACGCCTCCCTCGCTCATATCATTGCCTCGGCCGCTCATGATCTTGGAAGTCCCATCATGAGTGTAGATAAGGCGGATTGGAATGTTGAGCCTGTAGCGCTGCCAGCGCCGAAAGACCGCTCTTTCCTGGGATGGTTTAGTACCCGGTTGAGCAGAGGAGCGTACACGAGCCTGTGTTGCCATGGGACTGATCATACCCCGCGTTAATTCGCTTGGTGAACGTTACAGAAGTATCAAGCGTTCCAGATTGGCGCTGGAGATGCTTAAGGGGAACACTGCAGCCATTAGAGTAGATGGGAACACTTTAATACCGGGATGGCTGTCAGGTCGGATGAAACGAAAAGACATGGATTATCACGCAGTTAGCAAATTGCTGATATATGCAAGTCAGGTTGGATAAAGTTGATTGTTCCGATTTTTAGAAAGAAAAAGGCTGGCCAGAACGGCCAGCCCAAAAGGAGCGAGAGAGGCCCAAACTTTTAACAGCGAACAATTTTAGAGCTTTGAATGCCTTTGGTCGCGTTACGCGTGTCAATCACCAGGTTTGATTGCTCGACAATAGCTTCATAGTCGTAAGAAGAATGGTCGGTAACAATCACCACGCATTCGTATTGCTGTAGATTTTCGAGCGGCGTGTTTTTCATCTCCAGGTTGTACTTGCGGCCGCGGCCCACATATTCAAAGAAAGGATCGTTATAGCTCACCTGCGCGCCTTCTTTTTGCAGCAGTTCAATAATGGTAAGCGCAGGCGATTCCCGCAGATCGTCAATGTCTTTCTTATAAGCCACGCCTAAAATCAACACCTTTGCGCCATTCAAGCTTTTGCGCTCGCGATTGAGTGCCGCCGCCGTGGATGTAACCACGTGATATGGCATATTGAGGTTGATTTCACCCGCCAGCTCAATAAAACGGGTATGGAAGTCATACTCTTTGGCCTTCCAAGAGAGATAGAACGGATCAATAGGAATGCAGTGTCCGCCCAGGCCAGGTCCGGGATAAAACGCCTGGAAGCCAAACGGTTTGGTAGAAGCTGCGCCGATCACTTCCCAAATGTCGATGCCCATCCGCAGCGAGAGAAGTTTCAGTTCGTTTACCAGGGCAATGTTGACGCACCTGTAAATGTTCTCCAGCAGCTTGGTCATCTCCGCTGCAGCAGGCGTTGACACCGGGACCGTGCGATGGAAGATGCTTCCATACAGTTTGCGGCCCAACTCCGTTGCGTCAGGATTCAATCCGCCTACGACTTTAGGGATATCGCAACGCGCCACCGTGTCATTGCCGGGATCTTCACGCTCCGGAGAGAATGCGACAAAGAAAGTTGTTGCTGGATCGGCATTCGTTCCGCGCGCAGCTTTCAAACCGAGCGGGTTCTTCTCCAGGATCGGGATCAGCAGCTCTTCTGTTGTCCCAGGATAGGTTGTGCTCTCCAGGATCACCAACTGTCCAGGCCGCAGGTGTGGCGCAATCGATTCAGCCGTTGCGGCGATAAAACTCAAATCCGGCTCATGGTGATCATTGAGCGGCGTAGGAACGCAAATAATAATTGCATCCATGCTGGAGATTTGTGAGTAATTGGAGGTTGCGGAGAAGCCATTACGCTGTGCCGCCTGGATTTCTGTTTCCGGTATGCGGACGATGTAAGAGCCGCCCTGGGAAAGAGCGGTGACCTTTTTGCTATCGATGTCAAAGCCGGTCACACGGAATTTTTGTTCGCTAAAGAGCAGCACCAGAGGAAGACCAACGTATCCCAGCCCAATCACGCCGATGCGTGCGCTGCGGTCTTCCAGTTTGGCCGCCAGAGAAGCAGACGGCGATGAAGCTATATATTCCAAGGAACTCATAATGCTCTTTTAGGGCACTTCAACTGCCAAATCCAGAGACTGGATTTCTGCTGGGTCGGCAAGTCTAAAGCTTTTAGGATGTTGGGAATACGAAGATTTATTTTTGTCGATGAGCCAAAGATGATGATCGAGAATGCAAAGACTTGCATAGATTTCTTCCAAATATTCGGGTTTATCTGAAGATGGACACAATTCACTTGTTACGTCTTAATGTAGGTAGCCAAAGTTGCCTTCAGGTTGGGGTTAGTGATATCTGAAAATGTGCTGGAAAGCCAAGGTCAAGCCGCGAGCCAACTGAAAACCGATCCAGCGTTGCCCGTCCGCAAGCGATCCATGAAGCTTTTTGTGCTTGGTGGCGTGGCGCTAGCGGTATTAGTCTTTGCTGTGTTTGCTGGCCGATTGCTGGTTCGCGATCATCCTGATCGCTCCGACGTAATTGTGGTCCTTGCCGGTGACAGCCAGGACCAGCGCTATCGTCGGGGAATGGAGCTGCTCCGCGCCGGCTATGGCGGTCACTTGTTCCTTGATGCCGCTTCAGATTCCAGCTATTTCGGCCACAGTCCCGCGGAATACGCTGAAGCTTTTCTTAGGCAGGACGCTGGAAATATGTCAGCCAAAGTGAACGTCTGCCCGTTTGAAGAAGATTCCACGGTCACAGAGACTCGCTTTGTAGCCCAGTGTCTTGAGCAGCTCCACCCCAAGAGCGTTCTTCTGGTCACCAGTGACTGGCATACTGCCCGGGCTCTCTCCATATTTAACAACCGTTTGCCGCAATATCATTGGTCGGCCGCAGCGGCGGAGGATTCGCGGATCTTCGGCGCCCACTGGTGGCATCATCGTGAGTGGGCCAAAACCACCTTTCAGGAATGGCTCAAAGTGATCTGGTGGAATGCGGTTGATCGTTGGCGGCGATAAAACGGCGTATATCGGAGATAAATAAGAAGGTTAGCGTTCTTTAATATTGCTCTGATTTGCTATGGTCGTCCTGTGGGAAAGCTCTCTTCCCAGTGTGAAAACATTTTCCTATTCATCCTGACATTAATTGGCAATCTTTAGTGCCTCTGCCTTGTCTACCAATCCATCCCAAATATACATGATCTTTTATTTTCATACAGATAGTAGATACACCCCATTTCTGATCGTTACTTAAGTACACGTTCTATTTCCCGCTACTTTGGCGTTGTACATGCACATACGCCCATGCACCTCAGCGCGTCAACTTAACTCGTTTGTGGGCAGACGGAGCCTCGAATGAAACAAATGATAGAGCAGAATTTTGACCTTCCCGCGGAGTCCGTTATTTTCGGCTCCTCGGAGGCTATGAAGAAGGTCCAGCGCGACCTGGCCATGATCGCCTCCGCTGACGTTCCTGTTTTGATTCAGGGACCTAGCGGCACAGGTAAGGAGATCATTGCCAAGCTGATCCACCGCAATTCGCCTCTGGCCAAAGGCCCTTATGTGAAGGTGAACTGCCCCGCGATTCCTGATGCGCTTCTGGAAAGCGAGCTTTTTGGATACGAAAAAGGCGCATTTACCGGCGCCTACACCTCCAAGCCGGGACTGATTACCCTGGCTGACCGCGGCACGCTCTTTCTTGATGAGATTGGCGAGCTGAGCCTGGGCTTGCAATCCAAGCTGTTGCAGGTATTGCAGGATGGAAAATTCAGCCGCATCGGGGCGCAGGAAGATACCCGCTCTGAAGCGCGCGTGATTTGCGCTACCAACCGCGACTTACGCCGCGAGATTGCCGCCGGAACTTTTCGTGAAGATCTTTTCTATCGCGTGAACGTGGTCAATATCACCTTGCCGTCATTGCGCGAGAGAAGCGCTGATATCCCGGAATTGGTGGAGTATTTCCGCGGCCACTTCAACATGGTTTATAACCGCAAGACACCGGCCTTGTCGGCCTCGCTCATGCGCCTTCTGCAGGCCTATCACTGGCCCGGCAATATTCGCCAACTGGAAAATCTGATCAAGCGTTACGTGATTCTGGGAACGGAAACCTGTATCAGCAGCGATCTGGCTGAGCCGGCAACGAGCGCCTTCGATCTGGAGATTCCCCAGGAAGGCCCGGTTCCACTCAAGAAAATCACCAACCAGGCAGTGCGCCGCCTGGAGCGGGAAATTATCCTCAAAGTTCTGCAGGCGAATCACTGGAATCGCCGCCGTGCAGCCGAGGCGCTCAAGATCAGCTATCGCGCTCTGCTGTACAAGATCCAGGACGCCGGGCTCTCACCCAATCGTGGCACCGTAAGAAACATGCAGCATGAAGCTGGTGTTACGGCCTCACATGACACGCATGACACCGAAGACAACGGTGGAGACATGGTTCGCCCGCTCGTACCTGTTGCCAAGGTGAGTAATGCTTAAAATCGGCGGACAAAGAATCCCGACCAAGACGCTGGTCCTGGTTGCCAGTGAAGGCCTGTTGATTATCCTCGGCCTCGCGCTGGCTACCGTTCTGCGTTTCATGTCCACGCACTGGGAGTATGCAGGCGGGCATCCGGTCGCGCGTTTTCTTGTTGTCGTGCTGATGTGCGAATTTGCTCTTTATTACAACGACCTTTATGACATTGAGGTCATGAAGTCGCGGGGAAGCCTGCTAATTGGTCTTTTGCAGGCCCTCGGTATCGCTTCTATCGGACTGGCCCTGATTTATTACCTTGCTCCCGCCGTGAGCCTGGGCAGAGGCATTGCAGCTCTGGCCGTGCCTACCATCATGACTTTGATTTTCGCCTGGCGCTTGCTGCTTGATTCCAAAGGCTTCTTCTTTCTTGGCCGCCCGGAGCGGCTCTTGATTGTCGGCACCGGCCCTGCAGGTATCTCGCTGACACGCGAAATCTGCTCCCGGCCCGATCTCAACCTGAAAGTCCTGGGCTTCCTGGATGAAAAAGGCGAAAACATCGGCAAATCACTGGTCAATCCGGGGATTATCGGCGGGCTGAGTGAGCTTGAGTCGCTGGTGAAAGAGAAGCAGATTGAGCGCGTGGTGCTCTCACTGGCAGAACAACGCGGGCGCATGCCATATCGTGAACTTCTGCGGCTCAAGTTTGCTGGTGTGAGAGTGGAAGACGCGCATACGGTTTTTGAGAGAGTCAGCGGCCGCATTGCTTTGGAAAAGCTCTCGCCCAGTTGGCTGATCTTTTCTGATGGCTTCCGCAAAAACAGATTTCTGCTGGCTGCCAAACGCACCATTGATATTGTCGCGGCCTCATGCGCCATTGTGCTGACGCTGCCGGTAATGGGGCTGGTAGCCGCAGCCATTCTTATTGAGAGTGGCAAGCCTGTGTTCTTCCGGCAAAAGCGCGTTGGGCTGAACGGCGCGCAATTTGAAATTTTGAAATTCCGTTCCATGCGCCAGGACGCCGAGAAGGGCGGTCCCAGTTGGGCGACGGATGGAGATAACCGCATAACCCGCGTCGGGGCGTTCATTCGCAAGTATCGCCTGGACGAGCTGCCGCAATTCTTCAACATCCTGAGCGGCACCATGAGCCTGGTTGGCCCCCGGCCTGAGCAGCCTTATTTCTGTGAGCTGTTGGAGTCAAACCTGGATTTCTTTTCCCAGAGGCATACGGTACGTCCGGGTGTTACTGGCTGGGCGCAGATCAAGTACCAGTACGGCTCCACCATGGAAGACGCGAAGAGGAAGCTGGAGCTGGACCTCTTCTATATCAAACACCTTTCTGTCTCGCTCGATCTGGCCATCATTTTTGAAACGGTCAAGGTCATTTTCCTGGGCAAGGGAGCGAAATAGGCAGCTATGAATCTTTATCGCAGTTTGAAAAAGCAGGAGTCAAAAATGTCTTCTTACAAGAAAGTGATTGCCAATATCGTGGTGTTCTGCTCGGCCTTCGGCACAGCCGGACTGTTGGCCCAGACCCAGAGCGCGAACCTGAAGGCCCCGGAAGCAGCCGACAACGCGAAAGCAGCCGATACAACGAAAGCCGTGGATACAACCAAGCCCGCTGACGCAGCCAAACCTGCGGATACCAAGCTGCCTGAGGTTGTGCCCTCAGAGTACATCGTGGGTGAGTCTGACGTGCTGCGCGTGACTGTCTGGAAAGAGCCGGATGTTTCCCAGACAGTGATTGTCCGTACAGATGGCAACATCTCGCTGCCTTTGATCAATGACGTCAAGGTTGCGGGCATGACGCCGCTGCAGATCCAGAACATGGTTGCGGAAAAACTCAAGGGCTTTCTCAACAATCCGCAAGTCACGGTCACAGTAACTGATATCCGCAGCAAGCGCGCTTTTATCACCGGTGAGGTGATTCGTCCCGGCGGTTATTCGCTCAATGCGGAGACCAGTGTGCTTCAGTTGATCGCCCAGGCCGGCGGGTTCACACCCTTTGCCAAGCGCGATGGCGTTGTGGTGCTGCGCACGGAAGACGGCAAGCTGATGCGGCTCAAGTTCAAGTACAAGGAAGTGGTCCAGGGTAAAAACACTGAGCAAAACATTGCTCTACATCCAGGAGATACGGTGGTGGTCCCATGAAAAACAAACGCATGATTAACCGGGCCCTGATTTTTCTGGGGATGGGTTGCCTGCTGGCTGTTCCAGCGGCATTGGCCCAGGATACGTCAGATAGCAACAATCAGGCTGCCCCAACGGAAAGCAATAACCAGGCCCCGGCTGACAATCCGTGGTATGCCAATAGTGATGGTGCATACTCGGTTTCGTTAGGCACTGGGCAACTGATCAGCCTGTACCCGCAGGTACGCAGTGACCAGTCTGTTTCAAACGGTGAGTATGCTGAAGGCACACAGGGCTCTGCCTCACAGCGCGGCTACAAGTACCAGTTCTTTTACGGCGGCGCAATCGAGTCTGTTTACACCAACAGCGTGGGCGGCATTTCGACAGGCGGAAACAGTGATACGGTTTCGACCTCGGTTGAACCATACCTGGCTTTGTTTCTGCCGACTCATACCGGGCGCTTCCTGGTGCAGTACTCCGGCGTAGTCAACCCGAATGACACCGGCAGCGGTGATCCGCAGGCTTTTCAAACCGTTACGTTGAGCGCGATGGGATCACTTAGTGAGCGTTGGTACTGGAGCGCTTCCTCCAGCGGCAGTTATGGATCAGAGTCCGCCCGTTTGCAGGGGCCGTTGAGCTTCCTGGTGATTTCGGCAACGCCGATTGCCGACACAACCTCCAATGCGGTGCTATTGAATGCCAATAACGTAGCGTTTGTCGAAGATCGTTTGGGAATCGGGTGGCTCAAAAGCCGTCGTGACCGGATCACGCTGACTGCATTCCATACCTATACCGGACTGCAAGCGAACTCGACGCAGCCTGTTGGCGAGCACGCAAACACTGTTGGCAGCAAGCTGGAATATACCCGCTCTCTCACTCAGCGCATTGACCTGCGCAGCTATACCGAAGCCGATACAGTGCTGAATGGGCTCAAGTGCAACACCATCGGCGGTGGTCTTGGCCTGGGCATCAAGATGAGCCACTCAGTCGTGCTTGATGTGGCCGGCGGCCCGCAATGGTCTTCTGAAACCTGCGGCTCTCCGCAGTCAGCCAACTTTGCCGCAAGTCTGGTAAAGAACTTCGGTAACCGTGACCGGATCTACGCCTCTGTGAACCGCATGTTCACCACGTTTGGTCAGTTGGACAGCCGCTGGGAAGATAACGCCACGGTCGGCTTTTCCAAGGGCATGCGCCGCCTTACTCTTACCACGGATGCCGGTTACCTGCGCGGCACTTCAGTTACAACCGTTGTCCCGGCCTATCACGGCTACTTCGTTGCGCCTCGCATTCGTTACAAGGTAACGAACGCCCTTGGCTTCACTGCTGGTTATCGCGCTTTCCAGGGCAGCGGCGGTGATCTGGTGAGCGGAAATGCCAGCTATGCCACGGTAGGATTGGAGTTTTATCCGGCGCCTCTGCGCTTCTGGTAACCAAGGGATGACTCAGGGAGGATCAATGAACCAGGCAACCAACAACGGCGCTACGGACCAGCTGATGGCCTTCTGGAATACGGTACGGCATTATAGCGGCTGGATCTTTCTTGGAACAGTGTTGTTCTCGCTGGCGGGGTTTACCTTTGTCCTGCTGATGCCGGACCACTACAAGGCCACCACCACCATCCTTGTAGATCCGCAGAAAGTGCCGGAAAAGTATGTAAGCCCGACCGTCAGCTCTGATCCGGGGCAGCGCCTTAACACCATCACGCAGCAGGTGCTCAGCTCCACGCGCCTTCAGCAGATCATTGACGACATGCAGCTTTACCCTGAGCTGCGCGGCAAGATGTCGCGGGAAGAAGTGATCGAGCTGATGCGCAAGGACATTACCATCACAGTGAAACAAGGTTCCTCTGCTGGGTTGAGCGCCTTTACCATTGAATATGAAGGACGCCGGCGTGAGACTGTTGCGCAGGTTGCCAATCAGTTGGCTGCCAGCTTTATTCAGTGGGAAGTGAAGAGCCGTGAGCAACAAGCCCAGGACACAACGGAGTTTCTTGACTCGCAGTTGAACGATGCAAAACAAAACCTGGAAGAGCAGGAAGCCAAGGTAAGCGCATTCAAGATGCGCCATCTGGGTGAGATGCCGGAGCAGCAAGCTGCAAATTTGCAAGCTGTCTCGCAGTTGCAGACGCAGTTCCAGGCCAATGTTGAATCGCTGAACCGCCTGGAAGTAGAACGCACGCTGCTCTCTCGCGGCTTGGAAAACGCCGGCAACGGTGGAGTGGTTAAGACTGCTCCGGTCACGGAGCGCGCCAAGCTGGAAGCCGAGCGCCAACAACTCAGGAACCAACTTCAGGACCTGCAGAGCCGTTACACCAGCGCACACCCGGAAGTAGTTGATGTTGCAGGCCGCTTGCAGCGGGTTGAGGACAGGCTGAAATCGCTTCCCCCTGATCCGCCGGTTGTGGCCGCTGCGCCAGACAACACTGCTGTAACCGTCAGGCTGCAACTGATTGACCGTGAGACCAAACGCCTTAACGATGAGCAGAAGCAGCTTTCCGACCAGATGAGTGCGTATCGAGCAAAGGTGGATGCCGTTCCTGTGGTTGAGCAGCAGATGGCCGATCTGAATCGCAATTACGGCGTTTCCAAAGATCACTACCAGTCACTGCTGGATAAAACATTTTCCGCCAGCATGGCTGCCGATCTTGAGCGTAAACAGCAGGCGGAACACTTCACCATTCTTGATCTGGCTCAGGTCCCGGAAAAGCCATTCAAGCCCAAGCGCGGTCTTATGTTGCTGGCTGCGTTTGTTGGAGCCCTGGCCCTTTCCCTGGGGCTGGCTTATTTGACAGACATGTTGAACGGAACGCTCAAAATTGAGCGTGAACTCAAAGGAATTCTGCCTGCCAACGTCCCCTTGCTGGCGGCAGTGCCCAGGCTGCAAGGCGCGGCTGACCGCAGGCGCGCGGTTCGCTTTGCTGTGGTTGCGGTCCTGATCTCGTTGATCGGCTGTGCCCTGGAGGCTGGCTTATACATTAAGCTGCATCCGATTTTGTAAATGAAGGAACAATGCGGCAGCCTTATGGCAACGCGAAAACCCGGCTCCCCCGGACAGATACAGAAAACTCGAGGACCCTATTCCCATGAGCGCGCTCAAGACACTCTATCGGCACTCGTCCCATTACCTTGGTGGGCGAGTCGCCGTCATGCTTCTGGGGTTTGTCTCCTTTCCGCTCTTTACCCGGGTTTTTTCCGTTGCTGATTATGGCGCCATCAACCTGATCGTAAATACCGTTCTGCTGCTCACGGTAATTTCTAAATTTGGTTTCCAGCACGCCGTGCAGCGCTACTATCCAGAAAGCGCTTCTTCGTCCGATCCAAATACCCTGCGGAGCTATTACTCCACGCTGTTTTATGGCACGGCGCTGATTGCGATTGTGCTTTCTCTGGGCTTTGCGGGATCTGTCTATTTGGGTTTTGGCCATTTCCTTGGCATTACTGCCACCAGTACGTTGTTGCTGGCTTGTGCGCTCATCATGGTTCGCTCTCTCCGTTCCATGCAGATGAACCTGATGCAGATGGAAAACAAGACCAGGCTGTACAACGGCATGGACATCTTTCAGAAAGCTGCGACGATTGCGCTCATCTGCCTGCTGATCTTTTTCTGGAAGAAAACGATCTTTGCCTTCTTCCTGGGTTTAGTGGCCGTGGAAGGCTTGATCCTTTTGCAATATATGCCAGTGCTGGCGCGGAGGCGGTTGATCTCACCGGGAATGTTTGACACAGCGTTCCTGCGGGGCGCATTGGCTTTTTCCTTTCCGCTGATGATCGCTGAAATCTCCTGGGTGGTGCTGGACTCAGGCGACCGCTTCTTCATTCAGCATTATCTGGGTGCACAGTCGCTCGGCTTCTACGCTGCAGCCTATGGAATCGCCATCTATCTGCAGGACGTCCTCATGGTCCCCTTGCAGCTTTCGCTTTTCCCTATCTGCATGAAGTTATGGAACAGCGAGGGCAAGCAGGCTACGCAAGCCTTCCTGAGCCGCAGCTTGGATCAGTTCATGCTGGTGGCCGTTCTGGTGGTGAGTGTGGCCATTGTCACCTCGCGCGACGTCATCGTTGTGCTGGCATCAAAGAAATTTCAAGAAGCGCATACGCTGCTGCCGTTTCTGGTCATCGGCCTGGTGCTATCTGCCGTTACCATCTACTTCCGTCCTGGCCTGCTAATCTACAAACGCGCTTCCAGGATCGCAACGGCAACGTTTTACGCCAGCATTCTGAATATTGCTCTCAACATCGTGCTTTTGCCACGCGTCGGACTGATTGGAGCTGCCATTGCAACCGCGGTGAGCTATGCCGGCATAGTTGTGTTTCTTGCTTTTGAATCGCTGCGCGTTTTGTCTTTCAAGCTGGAGTTAGTGGCCTACATTCGTTATGCCGTGGTCGGTGCGGTGGCGGCCTGGCTGGCAGCACAACTGCCCATTGAGAATCCTTTGCTTGCAGCGGCTGCAAAAGCAAGCTTGATCGTGGTGCTTTACGCTGGAATTCTTTGCGTGATCGATTCACGCGTACGCGCGCTGTTTAGTAAAATCTGGGCCTTTGTGGTAAGCCGCCTTCATCAGCCGGGCGAAACCTCCATCGAGCCATTGCCCGCAGTTTCGGAGAGGACGTAAACAGTGCACTTTGGCCTTGAACAATACGTGCCTCTGGCGCTTTACTTCTGTGCAATGATCGTCTTCCTGTTGTCACTGTTCTGGCGGCCACAGGTAGGTCTGTATTTTCTGGTTCCGTTGCTGCCTCTTCAGACCATTCGCTATCGCATTATTGACCTGCCGCTGGGCAACAAGCTGATTGACATCCTGTTGCTGGGTGTTATTCTGGGCGCGATTTTCAAAGGCTACCGTTTTGAAAAGACGCCGATGAACAAGCTTTTGCTTCTCTTCGGCATTTTTTGCTACCTGGAACTCTGGCGCGGCGCTTTCTATCTGAAGACAGAGATGCCGCTTTCCATCAACGATCCGCGTTTTTCCAACTGGAAAAACTATATGGTCATGTTCATCATCTTTGCCGTTGTGGTGAACGTAATCAAAAATGTGAAACAGCTTCAGATATTGGTGGTGCTGATGTGTCTCTCTGTTCTGGCTGTGGATAAGGGATATTACAGCACCATGAGCGGCCGCGACATCAGCCACTTTTCTTACGAAGCCCGCGATGGCGGCCCGCTCGGTTACGCCGGTGTAAACGGTGTGGCAACTTTTGAAGCGGAGTTCATGATCTTTCTGCTCGGCGTGGCGGCTTACCAGAAGCGCAAGTCGCTCAAGGCGGGCGTGTGGGTGCTTGTCGTTTTCAGCTGTTATTGCCTGATGATTTCTTTTTCTCGCGAGGCTTATGCAGGCATCTTGATCAGCCTTTTGTTCCTGGGTTTGCTAAAACAACGATGGCTGCTGATTCCTCTTGCTGTTTTCCTCTTCAGTTGGCAATCGTTTGTTCCTGTTGCTGTCCAGGAGCGCGTCAACATGACCTATGACAAGACTGACCAACAGCTCGATTCATCAGCGGAAGACCGCGTGAAGATTTGGGACGACGCCATGTACCTCTTCCAACAGGACCCCGTGTTCGGCGACGGGTTTGATACTTACCGGTTCCAGCATCGCGTGAGCATTTACACTGACACGCATAACTACTTCCTGAAAGTGCTGGTGGAAATGGGAGCGCTTGGGCTGCTGTTCTTTTTGTTCCTGCTGGCCAAAGCCACACGGCTGGGACTTAAGTTATGGAGGAGCGCGCAAGATCCGTTCCTGAAATCAATCGGCTTGGGATTTGCCTTGCTGATGGCCTGTGTTTTTGTGGTGAATTTCTTCGGCGATCGCTGGCTTTACATAGAGGTGAATGGCTTTTTGTGGGTGCTGTTGGCCTGTGTGGTACGCGGACAAATTATCGCAAACCAAAGCATGATGAAAGCTGAGGCAGCCGGTACGGTAGACGTTCCTTCTGGAGAACCGCAATTTGCGGAGGAAGAACCAGTACTGGCCTGAAGCGCAGAACAAGATAGAAGGATTGAATTTCAGTTTTTATGTGTGGAATATTCGGACAAATCGGCAGCTCGCCCGCAGGTGAGAAATGCGGCATGGAACTCTATCATCGCGGTCCGGATGATGGCGGGCTGAAATATTTTGCTCTGTCACAGAGCACGGTGTGGGTGAGCTTGCAGCACCGGCGGCTTTCAATTATTGATCTTTCTTCCGCCGGCCACCAGCCCATGTGCAATGAAGATGAATCCATCTGGATCACCTTCAACGGCGAGATTTACAACTTTCAGGAGCTGCGCGCGGAGCTTTTGGCTGCAGGACATCGTTTCCGCTCGAACACTGACACAGAGGTAATCGTTCACGGATATGAGCAGTGGGGCAATGACGTGGTGCGTAAACTCCGTGGCATGTTTGCCTTTGCCCTGTGGGACCAGCGCTTACGAAAAATGCTCCTGGCAACGGACCATCTGGGCAAGAAGCCTCTGTTCTATTCGTTTGCCAGCCGCAGACTGGTCTTTGCCTCAGAGATCAAAGCCATTTTGAAAGCAGGTGTGCCTGCAGAGCTTGATCCGGCAGCCTTGCACGACTATCTCACTTATCTTTACTTCCCCTATCCAGCAACTGCGTATAGGCATGTGCGAAAGATGGCTCCAGGCTCAGCCATGGAGATCCAGGTAGGCGCTGATGGCGAGCTGCGCCAGCTCGTGTGGAAGTATTGGGACGCGGCCCAGGTAGCAGGATCTTCGCTCGGGCTTTCCGAGCGTGACACCATTGAGCGTGCGCGCGAACTGATGGAAGAAGCGGTTAAACTCCGCTTGGTCAGTGATGTGCCACTGGGGCTCTTTCTTAGCGGCGGCCTTGACTCCAGCGCTATTACAGCGTTTGCTTCCAAACACAGTCCGGAACGAGTAAAGACGTTCACTATCGGCTTTGCCAATAGCAAATTCTATGACGAGCTTCCAGTGGCTAACCTGGTGGCGCAGAAATTCCAGACAGAACATCACGTTCTGCAAGCCGACGAGGCCTGCGCTGACTATATGACCACGGTGGTTCGCCACTTTGATGAACCGTTCGGCAATCCCACAGCCATTCTGGAATACATCATCACAAAACTCATGCGCAAGCACGTGACCGTGGCCATCTCTGGCGACGGCGGCGACGAGCTTTTTGGTGGATACGTCCGCTATTCCGGCGCGGCGCTGGCCCGGCACTATCGCCGCTTGCCACGCTTTGTTACCAGGGGATTGGTTTCACGCCTTTCTGGATTGATGAATGACGCCACTGATGGCCGTCACGGTTTTCGTCGCGTGCGCGAGTTCGCCCAGTCAGCCTGGCAGGCGGAAGAAGACATGTATCTCGATTGGGTTGGCTATTTCTCTGAAGGTGAGAAACGCGAGCTGTACGCTCCTGATTTTGCCGCATCTGTCAAAGACTACGACTCTGGCGATTTTCTGCGTCAATTCTTCCGCCGCGGCGCACAATTGGACCCGGTAAGCAGGCTTGGCTACGTCGATTCTGCTTCATTCCTATGTTGTAACTGCCTGGAGTATGCCGATCGCATGTCCATGGCCAACTCGCTTGAGGTGCGCGCGCCCTTTACCGATTACCGGTTGCTTGAATTCGCCATGCAGGTGCCGGGGAATATGAAGATCCGGCGGTCAACAACCAAATGGATTACCCGGCAGGCCTTGCGCAACATCTTGCCCAAAGAGGTGCTGGAAAAGAAGAAGATGGGGTTCAATCCGCCGCTGCCGCAGTGGATCAATGGTGAACTGCAGCCGGTGATCCAGCAGTTTCTCTCGCCTGCAGCGGTTGAGCGACGGGGGCTTTTCCGTCCTGAGGCAGTGCAAACGCTCCTGAGCCAGCACGCAGAGAACCGTCGCGACAATGCGCTGAAAATCTGGGCATTGTTAATGATCGAGGTCTGGCAGCGCATGTACTTTGATAAGCAGTCCGAAGAATCGGTTCTGGAAGAAGCTGTGGGCATGACTAAGCGGAAGCCGATGGTCCCTGCCGGCCCGATCGCAAAAAAAGCAGACGTGATCTCAATTCGCTAGGGAGAAGAAGTGACGGGAGTTTTTCTAATGCAGGAGATCGGCAATGTGGCCGCGACGGCCAGAATCTTATTCTGGTTCGTTGGATTCCTGCTGTTTTACGTTTATGCTGGATATCCGCTCTTGCTGGCGCTGATTGGCTTGTTCGTGCGCCGGCAACGCCCGGAACCTGGCTACTCCCCCTCAATTTCCATTTTGATCGCGGCCTATAATGAAGAGGCAGCCATTGAGCGCAAGCTCCAGCAAACGCTGGCGCTCGAATATCCCGCCGACAAAGTTGAAATCCTCGTGCTTTCAGATTGCTCAACTGACCGCACGGATGAGATTGTGAAAGCTTTCCCAGATTCGCGTGTGCGACTGGTGAGGATGCCGGAACGTCGCGGCAAGACCCACGCGCAGAACCAGGGCATAAGGCAGGCTAACGGCGAGGTGGTTGTCTTCTCCGATGCGACAGCTATTTACCATCCCAAGGCACTCGCTTACCTCGCCTGCAACTATCAGGATCAAGCGGTTGGCGCAGCCAGCGGCCGCTACCAGTACTTTGATCCCGGTGATCAGTCACCCACGGGCCTGGGCAGCGTGGCTTTCTGGAACTACGAAAACCTCATCAAGAAATTGCAATCCAAGATCAAAACCATTACCGGATGCTGCGGCTGCATTTACTCTGTCCGCAAGGCAGCGTACACGGAATTGGCAGACGATGTGATCAGTGACCTGGTACAGCCGCTGCAGACCATACGGAAAGGCTATCACGTGGTTTTTGAAGATCGCGCGCTGGCTTATGAAGAGACCACGCAGTCCACAGCGGAAGAATTTGCCATGCGCGTGCGCGTGGTTACACGGGCCATGCGTGGGCTGCTGAGTGTCTCTGATCTGCTTAAACCATGGAAATTTTTCTGGCCGGCGTTTCAACTGTGGTCGCACAAAGTGCTGCGCTGGATGGTGCCGCTCTTCCTGATTACGATGTTCGCCGCCAACCTATTGCTCCTTGACTTGCCGCTCTATCGTGTGGCGCTGGCTGCACAGCTATTGCTGTATGGTGCCGCCATTGTGAATTTACTGGTCCCACTGCATCGCAAATGGAAGCCGCTGGGCATTCCGCTATTTTTCTGTACGCTCAACGCCGCCGCTCTGGTCAGCATGATTGAGATATGCCGCGGCCGCAAATACGTTACGTGGCAGACTGTGAGGGCCAGGCGATGAAGATTGAATTTCTTACGCAAGAAGACTCGCTCTACATCCTGCCGTTTTTTGAAGAATTTTTGCGCAACTACGCAGGAGAATTTGAGATCACAAGGATCTCGTGCTGCCGTGCCATGGGCAAGCGCTCCCGTGTGCAGCTATTGCAGGAGCTTAAGTGGCTCTATGGCTTTACTGGATTGAGCAAGTTGCTGGCTCAAGCGGCTGCGGCAAAGGCGCTCTCAATGTTGCCACGCGGACGCTCATCGGCTCGCCATTATTCGATCGCCCAGTTGGCCAAGGCGTACGGCATTCCTTATGAGCCGGTGAACAATCCAAATCAAGCCGAATTTACTGATGCTCTACGGCAACGCGCACCAGAGCTATTGATCTCAGTGGCGTGCCCGTACATTTTGAAAGAAAAACTTTTGGGCATTCCCGCGCGCGGCTGCATCAATATTCACCATGCGCCTCTGCCGCGTTATAAGGGCATGATGCCGACTTTCTGGCAGCTATACCACGGCGAGCAGCAGTTGGGGGTTACCATTCATTACATGGCGGCGAAAGTAGATGAAGGTGATGCGCTGCTGCAGGAATCGCTGCAGGTAAATCCAGGAGAATCACTGCACGAGTCGATTCGCCGTTCCAAGCGCCATGGAGCGCATTGCATGGCCAAAGTGGTGCGCACTATTCAAGCCAATGAGGCAGTCGCTATCCCTATGGACCATGCACAGGGAAGCTACTTCACATTTCCCAAGCGTGAAGAAGCGCTGGAATTCCGGCGCCGCGGATTGCGCGCAATTTAAAAATGCAAACAAGCTTGCTGACAAGATCGGAATCAAGGGCCAGGATCAAGGCGCTCTGGGCCGGTCTGCTGCGTGTGTCAGGAGTTTTGCCGCTGGCAAAAAGCTGGGTGCGCCGCAAAGGCGCATTGGTTTTGACTTTTCATCGCGTGCTCACGGATGACGATTTAAAACAGACCGCTTCCATGTTGGGAATGCTTGTCCGTGAAAAGACGTTTGCGGACTTCCTGGCTTACGCCGCCAAAAAATGCGAATTCATGGATCTTTCCCGTGATCCCGATTGGCAGCCCGGCTCCCGGCTCAAGCTGGCTGTCACTTTTGATGATGGCTGGTCTGATAATGCTTCCATCGCTTATCACATCGCCCGCAAGCATCAGGCGCCCATAGCCATCTTTATCGTCACAAACAAATTGGGAGAGACGTTGCCTTTTTGGCCCGAACGCGCGGTTTCTGCGCTCAATGGAATGGCTGCTTCATCAGAGCAGGGCAAGAGCCGAAGCCACATAGAGGAAACGATTGAGGAACTCAAGAGATTGCCGGCAAGTGAGCGCAACCAGCGAATCGAGCAGATGGTTGCCGAGCATCCGAATACCCAGGTATCGTCTGCGGTGGACCAGACCATGAGCTGGGAACAGGTGGCGCAACTGCATCATGGCGGAGTGACTTTTGGCTCGCACACTTGCACGCATGAAATCCTTACAACCATTCCGCCGGCCGAAGCTAAAGAAGAGATTGCCGCCTCGCGTGAACATGTTAAAGAAAAACTCAGTGCGCCATGCCGGCTTTTTTCTTATCCCAACGGAGATTGGTCTGAATGCGTGCGCGAGCTGGTGAAGCAGTCCGGCTACAAATTTGCTTTCCTCAATCAGCAACCGGGCATCTGGACAAAGAGCTGCGATCCCTATCTGATCCCGCGCGTTAACGTCTGCGAGTATCACCTGGTGGACCCCAAAGGCAATTTTTCACCGCTCACGTTTGAGTACGCAGTGATTTGGAGTGCTGCGAAGGGCTTGCTGGCGCAGACAATCACGAATCGTATGTTGAAGATTCGCCGCAAAATGCAGGCATTGCTGGCCCGGCCGGACACCACGTCGGCTACGACTTTATAGGGGTATTCTTCAGCCGAGGTTTCCTCTCCGCCATCATTTCCCGATAGACCTCAATCAGCTGTTTGATCATGGTTTGCGCGCTGAATCGTGTTTGAGCAGTTATGCGCGCAGCTTCACCCATCAGCGCCGCGTTGGCTGGGTTGCGTAATAGATACAAAAGACGATCGGCAGCAGCCGCGTGGTCTTCTGAAGGCACAAGAAAGCCGTCTTCACCGTCCTTAATCGCTTCAGGATTGCCGCCTACACTTGTGACCACGGGAGGTATGCCGTATGCCATAGCTTCCAGCAGGGCATTGCTGAATCCTTCACTGCGTGAAAGCATGCAGAACGCGTTGCTCATCCTCAGCAGCGGCATTGGGTCTTCTACGAAGCCGAGCATCTTGATGTTGTTCTCAACTCCAAGGTCACGCGCAAGGGTGCGCATTTCCTCTGTATAGTCACTCCAATAAAGGCTGCCGGCAATCAGAAAGACTGTGCCGGGCAGCTCCTGGCAAACCTGCTGCGCGCAGCGTATGAGCACGTCAATGCCTTTGATTTTTCTGATGTTGGCCACACAGGTAATAATGTGCGGTGCGCTGGCCCACTCGGCCTTGGAAAACGGATTTACGCCGGAACCGGCTGCGAACTGTTCGAAATCAACGCCGTTGTAGACCACAGAAATTTTTGCCGGATCGATGTGTTCCTGGTCTGTGCAAAATCGCTTTACCTCTTCTGAGACGGCAAGCACGCGATTGGAAAGCCGGTTCACCAGCCGGTAGGCTAGCTTGTGTTTGGACTGGCGCAGGATTCCCAGGTCGCGGCGAGAGGAGAGCAATGATCCTCCGCTGAGCTTGGTTACCACCCCACCCCATGTGTTTGCCGTTTCAAAATACGTCTGCACAATGTCCACGTGTTCGTCGCGAATCAACTTGCGCAGCCCGAATGCAGCTTTGAGCGAGTCAAGGTGATAAACGCGCCGCATAGGAAAGACGTGCACCGGCACGTTGATGGTCTCGCGAATTTCCGGTTTGATGCGAAACGTAGCCACGGAGCAACGAACAAGCTCTGGCGGCATGAGTTGGACTACCTTGAGTAGATTGCCCTCGCCACCGCCGCGCGCCATCAGGTGATCGATTAAAAACAATACGTGGGGACGTTGCTGCGTCAGAGGCGCAATCGTAGCTGGTGCTCCAGACCCCGAAGCTGGAGATTCCTGAACGGAATGAGATCCCTGAAGTGAAATTTGTTGCATACTTCTCGTTGACTTGCCAGACAAGAATTAGATCTTGTCTACGATTCATGCCTGAATGGTGCAATTGATCAGCCAGGATTTCTCCTGCCAAGCCACAAAACGACGCTTTTCTGGTTCTAATGCGTCCTATTTTGCAACGGCTTAAGGATCGCTCATCAGAACGTTAAATTTAAAATTTTACTTATAGATGGTGATGATCTAGGCCATTCCACTGCAAGCTTTTGCACATCCAAACACAGTTTATCCGATATCTCCTTGTATTCGTGTTGTGTTATTTGGCAACTCTCGTGCACTAACACCTATGAATTACAACAGCCAGCAACGTTAGAACACTTTTGATCCCTTCCGGACACACGGGTTGGCGACTTGTAGTTTTATCGGGCAGTAACCAACTTTTGACGGGTGGGTTCATAAGTGAAAAAGTTTGCGTATTCTTTTACTGGTATTTCTCTCTTGTTCATTTGCAGCAGTATGTCTTCCGGGGCAAGTGAGCTGCATGAGATCATTGCCAGCAATATTGCGCGCTTTAATTCGTTTCCCGAATCCGGAGGACTCATTGTTCTCGGCTCAGTGCTTATTTTCGGGGCGAGCATCCTGCGTCGCCGTCGGGCAGCACGCAGCCGTTAAATCTCTCTTCGGGCAGCACACGGTTCCGCTGCTCCCTTAGCCAAAAGCCCTCCGCCAAGGAGGGCTTTTTATTGTCTGGTTTCTTTTCTCTATTTTGCAGCCTTATAACGATAATATTCCCGGCTCGAGAGTTCTTCAGCCGCGTTGAACACCACGCCCGCCAGCTTTCGCGGATCAACCTGGGACAAGACTTTAGTGAGCGATTCGTGGACCGTCTTTCTGGCGCGAACAACAATCATCACGCTCTCAGCCTGCGCCGCAATCAACTCAAAGTCAGCCAGGTTCAGCACGGGCGGAGAATCAATCAGCACCAGACGGAACGATTCCGCAGCCCATCCCATGAATTCTTTCCAGCGCGACCCGGAAAACAACTCTGAAGGCGAAGCCGATGTATCTCCAGCAGGCAGAACATAGAGGCCCTGAACGTCTGTTTTGAGCACCGCTGACTGGTATGGACAATCTTCTTCCAGGATCCTGGCCAGGCCGGGTGATTCAGGATCGCCCATCAGCCGCGAGATTCCACGAGTGCGCAGGTCAGCATCCACCAGCAGTACCGGCCAGTTCTGGATGTTGGCATAGCATAGCGCCAGGTTAAATGCGGTAAGAGTTTTGCCTTCACCCTGCACACCGCTGCTGACCACCAGCGAGCGTGCGCCGGTGCGCGTTTGTTGTTTGACCAGGCGAGTACGCAGTGTGCGGTAAGCTTCCACCGCCGCCTGCATCGCCGGGTTGTACTGCGTGACCAAAAAGGACTTTTCTTCCGTCCGGGCCAGGCGAATGCTACGGCACTTTTCCAGCCGGCCTGCAGCGACCTGGGTGGCAACCTCATGCGATTCCTTCAACGGCTGCAGCAAGTGAGCTAAATCCATTTCACCGTTGTGCGCTGTCGTGGCGCCGTTACTCTCCATGCTTTGCTTAAGGGAACCCACCAGCTCCTGGATGTCAACGTTCGCGGTTGCGGGAACCGGGTTGGTTTTTTGTACGCCGCTTGTTTCGTTAAAAAATTTGCTCATGCCGTCACTAGTTCCTGTGTTTTGATAGTTGAACTACGTTTCTTGCCGTCATGCTAAGACCCTGTTGCTGCTAGTCCGGCTGCGGGAAGAGAAGCGCCGTTGAGTTCCCCGGAAGGAATCTGTACGAGCTCCATTTCTTCAGCAGCTTCCATCACAAAGTCTGCACCAAGTTTTGTTGCCTGGCGGCGATATCCGATTGCCATCGTATGGTCGCAGATGGAATTGATGAGCCGCGGTACACCACCGGATAGACGATAGATTTCCTCCAACGCAGCCGTAGTAAAGGGGCTATCTTCCTTCAAGCCTGCCACATGCAGACGCTCTGCGATATAAACCCGCGATTCCGGCAGCGTTAGCTCACGAAGCTTGGTCATTACAGAAACTCGCTGTCTTAAGGCTGTAAGCTCAGGTTTGGCCAGCAGCGGCAAAAGCTCAGGCTGTCCGCAAAGGATGATCTGCAGAACATTAACCGGATAGTTATCCAGGTTCATCAGCAGCCGGACTTCTTCAATCAGCGCCGGTGGCATCAGGTGCGCCTCGTCAATAATCATCACCACCGTGCCGTTGCTTTTGTATGAAGCCAGAAGCAATTCATGCAGCGCACGCAGGCGCGCGGGCTTGGTCGGCGCAGAAGCGTGGATTTCAAGCTCATCGAAAATGGCTTCAAACAACTCATCGGCTGTGAGCGTGGGATTGACTACGAATGCGGACCGAACAGGCCGCTCACGCGTGGCTTCATGCAGCAAAATGTGCTGCAGGCAATAAAGCAAAGTCGTTTTGCCGGTGCCGATTGGCCCAATTGAAACCTGCAATCCTTTACGTCCGGCCACCCCTTCCACCATGGCCCGCAGCGTGTTGCGGTGCGGCTCCGCCAGATGAAGGAATTTCGGGTCAGGTGTGAGCCTGAATGGTTCCTGCTTTAGGCCGTAAAAAGATGAATACATTTCAGTCCTAATCGCCCCTGCGCCTGAGTTAATCGCTAGGGCGTCACAGGAATATATGGCAAATGGCGGGCCAAATTTAAAGAAGTAATATCTTTTATTTTCAATAGTTTACGATGGTTTTTGCCCCCAGAAACCGCCTTGTCGGCGAGCCTATGCAACAGATTTCACATTTTGCACGGCGAATTTCCTTTTTCTGCTGAGGCTATCTGACGCTGCGGGCAGGGACTGGGGTTTCCAGCGAAACGTCTTCTGTTTGGGCAAATGAGCGTGCCAGCCCCTCAATGCCTGAGCGAACCTGGCCGCAAATTGTCGTGGTTGCGGCTTCATCTGCCAAATAGGGATCGGCGATGGAAACGCTAGCCGGATCGGTAAAAAGACCAAGCAGGGTAGTCCGAGGTAAGGCTTCAGGGCATTCCTGCATGAGAAGGTTGATATTTTCAAGGTCCATGGCGATTACCAGATCGGCCGCCAGCAACTGTTGGCAAGTTACACGCGTGGAACGATGCTGTGAGAGATCGACACCAAAAGCTTTACCGATCCTAAGCATTTTTTCCGGACACGTTCTGCCGCCGGGTTCATGAAAGCCGGCTGATTCAATGGCGATTCCAGAAAATTTTTGTTTGGCAAGTTTGGCTGCCAATGGACTGCGGCAGATGTTTCCATAACACAAGAAAACAATTTTTTGCGGAAGTCCTGAGCTGGCAAGACTCTGCAGAACGGTCTTGTGATGCCGCTGCCAGCGTTGCTGAGTTCGCCAGCCCTTGATCTTGCGCGCGACAGGACGAAGCTGATCAGAAAAAGCCGAATACAGGATCCTTCGCGTTATACCTAAATCGTGCCAGTCAAAGTGGTCCCAGCTTTCGCGTCCTGTCAACGGGCGCAGCACTTCAAGTAGTGAGAATGATCGCGACCGGGTCAGCAGCAACGGGTCCTGCGGATCAGCCAGGAGATTAGCTTTTAGCCAATCCAGGTCAGTTCGAAGATCGCGCGTGTAAACCAGCTTGTAGCTTGGTTGCGGTTGTGATGGCTCACCGCGAGCAAGTTGAAGCAATCCAAGCGGGAAATCAACACCCGCATAGAGAGAGAGAGCCAGCGATCCCCAAAGACGCGGGTTGATTTCCATGAGCCAGTATTGACCGTTGGCATTCATTTTGAATTCAACCATGGCCACGCCATGCCAGTTGAGCGAGGTCAGAAGCTTCTCAGCATCGTGCAATAGTGCATCAGGAGGCTTGATGGAGCGCCGGTATGAGCTGGCGCCGCCGGAAAGCGGGTATTCATGCACGCGCTCATGCACAAAGTGCCAGATTTTTTTGCCACGATCAAAGAGAAATTCCGCTCCTACTCCGCGGCCTTGAACATATTGTTGCTGCAGAACCGGCGTATAAGGCAACCAGTGGCGGAGTTGTTCCTGGCGCTGTGTTTCATTTCTTACTACAGCTGCGGCCAGCGTACGTAACTGGCCGGCAACCATGATTTTGCTGTGTATAGGCTTAAGGACCAGCGGAAGCTGCGTGCTCCGCCCGATTTCCCCGATTTCAACAATCGATGAGATCAGTGTGCTCTGCGGAACCGGTACGCCCAGTTCGTGGGCCAAGAGGCGCGTCTTTTCTTTGTCCAAAGCGATATCAAGCGCCTGATTTGCGGGTAGAACCGCCTTCCGGCGCAGAGGATCATCTTCCGCCAAGCTACGAATCCCCAAAAGTGAAGCCTCAGTAGCAGGAACAATCAACGTGTAGTTGCGCTTCTGATCTTGCTCTCGCAGCCAGGCATGAAAGTCTGAAAGACAGTTTTGCGAGGGCTGCCGCAGCTTGTTGACGGCATAACGCGAATGGAACGCAAGGCAATCGGCGCCTTCCGCAGCGATATCTACCTGGACTCCGGCCCGGCCCAGGCTTTGCATAGTCTCAAGAGCCGCGCGGCTATGTCCATCAAGAACCAGTGCTCTCATAACGTTCATGCTTCAGGCCTATGCAGCCGCCAGGCGGTTAGCGCCGGGTTCTCCGCGCTGGGAATGCGTGGCAAACGGTGAAGATCAAGCTTCTCTTTGCCGTTGAGAACTCCAGTTTCAGTGGTAACGGCGGCATGATAGTTGTTTTTTACCGCCTCATAAACTCGCGCGTCATAAGCGCCGTTTGGATAGCAAAAGAAATCTACCGCGCGACCCAGTTTTTGCTCCAGGCAGCGGCGGCTCTCACGCAATTCAGAATCGATCTCAGCCTGGCTAAACGTTGTAAGAATCGGATGTGTCAGCGTGTGTGAACCGATCATAACGAGTGCTGGATCCAGCGACTTTAGCTCACCCCAGTCCATCATGTCATAGGCTTGCGATTGGCTGCCCGTAGGTTGGAAGGCAGGCGTTGCCTGGCGTATGCACTCTTCTGCGCGTTGGCGTTTGGGCAGCTTAAGGGTTTTCATCCACTCAATGATGCCATCCACTGAAGGATCAGGCGCGAGCAGCGTGGTACGCACGTCTGCCAGAGCTTCATTGTTCAATGTCCGTAGCCGGCAGCGTGCTTCATGGTTCCAGAGCCATTTGCCCGAGCCGATCAAGCCGGGGCACACAAAGAACGATGCGGGAAGCTGCAATTCGCACAGGATTGGATAAACCACGGTGAAGTTGTTGCGCAAGCCATCATCGAAGGTAAGCACAATTTCATTGGCGCCGATGGCACGATTGCTGGCCAGATGGTTGATCATTGCTTCCAAAGGGACCACTTTGAAATTGCGGGTCAGGTAACATAATTGCGCCTTCAAAGCTTGAGCACCTTCAGACGCAACGCCGTGGTACATGAGGATGCGCCCACAACTTTGTCGCCGGGCCATGACGGCAGAGATCCCGGAATGGAAAGAGATCGAGTGCCCAAGAGATTTGAGTTCTGTAGAAACTGGCAAAGCTGGCGCTCCCGCTACTAGAAGCTTTTCCGACCGAAAAATCTGAACCCCCGGCCCGGGGAAATTCACTTTCGGTAAGAGCAGCTATTGTGCCTTTTGCAAATTGGCAGCAAAATTGGGGCTTGTCTTAGATGTGAACCGGATTTTCCCTGTGTTTGCATTGAGTTAGAGCTAAAGATCGCACGGGATGGGCCCACGTTCCGGGTCGGCCAGACAAAGGCATTTCCAAATATATGCAATAATTTTCACTCTTCCGGCGATTCTTCTGCACTGATTGTTTCAAGTCGCTCTAGATAAACAGTTTAGAAGAGAAATCCAACGGCAATCCTGTTGCAACACCAAATGTCGGATAGCTCTGTTTTGCGGATAAGAACCACTGAATTTTGAGGAAAAATTGCAGAAGCCGGATCGTGTTACCAACATGGAAGGGCAAAGCAGCGAAGCCAAAAGCTCTCCACCCGCCCATATCCTCAGCGTGGACGTAGAGGACTATTTTCAGGTAGAGGCATTTGCCGGGCAGGTGTCGCGCGAAAGCTGGGATAGTTTTCCATCGCGAGTGGTAGCTAATACGCAGCGAGTTCTCGATCTGTTTGACACCTATCAGGCCAGGAGCACGTTCTTTTTTGTGGGCTGGGTCGCAGCGCGATTTCCCCATCTGGTGCGCGAAGTCCAGTCACGCGGGCATGAGCTTGCCTGCCATAGTTACTGGCATCGCACGGTTTACAGCCTGAGCGAGAAAGAATTCAGGGAGGACACCAGACAAGCAAAACGCGCCATTGAAGATGCATCGGGCGTGGCGGTTAAAGGATATAGAGCGCCGAGTTGGTCAATCACCAAAAACTGCTTGTGGGCCTTGGACATTCTTGCGGAAGAGGGCTTTACGTACGATTCAAGCATTTATCCCATTCACCATGATCTTTATGGTGTGCCCGGCGCCAAAAGATTTCCGTACATGCACAGGTGCGGGAATGGATTGGAACTCCTGGAGTTTCCTCCGGCAACGCTGCGCTTTCTGGCTACAAATTTCCCAGTAGCGGGTGGCGGATATCTGCGCATCTTTCCTGCGGCATACACAGAACTGGCGTTTCGAGCTTTTGAAAAAAATTACGGTGAGCGTGTGGTGGTTTATCTGCATCCATGGGAGCTTGATCCAGAACAGCCGCGCATTGCCGCACCGCTTAAATCGCGCTTGCGGCATTACACCAGTTTGCAGCGCATGGAAACAAAGGTGGGAGCACTCCTAAAGCGCCACAAGTTTGCGCGGTTTAGTGACGTTCTGGTAGATGGCGCGGCTGATTCAGCGAACGTGCCGGTTAGTCCTGAGGAAAGTTCTCAAACAGTTCTTGCTTCGTCTGCGGGGTTGGCCGTGCCGCAGGGAAAAGGAAGCCGGTGATGCACGCGACGAGGGTGGTCCTTGCCTATCACGAGGTGCTCCCGGAATCGAATTACGCTTACTGTGTTCCTTGCGATCATTTTGCGGAACATATGAGCTTGCTGGCTCAATCGGTTGGCCTAGGAGACCATGCCCGGATCACGTTTGATGATGGCGAGCAATCACAGTCTAAGAATGCTCTGCCGCTGTTGCGGAGGCATGGAATTTCAGCCACCTATTTTGTGAATCCGGGATTGGCAGGAACTGAGCCAAAATTTCTGACATGGGAGCAACTCCGGGAACTGCAGGCCGCTGGGCATTCGATACAGTCGCATGGCTGGGCGCACAAATTCCTTACCTCGTGTTCAGATGAGGAACTGGCACAGGAACTTGTCAGATCGAGACAGATGCTGGAAGAGAAGCTAGGCGCCGCGGTGGAAGAAATATCGGTTCCCGGCGGCCGATGGGACGAGCGCGTGATTGCAGCGTGCGCACGCGCAGGATACAAACGCGTTTACGTTTCAGATCCCTGGATTGCAACGGAGATATCCGGGGTGAAGGTGATTGGCCGTTTCATGGTGCGGCGGACAACAACGCTGACTGAGCTAAAGAAGATGGTGCGGCGCGATCGCGGCGCTCTATGGACACTGAAAATGCGCGCACAGCTAAAGCGGCATGTGGTCAGCGTGGTGGGAGACGGTTTGTATCATCGGTTGTGGTGCAGACTTACGGGCTATAACGAATTTGAGGCAGCGCGGCAGCAAGATCATTATTCCTGAAGGCACAGCATGAGAAGCGACAAATTAAAGGTCCTGCAACTGATCAGCAGCGGCGGCTATTACGGCGCAGAGAATATGCTGCTGAACCTGTGCCTGGGGCAGGAAAAATCCGGCTGCAGCAATAGCCTGGTTCTCTTCTATAACGTGCATGTGCCTAACGTGGAGTTTTACGAGCGAGCGCGGCGGCGCGGCATCAGCGTGCGCATGGTGCATTGCCAGGGAAGAATTGATTGGAGCGCGGTTCGCCAGATCAGAGAATACATGCATGAAGATGGAGTGGATGTGCTGCACACCCATGGCTACAAGGCGGATATTTATGGCTATCTGGCTGCGCGGAGTGAGCATAGACCGGTAGTAGCAACGTGCCATAACTGGGTTGGCGGAACGGCTGCTCTGGGCATCTATAACCGGATTGATCGCTGGGTGCTCAAAAAGTTCAATGCTATTGGAGCGGTTTCTGAAGCGGTGAAGGAGCAACTGGTCAGCTCCGGAATTCCTGCAAGCCGAATCAAGGTCATTGACAACGGCATTGATGTTGAGGCTTTTGCGCGTTCGCAATCACTGGTTGAGCCACGCATGGCGGCGGGAAAGGTGATTGGAGTTGTGGCCCGGCTTGATCTGCAAAAAGGATTTGAATATTTGCTTGCCGCCGTACGTGAGCTTTGCAACAGCTTTCATGACCTTACCGTTGTAGTCAGCGGTGATGGCCCTGATCGCACAGCGATTGAGCAGCTTATTGAGAAACACGGACTGCAGAAGAATGTATTGCTGGCGGGGCAGCAAGCAGACATGCCCAGGGTTTATGCGGCCATGGATATTTTTGTTCTGCCATCGCTGAATGAGGGGCTGCCAATGACTGTGTTGGAAGCCATGGCAGCCGCAAAGCCCATCGTGGCTACCCGCGTTGGCGCAATTCCAAACGTGATTCGCGATGGCGAGACTGGTTTGCTGGTCAATCCCAAAGACGTTGCTGGTTTGCGCGATGCGATTGCCAGGCTGCTTGCCGATCCTGATCTGTGCCGCCGTATGGGCGCTCAAGCTCAAGAGTGGGTGAGCCGGCAATACACTTCCGATGCAATGGCTTTACAATACCGGGCGATGTATGAAGAAGTTCTGGGCAAAAAGAAGTTGCTGGTTGTAACCCCAAGCCGGCCTACGGATCACTCGCAGCGAGAGGTAAGGGGAGCATGAGCCTGCAGCCAACTGTAGCAGAGTTGAGCAGTGCGGCGCGCTCTATGCAGACAAGCACGGTGGCCGTCTCAATCATTATTCCTGCTCTGAACGAAGAGAGGATGATCGGGCGTTGCCTGGACTCGCTGGCGAAGTTGGATTTCACGCGGGAAAAGTTTGAAGTAATCCTGGTGGATAACGGCTCGATCGATAAGACGCTCGAAATTGCTGAGTCATTCCAGGACCGGCTAAATCTTGGAATTTTGCAGAAATCCGGCGTTCGTATTTCCGGCTTGCGCAACCTGGGCGCGCAGGAAGCTAGCGGCGACATAGTTGCTTTTCTGGACGCAGATTGTCTGGCTAAGAGCGATTGGCTAAAGCGGATTCTTGAATTCGCGCCGGGCGAGGGGATAGGCGTTGTCGGCGCACATTATCTGCTGCCTGAAGATTCATCGTGGGTGGGCCGGATATGGCATCGCTATCAGGAAGCAGAAAAGTCGGGCGAGGTTTCACACCTGCCCGCAGGCGACCTGATCATGCGCCGGAAAGACTTTCTCCGCCTTGGCGGCTTCGATGAGACCATCCAGACCAATGAAGATTACGAGCTGTGTGAACGCGTGCGAAAAGCTGGGATGACGGTGCGGGCGTATCCAGAGATCGGCGTTGTGCACCTGGGCACAGCGCAGAACCTGCGGGTGTTTTTTCGCAAGCAGGCATGGCACGGAACGCACGTGGTCAAGGTGTTTTTGCGGAATGTGTCCGGATCGCACAATTTCAAAGCTGTGCTCTTTGCCGGATATACTTTGCTCTGCTTGATGGGCATGGTTGCGGGAATGGCGTGGGCCCTTTTAGCGCGTGGAAGCTGGCTCGTTGCGCTAAGCGCACTAGTGGGATTGCTGCTTCCACCGGCGTTACTTTCTCTTCGGCAGGTGGCCGGCAGCAGAAAGTTATTTGACTTCTTTCCGCTACTGGCACTCTATACAACTTATGGCCTCTCCCGCGCCAAGTCTCTTTTAAACATCAGGAACATTTTCTAGCACCCTGCAAATCTAGTGGACAACGGCATGAACATTGGTCGGCGGATTCGGCCGATTTGTATTGCCGGAGAAAAATTCATACGCGCCGATATCAAAAGCCGTGCCCTGCGGACGCAGCACGCCATCATGGTCATAGCCAATGGTCGGGCCAGGGTTAGGCACGAACGGATTGTTCGGCAGGATCGTCAGACCGGTATCTTTGGCCGGGCTGGTGCTGGTGAGGTGGAAGTCACCCAGGCTGCGATTGGCAACCTGAGGATCGGAGTTGATGTTACTGCTGGTCTGCGCAGGGCCGGCGCCAATACCGAACCAGAGGTTGTGGTCGCCGGTGATCTGTGACAGGCTGCCGTCAATGTAGATTTCGCCCGCATTTTGATAGGCAATATTGTTGCGCAGGTGCGTGATCAGCGTTGCCGGCCCTCCGCCTGTGCCAAACGCGCCGCGCGATCCCTGTGCGTTGGCGGAGTTGTTGGCAGCGCAATCTGAAACCGTATTGTTGAAAACCTCAACCGTTCCAGTGCCGGCTACGCCGTTGTTGGTAATGCCGGCAATGTAGATGCAAGAGAAAGCAGCGCCAAGCTGCAGCGGATCCATGCGTCCGACGTTATAAACCACGTTGTTGTAAACCTCCACGGGGCCTTTTGAAGGATCGACCGTCGCCATGTTAATGCCGTTGCAGTTATCGCCGTGGATTAGATTGTCATGCACGTGGAGATCGAACTGGTTGAAGCCGGTGGTATCGGTGGCTCCGCAGGCCGGGGTGCACAGCGGAGAAGAGTGGAACTGAAGCGCGCGGCAGGTGAAGTTATCGTGAATATGGTTCCAGCCCACATCAATATGGTTGGAATCGGTGCTGAAATATACCGCGTGATAAAACTTTGATGACGTTGGATTGATGCCGGCGTTGTGTACTTCATTGCCGTAAAACTTGGCATTTGTGCCTTCGCTCATTTCAAAGCAGCCAACCTGATCGTCGGCGCCGGGGCACTGCATTTCATTGCCGATAATTCGCCAGCCCTGGCCGCTCAGGTCCATGGCCTGCGTTCCGCCGATCACATGCAACTGAGAGATTACCCAGAAGTCTTCATTCGCGCTGATGTTGGGCGTGCGGATGCCGTAATGCAAGCCACCGGCCACGCCAACAGTAACCGTCGCGTTCGGGTACGCAACCAGAGCTTTGGGCGCTGTTGCGGTGCCGGAGTTGTTCGCGCCATTGTTATCCATGCTCAGGTATGCGGTGAAATTGTCTTCTGAGGTCTGTGAAACACCGTCTTCAATGTAAGCAGTATCGCCGGCAGCGATGCTGTTCTTGGCGTGGGGAATCGTTTTCCAGGGCGCTGCGAAGCTGCCGGTATTGGCGTCATTGCCCGTGGTAGCGACAAAGAATATGTTTCCGGCGCGCACCGTAAAGCCCAGACCATTGCTGGCGCCTGTGCCGGGTACGTTTACAACAATGTTGCCGGTTTTTACCGCTGCGCCCAACTGAAAGATAATTTTGGCGTCAGACCAGAGCGGGTAATTGTCTGCAGCACCGCCCCCGACCGTGACCGTGGACGTGCCTTGCGTAGCGCCAAACCCCTTGCCCCAGATGGCAACCCAGACGCCCTTGTTGTTCTGGCCTCCGGTATTGGGGCCGCTCTCCAGATCAGAAAAGAAGATGCGCGGCGCAGCCTGCGCACATGCCAGCGCAGATGAGAAGAATAAGAGCAAGCCGATAATAGAAAACTTCCGCATTGAAACTCCGATTCCGAAGAAATTCTTCGTTTACCCCGTCAACAGAACCTTAGGGCGTTGGTATGGTCACAGCCACTTCTGCAGATGCCGCACTTTCTGCGCCGCTGACATCCACGGCGGTTACCACGTAAAAATATTTCTGGCCGGATTGCGGCGTGAAATCAGTAAACAGCAATGTGGTGGCAGAAAGTGCAGATGAGATCTTGGTATAAGGGCCGCCGCTGGTTCCACTGCGGTAAACGTTATAACCCTGCAGCGAGGTTGATGTGCTTGCGCTCCAGGTTACATCCACCGAATGAGGAACTGGGGTCAGTCCTTCACCGGAAAGCGGCACCGCAACAAGAGTTGCGCCGTTACTCAATAGAGCAAGATTTCCAGAGACTGATCCGGGGGCAGAGGGTGTAAACACCACAGGAACGTTCACGCTTTGTGCCGGGTTGAGAGTGAGTGGGGTGGTGATGCCGGTGGTAAAGCCGCTTCCGCTAATGGAGTCCTGGGTAATCTTGGCTGCCGCTGAACCGTTATTGGTGATTTTCACAGTCAACGTTGCCGGCGTGTTCAGCACTTCTTGCCCGAAGCTAAGGCTTGTAGGTGTTGCCGTAAGACTGGGCGTGCCAGGCGGAGCGGGCGTTGGGGTCGGCGTAGGTGATGGTCCCGGTGGCGTTCCCCCGCTGGATCTCTGTGTGCCGCCGCCTCCGCCACAGCCGATGGCGCATGACAGAGAAAGAAGAAAGAGAAAAATAATACCAGAATATTTGCGTGCGATTCGTGTGCTCTGCAAGGGGACTCCTCACTACAAAAACATTCAGAATGATCGTTGGTGGTACTGAATGTTTCTCCTTTGTTACTTCATCAATTCGCGAAACGCGCCGCAAGAGAAAACAGTGTTGCTTGCGTCTCGTTCGACCATGCACTCAACCCCGCATGGTCCAGTGACTTTCAGCAACGCACGTGAGCTGAGAAATTTTTAACGTCGTGCGTCAGAAGCCGGCCAGTTGAAATACCAAAGTTCCCGGAAGAAAAATTCGTGAAGACTACTGCAGGATTGTTGAGAGAGATTGCACGAATATGACCAGAGAGTTGCAGCTTGCAAATACAGGAGTTGACCAAGCTGAATCGAAAAAGGGAGGAATCAAAAGTGTAAATTCTTCCGGTAAGTGCTGGAGAACAATGTAATTTCGAGATCGGAGTTTTAGCTGACGTAAAAGTTTGCGCAGTATGCAACAAATTGCATACTCCGTCGCCGTGCAGCTAAGAAACGCGTGTTAGTTCCAGGCGAAAAATGCTTTGTCCGAAGTAAGAAAGTGCTTTGGGCAGGCAAGCGATACCGGCATAACGCAGAAGTTTGCCGGCATTCCACTGGATACAAGGCTGGCCTAAACCGCAGTCGACCAGAAGCTTTGCCCAGTATTTCGGCTGTTGGTGTTTGAACCATTCAATATTGGGCGACATGGGATTGCGCAAGCCAAGATCACCAAAAAAATTGCGCCGTGCTGCGTCAATCACAATGAGCTTCCCGCCTGGCTTCATCATTCGGGCGATATTGCGGAAAATATTCTGGTATTCCTTCTCTGCTTCTGCTGATTTGCCCAGGGCAATGCAGCTTTTCTCGTCCAGGTGATTGATGGATGCTACGGAGAGAACAACGTCAAAGTAGTTGTCTGGGCAATCAAATTCCTGCACCGTTTGCGGCAAAATTCTGGCCTGTGGCAGGTCGAGTTGTTGCGCCATGGAGCGGAATGCGTTGTGGCATTCGCTGGAGTCATAGGCACCTTCCGCCAGGGGTTCCAGACCTACCACGTGGCGAGCGCCATGAAGCGCTGCCCACAGGCAGAGCATCCCTTTGCCGCAGCCGATCTCGAGCATGGTCTTGTTGTGAAAGTCAATGTCAACAAAAAGCTGCCGCGCCTTGCGCGCGAAGTCAAAACCGTGGTTCCACAGGCCCATTTTTTGGCCCATGAGCCGAATGCGCTCCGCCGGGGTTATCGCTTGATCTGCAGCAACAGCTTGGTACGTGGTGGACATTGATCGGTTACTCCATCGCTTCATTCTTGCGGCTGCCTGCCGCGGCTTGCGGTTTCTCACGCCGGAGCACGGCGAGAACAGGCGCCGGCAGATTGGTTTTGAGCCATTGTTTGATTTGCAGCTTGCGCTGCTGCAAGGCCAGGTGCATTCTTCCGCGCGGCGAGAGGCCAACACGCAAAGTAAGATAGCTGCCCTGCCGAGACCCATATTTCGATTTGTATGCGTCCGCGCCGCCGAGGAAGTCATAGCGCGTGACACCGGCTTTGATCATTTCTTCCAGCACATGGGCGCGCAGGGCATAACCTATTTTTTCCGCTGCATACTTGGGATGAAAGCCTTCCTGCAGAAGATAAACCGTGTTGCCATAACGAAAACAGAATTGCGCCGCCACGATCTCATCCTCCAGGGTGAGCAGCCAAAACTCCAGCCAGCCACGATGCAGAAAAGAGCGTGACATACGGAAGTAAAAATCACGGCGCTCTGCGCTGCTGAATGCGCCCGGTTCACCCTGGCCGGTCCAGCGCATCTGGTGAAGAGCGAAGAGCGCTTGCAGATTGGCCTCAATATCTTCTTCTCGTTCGCAGCGGGCGATGCGAACCCGATAGCGCGATTGCAAGCGCTTAGGATAGCGCGTGAGCAGCGGTCGGAAACTGGATTGAAGCCCGCCAAGATACTCCTGCCACGTGGACGGCAGCTCAATAAAGAAATTGGGCAATGTCTCTGAGTAGAGCTGCAAGCCCCGGTCACCCGCTGCTGCAGCGATGTGCTGCGCCACGAGCGAATCCTGTGGGAGCGTATCCAGGGCACAGAGGCCGCATTGCGATTCATCTTTAAGCCAGGTGAGAAAGGTTTCAGCGCAAAACTGCTCATATCCAGGGGCAGTAATGAAATCGAGAGCATCAGAATCGCCCGAACCAGCGCCGACCATGCGCAAAACTTTTATGGGTAATCCGAGAGCGCTTGCAGGCTCGGCATACATCGGAGCTATTCCAACGACATTGCGTTCTGCATCGCTAAAAATCAGCGTTCGCAGGTCTTTTTTAGCTCCATAAGCCTGCCACCATGAGCTGAGCCATTCAGGCGTTTGGAAGACAGAAGCGGTGGAACGCAGCCCAAGCAGAGCATTCCAATCCCCTAGAAACGGTTCCAGTTCCTGCCAGGTCCGGCATAAGCGAACGCTCAAGGGCGCCGCAGTAGGCGAAGAGGCGAGGAAAATAATTTCACTTGGTAAAGCGGCCATGACTGTTCCCGAAGATAAAACTGAGCAAATGGAAGACCTCTGGAGGAGTTAATTGTGTAATTTTAAGATATTGTAAACATTGATCTTAGAAGGGGAGGACAGAAAGAAGGGTAGCTGGCAACGTCAAGAAACCATGCAATGGTTTTCATAGTTGGGCAACAAAAATTAACTTTACAGATAAGAATTTGCTTGCAAACTATTTGCATAATGTCCTATAGTACACTGTACCAAAGGACAGCAACATAGTAGGCCAAGTGGACGACTCGTTAGACGGTCCCTCAAATTCAGCCCCAAGGCAGCAATTAGCGCGTGCCTTACCTTTTGAGAACCGCTGACGTATCGACGGAACCGGACACCTGGAAGGGGTTGTACAAATAAATTCCAACACCAACTTTCCTCGGCTGGTGTGGCGCGGCAATGAAATCGCTGAGATTTTTTTGCCGAAAATGAGGAACTTCCAATCCGCTTTCGGCCCGGCTGCAGCAACTGAGCTGCATTCACGGGGAGGCGCCGAGTCCATTTCACTTCACCTATTTTGTCCAGCTTTGTTTTGGCATTGCGAGAAACGTTTTGCCGGGCAAAGACACTTAGCTAGTTAAGCCCAGAACCACGCGTGAGCGTGAGAACAAGCAGTCTAGAGGGTGGATTCTTCAGTCGTGGAGAAGGAAACCAGCAATTCGGCAGTGGAGTGTCCTGTGTGCCACAGCTCGCTCCTTTCCAACCAGCATGTGTCTCAATGCGGCGTAAGTGAGACGCGGCAACTGGTGGAAGTGGTTCCACCGGAGCGGCGTCGGCGGCAGTTGCGTTGCGGCCATGAGGAAGTGGATCCTACGGCCTTTCCTCTGGTCTCGGCGGCGCATGAATTCAAAACTCCATTGGTGGTGATGCTTGGCTATACGGACCTGCTGCGCAGCGGGCATTTAGGCCCGGTGAATGGCAAGCAGAAGCAGGTTCTGGAAGAAATTCAGGAGAGCGCCCAGCGTTTGCAGAAGCTGATACAGGACCTTTTGTTGCTGCAAGAGCTGAAAGCAGGACGTCCGGTAGAGAGCATGGATTCTGCTGATGTCAACGAACACGTGGGCCAAATCTTTAACTACTGGTCGGCCGCAGCAAAGCAGAAGCCGGTGAAATATCAATTCCGACCCGCACCGGGAATGCCGCGGGTACGGATAGAGCCGCTGAAACTACAGCACATTGTTTCCAACCTTATTGAGAATGCTTTAAAACACACCCCGGCGCACGGGTTGATTGTGGTAACAGCAACGCCGTGCTTCTGGGAAAGACGGAAAGCGCAAACTGAATTTCTGTTCAACATGGAACGGAAAGAACAGCGCAAGACGGAAAACGCAGTGCGCATCGATGTGAGCGATTCTGGGCCGGGCATTGCGCCTGAGCACCATGAAGAAATCTTCGGGGACTTTGTCCAGTTGCCCGGAGGGTCCGCTCGCGGCACCGGGTTAGGACTGGCCATCGCCCGGCGACTGGTGGAAGCCCACAGCGGAGTGATCTGGGTGGAAAGTGAACTGGGCAAGGGTAGCAAGTTTTCCTTGCTGTTATCGCAGTCAAGGTAGGGAGATGCAACGGATGAGCGCGCCAAATATACTTCTGGTCGATGACGAGCCGAGCGTACTTCGTTACACCAAGACGCTGCTGGAAATCGAAAATTACAACGTGGAGACCGCTGCCAGTGGAGAAGAAGCCCTGCAGCGGATGAATCGCGGCCCTGCGCCAAGCCTGATTGTGCTGGACCTGGTAATGCCCGGCATGGATGGCCTGCAAACTCTGGAAAACTGCAAAAGGCTCCGGCCTGATCAAAAGGTGGTAATGATCTCCTGCATAAACGACACCACCAAGGTGGTGCAAGCGATGAAGCTGGGAGCTTCAGACTACCTGACCAAACCCTTTCTGGCGCCGCAACTGCATGGCGCAGTGCGCCGGGCATTGACTCCCGCAGCCCAACCCGTACAGCAGCCTAATTACTCTGTGAAGGGAACGGAGCTGGTGGACGATTTGGATGACGATCTTTTCTTCCTGGCTGCCAGCCCGGCGATGAAGCAGATTCGCGCCCAGGCTGCGTTGATCGCCAAAGTTGATGTGCCGGTGCTGTTGCTGGGTGAGAGCGGCGTGGGCAAAGAGATTCTGGCGCGATTGATTCATAAGATGTCAGTCCGCGCGCACCGTTCCATGGTGAAGGTGAACTGCGCAGCGCTTCCGGCCGACCTGCTGGAGAGCGAACTTTTTGGTTATGAAGCCGGCGCATTTACCGGGGCCAGCAAATCAAAGCCAGGAAAATTCGAACTGGCGCACAAAGGCACCATTCTTCTGGATGAGATCGGCGAGATGAGCGCCGGATTGCAGGCAAAGCTGTTGCATGTGCTGCAGGATGGCTCGTTCTCACGCCTGGGCGGGCGCGCCAACATTACGGCGGATGCGCGCGTGCTTGCTGCAACCAATATCGATGTGCAGAAAGCCATATCTGAGCGCAAACTGCGTGAAGATCTTTATTATCGTTTGAACGCCTTTACCCTGACTGTGCCGCCGTTGCGTGAGCGCCGCGAGGAAATTCCGGTCCTGCTGCGCTACTACATGAACAATCTGGCACGGCAGTTTGAAAAGAACCCTCTGCCGGTTTCAGACCGGCTGGTGCAAGAATGCCTGCGCTATCACTGGCCCGGTAACCTGCGCGAGCTGTGCAATGTGGTGAAGCGGTTCTTGGTGCTTGAAGACGAAAACCTGCTGATCGAAGAGATGCAGATGAGATCCAAAGAGGGCGAGGAGGCGGGAACACCGGCTTCATCTCGCGGCGGTCTCAAAGCTCTGGTCCGCAGCCTGAAAGACGATGCTGAGGCCAGGGAAATCCAGCGCGCACTGGAAGACTCAAACTGGAACCGTAAATTGGCAGCAGCGCAACTGAACATCAGCTACAAGGCGCTGCTCTACAAAATCAAGCAGCACGGACTCTCCCCCGCCGGCAGCCGCGAGTTTGCCCTGCGTGCCGCCGTCAACTAGACAAATCGATCAATCATTCCTTTGTAATTGGTAGGTAATCGAACAGCGCGGTACACTCAAAAGTGAGCCGCGCTGGTTGGTTGCAACTGAGGGTATTTAAATGGCGAAGCATCTTATAACGGGTATTGCCGGTTTTATTGGTTCATCGATTGCTCGTGAGTTGGTAAGCCGGGGCGAGAGCGTCCGCGGGCTGGATGATTTTTCTACCGGCAAGTGGGAGAACATTGCTGAGATCTCAAACGATATTGATTTTCGTGGCGTGAGCCTGCTGGACAAGGAAGGCATTGCTTCTGCATTGGAAGGAATTGATTACGTGATCCATCAGGCGGCGCTGCCTTCGGTGCCGAAGTCAGTGGCTGAGCCGGAATTGACTCATGCGGTGAACGTGAACGGCACGCTGAATCTGCTTCTGGCGGCGCGTGGTGCCGGCGTGAAGCGCGTGGTCTATGCCGCATCTTCTTCCGCATACGGCAACAGCGAAACTTTACCCAAGCATGAAGGAATGGTGCCGCATCCGATTTCGCCTTACGCGGTGCAGAAGCTCACCGGAGAACACTACATGCAGGCTTTTGCTTCGGTTTATGGCCTGGAGACCGTCTGCCTGCGCTACTTCAATATTTTTGGCCCACGACAGGACGCAAATTCGCAATACTCAGCCGTGCTGGCCAAGTTCATTACGCAGATGCAACAGAATGAGTCGCCTACGATTTTTGGCGATGGTGAGCAGAGCCGAGACTTCACCTTCGTAGCAAATGCCGTACAAGCCAACCTGAAAGCATGTGTGGCGCCGGCGGCAGAGGTTTCAGGACGCGTCTTCAACATCGCCACGGGAACCCGCTTTTCCTTGAACCAGACATTTGCAATGCTGCAAAAGATCATCGGCTTCAATGGTCCGGCCAAATATGCAGAGCCACGAACCGGCGACGTGAAGCATTCACTGGCGGACATTGGCCTGGCGCAAAAGCATCTTGGATATTCCGCGAATGTGAGCTTTGAAGAAGGCTTGCGGCGAACCGTGGCGTGGTATCAGCAGCAACAGACTGCGCCTGAAGCAGCCGTGACAGCCCGGTAGATCATTCAAGATTTAGTCTGAGAATTTCAGAGAATCTCGGCAGGTCAAAATTTCACGGCTATTGGCCTGTGGCAGAGGCTGATTGCCATCCCAGGTAGCGATAAAAACGCGGTTTTCCACGACGCTTCCAGTAATGCGATGTGTACGACGAAGTTTTTACTCCGGAACGCAACGCGCTGAGAAAAGTCTCATCGTCTGGATCCACGACAATCCCCACATGTCCAGGCCAGACGATCAAATCTCCCGGCTTAGGATGGAAGACTCGTTTAAATCCGATCATTCCGGCATAGAGAATACGTGAAGGGGCATAGCCGTAATAGAGACCTGCCCGTTCAAAGAGCCACTGCACAAAATGCGAACAATCCAGGTCAGTGGTGTGGATCTGTTCACCCATGCGCAACAGTATTTCTTTGGGGCTAAGCGAGCGGGAAGGCGAGACGCTCCCGGTAGGCTCGTCGCTTTCGGCGATGAATTTTGTGGTGCCCGGAGCGGCTTCATCCTGTGCCATGAGGTGGCCGGCGCCGATTACGCTGACGAGGCCGAACAGCAGCACCAGAATATTTGCGCACTTCCGCATCACTCCTAACTTCGATGCGAGCCGAGCACGATCCAGAGCTGGATTTTTACCAAGCGAAAAACTTTTGAGTGATGCGGGACAGAGCGACAAGGATGGCTGAAGATGAATAGTTGAACGGCTTCCAAAAAAAGTTAGAAATCGCGATTACTCCAGTCATCTGCGGCGAATTCTCTCCGCTGACTCCGTGGCGGAATTACTCCTGTTGCGGAACAAAAAAAGAGACGCAGCCCGAACTGCGTCTCGGTGCTCACCCCGTCTGAATTTATCCCTTCTGTGTCAGCTCCACTTGCAGATTGTTCTGCACGGAGAAGACGCCGGGGACCCCGTTGGCCTTGATAAAAGCGGCCTGTTTATCTGCCTGTGTCCGTACCATGCCTTCCAGATTCACATGGCCGTTCTTCACGATAATGTGAATCGGCGGCACAGGCTGAATGGCATAGTTGAACAGGCGCGGATCGTTGAATACGGCGCGCGCCACCTGACGGCGAATATGGTCATCGTTGAACGACGCTGGAAGTATTTCAATCTGGTCGTTTACATGTTCCACGCCTTCCAGATGTTTCACTGCACTCTCAGCCGTATCTTTGATAAAGCCATTGCGGACCTGTCCATAAAGCGTCACGGTAGTGCCGTTAACGCGATAAGCCAGATTGTCGAAAATAGTCACCTGCGGGATCATCGCCAGCTCATGGCGCACCTGCTCGGCCAGCCGCTCCTCAAATTTTGGGTTGACTGTCTGGCTGGACGAATCTGCAAATGCCAAGCCTGTTGGCCCTGCAGCCAGAACCGCAGCCAAAAATATGTATAAAGCTTTTTTCATTGCCCTCTCCTAAACTTGCACGTGCAAGCAATTTAACTGCTCAGTTAATTAATTAGATTGCGGTTTTGTACAAAAGTCGCGCCAGCCGAGAAGGATTGACAATTCTTAACCGCAGTGCGGCAGAGAATATTCGCTGGGACAAGTGGTCCTTAATTTCAGCGGGGCGACTCCATCTGAGAGGCTGCTTTTGTGTATCCTATTTAATTGCTGTGCCTTTAGCTGTGCCATAAGCGGTCTTGCCCGGATGTTCACAATTAAGCAGGGCGCAGCGGAAAGCAGAGTAACCCCTAGGTAAGGGACCATCATCTGAGCTTCAGAACAGGGAGCATCATGCACTGTATGAAAACTGCAGTAGGAGCAAGCATCCTATTGGCATTTGCCGCGCTTTGCGTGTGTGCGCAGTCGCCTGTGCAGTCCGGCAAGCCCAAGCCGCAACAACCAGTGCAAGTGGCGGCGCCACCGGTGAACCTGGATGCAATCCTGGCGCAGGTCCAGAAGGCAACAAGCTCCGCCAGCGTCAATATCGGGCATCTCCGCATTGAAAAGTGGCGGACGGATGCTGACCAGAAGCAGCAACTGCAGCAAATTGCCGAGGCCCTGCAAAGAAACATTGCCAGCGCACTCCCCGGATTGATGAATGATGTACAAACCAGCAAGGGTGGCGTGCTGGCTAGCTTTAAGCTGTACCACAATTTGAACGTGCTTTATGAAAACCTGAGCTACCTGGCTGACGTAACCGGCAGTCTGGGCAAGAAGGAAGAGTTTGAGCCGCTGGCCCAGGACGCGCAATCTTTGGAATCTGCCCGAAGCAATCTTTCCACTTACATTGAACAGACCGCGACCAAGCTGGAAACCGCCTATGTGCAACTCCGGACAGCCGCGCAGGCACGCGAGGCTGCTGCCGCTGCCGCCCCGCCAAAAGTGATGGTCATTGACGACGACACCAAGCCTAAGCCCAAGAAAAGGACCTCTAAGTCATCGGCAAAGACAACAAAGAAAAAGGCTTCCCCGTCCCCCACGCCAACGCCGGCCAAGTCTGCCGGTTCGCCCCACTAAATCTTCTAAGAAGCTGGAACTTGTGCCCCCGGAATGGGGTCTATCTTTTTGATGGAATTGCTGTATCCAGTGAATTGGTTACCGCCGTTACGCTTTAGGCTGTTGTAGCGGCGCCCATATCCTGAGAAAATTGGGGTGACGCCATGAGAAAAATGGCGGGAGTAACAGCATTGGGTAATATCGCTAGCGCGATCGGTGTAAGAGCCGAAGAAGCTTCTATCGTAGCCGAGCTAAAAGCCGGTTCTGAGGAGGCTTACAACTGGCTTGTCGCGCATTATCACCAGCCAATTTACAGCCTGGTTTACCGCATTCTGACTGACCCTGGAGATGCGGCGGATACCACGCAGGAAGTTTTTCTTAAAGTCTTTCGCGGCATGAAGCGTTTTAACGGCGAATGCAGCCTGAAGACCTGGTTGTACCGGATCGCCATCCATGAAGCCTCAAACCAGCGGCGCTGGTGGTTCCGGCACAAGAGCAAAGAAACTTCTATGGAAGTGCATGTGGACGATGAAGGCAATTCCTTCGGGTTGAGCGATACGCTGGCCGATAAGGGCGAATCTCCGCTGGAGACTTTTGCCCACGAGGAAGTTCGCGCGCGCGTGGAACTGGAGTTGAAGCAGATTCCGGAGCCGTATCGCACAGCCGTGGTGCTGCGGGATATTGAAGGGCTGGCATATGAAGAGATTGCCGAAGTGCTGCAGATATCGCTGGGCACGGTAAAGTCACGGCTGATCCGCGGGCGCGATGCCTTGCGCAAACGGCTGGAAAGTTTTGTGAAAGAAATGGGTTCTGAAATGGGGGGCAACAGGCCGGCATCTGGCCACGATTCGCCGGCGCAAGGAGTGGAGGCACACCCATGAAATGTGCAGGAGCAAAGGCCCTGTTTTCGGTTTATATTGACGGCGCAATGAGCGGCACCCAGATGCACCAGGTTTCCGGGCATCTGAGCACGTGCCCGCAATGCCAATCAGAGTACGTTGCTTTTGAAAACACGCGTTCCCTGGTTTCGTCGGTCGGCCGCCGGCAAGCCCCGCCCGATCTGGCGCTGAAGATCCGCGTAGCGATTTCCAATGAGCGTTTCCGCCGCAGCCGGGGGTTCCTTCAGAGGTATCTGGTGCGGCTGGAAAATGCTTTCAACGGGCTTATGTTCCCTGCGACTGCCGGAATTTTTGTCGCGATCGTCTTCTGTGGCTCGCTCGTGGGCTTGCTGATGCCGGTGCAGGTGAGTGCCTATGACGATGTGCCTTCAGCATTTTATTCGCCGCCACGGTTGCAACTCTCCGAATATCCTGAACCCCAGCTCAACCTGGATTCGCCGGTAGTGATAGAGACGTTTGTTGATGCCAACGGGCGGGTAGAGAATTACCGTATTATTTCCGGCCGGGACGATGATCAAGTACGGGCGGAACTGAACCGCGCTCTGCTTTTCACGCTGTTTGTGCCAGCCCAGTCTTTTGGGCACCCGGTGCCGGGCAGGGCCATCATGTCGTTCTCTCACATTAACGTAAAGGGCTAAGGCCTCGTATAATCCGTTTCACAGAGAGGGTCAAACGCAAAGGTTTGACCCTTGCTGTTTTTCTGGCCTAAACTTAAGTTTCCCACACATTTGGAGGGGAGCCTGAGGCGAAAACTTCAACCATTTGTCTGCTTGCTTTTGCTGGCCGTGGCGTCCGGCAGGGCAGGCGCCCAGACCACCAAAGCGCAATTAGAGATCAGCGAGACCTTTTTCAGCATGGCCGCGGCGCTCAATGCTTGTGGCTATGATTCAGGTCTGGACGTCTCCATGCCGCTGCGTCAGGCGGTACGCGCGGAAGTAGCGGCCGCGATCAGCAAATCGCCAGATGCGCAGGAGAAGCGCGGCGCAATCTGCCAATTCTGGAGTGAGCACCAAATATCAGGGCGCGAAGACGATATCACGCCTTACCTGTCCCTGGCGCTGGAGCTAGGCCCTCCGCCTGACTTCGCCCCAAAGCTGCTTGAAGCTGACTTAGCTCCAGATGCTGCGCGCGTGCTGGGAATACGCCCGCTGTTGCAGAAGTTCTATCAGGCAGTGGGATTGCATACGATCTGGCAAAAGTTTCAAGGCCAGTATCAGGCCCTGGTTACGCAGTTGCACGATCCGGTATCGAAAGAGTTGACCGGTACCGACCTTTATCTCAAGCTGCCGTTCAGCAATTATCCCGACCAGCGTTTTGTGATCTACCTGGAGCCGCAGTTTTCACCGGCGCAGGTGGATGCCCGCAATTATGGAAGCAACTACTTCATGGTTATCTCCCCTGACCGTGAAGGGCACATAAGGTTTCCTGAAATCCGCCATACATATCTCCATTTTGTTCTCGATCCTCTGGCCCTGGGGCATTCCATCGCCCTGAATGATCTTGAGCCGCTTCTCCAAGACCTGCATGGCGCGCCCATGGCCCCGCCTTTTAAGAGCGATATCTCATTGCTGGTGAATGAATGCCTCATACGCGCCATTGAGGTGCGCATGTCTATCCCCAAAGGGCATGTGTCTTCACACGTGGCGAAAGAGCAGGAAGCTGAGCGCAATGCTTCAGTGCAGCAATCGGTGGAAGAAGGGTTTGTCCTGACCCACGCTTTTTATGAGGAGTTGGCGGGCTTTGAAAAAGAAACGATAGGGATGAAGAATGCCTACGGCGACCTGCTGCACGGAATCAGCCTGGAGCGGGAAAGAAAACGCGCCCGCGACGTGGTATTCCGGTCAGAGGCCAAGGCAGAAGTGGTAGGAGCGTTGCAGGCAGCGCCGGATGAAGACCAACTCCTGAACGAGGCGGAGCAAAAGCTGGCCAGCGGTGATCGCGAGGGCGCGCAGAAAATAGCCGTGCAAGTCTTGCAGCACAATCATGGTGGTGATCAGTCTGGACATGCGGCATTCATCCTGGCGCGAATTGCTTCTCTTTCAGGGAAGATGGAAGAGGCGCGCGCAAACTTTGAACAGGCAGCTTCGTCCGTGCACGATCCACGAATGCTGGCCTGGAGCCACATCTACCTGGGACGGATCTATGACATCCAGTTGGACCGCGGCCGTGCGGTGGAAAACTATCAGGCTGCGCTCAACGCTGGTGATCCTTCAGCAGATACCCGGGCGGCAGCGGAAAAAGGGCTGGCCGAGCCGTACGCGCCCCACGCGCCAGAAAAAAAATGAAGGAGCTTATGAAGAGAGCGTTGTTGATGCTGGTAATTTGCAGCGCCGGACTGTGGGCGCAGCAAGCCCGCTCTAACCAGGGGCAAACGCCGGCCAAGCATGTGGCCCAGGCCAAAACCGCGCAGGAATTTAAGGATTACAACGCCGCTTACGCCACTTCCGGGGGGACAGCCGTAGAAAAGGCTGCGGATGACTTTGCCACCAAGTATCCGGCCAGCGAGTTGAAGGTCTTTATCTATGAAAAGGCGATGCACGAGTACCAAGCGGAAAACAATCAGCCCAAAATCCTGGCCACCGGCGAAAAGGTCCTGAGGCTTGATCCGGAAAATGCGATCGCCCTGGTGCTCACGGCCAGCGTACTTTCTGACGGCTTGAATGAGAGCAATCCAGACCAGCAAAACGTAGCTGAGATCAGGAAAAATGCCGCCCACGCGTTGCAGATCCTGGATGGAAATTTTTCGCCTGTAGCTAACGCTACGCCTGAGCAGGTAGATGCGTATAAAAGGACCTTGCAAGCTCTTGCACATTCCGCGCTGGGAATCACCGCGCTAAAGTTGCACGACGATGCAGGAGCGGAAAAGGAATTGAAGGCCGCTGCAGCCGCAAATCCGGCGCAGCCCGATCCATTTGTCTGGTATCACCTGTCACTCGCCCAGGACCACCAAAACAAATATAGCGAGGCCCTTGCTTCGGTGAATCAGGCAGTGCAAAATTCAGCTTCAAACCCTGACATTGGGGAATTGGCCAAAGGTGAGCAGAAGCGGCTGCTCACGCTCACAGGCGGTTCCACGTCTGCGCAGCCGGCCCCAAAATAGGATGTAGTTGTACTTATGAACGCAAACCGCACGGAACCCGTAGCTGCTGAATCGCGTCCTTATCCGCGGCGTGAGCGGCACTCTATCATCAAAATCAAGGGGCTGGTTTGTGTTGGATTATTGGCTTGCCTGCCATTGCTGGCCTACGCGCAGGATGTGAGCCAGAACGCCGCTGCCGTGCTCCACCCTGAGGCGAAAACAAAGCAAGAGCGTGATGATTTTAATCGCGCTTATGCGCTCACTGGCGGAGCGGCGTCTGAAACTGCGGCCAATGATTTTGCCGCGCAATATCCTGAGAGCCAGTTGCGCCGCTATCTTTATTCCAGCGCCATGCTGCAGTATCAGCGTGAAAATAATTCTGACAAGATGCTGGCCATGGGAGAGAAGGTCCTGACGCTTGACCCAGATAATCCTCTGGCCCTGGTGCTCACAGCCACCGCGCTGGCGGACAGCCTGAGCGATCGTGATCGTGACCGGGAGCACAAGGTCAGCGCCATCAAGAGGAACGCGACCCGGGCAATCCAGATAGCGGAGAGGGAGTATCCGCCGGGAAATGAAACAGCCGAGCTTTATAAGACCACATTGCAATCCATGGCATACTCAGCTTTGGGGATCATGAAGCTCAAGACTGGCGACGATGCTGGGGCGGAAAAGGATCTGCTAGCTGCGGCTGACCTGCGAAAGAGCAAACCTGATCCTTATGTTTGGTACCATCTGGCGCTGGCCCAGGACCATCGAAAGAAATATACGGCAGCGCTCAACTCGGTGGACCAGGCGTTGCAGCTTGCCAGTTCCAACCCAGAGCTGCAAAAACTGGCGGAAGCAGAGCATGAACGGCTGGCCGGGCTGGCACGAGGTCGGCGGAACGCTGAATCGTCGGAGCCGCAGTGAACACAGTCGCCATGAAACCCGATCTCACCGCGCTAGAAGCTGCATTGGGACATACGTTCAAGCATCCGGAGATGCTGGAGCGCGCTCTCACTCACAGCTCCCACGCGCATGAAGAGGCCAAAGCCGGCGGAGCAGAAGGCGGCGGAGAAAAACAGGATAACGAACAGTTTGAGTTTCTGGGCGATGCCGTGCTTGGGCTGGTGACCAGCCAGCTATTGTTTGAAAAGTTCCCGACCTTTCATGAAGGCCAGCTTTCAAAACTGAAGGCGCATCTGGTGAGCGCAGAACATCTGGTGGGAGTAGCGACGCGGATTGGCCTGGGACAATACCTGCGGCTGGGTCGCGGTGAAGAGCGTAGCGGCGGACGCACCAAGGGAACGTTATTGTCTGACGCAATTGAAGCAGTGATCGCGGCCATGTATCTGGATGCCGGGCTGGAAAAGACGCGCGAGTTTATCATCCGGCAAATTCTTAAGTCAGAACTTGAGACCATTACCGCAGAGGGTGAAAGCGAGTTCAGCCTTGCCGACTACAAGTCGGCGCTGCAGGAGCTATTGCAATCAAGCGGACGCCAGCAACCGGTGTACGTCACAGTGAAAGAGGAAGGGCCTGACCATCGCAAGACCTTCACGGTGGAAGCACGGATTTATGTGCAAGGGCATAGCAAGCCGGAATACGTGGCGCGCGCTGAAGGCGGCACCAAGAAGAAAGCCGAGCAATTGGCAGCCAAGCAGGCATTGGAGCACCTGCGCGCCCACCATGAAAACGCATAAACTGGGATTGAATGAGCTGGGTTAAATGAGCAACGACCAAGAAACCGGAGCAGAACAGGCAATGGACAATCCGGCAGCGCCGCAAGGAACGCTGCCGGAGCTAAATGCAACGCCGGAGGCGATTGCTGCCGAGCCGAGTGTAACCCCAGAGGCGATTGCTGCGGCAGAAGAAGTGGCTGCGTCAGAATCGGCTGTGGCAGAACCTGCTGAGCCTGTTGCTCCAATGCGAGAGACCAGGCGCGATTTATTTGGCATCCAGGCCTTGCTCACGGTGGTGATTTTCAGCGTTTTCGTGATCACGTTTGTAGTGCAGGCTTTTCAGATCCCATCCGGCTCCATGGAGAACACGCTGTTGGTCGGCGATTTTTTGCTGGTGGATAAAATCCATTTTGCCGGTGTCCAGGGCCCTGAGGGCCTGCTGCCCTATAGAGATATTCATCGCGGAGACATCATCGTCTTTTACTTCCCGGTCGATCCTTCACAGTTCCTGGTGAAGCGCGTTATTGGAATGCCGGGCGACCACATCCGTTTACGCAACAAAACGGTTTATGTCAATGACGTTCCACTGAAGGAAAATTATGTAATTCACAAACAGTGGATCCCTGACGCCTATCGCGACAATTTTCCCGCGCAGATGACGTATTCGCGGGGCATTGACCAGCGCTGGCGCACTCAATTGCCGCATTACCTCCAGGGCGACCAGGTTGTGGTTCCAAAGAACAGTTATTTTGTGCTGGGGGATAATCGCGATGACAGCGAAGACAGCCGCTACTGGGGCTTTGTACCACGGGCCAACGTGATTGGAAGGCCCTTGGTCATCTATCTATCTGTGAAAGAAGCCGAACCGGGCCGTTCCAGTGATAAACTTCAACATTCGGGACAAGTGGCCCACTGGCTGCAACTGGCGCGCTGGGACCGCATGTTCCGGCTGGTGCGTTGACCAATAAAACTCTATCCAGGAAACCTGTTTGTTCGAAAAAAATAAAGACAAGAAAACGGAGAAGAAGAAAGAAAGTTTTTCTGAGTCCATTTCCGGTATTGCCGCGGTGTTTGTAGCCGGACTTTTCATCATTACTTTTATTGTGCAGGCGTTTGAAATTCCGTCCGGGTCCATGGAGAACACGCTGCTGGTCGGGGACCACGTATTTGTTGACAGGATTACGCCAATGCCGAAGGGTGGCCTTCTGGGCGCAATCATGCCGTATCGGCAGATCAAGCGCGGCGATATTATCGTGTTTCTTCATCCGAGAGACCCCGGCATGTACGTGGTAAAACGGGTGATGGGAATACCGGGTGACCGCATTCATTTGCAAGACGGCGTGGTTTATCGCAATGGCCAGCCGCTGAATGAGCCTTATATTCTTCGCGAAGGCACATACAGCGAATACCGGGAAAATTTCCCCAAGGGCACTCCCGGCGGTGAATATCCTGACTGGCCCATTGAGATGAGCCAGCATTTGCAGAACGGTGATCTGGTGGTCCCGCCCAACAGCTACTTTGGCATGGGCGACCATCGTGATGTAAGCCTGGACAGCCGCTACTGGGGCTTTATTCCCCGCGACAACATTGTGGGACGGCCGCTGTTTATTTATTGGTCATTTGTTACGCCCAGCGATCAATATGAGAGACGTGACATGCCTGACCGGCTGAGTTTTCTGGTGCACACGCTTGTTCATTTCTTTGACCAGACACGCTGGGGCCGCATGTTTCACATAGTGCGTTGATTTTCATTTCAAGGGAAGGGATCTTTGGCTTCAGAAAAAAAAGAGACGAAGAAGACCAAGCAGGAGCGGCCCAAAGAGACGCTGCCGGAATCGATTGCCGGCATTGCGTCAGTGCTGGTGGTTGGACTTTTTATTTTGACCTTTGTGGTGCAGCATTTTGAGATCCCATCGCGTTCCATGGAGAACACGCTGCTGGTGGGCGATCACGTCTTTGTGGACCGGCTCACTCCCACGGGCAAGGAATGGATGGGCTGGCTTTTCCCGTACCGCAATCTTAAGCGCGGCGATACAGCGGTGTTCATGACGCCCAATCCCAATGAGCAGGGACTTTACCTGGTGAAACGGATCATCGGCGTGCCCGGTGACCGCATTCATCTTCACAATGGAGTGGTTTATTTGAATGGCGTGGCGCAGGCTGAGCCCTACAAGATCCGGAATGGGACCTACGATCCATATCGTGACGAGTTTCCGTCGGCCCTTGACTCCGGTATTGGCATGCTGGCGCCGGGATGGTATGACACCCTGCGCAGCAGCATACAAAACGGAGACGTAGTTGTCCCCCCTGGCCACTACTTTGCCATGGGCGATAATCGTGATAACAGCCTCGATAGCCGCTATTGGGGTTTTGTTCCGCAGGAAAACGTCATCGGGAGCCCGCTGTTTATTTTCTGGTCATTTGATGTGCCTGAAGAGACCGCAGAAGCCAAGCCGATTTCTGATCGAATTGCGTCTTTTCTGCATACCACCCTGCACTTCTTCACTTTGACGCGATGGAACCGCGTCTTTCATCTGGTGCATTGATGTTGTCAACAACGCGCAGAAAAATCGTGGCAGCAGCGCTGGTCATCCTGGCGCTGTGCATTTTTCTGCCGCCAAATATCAATGGCGCGCGTTTCAGCAAGCGGCTGGCCTCAACCCTGAGCAACGCAATGGGCCGCGAAGTGAAAATTGGATCAGTAAAGTACCGCTTGTTTCCCCGCCCAGGATTTGATCTTTACGATTTTCGCGTGATGGACGATCCCGCGTTCAGCGCAGAGCCGCTGTTGATGTGCGGCAAGGTGACAGCCGACCTGCGCCTGACTTCTTTATGGCAGGGGCGTTTGGAGATCGCCAATCTCAAACTCACAGATGACAATACGCCGCCCAGCCTGAACCTGGTTTACTCAGGGGGGCATTGGAACCTGGAATCGCTGCTGCTGCGCGTGGAGCAGGTGCCAACCGCGCCTACAGGCAAGCGGCGCTCAGAGCAGCGCTCGCGCTTTCCCTACATTGAAGCCAGCTCAGGGCGCATCAATCTGAAGATTGGTCCGGAAAAGAAACCATACGCCATTACCAACACTGATTTTGCCTTCTGGCTTGCAGCGGAGAATACGTGGCATCTTCGCGTGGAAGGGCATCCGGTGCGGACAGACATGAATTTGAATGACACGGGAACCATACGGCTTGAAGGCGACGTGCTGCGCTCCGGCACGCTACGCGACATGCCGGCAAGACTGCAGCTCTCATGGGAGAACGCGCAGCTTGGGCAGTTCACCAGCCTGGTGCTGGGCCAGGACAAGGGCTGGCGCGGCTCGCTTGATGCTAATGCGGAGCTTGCAGGACCTTTGTCTGCGCTGCACATCACGGCCAGCGCCGATCTGGATAATTTCCGGCGATTTGACATTAACCGTGATTCCACGCCGCGTATCCGAACGCGCTGCCTGGGCGACTATACCGATGCAGTTCTGAGCCTGAAGTGTGATACGCCATTAGGAACAGGCGGTTTGGTGATGACCTCGCGCTTTGCTCCGGCAGCGCAGAGTTATGATGTATCGCTAACGGCTACCCGCGTGCCTCTTTCCATTTTAGCGGCGTTTGCCCGCCATGCCCGCAAATCGTTGCCCGATGATTTCACTGCCACCGGAGAGGTGAGCGACGCAGCTTTCGGTTTCCACTCTCATGCCGGCGTGCACAACTTCCACGGGACCGGAATGACAACGCCGTTTCTTTTGCAGGCTTCCACTGCGGAAAAGCCGTTTCCGGTAAGCGCTATTCGCTTTCATGTTGGTCCGCCAGACACGCCTGGGCTGATTGTTCCTGGCAGGAAGAAAAAAAAGTCGGGCGAGCCAGGCACGCTTGTTGCCCCCACCGCTGCGTTTGAGCCTTCCGCTTTGACCATTGATGCTTTCTCCGTGCAGATGGGACCATCTACCACGCTGGAGATTCAGGGCAACATGGATTCTGCAGGATATTTTGCCAGCGCCAAGGGTATGGTGCCAATGGAGAGGCTTTTGGCCTTTGGCCGTGCCACAGGCTTTACTACGCAGACTAACAGCGCCACGGCGTCAGGACTGGTGGACCTCAACGTTAACGGCGTCTGGACTAATTTTGCGGCCCCCAAACTCCACGGAACAGTGCACCTGCAAAACCTGACGGCGTGGATTCCCGGCATCAAAGACCGTCTACTGCTCTCCGAAGCAGACGCGCAGTTTACAGATACGGCGCTCAACCTGAACCACATTACCGGCCAGTTTGAGCATTCACCAATCGCATTTACTGGTTCAGTAAGCAGCCCATTGAGTTGCACTGGAGATACAGCTTGCCCGCTGGGATTCGATCTGCACTTTGATACGCTGGCAATCGCCGATGTGGCAAATCTGTTGGGTTACTCAGACAAAGGCTGGAGCCTGCCCTTTATTTCCGGATCAGACAATAAGCTGCCTGAATTTCGCGCTGCGGGAAAGCTGGCGGTGGATGAGTTAAAAGTGGCGGACATGCCGCTGGAAAAATTTACTGCCCAGGCAGAGGCCGGCGATCACAGGCTGACGATCAATCATATTGCCGCAAAGATCGGGGGCGGCTCAACCCAGGGCGAATGGAAGATTGATTGGAGCGGCTCGCGACCGCTTTACACGGGAACGGGAACTTTGGAGGGTGTCGCGCTGGATCGCGTGGGGCCACTGGATACGGTTCCGGGGCAGGTGGCACAGTGGCTTTCCGGCAAAGGCCAGGTGAGCTATAACGTGCGCTTTGACGGCAGATCGTCGGCAGATATGCTCTCCAGCGCAAACGGCCGCGTGGAATTTCAGGTAAGCAACGGCATTACAAAAATGCTAACGCTTGACGGCGGCAGGCCTTTGAGATTTCAGGCCGTACAGGGGGCTTTGGAGATCGATAAACAATCCTTAAAGATATTGCCAAGCAAATTCAAAACAGAGAACCGCATCTATGTAAGTAGCGGGACCATATCCCTGGCGAACAAGCAGGCAAAGTTAAAGGTGAGCACCAGCGGCACTGAGTGGGAAATTAATGGCGCGCTGGAGAAGCTCCAGATTACGCCGCAGCCGCTGACGGCCCAGGCTGCTCCCGCGCGAGCCAAATGAAAATTGCACGCGCCATACTAACGCTGCTCCTGGTGGCCAGCATAGCGTTTATCGTCAGGCAACGGCCCTGGGCTGCGCAGCAAGCCCCGTCGCCGTCCCAGACCTTATCAAGCTCCGGACAACGGCTGGCTGCGAGCATGCAGGCCAAGCTTGACCACATTCAGCAAAACGCGCAACGTTCCAGCCCAGACCAGACGCCCACGGTAATGACTGAAGAAGAGGTCAATGACTACATTGCCAGCGGCCGGATAGTTTTGCCGCAGGGCGTGAAAAAGCTCAGCATGGAAGGGCGCAATGGTGTGGTCACGGCATTTCTGAACGTGGATTTTGACCAGATCCGCGCCGGGCAAAAATCTGCCAATCCGCTGCTCTCAGTTTTTAATGGACAGCACGATGTAAGAGTTGAAGCCGATGCCGAGGGCAGCGGCGGTGAAGGCAGCGTTCACGTGCGCGAGGTCAGCATTGACGGATTTGCGGTCCCGCGTATGGCGCTGGAATATTTTGTAAGCAAATACATCACGCCGAAATATCCCGGCATTGGCCTGGATTCCAAGTTCAAACTGCCGGATAAGGTTGATTTGGCCACCGTGGGATATCACAAGCTGACCGTCACGCAGAAGTAGCAGGGTCCTGCTTCCAGACGCATTCTCGACGTGCGGCTGCTCCAGAACTCCAGTAAAATAGGCTTCATGTTAAAGCATATTCGCTGGAATGACGTTGAACTGGAATCGCTCAATCCGCTGCTTGACCGCCAGATGATTACCGGCCAGGACCTGATGCTGGCGCGCGTCCTGCTGAAGAAAGGCTGCGTGGTGCCGGAGCACAGTCACGTGAACGAGCAGCTCACGTACATCGTGGAGGGCGCGCTTAAGTTCTGGATTGATGGCAAGGAGATTGTGGTGCGCACCGGCGAAGTGCTGTGCATTCCTTCCAATATGCCACACAAAGCTGAAGCGCTGGAAGACACGGTTGACCTTGATGTCTTCCATCCTCCGCGCCAGGATTGGCTGAGCAAAACCGATGTGTATCTGCGCAGCGGCGAGCCGGTTAAAAGCCGTTAGCGGAGCGCAGGCAGATTTCAGAAGTTGCTTTCAGTTCAGATCTTTGCTTTCCAGTTCAGATCAAGAAAAAAGGCTGGCAATTGCTGCCAGCCCCAGTGTTTCCATCGCTGCAATGTTATTACGGTGTAACGGTCAGTGTTCCATTCGAGATAGTCACCGCGTAGTTGCTGATTTTGCCGGACCCGTCCTGCAGCGTGGGAACAATGTCATAGGTCCCCGCCTGGCTGCCGGCCGTAGCCGAGCTGGCAAAGGTTGCAGATATGGCTTCACCGTTCTTGACTCCAGTGACCGTGCCGGTGAAGGCGGGGTTTGGCTGGCCAGCGGTACGCGACAAGTCATCAGCAACAATGCTGAGCGGCGCAGGCGCGACTGACAGAGTGCCGTTGTTGACGACCACGTTATAGTGACCCAGGTGGTTGTCCGGGTCATTCAGGGTAGGAACGATCTGGTAATCGCCTACCGGACTGGAGGAGTCAGCAACGCTTGTATAGGTTACAGTGATTGTGTCGCCGGGGATGAGACCAGTGACGGTTCCGGTGAATTGCGGATTCGCATCACCATAGAACCGGCCGGCGTTCATGGCGGTTACCACAAGATTTGGTAGATTTGCCTGCGCCTGCGAGGCCACAGGAATGGCCAGCATAACCAATAGCAGGGCAATGACGAATGAGGTTATGGATTTTGTACGTGTACTCTTGTCGGTGGAGACGGTTTCCAAGCTGTCCATATTGTTTCTCCCGAGTGTCTCAGCTGAGACTGATACGCGATCTTCACAGCGAATCATGAGACCGCTTTTTTTCGGCCTGGCCTAGCCCAGCCGGGCACGAAAATTGTTCAAGGGATTTGGAGCCCGGAAGAAAGGCGCTTTCTCTGATCCCAGATGTTGGCAGCCACAACGCCGATCGAGGCGCTACGTGGCGCAACCACAACAATAGATTGAACTGCTGAAAAAGTTGAAGGGATGGAGCCCGGAGAGATGATGCCTCTAACCCTAGGAAACCGACGAAAGAAAGCCGGAAGTGAAAATACTTTCACTCATCGGTGAAGTGGAGAAACTATACCTGAGAAATTAGATAAGAATTAAGAAAAGATTAAAATTTCTAATGAATTAAACGGTAAGTAAGAGAGGCTGGTTGGAGAAAAAACCAGCCTCCCCGGTGGTGGAAACTGCGTGCCGCAGTTTTGAGGAAACGGTGGCTGTGAGCGAAAGCCGCGCCACGAGCGCCGGCGAGACAGAGAGCCGGCCGGTTCCGGCCCGGGATCTTTCGCCACGTTGTGAGGACGCTTTTGGGGGAGGGAAAGCCGCCATACCAAATCGCGCCGCCCATGCTTCCACTGTTTTCCTGACTTTGGCTTACCGGCGCCGGCTCGAGCGGGGCCAGCCTATTGCCGGTACAAAGCAGGCATCTGGCGTTTTAATGCCGCGATTTTAGCGGGAACCGCGACTGCAAACGCGAATTGCCTTGCCAAAGCTCCCAACCACCACACCATTTTCAAGTTGAGTCATGCATTTATCCGGGCAGAAACACAAAAATAACGGCCTCGGGAGAGGTACCGCAGATTTGTGTTCACCCTGACAGTGCTCTTCATCTCACCAGCAGCCGCTTAGAAGCGGATTAGCGCCGCATTAAAATCTTTCATCCAAAGTTTGCAGAGCCGGAGTTTGCAGGGCGAACACGGATTCTCCTTCGGGGCGAGCCGCTGGTTTAAGAAACATCAAGGCCAATAGACCGCATGAGTTCAACCCCATTGCTGGTAGTAACAACGCCGGGGCGGAGCCGATAATCGAAAGAGAGTTTGTCATCCTCGAATTTTTCCTGAAAATGGACGTTGGTCATGCGGCCCGGAAAAACCTCTTCCAGCGAGGCTAATGCAAGATCATGCGTAGTCACCAACCCAATGGCGCCGTTGCCGATGAGGGTACGCAAAATGCCATGCGTGCCCACGCGACGATCGTCAGAGTTGGTGCCTTGAAGAATTTCATCGAGAAGAAAGAGGGTGGGCTGCGCAGCAGAAAGATCAATCACCTGGCGAACGCGCTTGATCTCCGCATAGAAATGAGAGACGCCTTGCTGCAGGGAGTCAGAAACGCGCATGGAAGCTCCCACAGAAAGATAAGAGAGCCGCAACCGGGCAGCGCGAACGGGCGCACCCATCATGGCCAGCACGGCATTAATGCCAATCACCCGCAGGTAGGTGCTCTTGCCGGACATATTGGAGCCGCTGACCAGCAGAACCTGGTTCTTCCCGCCGAGTTCTGCATCGTTGCGCACACACTTGGCTGCGGAAAGCAGAGGATGCGCCAGCGATTCGCCGGCAAAGCATGGATCGCTGCCCACCGGGGCAAACTCAGGAAACGGATCTTCAGAATGTTCGTAAGAGTAGGCGGCCAGAGAAACCAGGGCCTCGATTTCGCCCACTACGTTGAGCCAGACTTCAATTTTGCTGCCATATTTCCTGCGCCATTGCTCCAGGGCAAAAGCAAGCTGCAAAGAGTACAGCAGAGGAACGTCAAGCAGGCGTAGAAACCAGTTATGACGCGAATCGTCAAGGTCAGCGAGCGTATTGAGCCTGGCAATGCACTCTGAAGGCGGCAGACTCTGCGTGAGCAACTGTGCATGGAGTTGTTGCAGGCGCGGTGAAGAAAATTTTTCCGCTTCAATGCGGCGCAGCACCTCTGCCAGCGAGTCCAGGTCTTTATGGGTTTCGCTCAGCCGGGCAAAAATCTTTTCCAGAACGTGTCGCTGGCGGAACACGATGCTGCCGTTGATGAGGATGAGCACCACAAGCGGGGTCCAGTAGGCAATGAATGCGTACACCACGGCGGCGATGTTGAGCACTGCCAGAAGCAAGGCCCACCAGCGCCCGTCCTTGAGGTTGCTGAGATCTTTTGCCCATTGTGCCAGCGCTTCAGGATGAGCATGAATGCTCTCACTGCCACCTGCCACGGCCAGGTCTTCACGAAGATCGACCTTGGATTTCAACTCGGCAATCGCAGCCTGGCGCTCCGCGATTTCCTGCGGCGTGGCCGGCGTGAGCAGCCAGCGGGCAAGGCACTGCTTGCCCATACGGGTGCGGGCGGTGGAGAGCAGTTGAAAGAGGCTTCCATTGCCTAGAATGTCAAGGTCTTCAGCATAAAGATGCAACGGGTCTTTGAACTCGTCGCCGGTGTCGCCCACGCCAGCCCAGCGGTCTTCTATCCGCGCAATGCCGCGGTGATAGATTTCAGCCGCGCGCCTGGCCGCATTCATGGTACGTACCACGCGGCGATGAATGACGACCAGAGCGATGAAAAGAATGATTGCCACAATCAGCAGATAAAAAAGAGGCAAATGAGTGCGAGAGAACCAAGCCAGCACAACGATGGCTGCAAAGACAACGATCCGTACATTACCCAGCCAAAGGTGCTTACGCTGGAGCTGGGTAACGGAGGATTCACGCTGCCGCAGGCGGGATTGGTATTCAAGTTTCGCGATAGATGGTGGAGCGTCGGCATCAGGAGCGGGATGGCCGATTTGGGTTTCGGGCGCTGCCGGGTTTTCTGTCACAGATATTCATTCTGGCTGCTCCGGCGCGCAAATGCAAAGGGGCCAATCGTAAGCCATGCATCGGGCCAGGGGCGGCGAAAGCCCTGGCAAGGCTTTGGGTACCAAAGTCCCTTGTTCCTGCTGTCATATCGGCGGGACGGCGATTGGCCATGTTCACAGTTCCATTTGACTGCCGGGGCTGCTAACGTTGAGATCCCCCGAAACAAACACATCCCCCCAACCTTATCTGCAGGTGTAGACGGAGCTTAAAAGGAAATGACAAAGCAGAAACGCGCACGTTCTCCCCGATACTCTGTGCCGAATAACGAGCAGGTCCTGGTTTCGATCAGCAATGAGCAGCTTAAAGGCACTCTCCATCTGCTGTCGCTCACCGGCGGCGCAGTACGCCTCGAAAGACGATTTTCTTCCGGAACACTGGGCGATATCAGGATCAATACTGTCTCGGGCAATTTGATGGCCGCGATTGAGCTACTGCAGATGGCCAACGGCAGAGCCCAGGCTTTCCGATTTATCGCCATGGGGCCTATTGCCCGCCAGCGACTGACAGACGCATTGAGCAAAATGCGCGGCCAGGGCCTGGCAGTCCGGAAGACCGCGCTTGACCAGGTAAGAAGCTTTGCCAAGCAGGTCGTGTCGCGGCGGTTCCGGTAGGGATCGCCCAAGTCACCAAAAATCGGAAAATGGAACGGCATGACGCAAAGGATGGCGGCGCCACCCATCAGCGGTAAATCCTTTCACCAACCTAATCTACGTAGCCACGGCGTTTCAGGCCAGAACGCGGTTGACGTGATTGACGGCAATACCATACCGATCGTGAATCGCCCGCCGCTCGAGCCGAACCCGTCGGATGGGGCGATTGATTTGGTGCACCACTTGCTGTACATCAGCAGCCCAAATTTCAGCTCTGCCGGAGGCAACGTGGTAACTGCCATCGATACGCGGCCGTAAGAAGAGCCACCTCGTCCACGGGTGTAAGCAAAAACTGAGGGCACGCTTGCGCGTGCCCTCAGGCTATTTGCTGACTGTTGTTACCAAACGCGGCAGGCATTCTCCGGGGCCATGGGTTGACCGGGCTTGCAGCCGAAGGCTTTTTGGAACTCCGGCATGTTGCGCACCACGCCGTTTACGCGCCAGCGTCCGGGAGAGTGCGGGTCAACGCGCACGAGCATACGCGCAAATTCTGGAGCGGTATTCTGGCACCAGACGCGGCCAAAGCCCAGGAAGAAGCGCTGATCGGGAGTAAAGCCGTCGATTTTCTTGTTGGGATCCTCTTTGGCTTGCGCCATAAGATCGTGCAGGGCCATTAAAGCGATGCGCGCACCGCCGTTATCAGCAGTGTTCTCGCCCAGGGTGAGCCGGCCGTTCAGCTTGAGATCATCGACCGCGGTGAAAGAACTGTACTCATCGGCCACGCAGCCGACGCGCTGCTCAAATTCCTTGCCGTCTTCAGCAGTCCACCAGTCACGCAGATTGCCTTTGGGATCAAACTTGCGTCCCTGATCGTCAAACCCATGGGTAAGCTCATGGCCAATGACCAGGCCGATGCCGCCCATGTTGATGGCATCATCCATTTGGCGATCAAAGAACGGCGGCTGCAGGATGCCGGCAGGGAAGACAATCTCATTGTGGCTGCCGCTGTAATAAGCATTTACGGTGGGCGGCGTCATGCCCCATTCCAGCTTGTCCACAGGCTTGCCGATTTTCTGAATCTGGCGGTTGGATTCAAACTCACTGGCGCGGGCAACATTGCCCAGCAGATCACCGCGTACGATGCTGAGCTTGCTGTAGTCGCGCCATTTGTCAGGATAGCCAATCTTGTTGCGGATAGCGGCCAGCTTGATTAGCGCTTCTTTTTTGGTGGCTTCGGTCATCCAGGGCAGATCAGAGATGTCATGCTTAAGAGAGTTTTCCAGGGCGTCCACCATCTTCAACATGCGGGCTTTGCCCTCAGCACCAAAGGTAGCGTCCACGTAAGGCTGTCCGAGGGCTTCACCCAGCAAGCCATCAGTAAGGTTCACGCAGCGCTTCCAGCGCACCGGCAGCTCTTTTTGCCCGGTAATGGCCTGCTGGAATTTGAAGTCTTCCTGCACAAAATCATCTGAGAGCCATGATGCCGCAATGTTCAGCATCTGCCACGTCATGTAAGTCTTCCAGGCATCAAGGGGAGTGGATTCAATTAAGGCATTCACAGTTTTGAAGTAATCCGGATTGCCAACGTTCAGCTCAGTAAACGCCGGCGCGCCGCTGGCAGCGAAAAAACGAGCAAGATGGAAGTTTGGCCCCAGAGCTTCAGCTTGCGCGACGGTCATTTTGTGGTCGCGATTTTTGGGATCGCGCCGCAGGGTGCGCTCCATAAAAGCTTTGGCCAGGTCGGTTTCAACCTTTAAAACGGTGTCAGCATTTTGCGCCGCCTGCTCCGGAGACTGGCCCATCAACGTGAACATCCTGGTCATGTGATCGGTAAAAGCTTTGCGGATGGCGACAGTGGGAGCGTCATCTTTCAGGTAATAGTCACGGTCGGGCAATGAGAGGCCATTCTGATCAATGTTGGCTACGGCCATGTCTGCATTGTGCAAATCGGGGATGGCGCCGAAGCCGAGCAACGGGTTGGGGCCAATGAGTTGCTCATGCGCTATTACGTCAATCATCTGCGTCTTGTCTTTGATAGCGGTAATACGGTCAAGCTCAGGCTTTAGAGGCGTGGCGCCTGCCTTATTGGCGGCGTTTTCATCCATGCAGGACGCATAGAAATCGCCGATCTTCTGCATGACCGGGCTGCGCTTGGGATCGCTTACGCTGGCCTTCTCCAGAATCTGCCGCAGCACCACCAGGTTGTGTTCATAAACTTCATTAAAACTGAGCCACGTGGTCTGGTCGCCGGGAATAGGGTTGTTCTTTAACCAATTGCCGCAGGCAAACTGGTAGAAATCAACACAAGGATCAACCGTCTTGTCGATGTTGGCAATATCAAACTTTGGCGCCAGATGCTCTTCAGCGGCTGGCGGCTTTGGCGCCTGGGCAAAGGCCATGGTAGCGGTAAGCAACAGCATTCCGCCCAGCACTGGCAAACAATTCCTCAATATGGATTTACACATTCGTCTCCCCCTCCTCCAAGTGAAACAGGTTGGTTTTGCATTCTAATAAGACGTATTCAAAGCACAGACGTTTATAGCCTTTAAACCTGAGATCAGCAAAAAATAACAGCGCGCGAATCCAGCAATACCTGTGACGAAATGCAATATGGGCAAACCGTCATCCTTGAATCCATCCTGTACGGCATTCGCGCATTTTGTCCCTAGCCTCAGTCATTGCTAATGGTGCGAGCTATACGTGCTATGAAGAATCCCTGATTCAGCTTCCTGGAACGGAACATTCCCAGCTAGAAATAAGAACGGGTGACGTAAATTCCCTTGTGTAAAAGCAGAGGGTGTAAGTTGGTTTTGGCCTAACGAGCTAAAACCGAATCCTGAGAAAAGGAGCCTTACACCCAATGGCGAAAGTAACACCGATCACCGAGCATTTCCAACATTTTGTAAAAGAGCTACAGGAGAGTTTCTGGGGCGACCTGCAAGGACAGGTGCAA
>DATEHN010000006.1:0-11865 GCA_035279585.1 Candidatus Angelobacter sp. | reverse complement strand
TGCAGGATTTCCTTGATGACGATGGGAGAGCGTGAGAGCGCCTTGAGTACGCGGAGCTGTCCGCGCTCAATGCGCTTGGCGATTTCAACTTCACCTTCGCGCGTGAGCAGCGGAACCGTGCCCATCTCGCGCAGGTACATGCGCACCGGGTCGTTGGTTTTTTCCAGAGCGCCCGGCGTCAGATCAAGTTCAACATCTTCGCCTTCTTCCAGATCTTCAAATTTCTGTTCTGAAGGCAGTCCCTTGCTTGCATCCAGGACGTCGATGCCCTGGGTCCCAATCGTAGTAAGCAGGTCATCCAGATCATCTGGGGAGTGGACATCACCGGGTATTAGGTCATTGACCTGGTCATAGGTGAGATATCCTTTTTCCTTGCCTGCATCGATCAGTTTTTTTATGTCGTCAAATTTATCGTCTAGAGCCAAACCGCTGACCTCATTCATTCGAGCTAATAATTCATGGGCAAAACAGGGCTGTGCGCCGTATCCACTAAAGAATATCGACGGGTCTTAGGTTGGAATGCGCGCACGTGTCGAGAGTACTAAGACTAACACAGCCCAACCAAGAAGAAAAGCGCCTTACCACTCCACCTGCCGCAAAATAAAGAAGATACCTATCGCCCGCCCTGTGAATTTCCTCTTCTATATAGATGCGGTTCGCCCCTCTGGGTTTCGTATCCGTTCCAGCCATGGATCAATGAATTTTATCGCCTAGAACCAACGAGTTAAGTGGATTTTGCGCAGGGATTAGCCCCAATGCGCTTTTTTCGCCGAAACAAAGCAGCTTCGTCGCGAAAAACGATCGCCTTCGCCAGAAATCGATTCGGGACCCCGGTGAGTCCTGGCGCTTAAGACCCTGATCCTCTAAAGTATCCCTCACAAAGAATGCGCCGCCTCCATTTACTCCTGATCATCTGGTGCGTGCTGTTGCTTGCGCCGGGCTTGTTTGAGGCCGCTGGGCACTCTACTCTCAACGGTACCCTGGCCCTTATCTGGGTCGTCGGCTACCTCGCGCAGTTCGGCATCTTCATGTGGATCATGAATCTGGTCGCCGAGCAGAAGGTCCTCTGGTGGTTTATCGCGTCTCTGCTTCCCTGGGGCGTCGATTGGTCAGTGCCGTCCTCGCCCTGGCTCCTTCTGGCTTGGGCAGCCGTCGCTATTGCTGCGGCCACCTGGATCGGCCGCTTCGCCCAGCGCGCAAAATCTCTCCAGGAGCAGGGCGTCCGTGCCACCGGCACCGTGCTTCAAGTGTTCAAGCCTTGGATGAACGTCGTTGTCAACAACGTCTACATTCGGCGCAGGGTGCGCCTCCGTATCCAGCGTGAAGATGGAACACCCGCCTACGAAGGCATTTTGAAAGGCCTGTTCATGCTCGGCGAAATACCGTCTGTGGGCGACCACCTCGCTCTTCGTGTCGATCCCGCCAATCCTCAGCACTTCGATTACGATCAGGCATCCACTTCGGCCGCTGCCGCAACCGCACCACATTCCTCCGCAGAGCCATTCCACTCGGGACAGGGAGATCACTCCAGACAGGGAGACCTTGTCGCCAAACTGGCCCAGCTTGCCGACCTCCGCGACCGCGGTGCCCTCACCGATGCCGAATTCGCCGCCGCCAAAAAGAAACTCCTCCGCTGATTTTTTTCTCCGAAGTCTCGAGCGTAGCGAGAGATCCCTACCCTCACGAAACAAGTGTCAGTGTCCACTGATACTCTTACGCCGCTTTTCACCAGTGGCAACCACAAATACGCTCAAGGACTCGACAAACTTTGCCGCGGATCACTCAGAGCCGGAGGCTCGTCGAGAAGTTAGCCCAGGGTGAAGCGATCCCGCGAAGCGGGAGAGCCGGAACCCTGGGTTAGAGGAATAGAACAGATGAGCCCCGGAGGGGCGACACAAACCAATCAGAACCCCGCCAATTTCCTATCCAACTCCAGTTTTTCCTGTTTCAACCGCAACAGCGCCGCCACGTCATTGCGCTTTTCCGCCTCCACAATCCCGCGCTTGATATCGACTTCCCGCTGGCCCAAATCCCGTCGATGCCGCAACGCCTCCAATGCACCCTCCAGCAGTTCCGGTGTCAGTGCCTCATCTTCCTGCATCACGATCTTCGCCAACCTCTGCCGATCCACATCATCGAGCGGCATGGCCATTACATCCTCCACACCTTCGCCTCTCTCCTGCTTCCGCATATTTTCCAGGATTGCTTCCAGCAATCCCTCTACCGCCAGCCCAATATGCAACCGCTCTTCTCCAATCGCGTGCAGCGCTCGCTGGCGCAGCTCCGCCTCTTCCCGCACATTCGATGAGGCCGCCCGCACCAACACCTTCTCCGCCGGCGTCACATCCGCCACCACGCTCGCACGGATTCCAGAACTTCCCCGACTCGCCGCCGCGGACTTAAACTCCTGCCGCAGCACCGCAGAATCTATCCCCAACTTTTGCGCGATATCCCCGGCCAAGCTATCGCGCACAATGCGGCTGGGGACCTTATGGATGTGCGGCAGCAGAAAGTTCACCGCGTTCTTCTTCCCTTCTGGCGTTCGCACGGGAAACAGCCCCAGCGCCCGCTCCACCAGATAGTCAAAATATTTCTGCGAACCCTTCAGCGCTTTTGCATACCCCTCTGCGCCATTCTTGCGGATAAACAGGTCAGGATCAAAGCCCGCATCCAACCGCAGCACGCGGATATTGAATTCTTCTTCCAGCAACATGCCCAGTGACTTGTCCGTGGCCGCCGCGCCCGCTGTATCCGGATCAAAGTTCACCACAATGTCCTTGCTGAACCGGCCCAGCAGACGCACCTGCGTCTCCGTAAACGCCGTGCCAGAGCTTGCCACCACATTGTGAAAGCCGGCGGAATAGACAGCAATGCAGTCCATCTGCCCTTCCACAATAATCACGTAGCCCAGCTTGCGGATAGCCTCTTTCGCGCGGTCAAGGTTGTACAGTACGCGGCTCTTTGAATAAATCGGCGTCTCCGGCGAGTTCAGATACTTCGGTCCTGACTTCTCATCCTTGGCCAGCGTGCGTCCGGTGAATGCGATCACCTTGCCATTCTCGTTAGCAATCGGGAACATCACCCGGTTGCGGAACTTTGCGTACATTGCTGCGGCAGAGCTATCCGCGCCGTCTTTCCATGAGAACAGCCCAGAAGCCCGCATCAGCTCCTCGCTGAAATCTCCCTTGAGCCGGTCTTTCAGCACAAATCCCGAATCGGGCGCAAAGCCGATGCCAAACGTCTTGATCGTCTCTTCTTTCAACCCGCGCCCAGCCAGATATTCGCGCGCGTGTGCCGCCTCCGGCCGCCGCAACTCATTTTCAAAGAACCGGCAGGCTTTCTCCTGCATCTCCATCAACTGGCCGCGCTGCTTCGCATCCTCCGCTTCGTGCTCGGAGCTGTACTGCGTCTTCGGCAGCGACATGCCCAGCTTTTGCGCCAACAGCCGCACCGCCTCACCAAAGCTGACCTTCTCAATCTCCTGGATAAACTTAAAGACGTCGCCCGACTTTCCGCAGCCAAAGCAATGAAAGAACTGCCGCGTGGCATGAACGCTGAACGATGGCGTCTTCTCGCTATGGAATGGGCACAACCCGCTGTAGTTCTGCGCACCGGCCTTGCGAAGCTGAACATAGTCGCCCACAATGCGGACAATGTCCGCCTGCTGCCGCACCGTTTCTTTAAAGTCGCCAAGGGTGGTCATTGTGAATCTGGCCTAGTCCATTGTGCGCGAAAGCGCCTGGTTAATCCAATGTGTAAAACCTATCCTTTCTGTTGAAAATCCGGGATTTGTTTGCATTCTTCCAACTCCTGCCGTCAATGCTATGATTGCGCGGCGGCGGAGTGCTCCAAGTTGGCTGCTATCTTGGTCTTTGGGCTTGGGTACGGCCTCTCTGGGGATACCCCAGAGCATCGTGAATACCTGAGAATTCGTCGCGTGAGCTGCCCTGCTTCGTCGGCAGACATGCTCACGCCTGGTTAGACCGGTTGGAGCATTTCCGCTGTTCTTGCTCCCATGTCAGTGTCATCGCTCGTCTCAATACTTGCCAGGGCTTTTCTTGCTGGATCACCAACGGTTGAGGACATTGTCTCTCGCTGCAGTGTTGTATTAGGAAAACAATATCGGTGGCTGCGTCCGCTTGTAAGGCGCTATCTTAAGACCGTTCAAGGTAAGCCGCGGCCCCGCCAGCGTGATGTTGCCCGATTTATCAGCGGAGATCCACAGTTCCGGCGCATTTGGACACGGTACAAACGCGGCATGTCCGTTGCGAACTGGCTGACCGGCCCGCCCCAGATGCAACCCGTCGCGGCGGCAAGAACCTGGCCGATTCCCGCGATTGAAACGGTCAATGCCTTGGCCGAATGGCTTGAAGTTACCGTCGAGAAGCTTTATTGGTTCGCCGATCTGAGAGGGCTGGCCTTTAAAAACCATGAAGCGCGCCTGCGTCACTATCACTACAGAATCCTGGCCAAAATTTCCGGCAACATTCGTCTGATTGAATCGCCGAAGCCCGAATTAAAACGCCTGCAACGGAAGATTCTTGCTGAGATTCTGGAAAAAATTCCGTCCCATCCCGCCGCTCATGGGTTTCTCAAGGCACGGTCCATCAAGACCTTCACTTTGCCTCATGCCGGGCAGCGGGTTGTCCTGCGCATGGACGTACAGGATTTCTTTCCTTCATTTACGGGCGCGCGGATCCAGTCTTTTTTTCGCGCGGCTGGCTATCCGGAATCGGTTGCCGATTTACTTGGCGGTCTGTGCACAACCGTGACGCCTCGCGATATATGGGGCCGTTCAGCTTTCGGTGAAGATCCTCTCCATCTTTGGGAATCGCGAAGAGAACCATGCGCTTTTTATTTTCAGAGGCATCTTCCTCAAGGCGCGCCTTCATCACCCGCGCTGGCCAACCTTTGTTCATTTCGTATGGATTGCCGCCTGGCTGGGCTCGCTGCATCCGCCGGAGCGGCCTATACCCGGTATGCGGATGATCTTGCTTTTTCTGGAAATGACGAATTTGAATCGCGAGTTGAGAGGTTTGCTGCCCACGTTGCCTCGATTGCCGCGGAAGAAGGGTTCAGCATCCACCATCGCAAAACCAGAATCATGCGCTCTGGAACCCTGCAGCATCTGGCGGGACTTACAGTCAATCGGCATGTAAATATCCGGCGCACTGATTTCGATCGCCTCAAGGCGACGCTTACCAATTGTGTTCGTTCAGGCCCGGAAAGCCAGAATCGGCATGGCCATTCCCAATTCCGTTCTCATCTCGATGGCAAAGTGGGTTATGTAGAGATGATCAACCCCGCTCGGGGAAAACGCCTGCGGGCCATTTTTGAGCAAATTCGCTGGACATGAAAATCCAGAGCTGCTCAAAACCTTTGCGCAATCAACCGCGCGCGGGAGCTACCCACAGCCTTGTCGGCGGCAGTGAGTAGCTTCTTCGTTATTTCTGCTTTGACTATTCCAGCATCTGGTGGCGGAGTTTGCCGCACCGTCTCTTTGAAGCATTGGCGTAGTCATGGGAAATGCCCTTATTGTGCGCGACGAAGGCCAGCCGTGGCTACTCGGAAAACGTGGCTATGGTTGATATTTTGCGTCTCTCCAGCCGCCCCAGTCGTTTGCCTCTCAATCGGTCGTTCACTCACGCTGAATCGTGATCCACATCGGCAGGAACTGCTTGGCAGCCGCCACTCCATTCTCAGTCACCTTGGTCTTAGCCAGGTTGAGTTTGGTCAGCCTGCTCATTGTTCGTAAATGGACCAGCCCCGCATCGCTAACCTGTGTGCCTTGCAAAAACAGGCCGGTGATCGTGGGCACCCGCTCCAATTGCGCCAGACCATCGTCGCCGATGTCGTCGCCGCTCAGGAACAGGACTTCGAGCTGTCCCAGGTTCGCAAGCTGGCCAAGTCCTGCGTTGGTGATCATGGTTTCAGACAGGTTCAGCGTTTTCAATTTTTTCATTTGGGCCAGAGATTCGAGTCCCGCATCGGTGATCGAATCTCCCAGTAGCCCAAGGTACTCGAGATTGTTTAAAGCCGTTAAGTGGGCAAGCCCGGCATCGCTGATTTTTGTTTTACCAATGGCCAGCCTGACTAATCCCTGGCGCTTTCCCAGCAGCTTCAGGGCTTCGTCAGTGATTGCAGCAGAGAACAGGTTGAGCTGCTTGAGCTTGGGAAGTTCAGGAAGAAGCGCAAGCGTGGAATCGTCCAGCAATGGATTTTGAATAATCAGCCAGGTAACATCAGGCAGGTCGCCTAACAAAGGCACCATCCGCTTCAGGTCTTCAGCCTTGCTCAGGTCCAACTCGATCGTTTTACCGTCTTCTTCTTTTGTTGTCGCTCCGCCAGCCTTCAGCTGCGCAAGAGCTTCTGAAACGCCGGGCCTGGCTGAAGGAGCGGCAGCCGATTGCTTTGTTGGTGGGGAAGGCGGTGGCGAACCCGTGCCTTGATTTGTAGGAGCGAGGCGAAAATCAATGTATCGCGACCTCACCACTCGTAATTTGCCGTCCGTGAGCTGCTCATCATGCAGGTAATAGCTGAAGCTGACGCGCCGCTCCTCAGGATAATAAAGCGCGTGCCACATCGTCCGTACCGGTGGCCGGCCGGGCGTGGCGGAGGCCGGCAGCTCCGCGTCCACTTTGTGATGCGTTTCCTTCAGTTTGTCCTCAGAGATGCCGGTTTGCGCACCCAGTTCGCGTGTCAGCAGACTGTAGCGTTTGCAGACAGTCTGTGCCTGCTCAGAAGAAGGCGGACGGTTGTTGTCCAGGCGCCGGTTCAGCGTAAAGTTGGTCATGGCCAATACCTGACCGGGGTTTTCGATAATGAACTCCCTGTTGTGTGCCTGCGAATACTCCCATACAAAAGCATTCCCGAAACGATCGGCGATCAGGTAATGCACGGGAATGAATGCGTAGTATTGCTTCGTATCGAGCAGTATCTGCTTGGCTTCGTCGGCGGTGGCGGCCGTATCGAGAATAAGCCGCAAGGTCTGCAGCTCTCCCAATCCAGCGGAAATGCCGGCCGGCTCCATCTTGGGCATCAATTCCTCGTCCATCGCCATCGTCACTGTCAGGCCTTCGGAATTTATGCCGTCGAGCACGCCGCTGAGCAGGTCATAAGCGACCATGGCCAGCGACGCATAACCCTTGTCCGGATGCAATTCCAGCAGGTAAGGCCGCGAGGTGGGGTGCAGCATTCCCGGTTGTAACGGGCCGAAGTACAGAGAACCTGTCGAGTAATCGTAGTCGCGGCTCACCACGCTTTTGCCTGAGGCGGTAAACGCTGGAGGCAGATGAACAATGGAACAGGCTGCATGCAACTCGGTAAAACCTAGCGAACTGTAGTCCCAGCGGTCGTCATCGATGCTGTGGCCGTAGGCGGCCGCTACGCCTCGCATCCTTTGGTAGAGGATTGGATAATACTTTTCGATGTAAAGACGCGCAGCTCGTGTGCGTATGGGGTCAGAACTGGCGGCTAGCTGTAAGTGGTACCTATCTCGCGCAATCTCGGCCAGTGCGCGCCCAATCTCTTCGTTGGTCCCGGTCAGCACAAGGTGGCGGACCTCCAGGGAATCTGCCGGCCCTCCGGCGATGATCCGCTCCTGCCGGTCCATGCCGGAAGCTCCACCAGAAAACAGCGCAAGCAGCGCCCAGGTCAATACCAGGAGAAGGCGCCGGATGGCGGGGACGGGAACGGTTCTTTGTTTTAGCATGGGTGTTCCTCCTGAGCGGCTGTTACGATATCCGCAACCGCTAAGTTCCGTTTTTGGCAGAAGTATTTATGACCGATGGTCATAAATATGACCAGTGGTCACTAAAATCAATAAAGAGGGGCCTATTACTAAGCACTTGGGACTGACCAGATATCAGCAGCATATGCGGGAAACCATCCTTGAGGCGGGACGAAAGGCCTTCCTGCACGACGGGTACGGTGGTGTTTCTCTGCGCTCATTGGCGCAAAAAATCGGCTGCTCCCATGCCACCCTGTATCTGTACTTTAGGAGCAAAGACGCACTATTCGACGCCCTGGTTGAGGAGAGCTTTGCGCGTTTGGAAGCCGGCTTTCAGCTCCTCCGGTCCTCAAGGAGCACGATCGATCCCGTCCGTATGCTCAAGAACGGTGCTTACACGTATGTCGAGTTTGGATTGCGAAATCCGGGCGCGTATGAATTCGCTTTCATCCTCCGCCGCCCTGGACACAGCCGGAAGGTCCCCCATTCCGCCTATCAACACATGCGCGATCTGGTGAAGCGGTGCATTGATGAAAAGATATTCCGCAGGATGGACGCCGATCTTGCCAGCCAGAGTCTGTGGACCGCAATTCACGGCGTCACATCATTGCTGATTCTCAGGCCTTCATTTCCCTGGACTGACCGCGACGCGCTGATTCACCGGGTCATTGAGAGCGCAGTGCATGGGCTTCTCCGGCCCTGAGGAAAGAGTGCCGGTATCGATCTTTCTCAACAACTCTTGATTTAACAAAACGCGCACAGCCCATTGATCCAGCTCACAATCTCTTAAATACCTGATAGCGTCTTCGGGAGAGTGACTCCCATGCTCGAAAGCCGCGAAACCTTATGCCGGCCAATCGCACTCAGTTCTTCCAGATCGCTTTGGGCGCGTTGCGGCCGGTCATTCAGGCCGGCGCAGGTTGACGAACAACAATGCCAGGAATGTCAGGCCGATCCCGCCGAGAAGGCCGCCAAGCATAAGCATGCTGAGGTTGGTTGCGCGGAAGGCCAGCGACAGCCCGACAATAGAAAGAAAAACCGCTGCAAACAGTTGTAGAACCGCAAAAATGTCCCGCACCCGAAACCTCCATAAGTTTCCGCGCTTAAGCTTTCGAGCATTGTAGCGCACTGTCCTGGCTTGCCGGGTTCAACCCTCATTACGGGCAAACTCTCGTGGCGATTTGGAGAGCACTGGGAGTGATGAGGGCGAGCCCGACCACGCGGCGAGCCCGCTGCAACAGGAGCACTTGGAAGTTTATGTGCATAGAGTTCTTTAAGCGGTGTGGAGCGAAGCGACAAAAAATAAGATATAACTGAAGCGATGAAAATTGAAACCCGCGCCGTCCACGCCGCGAACATCGCCGAAACCGCCCGCGACGTTACCTCTGCAATCCATCTCTCCACCACGTTTCACAAGGCCCCGGACGGGTCTCTCCCCGGCGGCCATCTCTATGCGCGGGTCAGCAATCCCAATCGCGATGCGCTCGAGCGCACGCTGGCTTCGCTGGAAGGCGGCGCCGCTGCTCTGGCGTTCTCTTCCGGAAGCGCGGCAACCGCGGCCATACTGCAATCGCTCAAGCCGGGCGACCACGTGATTGCCCCTGAAGACGCGTATTTTGGCACGCCCGTTCTGTTGAAGACCGTCATGGCCCGCTGGGGACTCAAGCACTCACTGGTCAACATGCAGGACCTCGCCACCGTTGAGCGTGCGGTCACGCCCAACACCAGGCTCATCTGGGCGGAGACGCCTTCGAATCCTTTGCTGAACGTCACCGATCTGCGCGCCCTCATTGCCATCGCGCAAAAAGCTGGCGCCATGGTGGCCTGTGATAACACCTGGGCCACGCCGCTGCTGAGCCGCCCGCTTGAACTCGGCGCCGATGTCGTGATGCACTCCGTGACCAAATATCTTTCCGGCCATAGTGATGTGCTCAGCGGTGCGCTCGTGTTTCGCGAGAAAGGCGCGCTCTACGAGAGCTGCCTGCACATCCAGCACGAAGCCGGCGCTGTGCCCTCTCCATTTGAGTGCTGGCTCACCGTGCGCGGATTGCAGACGTTTCCGTATCGTGTGCGCGCCCAATCGGCAAGCGCGCAGCGCATCGCTGAATTTCTGGCGCAGCAACCCCAACTTGAATCCGTCCACTATCCTGGCCTGCCCTCGCACCCCGGCCACAAGATTGCCGCGCAGCAGATGTCCGGCTTCGGCGGCATGATGTCAATCCAGGTAAAGGGTGGCCGGGCAGAAGCCTTTAAACTCGTTGCCGGCCTCAAACTTTTCAGCCACGCAACCAGCCTGGGGGGCACGCATAGCTTGATCGAACATCGAGCCTCCGCCGAAGGCGCTGACACCCGCAGCCCTGAGAATTTGTTGCGTTTGTCTATTGGACTGGAACATCCGGATGATCTGGTTGAAGATCTGGAGCAGGCGTTGAAAAGACTTTGAGCGAGCTTCTTTCTGGAATCCCTCGCATAGCGAGGGATTCATATCGCCTTCGCTAAAACTTGTGGCTCATTGCTGCTGAAGACCGTCTGCAGGTGCTTGCAGGCCCAAGCCGTTTTTTAAGAAAAGACCGCCAGAGGAAGACCTGTCCCACCAAATACCAGATGCAGCAAGCCACAAGAAGAATTCTGGATTTTGACCACACTATGGCGAAATAGTCCCAGTCGCCGAACTGGTCAGAAAATTTCTGCGTTGCCAGCAGTACCGCAGCGCCCAGATAGTGCAACAGCATCAACGTGAAAAATATGCCTCCGTTACGGCGAACCAGAAGGAAGATTCCCGTCCAAAGGAAAGGCAAGCTAAGGAACGCCACCTCGATGCCAAGTAACCCCAGGGGTGCTGACACGAGGCCCAGCACAACATACGTGCCGTGGCCGTAGCCGGCAGCAAGGAAAGCAAGAAGAGTCAAGCCGGTTCCGTATATGGCGCCGGTGGCGGCAAACTTCATTGCGGAATTTTCTTTCGCCGCTATCAAAATATTCATCTGCACGTTTGTCTTGTCAATCGTATTCGTGTTCATTCGCGTTAATTCGCGGCTAAACTTTTTTTGACTCTGCCATCTGCAAGAATCTGCGGCGCCTGTTTTTACACCTCCACCTGCACATTCGCCCGGTCCCCCGTCTCTGCCGCGAACAGCGGTGACGGGCTGAACCCCATCATCCCGGCCAGCAGGTTGCGCGGAAACTCGGCCAGCGCAGTGTTGTACTGGCGTACGCTCTCGTTGTAATGCTGGCGGGCGTAGGCAATGCGGTTTTCCGTGGAGGTCAGTTGTTCCTGCAAAAGTAGAAATTGCTGCGAGGCTTTCAGCGTCGGATAGCGCTCCGCCTTCACAAACAGATTGCCCACGGCACTGCCCAGCGCCATCTCCGTTACAGCGCGTGTTGCCAGGTCGGCTCCGCTGGCCGTCATCGCCTGGCTGCGGGCGCGCGTCACCCCTTCCAGCGTCTCACGCTCGTGCGCCATGTAGCCTTTTACTGATTCCACCAGATTAGGCACCAAATCATGCCGGCGCGTGAGCTGCACATCGATGTCCGACCAGCCGTTGCGCACCACATTGCGCATACGCACCAAACCGTTATAGGTCAGGAGCAGCAGAAACAGCCCGATTGCCGCCAGGATCGCGACGATGATAAAGCCGTAAGAAATCTCCAAGCCTGCTCACCTCAGCAGAAGCAAATTGATCAAAGCATTTTACTATCGCTTATCAGCCTCAGCGATTGGCGATTTTGCATTCTGCCAGAACAGTCTTCTCCCATGGATTACGCCATTCCGAGCGAGCCGGTTCTTGAATGTATATGCCTTTTCACGTAGATTGCGGCGAGCGAGGAATCGGCTCCCCTGCCCTTCAGGTGTTCCGCTATAAAGACTCGATTATGATCATCGTCCCGCAGTGGATAGGCGTTTAGGGACTACCAGGACGATCCTAAAAGCTAAGAGCTAAAGGCTAGTGGCTGATTTCGCAATTCGCGACGCATTGTTCGCCGGAAATCGTGACCTCGGCGTTCTTTTTCTTTCTGATCTCGGATTCCGGCAGCACGACGAGTTGCATGGCGCCATCCGGTTTCTGCAAGGTGCAGTCAAGTGTAGTGGATTCGATGCCGTATTGCTTGCATGAGCTCTGGGCCAAAATCTTGCG
>DATEHN010000005.1:0-33571 GCA_035279585.1 Candidatus Angelobacter sp. | reverse complement strand
CGCGGCAATGTGATCCTCTTGTGCGTCATCAATTCCAGACATTCATAGAGCAGCCGCAGGCCGTGCATGGCGGCTTTGGTGTCATATCCGTATTTGCCGATGTATTCCGGCCTTTGCCCTTTCTTGCCGCTTCCCTTCTCTCCGGTCAGCCGCTTGAATTGACTATCAGCAAAGCCAAGGAATTGTTTGGCCGAATTACGAGAAAGAAAGAGATCTCTGCTGGCTTGAATTTTCTTCCATGTGATTGGAGCAACTTCGCGCGGCTCGGCAAACAGGAAGTGCAGCGCGGTGGCATTTCCCTTGGCTGTCATGCCGGCCCACTTGCGCAGAGAGTAAAGCGTTACATCAACGTCATCAGGACCGTTGCGGCGCTCGTCGCCGGCGGTGGACCAGACAAAATGCTCGCGCGGTTGAAGACCAAGAGCGCGCTCAGGACCTTCAATGTAGATGCCGTAGAGATCGGTGTCGTCTGTTTTTCCGACCTTCGCACCATGGAGTTCTGATCCGCCGATAAAGAGGTGAATCAGGTTTTGTGGACGATCAAAGCCGGAGCGGGCTACCAGATCGAGAAGGCGCTGTTTGGCTTTATCTTTGATGATAAATTCCTTCCTCTTTAACCTCGCGATGCAATGTGCTGCATTGTTCTTTCCTCAAGCCGGTTGAAATCGGATCAATGATGGGACAGCTACTCCCATAAAATGCCTTATGGGAGTATGGCATGAGAAAAACAGAAATATAGATGATAAAAGAATCTTATTTCCGAAAGGCACGCCGTGCTGTTTATTAGGATTCTGCACAAAAGCCATGCGGTTTGCCGCATGGCTTTCGCGTGCGCCGTCTCCACTGATGCCATTCACGCGCCCTGCCTGTGCGCGGAAATGAACAGACCTACCGGCGCCCGTAAACGTTCGAGTTATAGCCTTGTTGGTAGCCGTTGTAATACGCTTCCCGGTACGCTTGCTTGTAGTAATCTTTGTTGCCGTAATTCGGGATATATCCCCGGTCGCCGTGCTTGTAGTTGCTGCTGTGATTCGGCCGGAAGCTGTGGCCTGTACGCCGGTCATAAGCGCCGTCATTGAGCCCGTCCTGATAGCCGCTCTGCCGTGCCGCATTCAAGCCATAGGCACCGTACCCGCCGTAAGGGCCACGTTCCACAACGCCACGTCCATCGAATTCACGGAACCCGCGTTCATAGCCGGAGCGGTAAGCTTGCCGGTCGTCATACTCACGCCAGCGATTGCTGTCCGGATCAAAACGCCGGTTGTGTTGCGCATCCCATTGTCCCTGGCTGTAGCCGTCTCTAAAGGCCTGACGATCGTCGTAGTCACGCTGGTATCCCCGCTGTATCGGCACCACTGCCTGCGCCGCTGCGAATGTTGCCGTCCCCGTAAGTAACGCTGCTCCTATCAGCATTGCTCGCATGTGCTTCATATTCCCTCCCGTTAAGACCCTCTCCTTATCCTGGTGTTTAACGTTCAAATGTTTCTGTTATTGGAACAAACACCTCTCCCTGCCAAAACACTCTTCAACTCGGTAAAGTTCTGTTATCTAGTGGTAAGAACAATTGTGCAGAACGCACTCCAGGAAATTTTCGAGGCGCGACGAATTACGATGCTCGTAATAGTTGGCGGAAGAGCTGTTCTGCTTATCTTGTTTGTATAAGTTCCAGCTCTTTTGCTCTCTGTGCGTAACCTGCGATCTCTCGCGAAAGAGCAGCCTGATAGTAGCTAACCAATTTCTTCAAGTAATCGCACATCGGGGTGTAAGTGATTCCCAACTCTGTTTTGCTGCGGACATTGTCTAATGATGACATCCACTTGCCGCTGAACGGCGAACAATCCGGCAGCAGGCCACGGCGTTCAAGCTCCGCTCGCGGTACTCGAACAATCTTTAGCTGACGATGCATCAACTCCGCCAGCATCTCCAGAGCTTTCTCCAGCGTTACCGTTTCATCCTGACCGATGTTATAAGCCCTTCCCTTGCCCACATCGCTTCCGGCCAGTTTCATGATTGCCTGTGCCACGTCTTCACCATAAACGTGGCGGACAGGCAAGCCATCGCCTTCAGGTATCACGATCGGGCCACCATCCTGCAAGCGAAGAAAGTAACCATAGATGCGGCCATAGTGATCCCGCTCACTATTCACCATGGGCAGGCGCAAGCTGGTGAATGGAAATTCCTTCTCGGCCCAAGCCAGGGCAAAAACATCTTCGGCAGCGCGCTTATCAAAGCCATAAAGCCAGTTGCTATGCGCCGATTCGTCTGACTTTGACGGCTCCGGCATTACCGGCCCAGCATAGTCTTCTTCTTTATATGGTCTTTGTGCGCCAATCCGTACCAGATAGACCTGCCCGGTGCTCAGGAATACGTACCTGCCAACGTGGCCCGTAGTCATTTCAATTACAGCTTCAGCCTCCGCGCCTGTATACAGCGCGGTATCCACGACGAGGTCAAAGTCTTTTCCAGTAAAAGCTTGCTTCAATTGCCGGGGATTCGTGCGATCACCCCGCAGCCGTTCGACCTCTTCCGGCAGATCATCGTGCGTCACACCACGATTGAACGCGGTAACTTTATGCCCTTGCTCTAACAACACCTGAACAATTGAAGGCCCAAGATTGCGTGTACCGCCGATGATGAGAGAGCGCATGTCAATATTCTAGCGGTCGTCACATTTGAGAACCGTGGTGGATCAGGGTTTCACGGTTGCAAAAAACGCATTATTGCCCGATCTCAAGTCCTTACCGTAGGAAAGTACCACGCTTACGCCCAGAACCCGCATCTTGGCTTGACCACCTGTATCGAACAACCATTTATGCGATCCAAGGGCCTCTGCCGTGTCCCAGGATTTACCAACGTCGAGCAGCGGCCCGAGCCTCACCGTCAAATAGCCGTTGGAAAAAACATTCTTGTCAGTTTCCCAGTTAGCCAGAGAGTAATCACGTCCCAGCGGTGCACTGCCCTTCTGCCCGTGGCGAGTTCCTTCATGCCCGTGCATCCAGAGATCGTTATCCTCCTGCACGGCTAACATAAAGAGTTCATCAAACGGAAGTTCGCCAAACGTTTTTCCACCGCGCAGGCGCACGATGGTCTCTAAATCATCGCCCACCGGCTTTGGCAGCCATCGGCCTTCAAGGGATGCTTGAAGTTTTTCAAAAGCTTGTCCTGGCTCTGACCAGATGCGGCCTGCCTGTGAGTTCACGCCGCTGGTAACGGTTACGCGCCGTTCCGGCGATCGCCAAAGTTCGAAGTTGAGAGCGGATGTCTCTTTGACCTGGTAGCCTCGCGCCAGTAATTGCGCCGTCAACGCTGTCCCTGGATTTATGTTGCGAAAATCGCGGTGTGAAACCTCAACGCTGGTTGACCAGTTCCAGCGCGCGCCTACCAGACGCTTGATCTCTGCCGCAACTGATTCGCGGCGCAAATTCAACGCTCCCAGGAAAGTGCTTGGGCCGGCAAAGGAACTCTGTACAGTCCAGTTTTCATTACGCAGGTCTGCGCCAAAGCGAACACGCCACTTTGGATTCCCTTCCAGCGGCGCGGAATACCATGCATAAGCACGGCGCTTATCCACATCAAAGCGTAATAACGTGCGAATATTCGCGGCTGAGCCGTGTATGTTGTAATACTCCGGCGTAATCTCCTGAAAGAAAATGCCGCCAAACAGTCGCGCTAGAGCCTCAATTTTGGTGTTGCCGAAACCATTAAGTTCTTGTGCGCGAAAAACAGCGTCGAAATTGCCGTCGCCGCGCGCATCAAGCTCAAAGCGATAACTAGGAAAAGTCTCCAGCATGTGCACTCGCCCCTGGCTGGCCAAAAACTGATCGAGAGTAAGAACGCTCTCCGGCGCAAAAGCAAAGGCATGATCCAGCAATGCAGGATGCACACGCAAGGGCGGTTCATTGCGTACGCTGGCTATCTTTGGTTTGCCTACCCGATTCCAATACTTCAGAGCAGCTTCAAGATTTCCTTGAAGATAGTAAATCGTGGCCAGAAAATCATTGGCGTAAGAGTCTTTCGGATCGAGGCGAAGCGCGTGACGCAAATTATGCCTGGCCTGGCTGAAGTGGTTCTGTTTAAAAGCCACCCCTGCCAGTTCGATAGGAAATCGTTTGTCGCGCGGAGCGAGCTTGGCTCCAGCCTGCAGAGCACTTTCAGCTTCCTGCCAACGTTCCAGATGGCCAAGGCCCACGCCATAGTAATAGTTTAGATCTGCGGAGGTGCGGGGTACGGACGCAAGCAGTTGGGTAAGCTCCTGCCAGCGCTCCTGCTCAAACAGTTGTTTAGCGGTAGACAACTGGTTATTTTGCGCATGGGCCAGCAGACAACAAATGGCTGTAATAAAGACCAATAGACTGCGGATGAATCGTCGCGGTTCTATATTGCCTCGCAAGTGGATTACTTTGGCAGCGCCAGCAATGTCCATCGCCCCACGGCGCTCCACTGGCTCTCAAAGCTTGCTCGTTCCTCTTTAAGTAGTTTACGTTGGGCGGCATCATTCACCAGCACGACATCTTGTTCAGGATCCAGACCAACCACCACAACGTAATGTAAAGATTTTTCCAATGCAAAAGGCTTCAGCGCCACGATCAGCGGACGTCCTTTGTCCAGATGTTGTTTCAGCTCGTCCCATTTGCCCGCAAAGGCATAGGTCTGAAAGCCGTGCTGCTGAAAATATTGCTCCATGGCAGAGGCACGGACCCCGTGTTCTTTTCCAGAAACAAGCGTGCGCTGGATAAAAGAAACGTCTGCGCTTGGGTCAACCGGACGCGCTTTCTGCTTCAGCCAATACTGCATCACCATGGCAATACTGGCTGGGCCGCAACCATCTTTCTCCTGCTTGATAAACGGCACATCAAGCCAGACTCCAGGTGTGACGGCAAAAACACTTACGGCAAAAAGAGTGGCTGCTAAAACAAAACCGCAGAGACATCGTAATGCTTTGAGTCTCTGCGGCATGTTTCGAACCATGAAAATTCGTCAGCGGACTGCCACAATGATAAGGATCAGCACCGCAATACCCAGAATGATCAGAACCAAATCGCGTTCGGTGAGATTGCCGGCGGCAAAGTCGGCTTGCGCTCTATCAGCGCGCGCGGCAAGTTGGGCCAATTCCTGATCGTTAAGCGTGGAAACAGCCGTCTTTACCTGCTGCGGGTCCATCTTGGCCGAATGCATGGCTTTTTCCGCGGCTGGAGTTGAGAAAAACTGCTGCACCGTTTCCAGGTTGTGCTGTCTCGCCTGCGACGCTGCTACTGCTTTTTGTTGCAGGTCGGCGGGGCTGACCACGTGGCTCTGCGCGAGCGCGTCCGTGGGAACAATGAAGAGTGCAACCAACACAGTGGCAATCGCCATACGCAGGCATTGCCGCAAATCAAATTGCATATCAAGCTCCTCCACTAATGTTCCGGCCAGTCTCAAAAAGTATACATGAATGATAATCCATGGTCCGTCACTGCAGTTCCCGCATAAGTTATGTTGCCTGTTAGTGAGCCGCATCCCATGCAAAACTCATTTCTCATCTGGCCGTGAAAGTTCTTGCATACTTGGAACGGAAAAGAAAGGGAGCAGTTGCCTGCCCCCTTTGAAAAGCCCCGATTTCAAACCTGCGCTTTAATTGGTTGGCTCCGTCTTGCCTTGCGCGCTGGCCGATTCTGAGCCCAATTGCAACGTATATTTCTTGCCGGAAAAACGCAGCGCTGTTAACTCACGTTCACCGTTGGGATTGTTTGTGATCTCGGTTGCATTGTTGCTGGCTGCCTGGTTCATATCAACCAGTTGGCCTGGCACTGTGGCAATCACTTTCATATTCTGGACGATGCTCACCTGAACCGCAGGGCCAGAGCCTTCCCAGCGCGCTTGATATTCGCCTGCCGGCAACTGCGTGCCATTCACCTGCGTTGGTTCTGAAATTTTAAAATTGGCCTTATGGGATTCATTGGCTGCAAACGCGCTGCCGGCGAGCATTAATGCCAGCGACGCAATTATGATCTTGGAAAATAGCGCAAACTTCATCACCGCTCCTTTTTGTCTTTCCCGAATTAGCGTCGGGAACCGGCTGGGGCGGCCCACAATCAGGCCACGGCGATCTTGCTTTTTTTTGCCGATGGCCTACAATTCTGCGCGTGGGGTTATAGAGCGAATGCGCGAACGCACCGCTATTCAGGGACTGTTTTCGCCTGGGCCGCCAAAACCATAGGCGCGGACATTCCCTCTAACCCCTTGAACTCTCCTGCCGCTATACAGCATTCGTTCAGCAGCGATTTCACAGATGCAAATACGCTGCCAGCAATGAAAAGTCCTGCTGTTTATTGCTCTATACTTCGTTAGACGCTAAAAAAATGTGCGAGTTAGCGCCTTCTGTCCCCGGCACCATGGTTTTACCTATGTTTTACAGAATCAAAACAATTGTGTTCAGAAACGGAACCTTACGTTCGAAAATGAACATCTCTTTCAGTACATTCTGCCCCTCATCCTTAAAGGAAGCGCATTTCACGTGATCTGGTTTGTCCACCAGTTTGAGCAGAGAATCGTATTCGCAAGCCCGTGCATTCAGACAGAACAGTTGCAATATTGCAATCAAAGTTTGATGATCGGTTAAAAAGAGCAAAGAAGCTTGATGGGCAAATCATCCAGTGAAAGCTTTTTCTTCCTGTTCGCCCCATTGATCCGCTACAAGGCTTGCCCGGTCCTCAAACCTTATTTACCCATTCTGCTGGCCATAAACCATTGATTTTTAAAACCAAGTGAAGACGCTGCTTTATCACCCAGAAATTAATTCTTTTAATCAAACTCCAATGAAAGCGTAATCTCCTGGCCGTAAAACCCTTAGTAAAGAGAAGTGAGTAGGCTCCGAAACGGATGGGTTAGACGGAGCACTATCTCAAGGGTGCCCAGTTTAGATGTGGACTTTCGGGGGCTTTTTGCCAGGAAGGAAATTCCGCCACTATGGAACTCTGTTATTTGGTCAGCATAAGCATTTTGCACCAGGTCCTGCAGTCACAAGCAGAATCTGACACCTACTACTCCCTCGTTTCGCACGATGACACTGTCACCGTGATCCACTACGGTGCCACTGGCCTGATCGATCAATTCGCGTTTCCTGTGGTTTACCGGATTGACGGCGTGCCGGAAGATGAAGGCACCATGATGTTGCTGGTGGCCACGCAAAGAAGCCGTGAGTACGAGAGCTTTTGGGTGCCGCTGGAGAGCAAGCTGCTCCATTGCTGCTCTACAACGCCGCTGGCATAAGCGATTAACGGTAAAGAGGCACCTGCTGGTTCTCAGGCAATCCCCCAGCCTGTAATCACACGTGTTGTGGATGTCCCATTTGTCACGCAGCCAGGTGCCTGCCGCATCACCCGGAATACAAGCCTTTTCGCACTAAATATAGTTTTCGTCTGGGGCTATTTCGACGCTTCGGGAACCATCTTCACGCTGGAAACAGTGAGAGTGCCATTGTCCAGCGTGCCTTTCACGGTCACGTGGTGGCCCACATGGTCTCTCAGCGAGTCCTGGTTCGCAACCTGGAAAATAGTCTTGCTGTCGCTGTCGACAAAGACCATCTTCTCGCCTTTTTCCACACACTTCTTGGCGCAGTCGCCGCCCACTTTGGGTGCGCATTTCGCGTCGGTGATCCAGCCCGTCCATGTGCCATCCGCGGCCAGGGTCATTGACGCGGTGAGCGCCAGAAACAGAAACACTGCAATGATCTTCTTCATGATTGTGCCTCCTCGAGCCTTATTAGTATCGTTGTTGCCCGCAGCTCTTTAGGCTGGGTTTCTGAAATAGTACTCTTCTTCCCAGAAAAAAAGGATTTGCTACGATGTAAAGGAGCTTGGTGGCGCGGGGCAAAGGCAGGGATGGACTGCAATCCAAACCGGCTGCCGGATTCGTACTTAAAGGAAAGCGAGAGAATGCGCGTGAGCGGCATGCAAGCGCCAGATCATAGAGATGACGCGACCCTGATCGCCCGCCTGCGCGCGGGAGACCAGAGCGCCATGGCCGATCTGTACGACCGCTATTCCGGTGTCGTGTACGGAGTTGCCCTGCGTGTGCTCGCCAATGCCACCGCGGCGGAGGATGTGGTGCAGGAAGTGTTCCTCCAGCTGTGGCGCAATCCCCAGAGTTTCAATGCTGAACGCGGACGCCTGGCGCCGTGGCTCGCGGTGATCGCGCGCAACCGGGCCATCGACCACCTGCGCAAACGCCCCGCGGAAGACGATATCGATGAGCTGCCTATTTCGACCGGAGTCGATCTGGAAGGTGATGCCGCGCAAAAATTGGCTATAGACAAGGTGCGCGGCGTGTTGTCCGCTCTTCCTCAGGACCAGCGCAAGGCGCTGGAGATGGCATTTTTTGAAGGCATGACGCACACGGAGATCGCCGGCAAGACCGGCGAACCTCTAGGCACTATTAAGACTCGCATCCGGACAGGATTGCTGGCCTTGAGAAAAGCATTCGCATGAACGGGCATCCACAATTCGCTGAAGAGCTGGCGCTTTACGCCATAGGCGCGCTCGATAACGCGCAGGACCGCGCCGAGTTGGAAGCTCACCTGGGCGCCTGCGGTGAGTGTCGGCGCGAACTGGAAGGTCTGCGCGCTGATACGGCGCTGCTGGCCTTGTCCGCCGTCGGCCCCAAGCCGCCGGACCGGGTGCGCCAGAAATTGCTCAAAGCCATTGCCGACGAGCCACGCATGGAACGCCGCGCACAAAAACCTTATGTGGTAGGACGCATGCGCCCGCGTTGGCTCACTTTTGCGCCGATCGCTGTCATGCTGCTGCTGGCCGTCTTCAGCATGTTGCTATGGCGCGATTTGCGCGATGCCAAGCGCGACCTAAGAGAGAGGCAGCGCCAGATCGACCAGATAACTGCCGACCTGAATAAGACCAGGAGTGAACTTGCCGAGGCCAAGGACGTGAAAGATGTGCTCCATGCACCTGATGCCTGGCCGCTGACCCTTGTGTCAGCCAAGACCCCTCCGCAACCGCAGATGAAGATAATCTATTCAAAGAAAATGGGGGCTCTGTTCGCTCTTGCGAGCAACACGCACCAACTGCCTGAGGACAAAATCTACCAACTATGGCTGCTTCCCGCCGATGGCAGCGCACCTATGCCCGCAGGCTGGTTCAAGCCGGATAGCCAAGGCAACGGAATGATGATGCATCACATGCAGTCTGAAGGAATCTCCGCCAAGGGATTTGCGGTGACCATTGAAAATTCCGGCGGAAGCGAGACGCCAACCCTGCCGATTGTGATGGAGCCTGCAGGGTAAGCGATAACATTTGCCATTCTTGCGCTGGCCGTGGAGTCGCCGGAAGATAAAGTTCGCGAAACTGCCTGATCGCTCAGTCCTGAGCTGAATTGGGCAATCACTGACGCCGCGACGGCGCAAGCCTTGGCGACATTACCGCTGTCCCCGACCATGTTTCTCTTTGATCGCTCCGGCAAAACTGCTCCCTTCAGGAGGCGGTGGTATCTCTCCAGTGCCCGCCGCCTCTGGCACTCTTTTGCGATCATTTCCGGTATTTTTTAAATCCCCCAAGCAAAGTGTTTGCCTCCACAACTCCTTCCAAATTTTTTTGGGTTGACATGACTTAGCCTGATGGATGAATATTTATACATTGGTTTGCATAATTATTCGGTATGACGAAATTGGCCAGACAACAGCTGATTGTGGAACTCGCGCATGACGGCCCGCTGCCCAGCCAGCAGGAGCTGGTGAAGATGCTTGGGCGCCGCGGCTTTGACGTGACGCAGGCCACCTTGTCGCGCGACATCAATGAGCTGGGCCTGGTGCGCACAGCGGAAGGCTATACGCTTCCCAACGGTGACGCGCCCGCCGAACCCGCGCCCACGGTGTCGCGGATTGTGCGGGAGTTTGTACGCGAAATCCGGCGCGCGCAGAACCTGCTGGTGATCAAAACGACGGCGGGCAGCGCGCAGCCTGTGGCTTTTGCGGTGGACGCCGAAGGCTGGGAAGAAGTCGTCGGCACCGTGGCCGGCGACGATACGGTGCTGATCATCGCGCCCGACAATAAAACTGCCAGGAAGTTGCACACGCGTCTTGAGGACATGCGCGCCTGATGCCGCAAACAATCCAGACCGCGGTTGTGGGAGCAACCGGCTACGCCGGTTTTGAACTGGTGCGCCTGCTCGCGCGCCATCCGCGTTCGAAGAAACCGGTGCTCTTTACCCGCAACGGCGAAGCTGGCGCCACGGCGAAGCTGGACGAACTCTACCCGCATGTATGCGGCAATGGCGGCTTTCCGCTGGTTCCCTTCCATTGGGAAACTCTGCGCACGAAGGGCGTCGACCTGGTCTTTCTGGCTACGCCGCATGAGTTCTCACGCGAGTGGGTTCCGGAAGCGATCCAGCAGGGCGTGCACGTGATCGACCTGAGCGGCGCCTGGCGGCTGGAGAAGCCCGAGCACCGCGCGATTTACGACTTTAAAGACGAGAACCCTGAGCTGGCCGACAAGTTGACTGCCGAGGCTGTCTACGGGATTCCGGAACTCCATCGCGAAAAGCTCAATGACGCGGCGCTGGTGGCAAATGCCGGTTGCTACGCCACCTCAATCATCCTGGCTCTCGCGCCGCTGGTACGGGCCGGTCTGGTGGATCTCGATCACGGCATCGTTTGTGACAGCAAGTCCGGCGTGTCCGGAGCCGGCAAGCAGCCCACGCCCAAGACCCACTTTGTTGAGGTGGCAGAGAACCTCTCGGCCTACTCGGTCTTCAACCATCGCCACACGGGCGAGATTCTGGAGCAGCTTGGTCTGGCGGCCGAGCAGCTGATCTTTACGCCGCACCTGCTGCCGATTCCGCGGGGAATCCTGTCAACGATTTATGTGCGGCTGGCTTCAACGATGACCGCGCAACAGATAGAAGACTGCATGCGCGGCTTCTACGCCGGTTCTCCATGGGTGCGGATCTTCCCTGCCGGCAAGCTGCCGCAGATCCAGTATTCGCTGCATACCAACTATTGCGACGTTGGCTTCACGCTGGCGCCGGACAGGAAACGCCTGGTGATGGTGAGCTGCCTGGACAATCTGATGAAAGGCGCGGCCGGGCAGGCCGTGCAGAACATGAACCTGATGTTTGGATGGAATGAAGAGGAGGGCCTGAGATGAAGATCGTGGTCAAGCTCGGCGGCGCCACTCTTGAAGACGCCGCATTGCTGCAGCGCGCTGTGCTGGCGGTAAAACAACTGGCGCAGGAACACCAGGTTGCCGTGGTCCACGGCGGCGGCGCAGCGCTTACGCGCATGCTGGCCCAGATGGGCAAAGCAAGTAAGTTTATTGACGGCCTGCGCGTGACGGACGCGGAGACCCGCGACTTCGCCGTGATGGTCCTGGCCGGCCACATGAACAAGAAGCTTGTGGCGGCGCTGGGCACAGTCGGTCAGCCAGCCGTGGGCATGTGCGGCGGCGATGGACAGGCCTTCCGGGCGCGCAAGAAGACCACCAACGGCCATGATCTCGGTTTCGTGGGCGAGATCTCAGCTGTCGACCCGCGCTGGATTGAGACGATCTGGCAACAGGGCTGCGTCCCGGTGATTTCCAGCGTTGCGCTGGGCATTGACGGGCAGTACTACAACATCAACGCCGACCAGATGGCCTCAGCCTGCGCCGTAGCGTGCCGCGCCAACACGCTCATTTTTCTCACCGACGTTCCGGGCGTGAAAGACGCAGACGGACTGGTGATCCGCTGGCTTGATCTGGGCATGGCCGCGGACCTCACGCAACGCTCCGTTATCGCCGGAGGCATGCTGCCCAAGCTCCAGGCCTGCAAAGACGCCCTCCTGCAGGGTGTGCATCGCGTGCGCATTCTGCCCGCGGCGGACGTGGAAGTGCTGCCGGAGTTTTACTTCACCAGGATTGAATCAGGTACGGAGGTGTTGGTCGCGTGAATTTGGAGCAGGTAAAGAAGCTCGAATCCAAGCTGTTGCTTTCCACCTACGATCGTTATCCGGTGATGCTGCGCAAAGGGCGCGGCGTACATCTCTATGACGACAAGGGAAGGAAGTATCTTGACCTGCTGAGCGGGATCGGTGTGAACGCCCTGGGCTACGCGCATCCGGCGATTACCAAGACCATTGTGCGCCAGGCCAAGCTGCTGGTGCACATCTCAAATCTTTTCTATCACGAATTTCAGGGCCGGCTGGCGGCGGCGTTGGCGCGGATTTCCGGTATGGACCGCGTCTTTTTTACCAACAGCGGCACTGAAGCCTGGGAAGGAGCGCTTAAGCTGGCCCGTGCCTACGCGCGGGCCAACTGCGCTAGCACCCCAGAACACGCAACAGCGGCGCGTTCCGGGGGCCCCGGCGCTACCGGTTCCGAACCCAAATGGAGGATTCTGGCTCTTGAACATGCGTTCCATGGCCGCACCTTCGGTGCGCTGGCCACCACGCACAAAGAGAAATACCGGGCGCCGTTTGCTCCGGTGGTACCCGGGGTGGAGTTCGTACAGTTCAATGATGTAGCCGATCTGGAACGCAAATTCGACTCCACCGTCTGCGCCATTGGCTTTGAGTTTGTGCAGGGCGAGGGCGGCATCCGTCCGGTGAGCCCGGAGTTTGCAGAAGCCGCGCACAAGCTCGCCCGCAAGCACAACGCGCTGCTAATCGCCGACGAGATCCAGAGCGGCATGGGCCGTACCGGCAAATGGTTTGCCTACCAGCACTACGGCATTCAGCCGGACCTGGTCACCGTGGCCAAGCCGATCGCCGGCGGACTGCCGCTGGGCGCACTGCTCTCATCGGAAAAAGTTTCTGAATGCATTCATCCCGGAATGCACGGCACCACGTTCGGCGGAGGCCCGCTGGCCTGCGCCGTGGCGCTGCAACTGGTGACGATCCTGGAGAAGGAAAAGCTGCTCAAGCACATCCAAAAGGTGGGCGACCATCTGCTGGAACAGCTGCACAGATTGCAGAAGAAGAATTCGGCCATCCGCGAAATACGCGGCATGGGATTGATGGTTGGCGTGGAACTGGAATCAGCAGATCTGGCCAAGGAAGTTTTTCAGAAATTGCTCAAGGCCGGCACAATCGTGAACCGCACGGATGAAACCGTGATTCGCCTGCTGCCGCCGTTCATTGTGAAGAAGCACCATATTGACGCCTTTATCCGCCAGTTTGAGCAGGCGCTGGCGCAGAAGTCTACTCTGGCCGCAACGGCCGCCGGGAGGAACAAATAACGATGATGCCAGCCAGGTTGTACGACCTTACAGCCATGCAAGCCCCGATTGAGCAGAAAGTGATCTGCCGCGATCTGGTCTCCACGCAGGACTTTTCACCGGAAGAAACAAAGTCACTGTTTGAGCTGACGCACATCATCAAGCGCCGTCCGGCGGACTTTCGCGGCGCTCTGGCGGGCAAGCAGCTGGTGCTGTTTTTTGAAAAGGCGTCTCTGCGTACGCGGCTGACGTTTGAAGCCGGCATGGCGAGCCTGGGCGGGACTTCGCTCTTCATGGACCAGACGCGCTCTCTGCTGGGCGAGCGCGAGCCGGTATGCGACATTGCGCGCAACGTAGAGCGCTGGGTGGACGCCGTGGTTCTCCGCACCTTCGCGCATGAGACCATCATGGAAATGGCGCGGCACACGTGCATTCCGGTGATCAACGCGCTGAGCGATCTCGAGCATCCGTGCCAGGCCTTTGCCGACTTCTTCACGCTGGAAGAGCGCTTTGGCGACCTGAGCCAGATCCATATGGCCTACGTCGGCGACGGCAACAACGTGGCGCATTCGCTTATGCTGGCAGCTGCGGCGCTGGGGACGAGCATCTCCGTGGCAACGCCCGAAGGCTACGGTCCGAACCCCGAGATGGTGGCTGCCGCCAAGCGAATTGGCCGCACGACCGGAGCAATCATCGACATCACCCATGACGCAACGAAAGCCGTGACCGGTGCGGACGCGATTTACACCGATGTCTGGGCCAGCATGGGCCAGGAAGCCGAGGCGGCCGAGCGGGCAAAAATCTTTGCGCCCTATCAGGTGAATGATAAGCTGTTCGCGCACGCCGCGCCGCACGCACACTTTATGCACTGCCTGCCCGCGCACCGCGGCGAGGAAGTCACGGCCAGCGTCATTGATTCTCCGCGGTCGATCGTCTTCGACCAGGCGGAAAACCGTATGCATATTCAAAAGGCGATCTTGCTGATGCTCCTGGGCAGCGGCATGCGCACCTCATCTTCAAGGAGCAATCATGCGTGAAAAGGTTGAGGCGCGAGGAGGCGTGAGCAAGTCCGCAAAGCGGATGAGCGGGAGCCTCCTGCCGAAATCCTGAGCGACGTGCCGCAGGCGCGCAGCCGAAGGATCCATTTGTAAGCAAGACCAAAAGATTTTATGAGGAGCAATCATGCGTGAGAAAGTTGTACTGGCATATTCCGGAGGCCTGGATACCTCCATCATCATTCCCTGGCTGAAGGAAAACTATCACTGTGACGTGATCGCCATGATCGCCGATGTGGGCCAGGGTGACGACATTGACGCCGTGGTGGAGAAGGCGCACAAGACCGGTGCGACCAAGGTGATCGTAAAGGACCTGCGCGAAGAATTCCTCCGCGAGTACGTCTTCCCTGCTCTGCGGGCCGGTGCGGTGTACGAACATAAGTATCTTCTGGGGACTTCGCTGGCGCGGCCGGTCATCGCCAAGCACCAGGTGGAAGTTGCGCTGCAGGAGAACGCGACTGCCCTGGCCCACGGCTGCACCGGCAAGGGCAATGATCAGGTCCGCTTTGAGCACGCTTTCCAGGCGCTGGCGCCGGAGCTGAAGGTGATTGCGCCGTGGCGCGAATGGACGCTTAAGTCCCGTGAAGACTGCCTGGATTACGCCGAGGCGCGCGGCATCTCCGTGACCGCAAGCCGCGAGAAGATCCACAGCCGCGATCGCAATATCTGGCACTTGAGCCACGAAGGCGGCGAACTGGAAGATCCGAACAACGCGCCGTTCGATTCCACTTGGCAGCTCACCAAATCGCCACAGGAAGCGCCTGACCGCGAAGAGACGGTCACGATCGGCTTTGAAGCCGGTACGCCGGTCTCGGTCAACGGGCATGCGCTTGATCCAGTCTCGCTCGTTGAACTCTTGAATGAGGTTGGCGGGCGAAATGCCATTGGCCGGATTGACCTGGTGGAGAACCGCTTTGTGGGTATCAAGTCGCGCGGGTGTTATGAAACGCCCGGAGGCACGCTGCTGCTGACGGCGCATCGCGAACTGGAAGCGCTATGCCTGGAGCGCGAAGTCATGCACTTCAAGCAGCTGATGGCGCTCAAATACGCTGAGATCGTTTACTTCGGGTTGTGGTTCACACCGTTACGCGAGGCACTGGATGCGTTCGTGGCGGAAACGCAGAAGGAAATCAGCGGCACGGTGACGTTGAAGCTCTACAAGGGCAACATTGCCGTTGGTGGACGCGAGTCAGAGTCCTCGCTATACCGGACGGACCTTTCATCATTCACCATGGGCGCCAGCTATGACCAGAAAGACGCGGAAGGCTTTATCCGCATCCTGGGCCTGCCGGCGCGCTCGCTGGCGCAGCTCAAAAAGAAGAAAGGCACGCAGCACGTTGCGGAGGAGATCACGAAGTGAAGATGTGGTCAGGCCGGTTCCGGCAGCCGTTAGATCCGCATTTCGAAGAGTGGCAGCGGTCATTTCCCTTTGACCAGAAGCTGCTGCGCTACGAACTGGCGGCCAGCCGCGCGCACGCGCTGGCGCTCAAGGCGGCAGGTATTATCACGCCCGCAGAATTCGGGCTGATCGCCTCGGCGCTGGACGAAGTCCGCAACACCAGCGAGCAGGAGCCGGACTATTTCAACGATCCCGAGGCCGAGGACGTTCACCACTTTGTGGAGAAGAAACTGGTCTCGCTAATCGGCGAGACGGGCAAGAAGTTGCACAGCGGCCGCAGCCGTAACGAGCAGATCGCCACCGACCTGCGGCTGTTTGTGCGGGACTCCATTGATGATCTGCGCGCTCTGCTGGGAGATTTTCTTGAAGCCCTGGTGGACCGCGCCGGCGAAGCCGACGGACTCTTTATGCCTGCGTACACGCACCTGCAGCGGGCTGAGCCTGTGCTGGCGGCGCATTGGCTGCTGGCCTATTTTGAAATGTTTTACCGCGATGCCGGCAGGCTTCTCGACTGCCGCACACGGGCGAATGAATGCCCGCTGGGCTCCGGAGCCGTAACCGGCGCTACGCTGCCGTTGGACCGCGCGCTGGTCAGCCGCGCCCTGGACTTCGCACGCCCTACGGCCAACAGCATGGATGCCACCAGCGACCGTGACTTCGCACTTGAACTGGTAAACGCGCTCAGCATTCTGTGCGTTCATCTCAGCCGCTGGGCAGAAGAGTTCATTCTCTTTGCCACACAGGAGTACGGCTTCATCACTCTGCCGGAGGCGTATTCCACGGGGAGCAGCGCGATGCCGCAAAAGCAGAACCCGGATTCGCTGGAGCTGATTCGCGGCAAGGCGGCGCGCGTGATGGGTGACCAGATGGCTTTGCTGGCGACCGTCAAAGGCCTGCCCATGGCTTACAACAAAGACATGCAGGAGACGCAGGAGCCGCTGTTTGATGCCGTTGCCACTGCAGGCCATTGCCTGAAGGTGGCCGCAGGATTTATGCGTGAAGTGCAGTTCAACCAAACCAGAATGCAGTCCGCCTGCAAGAGCGGATTCATGAACGCCATGGCAGCAGCCACGTACCTGGCCAAACGCGGCGTGCCCTTCCGGCAGGCGCATGAGGTGGTGGCGCACGCGGTACAGAAGTGCGTGCAGCAGGGCTGTGAGATCGAACAGCTTTCGCTGGCTGAGCTGCAGGAATTCAGCCCGGCCTTTGATGCCGATATTTACGAGAATTTAAAAGTCGAAAACGTGCTGGCCTGCCATGATGTTCCCGGCGGTACGGCGCCACATCGGGTGCAGCAGGCAGTCGATGACGCGCGCGAAAAGCTGGCCACCCTGCAGGAGGCGCATGGTACACACGCGTAGAGCCATCCTGCCTGACGTGGAGCGGATTCACGCCATTATCCGCCCTTACGCGGAAATCGGGACGCTCCTGCCACGCACGCTGGGCGAACTGAGCGAGAATATCCGCGATTTTGTTGTGGCCGAAGACGAGGGGCAGATCGTGGGTTGCGGAGCATTGCATTTATACGGCATGCACCTGGCGGAGATCCGTTCGATCGCCGTGATGCCATCGGCCAAGGGCATAGGCGCGGGACGCAGGCTGGTGGAAGCGCTGCTGGACGAGGCGGAACATCATCGGGTGACCTGTGTCTGCCTGTTCACACGCATCCCCGAGTTTTTTGGCCACATGGGATTTGTGACCGCCACGCGTGAAGAATTACCGGACAAGATATATAAAGATTGTGTGCACTGCCCTAACCTCTATGCCTGTGATGAAGTGGCCATGGTGCGCGGACCGATTCCGCACAGCGTGGGTCCGCGTGACGCCCAGATTTTAATTCCCCTGGTGAGGCTGGGCGCGTGAGCCTTCGCCCGCCCCGGGGATTTCTCTTTTCCGCTTGCGCCGCCGGCATCAAAGCCAGCGGCAAGCCTGACTTGGCCCTTGCCATTGCACCTGAAGGCGCTGCAGCAGCGGCCATGTTCACCCGAAATCAAGTTGTCGCCGCACCCGTCACCGTGGGGCGGGAAAACCTTCGCCATTGCCAAGGGCAGTTACGCGCCCTGATTGTGAATGCCGGCAACGCTAATTGCGCCACCGGCAAGCAGGGATTGAAGGCAGCCAAGAGCGTTTGCGCTGGGTTAGCAAAACAACTTGCAGCCAGGCAAATCCAGGCCCGCGAATATCAGGTCTTTCCTTCTTCCACGGGGATCATCGGCGTGCCGCTGCCGTTGGAAAAGATTCACGCTGCTTTGCCAGATCTCATTGCCGCTGCGGCGGAAGGCGAACAGGCTTTTGATGAGTTTGCCCACGCCATCCTGACCACGGATACGCACAAAAAAGTTGCGACCCAGTCTGTTGTCTACGGAGGCGTTGAGGCGGTCCTTGCCGGTGTGGGCAAAGGCGCAGGAATGATCCATCCCAACATGGCTACAATGCTGGTTTATTTGTTTACCGATCTTGCAGCTACGCCGCGCGAGTTGCAACAGTGTCTGGAAGAAGCCGTGGACCAGAGCTTTAACAATGTATCCATTGATGGCGATACTTCCACAAACGACACAGTGCTGCTCATGGCCAGCGGCAAAAGCGGCGTAGAGGTTAAGGCAGTGCGCAATCAGTTCCAGGCTGCGGTTACCAAGGTTTGCCGCTCGCTGGCGGCGCAGATCATTGCGGATGGTGAAGGTGTGAAGCACGTTGTGCGGCTCAGAATTGAGCAGGCGCGCAATCGCACCGAAGCGCGAAAGGTCGCCGCTGCAATCGCCAATTCACCGCTGGTCAAGACAGCCTGGGCCGGAGCCGATCCGAATTGGGGGCGTATTCTGGCCGCCATTGGCAACTCCGGGGTTCCTATTAATCAAGATCGCATCAATATCCATCTTGGCGAGCAGCAAATCTGCCGTCATGGCGCCGCAATACTTTTCGATCATGATCGCGCACATCGATACATGTCAGAACCGGTGTATGACATTCGCATCAACCTGGGCACGGGCAGCGCCGACCTGGAATTTCTCTCCTGCGACCTGACGGCGGAGTACGTGCATATCAACGCGGATTACTCCACGTAGCCTTTTCTGAAATCCCGATCCTGAGCGTTCTTTGCGAAGGTAGGGAACCCTATTTCCTTCGAGGAATCGCCCAATCTGTTTCTTAAATTTTTCCACTGAAACCAGCACCGAACAGGACTTCGCGTTGTCAGCTCAAGACTTTCGTGGTGATAGGGTTCCCTCCCCGTTCCGCTTCGCCTAGCCTCAGCGTCAGGGTCTGGATTTCAGAAAATGCCGCACCTTGCCGCTTTGCGTCTGCCTCTCTGAATGGGTATTTTAGAGACAGATGCCACAGACTCTAGCTGAATATCCACGATTGCACCTGGCGCGTAAGCATGAGATTGCCTATGTGCACCGGCGCGGGCTGCGCACGCTGCGCTGGAGCTACCGGCAGTTGGCCGAGTTGGCATTTCGCTTTGCCAGAGAGCTTGAGGCCAGGGGCATCGGCAAAGGTGAGCGCGTCCTGCTCTGGGGTGACAACTGTGCAGAATGGGTTGCAGCGTTCTTTGGCTGCATGCTGCGCGGGGTTGTGGCCGTACCCATGGACCGGATTGCAGCACCCAGCTTTGCCCAGCGCGTTGCCGCGGATGTGGATGCAAAGCTGGTGGTCTGCTCCAGCGCGTTAACACAGCATGTCGGCAGCCGCCCTTTTTTAGAACTGGAAATGTTGAGCGATTATGTTCGCCAGCGCTCGGCGGAACCCTATCTGCCTCAAGCGATCAGCCGCGATGACACCGCCCAGATTGTTTTCACTTCCGGCACAACCGCAGAACCGCGAGGCGTGGTGCTGACCCACGGCAATATTCTTTCAAGCGTTGATCCTATCGAGCGCGAGTTCCCCAAATATCGTCGTTCAGAACGAATTTTTCATCCTGTGCGATTTCTAGAGCTGCTGCCGCTGAGCCACGTTTTTGGCCAGACCATGGGGATGTTTATCCCTACGCTGATTGGCGGAACAGTCCACTTCCAGGAAAGCTTCAAACCCACCGATATCATCAGCACGATCAAGAACGAACGAATCTCTGTGCTGGTGGCGGTGCCACGCGTGGCTGAGTCATTGAAAAATAAAATTCGCACCGACTTTGCCGTCTTGATTGAGAAAAGCTGGGATCGCGCGGAAAAAGAGCATTATCTCAGGCGCTGGTGGCGTTTCCGCAAGGTGCGCCGGCATTTTGGCTGGAAGTTCTGGGCCATCATCTCCGGCGGCGCGGCGCTCGACCAGAACACTGAAGAGTTTTGGCGACGGCTGGGCTACGTGGTGGTGCAGGGCTACGGACTTACGGAGACAAGCTCCCTCATCAGCCTGAATCATCCGTTTAAAGTGGGGCGCAGGTCCATTGGCAAGGTGCTGCCGGGACGCGAGATGAAGCTTGATCCGGAGACCGGCGAGATCCTGGTGCGCGGTGACAACGTGGCACGACAGTATTGGCAGGGCAATACGCTGAAGCCGGTGACAGGTGAAGAAGGCTGGTTTCGCACAGGCGATCTCGGCGCACTGGATGAGCAAGGCAACTTGTATTTCAAAGGCCGCAGCAAAAATGTAATCGTGACCCCGGCAGGGCTAAAGGTTTATCCCGAAGACTTGGAGCAGGAGCTGCGCAAACAGCCGCAGGTGCGTGACTGCGTGGTTGTAGGAGTGGCCAAGGGCGGGAATGCTGAAGCTTGCGCTGTGCTGTTGCTCAACAACGGCGACTCCGGCGGAGCGGCGATCGCAAATGCCAATCAGTCGCTGGCTGATTTTCAGAAGATACGCCGCTGGTTTGTCTGGCCGGACGAAGATTTTCCCCGAACGTCTACGCAGAAACCGAAGCTGGAGCTGATCCGTCGGGCGGCAGAGGTGCAGGTGAGTGGTGGAGAGCCCCTGGCGCAAAAAGCTCGAAAAGATGTGGCCCCCGCAGGCGGGCTGGAAGAATTAGTGGAAAGCATCGCGGGACGTCATGTGGAGATAAAGCCGGATGCGCATTTGGAAAACGATTTGAACCTTAGCTCGCTGGATCGAGTTGAACTGATGGCGGCGATTGAGAACCGCTACCAGGTTGATCTGGGTGATCGCGAGTTGTCCAAGGTCAATACGGTTGCCGATCTGGAAAATCTCCTGAAGAAAACTGCCCCAGAGACCAAAAAGGCGGATTATCCATATTCAAGCTGGGCGCAGAGTTGGCCGGTACGCTGGATTCGCATTGCCGTCTATCACGCAATCACGTTGCCTTACATCATGGTGATGGCGCGGCCCAAAGTCATTGGCCGCGAGCGTCTCAAAGACTTTCGCGGGCCGGCGCTGATCATCTCCAACCATATTGCGCAAATTGATATCGGCTTCCTGATGGCGGCTCTGCCCATACGATTGCGCAACCGATTGGGCGTGGCCATGCAGGGAGAGCAGCTCAAAGCGATGCGCCATCCGCCGGGAGACTGGTTCTTTTTGAAACGCTGGTGGGAACAGCTGCAGTACGCGCTGATCGCCATGTTTTTCAATGTGTTTTCCATGCCGCAGCGCGCCAAATATCGTGAGGCGTTTCGCTATGCCGGTGAGCTTGCCGACCACAAATACAACGTGGTGATTTTTCCTGAAGGCCGCCGGACGGAGACGGGTGAGATGGCTCCTTTCCGGAGCGGCATCGGATTGCTGGCTACACAACTCAACCTGCCGGTAATTCCCATGCGCATTGACGGGCTATTTCCGTTCAAGATCGCAAAGAAGCATTACGCGCCGCCGTACGCCGTCCAGGTAAGGATCGGTGATCCGATAAAGTTCGAGCCGACGGATGATCCCGAGGAGATTGCAAAGCAATTGCAAAGGATTGTGCAGGCCCTTTAATCAACAGATATTTTGGCGCTCTATTGTTCGCGAACCGAAGTTCTAGCGTATATGTACTCTTCAATCACTCGCTCCAGAGTTCCCTGCGCTTGAAGAATGTACTCTATGGCATCGCGTCCAGCACCGTGCCCCCCGCGGGAAGGCGTTTCATAATGTGCAATCGCCTTTACCTGCAGACGCGCGTTGGCCACGGCAATTGCCAGGCCGCAGCGGCGCATGATCGGCAGATCGATTACATCATCGCCAACATAGGCAATCTGCTCTGCGCTGAAGCCACTCTCTGCCAGGATCTTATCCAGAATTTCTGATTTGTTTTGCGCGCCCTGGAAAAGAAAATCGATCTTCAGATCGCGCGCCCGTAAGGCCACCGTTTCTGAAATCCTTTTCGTGACCATGCCGGTCTTCAGTCCGCCCAATCGAGCCAGCGAGATCCCTGTCCCATCGTGGGCGTTGAAGCCTTTGGCCTCAATCATATTCTGGCTGATGATGCCAAAGCCCGGGGCATCAGCGTGTTTTTGCGCGTGGGCGTCAACGCTGCGCGGCCCTGTAGACGACGCCGGAAACAGCCAGATGGAGCCGTCAGTGAGGACGCCATCAACGTCAAAGAGAATGACTTTTATTTTTTTAGCGCGATCAATGGACATGAAAGAAGCTCTTAGCCTTTAGCTCTTAGCCTTTAGCCAGGCAAGTAAACCTGCGATATTCAGCTAAAGGCTAAGAGCTAATAGCTAACGGCTGTTTCACACCATCTGCGTTCCCCATAAATCGTGCAGATGAATAATGCCTTCAACTGTTCCGTCAGCGCTGGTGACAACCAGCGAGGTGATTTTCCTTTGCTCCATGATATTCAGCGCTGTCATGGCAAATTCGTCCGGCTGGATCGTCTTCGGACTGGCCGTCAGGCAATCACCAGCGGTAAGGTTGAGCACATCTTTGCGCTTTCCCAGCAGGCGGCGGAGATCGCCGTCACTGATCACGCCCAGCAGCTTGTTGTTTTCCACCACCGTTGTAATGCCCAGCCCTTTGCGTGACATTTCATAAATCACGTCTGCCATCTTGGTTGTCTGGGAGACGCGCGGCACCGCATCACCGCTGTGCATGAGTTGTGAAACCCGCGCCAACTTTTTGCCCAGCTTGCCGCCCGGATGCAGATGCGCAAAGTCTTCTTCTTTAAAGCCACGTTTTTCTGACAAGGCGACGGCCAGCGCATCGCCCAACGCGAGCATGGCCGTGGTTGAAGCCGTAGGCGCAAGCCCTAGCGAGCAGGCTTCCTGGTCAATGGAGCAATCGAGTGCGACATCCGCCGCCTGGGCAAGAGTGGAACGTTTGTTTGAGTTGGAATAAAGCCGGTCACCAGTGATGCTGATGAGCTTGCTGCCAATCCGTCGGATAGTTACCAGCAGTTGCAGGATCTCTTCTGTCTCTCCGCTGGATGAGAGCGCCAGCACCACGTCACCACGCACCAGCATGCCCAGGTCGCCATGGACAGCTTCTGCCGGATGCAAATAGAGAGCCGGTGTACCCGTTGAGCTGAGCGTAGCCGCCACTTTGCGACCAATAAGGCCACTCTTGCCCATGCCGGTTACCACTACGCGCCCGCCGCAGGAATACAAGCAATCCACTGCGTGCTCAAAATCCTGCCCCATGGGGCCGGCAATGCGCTCCGCCAGTTCGCGCAGAGCTTCCGCTTCAATACGGACTACGTTGGAGCCAGTGGATTTCACTGGAAACAATAGTAGCAGAGAAGGAATCGCCGCAGATGCGCGCTGATGGCCGCAGATCAGAACAAAACATCATTGGTTTCTCTGCGTCTCTCCGCATAGATCGGCGGCAACTATACCTCGAAGACGCGGTATGGCTTGCCACCGTCCTGTGCCATCAGCAATGACAAAGCTACGTTGTACACCGGGACGCCGCCTATCGTCTTTCCGTCAGTTGTCCCGTGGTGCGCGTGCCCGTGGAACGCCATCACCGCCTGGTGGCGATCAATCACTTCAGCAAGGCGCGAGCTGCCGAGATACGGCCAGATTTCCTGCCGTTCGCCTTCCACTGTGGCGCAGATGGGTGCGTAGTGAGTGACGATTACGATTTTTGGTGAGCGAAGCATGGTAAGCGCGCGCTCCAACTTGAGTGTCTCATCCAGTCCAGCCTGGACAAATGCCTTGACCTCTCGTTCGCCGAAGGCAGTCAGCATGCCCTTGCCAAATCCGCCGGGGAAACCTTTGGTCCCAGCGAAGCCGACACCGTCGCGCTCATAGCTGCTGCCGTCCAGGACCTTGATGCCTTCCGTGATCATCATTTTAATCAGCTCTTGTTCCTGGCCGCTTTCATAGTCGTGGTTGCCCAGGACTGCAACAATGGGAACACGCAGCCGCACCAAGCCATTGAGCAGCGAGTGCATCTCTTCTGGCTTGCCGTAATTGGTGAGGTCGCCGGCAATCACCAACAGGTCTGCTTCGTCGCGCACGCGTGTCAAAGGATCGCGAAGGCGGTCATAGCCCTGGGGAGTGAAATGAATGTCTGCTGTAGCCGCGATTCTCATAAGTTGAATGAACGTTCAACCGGTGCTGCACAATCTTTCAGGCTGCCTTCTCCGTCTGCCCCTTGATCATTTCTGCTTTGTTCCTGTGCTCCGCCAAAATGTCGCGCTTGCCCCACTCAGCAACATCAATAGCAAACATCTTGTCGTCAATCAGGCTTCCGCGAAATTCAACATCCTTGTTCGGATGCGCCAGCTCAACCCTGAAACGCTGCAGCAGCTCATCCCATATTTCCTGCGGAACGTAGCCGGTATTGGCCGGATAGGTGTAGTGATAGAGCAGCAAATGCCAGAAGAGCATTTCCCAATGCTCGCCAACCAGGGTCAGCAGGCGCTGCCAGTCAAGCTTGCCGCGCGTGCCGTATATCACGTGGCAAATATCGGCGCCATCAAAACGTTCACGTCGCGTGACAAAAACTTTAGAAGCGATCAGGTCTTCCGGAGCCAGCACGCGCACTGAAAGTCCAAAGATCTGCGCCCGGCTGGCGTGTCTGATCCATGAATAGTCCACACGGATCACGCCGTTGCTCATGCCCGTAATCAGGTCAACAAAGAAGCCGTCGCGTTTAGCTTTAGCCAGCCAGACGTTATCCAGTATCTCGGTCTCAAAGCCGTCTTTTTTCAGGATATCGAGAGCACGGCCTGCTTCTTGCGTGGGCAAGAAGAGGTCAAGGTCCTTGGTATCGCGCCAGATGCCGGTGTGCTCATGCAGCGCGAACGCCCCGGAGATCACAAACGGCACGCCCTTCTGCTCCAGCAACTGGATCACCTCGCGAAACAGCGTTTCCTGCTTCTGGCAGAAAACGGGCGGTTGGGAGGAGCTTACCGGCAGCGCTTTTTCCTGGGCGTCTGACATCCTCGTGTTAGATGGCATATTGGGCCGCCAATGTTGTTGAACTACACTGGAAAATGCACAGCAAGCGGAGCTGGCATCTAAACTTGCAAGAGGTAACTGAGGAACAAAATCGTGGCCAAACAAGAGACATCCATCACGGTTGAAGGCCGGCAGATCAAGCTTTCCAATCTTGACAAAGTTTTATATCCGCAAGCCAGCTTCACCAAAGGCCAGGTCATTGATTACTACGTGAAGATCGCGCCCGTGCTGCTGCCTCATCTGGCTGGCCGGCCGCTCACGCTCAAGCGTTATCCGGCAGGCGTGGAGGGCATGTTTTTCTATGAGAAGAACTGCCCCAAATATCGTCCGGATTGGATCAAGACTGCCAAGGTATGGAGCGAGGGCAACAAGCGCCACATGTTTTATTGCGTGGTAGAGGAAGTAGCTACGCTGGTGTGGCTGGGCAATCTGGCTGATCTGGAATTGCATACCTCGCTTTCACGCGCGCCAGAGATGCCGCGGCCCACGGTCATCGCTTTCGATCTTGATCCCGGTGCACCAGCCAACATTGTGCAATGCTGTCAGGTTGGGCTCTGGGTGCAGGAGATTTTTTCCCAGTTCGGATTGCAATCCTTTGCCAAGACGTCCGGCTCAAAAGGGCTGCAAATCTATGTTCCGCTGAACACCGCGGTGACTTACGATCAAACCAAACCCTTTGCCAAAGCGATTGCGCGCCTGCTGGAAAAGAGCCAGCCCGGCCAGGTGGTTTCAGACATGAAGAAATCGCTGCGCTCCAACAAAGTGCTGGTGGATTGGAGCCAGAATGACGTCCACAAAACCACCATCAATGTCTATTCCCTGCGCGCGAGAGAGAACCCAACCGTGTCCACGCCTGTTACCTGGCAGGAAGTTGAGCAATGCCTGAAAAATAATGATCCTGAACTGCTGGTTTTTACCTCAGACCAGGTATTGCAGCGCGTGGAAAAGATGGGTGATCTGTTTGAGCCTGTGCTCAAGCTGAAGCAGAAACTGCCAGGTTTGGGAAAACTCGGGCCATCTGCGACATCACTGGCGCCGGTGCCTGTGCCCAGTCCCAAGCGCGTCAGCAGCGCGCGCAAGCGCAAGACACAACACACTTAATTTGTATTTGCAACGCCACAGCCGCAGGTAATGCGGCTATTTAGTGTGTGTTCCAATACGGGAAAAAGAAGCAATTTTTGTGAAGTCCAGTTGGATGAATCATCAAGCAGAAGTGCTGGTTACTTAAGGGCGAGCCGGGCTTGGCCATTTGAAGGCCCGCCAATAGTCCATGTTCATACGAAAACATGCTGCAATCCAGAGCTGAAGGGCATCAAAATATGGCAGGAAACATGGCTAAGCCTAGGAAACTGGCTGGATCTGGAAATATGGCTGAATCAGGAGACAGGGCTGAATCAAGAAACATGGCTGAACAGGGCTTCCATCTCATTTCCCGGCTGCGAGCTTTAACCACTGAGCTGCACGCTTTGGAGCGCGACCTGAAATCCGGCGGCGTTTCCGACCCAGCTACACTGCACGATTTCCGCCATGCGATTGATGAAGTACGCATGACTGCCTGGACTGCCAGCGAGCTGCACAACGCGCGGACGGAACGCCAGGCTACAATCGCTTCATTCCTGGCGGCGGAGCGCATTCGGCGCTTTGCCCAGATGATCCGCGATTTCTCTGTTGATCTGGAGCACCAGGACCTGACCTGGGAAAGCGGCGGTGTCCAGAGCCTGTTTGATTCGGTTGCCGCTCTACAATCACATCTGGAGCGGCTCATCCGGGAACACCGCGCAGCCTTCCGCAACCTTAAAGACGAACAGGGATAGAAAAAATAAGATTCAGGCTGCTTTCACTTGTGACGCGAACCAACAAGCTGCAACTCGAGTTTCTTTAGTCTTTCGCCAATCCCGCTTTTTTGGACGCGGATCTTTTTTTGCTCTCGGCTGGCAAATGGTTGCAATCGTGCGCCCGTTCTGCCGACTTAAGAATTCCTGGCTTGGGGCTTGCGGCGACGAAGTTTTGGCATCTCCTGCAATAAGAGGCAATTAGAGACGGGTGCGCCGGCATGGAGAGATGCGTAAATGCCATTTGAGCCAAATTTCATTACGGTAAGTTTAGAAGACTGTAACCCAAAAGCAAGGCCACTCACAAGCGCCTTATTGCGCACTTTTTCTAAAGATTGAGGTACTCAAGACTTAGCTCAATGCGCCTTCAGCAACTCTCATGTGCTGCGCCTTCTTTTGCCTACTCTCAGCCAACAGGTTCAGAGCGGCGGTAACGCCGCCGGGCTTATGCGGGACTTCTGCAAGACACAGCCCCATCTCCACACCGCTTAATGTGCCCGCCAGCATGAGATCGTTAAAATGCCCCAGGTGGCCGATGCGAAACACCTTGCCGGCGAGTTTGGAAAGCCCAGTCCCCAGGGACATATCAAAGCCATCGAGAATGACCTGGCGCAGCTTATCGGCATCATGGCCCTTGGGAATGAGCACCGCAGTAAGAGAACTGGAATATTCCTGCGGCTCTTCGCACCACACTTCCAGCCCCCAGGCGCTTACGGCTGCACGAGTGGCTTGCGCATGGCGGTCATGGCGGCGAAAAACATTGTCCAGACCTTCTTCCTGCAGCATTAAAAACGCTTCGCGCAGGCCCCACAGCATGTTGGTGGCAGGCGTATAAGGGAAGAATCCGGCGCTGTTCGGCTTGAGCATTTCCTGCCAGTCCCAGTAATAACGCGGCATTTTCCCGCTCTTGCTGGCAGCCAGGGCTTTCTCAGAGACGGCATTGAAGCTCAGCCCCGGCGGAAGCATCAGTCCTTTTTGCGATCCACCCACGGTCACGTCCACGCCCCATTCGTCATGGCGATAGTCGATGGAGCCGAGTGATGAGATTGTATCCACCATCAGCAGCGCGGGGTGGCGCGCGCTGTTCATGGCCCCGCGAATATCGGCAATGCGGCTGGTGACTCCGGTAGAAGTTTCATTGTGCACCACCATCACCGCTTTGATGGCGTGCCCGGTATCTTCCGTGAGCGTCCGTTCCGCATCAGCGGGTTGCGCGCCGCGCCGCCAATTGCCAGGGAGATACTCCACAATCAGGCCGTGCCGCAGAGCGATATCACGCCACAGGTTGGAGAAGTGGCCGGTTTCAAACATGAGAACGCGGTCGCCGGGCGAGAGCGTGTTTACGATTGCGGCTTCCCACGCGCCCGAACCTGACGATGGATAGATGATGACCGGGCCTTTGGTTTTGAAGACCGACTTCAGCCCTTCCAGGACCTCAACGCCCAACCGGGCAAACTCCGGCCCGCGATGGTCGATTACAGGCCGGTCCATGGCGCGCAGAACGCGATCAGGGACGTTTGTTGGGCCGGGTATCTGGAGAAAATGACGGCCGGAATGAATCATGTTGTCTCCGATGCATTCAGTGTAGATCAGACATGAGTCGTCTGGCGGAGCCTAATGACAAAAGTAAGGGTGAGGCCGGGCACGCGCCGAGCCCGCTGCTACTAGCGCAGCGGATTTCCGATGCAGCAACCATCCGTGGCGGTTTTGGCTGCGAAGCGGCCACAAAATAAAAGACCCACCGGTTTCCCTGCCAAGGCGCTTACGCGCCGAACCGGTGGGTCTATCTGTTCGTTGGCTGCAGATTGCTGCAGCTACTTAGATTAGAAGCAGCTATTTTGAAAAGGTTGCATGGCAAACAAACTCGCTACTTCAATACAAACCAGAAGAACAGCAGGTTTGAGATCAACATACCCATGGCGGCGGCGCCCAGCCAGAAGTTTTCAAAATGCGTATTGGTGGTACGCATGATGCGGGAGTTGTTGGAGAGCAGAAGGATAAAAATAAAAATTGGGACCAAAACAATTCCGGCCAGAACCTGAGACCAATAAAGCACGTGCACGGTGTGGACGCCAAAGAAATCGATGATTACGGCCAGAAAGACAGTGATGGAGATCATTACGTAAAACATGCGAGCGTTCCACGGCTCAACCGAGAGGCCGGAATTCCAGCCCATGGCCTCCGCCACGCTGAAACAAAGTGAAGCTACCAGAATGGGGAGCGCGATAAGGCCGGAAGCAATGATGCCGAGCGAAAAAAGTATGGTCCCGGCAAAGCCGAAAGAGCCAAGCGCCTCAGAGGCGCTGCGCGTGGTCATGTTGGAGGGATCGGCAACGTGCATATGCGAAGCGGCAACCATGGCGCAGAGCGAGATCAGACAGGCCACAAAAGTCCCGGCGTGGGATTCGGTCACGTGAGCGCGCGCCAAGCCTTCCGGAAGCCCGCGTTTGGAGCTGGTTTGCCAGACAATCACGTCAGGTGTGAGCAAGGAACCAAAAACGGCGACTACGCCCATCATGTAATCAGTGCTTACCTGCATGTGGGGAAGAAAGACGTCTTTGGCCAGCAGGGCGAAGGAATCAGTCACGCGCCAGGCGGCCACCACGTAAGCAATCAGGATGAGCGTGAGCAGGCCCAGAACCTTGGTGGTCTTTTGATAATTGCCGATGATCAGCACATACCAGACCGTGAAGCCAACAATGGCCAGAAAAAAGATTCGCGGCGAGATGGTGATAAGGGCAAAACTATCACTCACGGCCACAATATCGCCCACGATCATGGCCAGATTGACTGCGGCAATCAGCAAGGCCATGATCAGAGCGGTCCGGGCGCTATAGTGTTCACGAATCAGTTGTACCAGGCCTTTTCTGGTTTCCTGCCCAATGCGCGAGGAGACGGCAAAGATGCTGAACAGCACCGGAATACAAAGCACCACCACCCAGCCCAGCGATGTGCCAAAGCTGGCGCCCGCCACTGTGGCCGTGAGCACAGCGGCAGGATCAAGATCTGCAGCACCGGCGATGATGCCGGGCAACATGCGCGCAGCTCGATGAAAAAACGACGTATTAGGATCGGGGGAGCTGCTCTCCGCCAGACGAAAGGTCCCCATGGGGAAGTCCAACTAGGTTAGAAGCAGATGCAGCTCTGGCAGTTGGACTGTTTATTTTGAGAGACAAGCAACCAGAACCATAACGGCAAAGCCGCGAACTTCCTTCCATTAACCGGGGATAAGGTTACCAACTTCTTGCCGGCAGCCCTATCGAATCGGCGACCAGGAAGAGCATTCTTCTACATCAACGGGCTGGGAAAGCGGCAGACCATAACGATTCCGGATGACACCATCTGATGTAGAGCAGAAGCTGCGCCTGCCTGTGCCGGTGCTGACTGGCGTGGCCACCACTACATAGTTGCACTCATTGCCGGAGTTTTCCTGAGAAGGACAATTTCCCTCACGGTTCATGGAGAACTTGTAGCCAGATTTAGTGCACCAAGCGCCAGCCGTGCACGTTGTGCCGCCCAATATGTTATCGAGCAGACAAGCATGATCAGCAGTACCTTGGGAGCAGGAAGCGCTGGATCCGGAGCCTAAAGTTGCCAAGTCAGGAGCATAGCCTTTATCGGGATAATTGGTTGTGTAAGTAGCTTGGGAAATGTTGATCGTTTGCACGGTAGTTGCGGCTGCGGACTCATTGGCTGTGATTTTAGCGCGCGTGAAGTTGGGAATCATGACAGCAGCAATGATGAGCACGCTGAAAGCAATGCTGATGTAGCCCATGATAAGGCCGGCCATCGCCATGCCTGCGCCGGAGAGCCGGCCCAAGCTGCGTTGAATGTTGTTGCGTGAGATATGTCCAAGAATGATTGCCGGAATTCCAGCTACAAATCCGAAACAAAGAATAGAGAGAATGCCGAAAACCAGACTGGCGGTTGCCTTGCCGTCAGTAGGGGGCTGTTGCCCATAATAGGGCTGGCCTGGCTGTGGATAGGGCTGGCCTTGCGAATACTGCAGCTGCGCGGAAGGTGGATTCAGCCACGATGAAGCAGGCGGAGGCGTGGAAGGCGTTGATGCAGCAGGTTGCGCCGGCGTATTCTGCACCGGGGCTGCACACTGGGGGCATACCTGGGAACCGTCAGGCATGGAAGCGCCGCATCTAAAGCAAAACATCGAGCCTCACATTCGTTTCTATATTTGTCAGGAAACGTACTTCATTTGCGCTCAAAAGGCAATCAGTTCATCAAATGGGGAATCTTTTTTGCCAGCAATGTACGGATGGAAAGTTAGTGGAATTCCTTGAGCGCAGCTTCAGCGGCAAAGTATCCGCACATGCCATGCACGCCCGCACCGGGCGGCGTGGAAGCGGAGCAGAGATAGACACCCTTGTACGGAACGCGATACAGGCTTGCCGTAGGACGAAGGAAAAGCTGGCCAAGGTTCGCAGCACCGCCGCCGATATCGCCGCCGATAAGATTGGCATTGTGCTGCTCAAATTCAGCCGGTTCCATGATGGAGCGGCCGGCAATACAGTCACGAAATCCGGGTGCAAACCGCTCCACCTGATTTTCAATCGCCTCTGCTACGTTGCCGCTAAAGCCGTTGGGTACGTGGCAATATCCCCACGCCGTATGTTGGCCCGCAGACGCGCGTGTGGGATCAAACAAGCTTGGCTGCGTCAGGAGCACGTAAGGGTGCGTGGATACTTCTCCGCGCCAGGGGGCACTTTCAGATTCACTCATCTCCTTGAGCGAGCCGCCCAGATGCACCGTTCCCGCCTGCGCGCACTCCGCAGCACGCCATGGAATAGGCTGATGCAAAGCCCAATCGATTTTGTAGGCGCCAACGCCGTACTTGTATCGCTCCAGCTTGCGCCGGTAAGCTGGCGGCAACTTTTCTGCCATGATCTTGATCAGTTGTCTCGGCGTCACATCAAAGAGCACGGCACGCGCCGGTGGAAGCTGATCAAACAAGTCAACTCGATGGTTGGTGAAAACTTTTCCGCCCAGCGATTCCAGATGTTTCACCAGCGCAAAAGCCAGTTGCTTGGAACCTCCGCGAGCAAAGGGCCAACCAGCAGCATGAGCTGAAATCGCCAGCACCAGCGCCACAGCAGATGTCGTAATGTTTTCCAGCGGCAGCATGGAGTGTGCGGCTAAGCCCGCAAAGAAAGCTTGTGCCAGATCGGTCTTGAAGTACGCTCGCGCCAAAGCGGTGGAAGGACGCAGGCCACGCAAGCCAAATCGAGCAAACAACAGCGGATGCCGCGGAAAATGCCAGGGCGCCAGCGCTTCCTGCAAAAGCTCTTGTGCATGAGCCACAAGATCGCCCATGAGCGCACGATATCTTGGTCCATCCACCCCCAGCGTAGCTGCAGTTTCTTCCACAGATTTGTACAAAATGCCGACTGCGTTGTCAGCCATGGGATGGGCCAGGGCCGCTCCTGGAAACGCCCACTCCAGGCCGTACTTTTCCAGCGGCAACGTACTGAAGAAAGGTGAACAAACTGTCGTGGCGAAAACGGAAGAACAGACATCGTGGAGAAAACCGGGCAGCGTGAGCTCTGCAGAACGCACACCACCCCCGGGAACATCGGCTGCTTCAAGGACGATGACAGATTTGCCTGCCTGGGCAAGCCGAATGGCGGCTGCAAGGCCGTTTGGTCCGGAGCCTACAACAATGGCGTCAGACTGGGGAAGGTCGAATTTGGCCGGCACTGGCACTCATGCTTAGGATAAACCACCACCTAGCACAATGGACTAAATCCGGTGTGAATGTTTGTTATCGCTTAAGACGGAACTTCCTGGTTGCGGATTTTCCCTGGTGCATGGCTTGCACCATCACCGCGCCTCGGGCCAGAACCTCTTCAGTCAAAGGGATTGAGAGTTCCACTTTGCCGGCGTCATCCGCCACGCCGCGAGCTAATTCCAAACCGTCTGAGGCAATCACGCCACGCACCACAACTTCTGCTCTGTTGGCCGGGCTTCCAGCATCGAGTACGCGAAAAGTTACGGGAAGTGTTGCTGCATCGCTGGCCGAGGCTGCTGACCACTGCAAGGATAGGCCGGAGCCTCCAACATCCTGCACTTCATTGCCGTTGCCCAGATCAGCCTCAAGACTCCCCTGCTGAATGGCTTCCAGCACGGTTTTATGCTGCGACTTCAACAGCTCATGAATCGCTTCCGTGGAGAATTCGGGCTGGGAAACCTGCTGCGCATAAGAAACCGTGCGCTTGCCAACACACTGGCCTTTCACAAAGACCAGCGTTTGCAGCAGCAGGTCATTCTGCCGCGCTTCGCTTTGCACGTGATACACAACATCTGCGTGCTTCACGTCAGTATTGAACCCAAAAATTGTCATAGAACGGTAAACAAGCTCCTATACTGGCCGAACCGCAGGGCTTCGCTTTTGCCATGAAACAATGATTAAGAACCACTAACTCCGTGCAAAGTCAAGGTCTGTAGTTGCAACGAAAAAATGTCGTATTAACTGCAACGATAAAATGTCACCCCCTGAGAGATTTAAGTGGCGGCGGACAAAGCCGGTCGTCCGCCGAGGTTATAAATGCGGGGCGGTTTGGATTTGCGTTTTAAGGCCGAAGAAAGAATGGCCGGTTTGGGTTCTAGGAGTTCCTGCAAGGGACGTTGGTGGGTGAGTAGGAGTTGCGGGCCGAGGTAAAAGCGGAGCGCACCATCGAGCTGGTGCGAGATTTCGATGACTTTGCCGGCCAGGCTGTGGCGCGAAGAAAGTGGAGGGAGCTGAAAAACTTCTCCGGCCCAGGAGACGGTATGATCCCCTGCGACCACCCGCTGATAGCGAAAGCTGAGACAACGGGCAAGATCAAA
>DATEHN010000004.1:0-78918 GCA_035279585.1 Candidatus Angelobacter sp. | reverse complement strand
CGTGTATTCGGGGCTTCTCCTCTCCACCAGAAATTTATACAGCACTCATTTTTTAGAGTTTTGACGGCATTATCGCGCCTCTGCGAGAGGCGCATGGAGGAACGCTCAAATGATTTCCGCGCGCTCAATCTTTCTGTCTGTGTGTGTCATGGTTTCTTTTCTGGCGCTGGCTGCTTATGCAGCGCCGGCCGGCAATATCAGCGGCAGTTACAGCGTCAGTTCTCCCGCGGCTGCCGGTGAAGATGTCCAGGTCACCATTTCACTCAGCATCAGCAACAACACTTCTGCAGACATAAGAAATGCCGCCATCACGCTGCACGATCCCATGGCGGCGCGCGTGACGTACGGGAGCCTGAACGGTCTCGTCTTGCCCGCAGGCGCCGCAACTCAGGTGAGCGGTTCCTTCAAAGTCCCACGCCAGCTTTACGACTCCTGGCAAAAGGGCAGTTCGCCGGCCATGAGCGTGAGCTTTAACGATGCTGATGGAAAAGCCGTGCGGATGTTTATTGAGTTCTAGCAAAAAGATTTCCTGGAGGGCACGCCATGCAGGCTGCTACACATAATTCTATTTTTGGCTCAACGTCAATCTGGGCGCAGACAAACAAGCGCAATGCCGGAAAGCGTTGGCTCGCGACTGTGCTGCTGTTGGCATTGGCCATGGCGCTTCCCTTGAATGCGCAAGCACAGGGCAACTATGTTTACGTGAATAACCAGGCTGCCGCCAACACGGTGTCCGCTTATTCCGTTTCCACCTCCGGAAGTCTCACGCAGTTGACCGGCTCGCCCTTTTCCACGGGCGGCGTTGGCGCCAACGTTGTGTGCTACGGCCTGAACCGCATTGCTATAAGCCAAGCCAATAATTCGCTGTTTGTTGTCAACAGCGGCGACCGCACGATCAGCGCGTTCCAAATCAATCCTGCCAACGGTCAGTTGACCGCAGTGGCCGGTTCGCCTTTTCCCAGCGGTCTGACGCTCGATAGTTGCCAAGGCATCTCTCTGGCGGCCACCCCGGATGGAAAGTTCCTGATGGCATCAAGCAACGGCCAGATTCAGACTTTCGCGATCGCGGCAAATGGAGCGCTCTCACTTCTTGGCACCACGGCAAATTGCTGCTCGCCCAACGCCAGCATGGTGATCTCGCCGAACGGGCAGTTCCTGGCGATCTCCAACGAGACCAGCGTTTCCATGTTTGTGATTAATGCAGCGACTGGCGGCTTGACACCTGTTTTAGGTTCTCCATTTCCCAAGACCGGCTCCGGACTTCTTTCCGGACTCGATTTCAGTTGCGCGGCAGACAGGCTTTATGGCGGCGAAGCCATTGGCAGCCCTGCCTTGCTGGATGCCTGGAGTGTTGACACAACTTCTGGCGCGCTTACGCCAATTCCGGGAACTCCATTCACCAGCAGCGGAAACGACGCTAACTCAGTGCTCTATAGCCCCGACAATACGCTGCTCTTCCAGAGCAATCAGTTCAGCAACAGCATCAACCCATTCATTGTGAATCCTGACGGAACGCTGGCCAATGAAGGAAAGTTCGGTACCACAACTCAGGTCCACACGCCGGCTGGCATGGCAACCGATGCGACAGGAACATTCCTCTTTGTTGCGGACGATGAGTTCGGGCTGGCTGTCTTCAAAATCGGCGACAGCGGCGTGCTAACATCACTTTCTGATCTTGCGATTAATCGCCCCGGAGAAATCCAGGGCGTTGTGGCATATCCGCCGCGAAGCTGCACCAGCGCCGACCTTGTGCTCAGCATGACGGCGCTTCCAAATCCTGTTGCACCCGGCGCGCCAATCCAATACAGCATCAACATTACCAACAACGGTCCTTCCACCGCTTCGGCTGTAGTCTCAGACACGCTGCCGCCGACTATGACCTCAGGCGGAACTTCGCCGATCGTGAACCCGCACGGAGCGGTGCGCAGCAACTCTGTTTCCGGAAACACCGTGACAGGAACGGTCACAATTACTACGACCGTTCCGCATCAGCTTTCTGTGGGTCAAACCGTCTCCATCAATTCCGTGCCCGCACCCACAACACCGAACCCCGCGGGCGGCTCATTCACTGATCCCGGCTTTACCGGCGTGTTTACTGTGACGTCGGTGACACCCAACAGCTTTACTTATACGCAAAATTTGCTGGCCTCGCAGTTCCCGGAAACCAAGGCGATTCCGCCTCAGCTGGTTCCCGGAAGCGACACTAGCGGCGGCGGTTCTGCCAGCAGCGCTGTTTGTCTTGTAACCACCGGCCCCGGAACCTGCAGCCAGACGAATTTTGCGCCCAAGCCGCCAATTGTTGCCGGCAGCGGCGCCAACCGCAGCGGAAACGTGGTAACCATTACAACTGCGGTGCCGCACCAGCTCTTTGTCGGCCAGACCGCAATCGTCTCCGGCGTGGCAAATACCACCTTTAATGGATCGTTTGCCATCACTTCAGTTCCTTCGCCGACCACGTTTACCTATAAGCAGATTGCGGCCAACGCGGTTAGTGGCGGAGGCACCGTTACAAGAGCGGCTACCGCGGCGCAGCTCATCACGTTCCCCAATCTTGCTTCCGGCGAAACGCGCGCTGCCGTTATTAATGCGACTGCAAAAAGCACGCTTGCCAATGGAACTGTGGTCAGCAATACCGCCAACATCAGCAACAAGTCCGTGGTCGATCCTGTGCCGGGCAACAATTCAGCCACAGCCAGCGTGACCATTGGGACTTTTGTGGGCACCACGCTCACTGTTCCCAGCGCGACTGGGCCTTTCGGCGGACTTGTGACGCTCTCTGCCACATTGAAAACTACTGGCGGAACTCCTATCTCAGGCAAGACAATTGGTTTCAACTTTAACCAGACCAATGACGTTTATAGCGGGGTGACAGACGCGAGCGGCGTAGCCAGCGTGACTGCGCCTTTAGGCACGATCAGTGTAGGCACGCATCTTGCGGCCTTTACTGCCACCTTTGCCGGCGATAGCAGCTTTGGCGCAAGCAGCGCTACCGGAGATTTGGTTGTTACCAAAGCGGTATTGACTGTAACGGCAGACAATCTGTCCAGGCTCTATGGCGATCCTAATCCGCCGCTCACCTATACCATCACCGGTTTTGTGAATGGGGATACCATCGCTGTTGTGAGTGGAACAGCAAATTGCACCACCACAGCCACGCAAACCAACCCGGTGGGAGCTTATCCCATTACCTGCACGCAGGGAACGCTTGCCGCAACCAACTATGACTTTGTGTTTGCCGATGGCACGTTGACTGTGAATCCCGCGCCTCTGACGGTGACGGTGAATAGCGCTACGCGCGCTTATGGCGATCCGAACCCGGTCTTCAGCGGGACCATCACCGGCATCAAGAACGGTGACAACATCACAGCCACCTACAGCACCACGGCTACCGTCACCAGCCCGGCCGGAACGTATCCGATTACAGCAACTCTCTCGGATAACGGCACGGGAGCACTGGCGAACTATGCTGTCACCATTAATCCCGGCACGTTGACCATTACGCAAGCAGCGCTGGTAGTAACGGCTAACAACGCGGCGCGTCTCTATGGCGACCCGAATCCCGCGTTCAGCGGCACCATTGCTGGAATCAAAAATGGCGATAACATCACCGCCGTCTTCACTACAACTGCCACGCCCGCGAGCCCAGTGGGAACGTATCCGATTATTCCTACGCTCTCTGATAACGGAACCGGAGCACTGGCCAACTACATTGTTACGGTCAACAACGGTTCTCTCACGGTGAGCGCGTCGCCCTTGACAGTGACGGCTGATAACGCCACTCGCGCATTCGGCGCGGCGAACCCGGTCTTTACCGGAACAATCCTGGGAATTAAAAATGGTGACAACATCACCGCCACCTACAGCACCACGGCGACTGCTAACAGCCCGGTGGGAACTTATCCGATTGTTCCAACCCTGGTTGACCCCACGAATAAGCTCGGCAATTACACCGTCACCATCAATAACGGAACGTTGACGGTCACTTCTGCGATCCTGACCGTGACTGCGGCGAACGCCAGCCGTTTCTATGGCGATCCTAATCCGGTCTTCACCGGCACCATCACGGGAATTCAGAACGGTGACAACATTACCGCCACGTATTCCAGCGTTGCCGATCCAACCAGCCCCGTGGGAACTTACGCGATTGTGCCCACGCTGTCTGACAACGGAACTGGCGCGCTCGCGAACTATGTTGTGGTGAGCAACAACGGCGTCTTGACTGTGAATCCGGCGCCGCTGACCGTCACGGTTGCCAGCGTGAGCCGCTTGTATGGCGATCCTAACCCGGCATTCAGCGTAACGATTGTCGGCATCAAGAATGGCGATCCGATTACGGCTTCCGTAAGCTCTACGGCTGATCCAACCAGCGCGGTAGGGACATATCCCATTGTTGCCACCTTGGTTGATCCAGCAAACAAGCTCAGCAATTACGCAGTCACCATCAACAATGGAACGCTCACCATCACTCCCGCGCCTTTGAGCGTGACTACTGCAAATGCCAGCCGCTTGTTTGGCACGCCCAACCCGCCGCTCACCGGAATTATCAGCGGCATCAAGAACGGCGATCCAATCACCGCGACTTATTCCACCGCGGCCATTGCTACCAGCCCGGTTGGGACTTATCCCATCACGGCGACCCTGGTTGACCCAGCCGGCAAACTTGGGAACTACACGGTTACATCCACTGACGGCACGCTGACTGTGAACGCAGCGCCGACAGCCAACTTCATCTTTGTGAACAACCAGGCTGCAGCAGGGAACAGCATCGCCGGTTACTCCGTAGCTGTGGATGGCACGTTGACCGCGCTCCCCGGCTCGCCGACGCTCACTGGCGGACTGGGCGCGAACGCAGCGTGCTCTTCAGTGAATCGCCTGGCCTTGAGCGCTGGAAACAACCTGCTGTTCGTCTCCAACGGTGGCGACCAGAGCATCAGCGCATTCCAGATTGATCCTGCAAGCGGCGCACTGACGGCAGCAGCGGGTTCGCCCTTTGCCTCAGGCCTCACACTCGACGCGTGTTCAGGAATTTCTTTGAGCGCAACGCCTGATGGACGCTTCCTGATGGCTTCCAGCAACGGCCAGGTCAAGACCTTCAGCATCAGTGCCGGTGGCATTCTGACTCCGCTCTTCAGCGCTGCGAACTCTGTTGTGCCGAACGCCAGCATGAAGATCTCTGCCAACGGACAGTTCCTGGCAGTTTCCAACCAGACCAGCGCTTCGGTGTATGCCATCAACGGCGACGGTTCTCTAACGCCGGTGGCCGGGTCACCATTTGCGGAGACGGGAACGGCATCACTTGCCGGTCTCGACTTCAGCTCAATCAGCGGTCTGCTCTACGGTGCTGAGGCCAGCCCGACTGCAGCCTTTGCCGATGCGTGGACTGTGGGCGCGAATGGAGTGCTCTCGGCTGTCGCGGGCAGCCCGTTCAGCACGACAGCGATCAACTCCAACGTTGTTCTGCTCAGCCCGAATGATGCGTTCCTGTTCGCCAGCAACAGCGGTAGCAGCAGCGTAAACTCCTTCAGCGTAGCTGCTGGCGGCGGGTTGACCAGCCTGGGCAGCTTTGGCAGCGCAGCTTCACTGCACGCGCCAGCGGGAATGGCAACAGACCGCTCCGGCAGCTTGCTCTACGTGGCAGACGATACCTTCGGCGTCGCGGTGTTCAGAGTTGACGGCGCAGGTTCTCTCGCGCAGCTTGGCGATGTTGCTATCACCGGAGCAGGCCAGGTGCAAGATCTGGTTGCCTATCCGCCACGCATGGCCAGCAGCGCAGACCTGAGCGTCAGCGTCTCGGCTGGATCACCGAACGTGGTTGCCGGCCAGAACGTGACCTACACCATTACCGTAACGAACAACGGAGCTGATCCGGCGGCGGCGACTGTGAATGACAGCCTGCCTGCAGGCTTCAGCGTGGTTTCCTGCACAGCGACCGGCAACGGCGCGTGCGTTACCGGCTCAGCGGCAGCGAACTTCTATCTGCTGCAGAGCGGCGAGTCGCAAACCGTGACTCTGGTGGCATCCACCAGCCTGTCAATCGCTGACGGCACAGTCACCACCAACACCGTGAGCATCAGCAATAGCTCGGCGGTTGATCCGAACGCTGCTAACAATTCCGCGAGCGTAAACGTGACGGTTGCTCAGCCTGCCACCAGCACGCTGGCGGTAGCCGCAGCGAGCGGAACTTATGGCGGAAGCACAACACTCTCAGCTACCTTGACCACGCCAACTGGTCCTTTGGCCGGTGCGACAGTTAGCTTCTCCTTGAATGGCACGAGCGTAGGCACGGCCGTTACCGATGCAACTGGTGCGGCTTCAATATCTGCCAGCCTGGTTGGTATCAACGCTGGATCGTATCCGGCAGGCGTTACTGCTAGCTATGCCGGCGACCCGAACAACAAAGCGTCAAACGGCAGCGCGGCTCTCACGGTGAATCCAGCAGTGCTGACTGTTACGGCAGCCAATGCGAGCCGTCTGTATGGCGATCCGGATCCGGCCTTCACGTTTACCTTCTCCGGCTTCGTGAATGGCGAGACCGCGTCCGTCGTAACTGGAAGCCCGAGCTGCACCACCACAACCACTGCAGCCAGCGCTGTGGGGACGTATCCGATCACATGCACTGTTGGAACGCTCACGGCGGCGAACTACACGTTTAGCTTCGTCGGCGCCACCCTGACGGTCAATCCGGCTCCGTTGACGGTGACCGCTGCTAATGCCAGCCGCGTCTATGGCGATCCAAACCCGGTCTTCACCGGCACGATTACCGGCATAAAGAACGGCGACAACATCACGGCTGTTTATGCAACCACAGCCACGGTGACCAGCCCAGTGGGAACGTATCCCATCACGCCAGGATTGGTTGATCCGGCAGGCAAGCTCGGCAACTACACCGTGACTTCCAATAACGGGACGCTCACCGTAACTCCGGCGCCATTGACCGTAACCGCGGCCAATGCAACCAAGGCGTTTGGCGATCCTAACCCGGCATTTACTGGAACTATCACTGGCATCAAGAACGGTGACAACATCACAGCGACGTTTGCCAGCACAGCCACCGCGACCAGTCCTGTGGGAACATACCCAATCGTGCCCACGCTGGTTGATCCCACGGGCAAACTCGGCAACTACACGGTGACCAGCAACAACGGCACACTCACCATCGCGAACGCGCTGCTGACTGTTACGGCTGCCAATGCCAGCCGGCTGTACGGCGATCCTAATCCGGCCTTCACCGGTACGATTACGGGCGTCAAGAACGGTGACAACATCACCGCGACCTATGCCAGCACCGCAACTGCGACCAGCACCGTGGGAACGTATGCAATCGTGCCGACGCTCTCTGACAACGGCACAGGCGCACTGGCCAACTACACGGTCGTGGTCAACAATGGCGTACTCACCGTCAACCAGGCGCCTCTGACGGTGACTGTGGCCAATGCCAGCCGCGTGTACGCTGCCGCCAACCCCGCCTTCACCGGAACCATTACCGGTCTGAAGAACGCTGACTCGATCACTGCAACCTACAGCACCACGGCAACGGCAACGAGCAATGCGGGAACGTATCCGATTACCGCGACCTTGGTTGACCCGGCGGGCGTGCTGCCCAACTATGCTGTGACCATCGCGAACGGCACGCTGACGGTCACGCAGGCTCCGCTGACGGTAACCGCCGCAAATGCCAGCCGAGTGTATGGCGATCCCAACCCGGCATTCAGTGGGACCATTACTGGCCTGTTGAACGGTGACAACATCACCGCCACGTACTCAACCACGGCCACGGCTGCGAGCGCAGTTGGAACGTATGCCATCACGCCTGCGCTGGTTGATCCCACGGGCAAACTGGGCAACTATGCCGTGACCTCGAACAACGGAACTCTGACCGTCACCCCTGCTCCGCTGACCGTGACCGCGGCCAACGCGACCAGGGCATTTGGCGATCCGAATCCAACGTTCACTGGCACTATTACCGGCATCAAGAACGGTGACAACATCACTGCAACTTTTGCCACCACGGCCACTGCCAGCAGTCCTGTGGGAACGTATCCAATCACGCCCACGCTGGTTGATCCTACCGGCAAGCTGGGGAACTACACTGTCACCAGCAACAACGGCACGCTGACGGTTACAAACTCGGTCCTGACAGTTACCGCAGCGAATGCCACCCGGTTGTATGGCGATCCGAATCCGGCCTTCACAGGGACGATTACCGGCCTGAAGAACGGTGACAATATCACTGCAACTTATAGCAGCGCGGCCACGGCAACGAGCGCTCCTGGCGCGTATGCCATTGTGCCCACTCTGGTGGATCCAAACGGCAAGCTGGCCAATTACACCGTGGTGATCAACAATGGCGTGCTTACGGTCAACCCGGCTCCGCTGACGGTGACCGCAGCCAATGCCAGCCGTCTTTATGGTTCCGCCAACCCGGCCTTCACCGGCACCATTACAGGGCTGAAGAACGGCGATGCCATCACAGCCACTTACAGCAGCACCACAGATCCAACCAGCGCGGTAGGAACATATCCAATCGTGCCGGTTCTGAGCGATCCAACCAACAAGCTCAGCAACTATGCTGTGACCCTGGTGAACGGCACACTCACGATTACGCCTGCGCCGTTGACCGTGACTGCTAATAACGCGACTCGTGTTTATGGCGATCCCAACCCGGCCTTCACCGGCACGATCACTGGATTGGTGAACGGTGACAACATCACATTCAGCGCCACCAGCGCTGATCCAACGGCTGCAGTGGGAACGTATCCAATAGTTCCTGCCCTGGTGGATCCAACCAACAAGCTCGGCAACTACACTGTGACCGCGAACAATGGAACGCTGACGGTAACTCCGGCTCCGTTGAGCGTGGCCGCAGCCAATTCCACTCGCGCTTATGGTGATCCGAACCCCGCATTCTCCGGCACGATCACAGGCATCAAGAACGGCGACAACATCACTGCCACCTATAGCACCACGGCCACAGCCACCAGCCCGGTAGGAACGTATCCCACTACTCCAGCGCTGGTTGACCCAACCAACAAGCTGGGCAACTACACCGTGACCTCAACCAACGGCACTTTGACCGTCACTCCGGCTCCGCTGGTGGTTTCGGCTGCCAATGCCAGCATGATCTATGGCGATCCAGTGCCAGCGCTTAGCGGTACCATCACCGGCTTGAAGAATGGCGATGCAATTACCGCCACCTACAGCACCACTGCCACTTCGGCCAGCGCTGTGGGAACGTATGCAATTACTCCGGCGCTGTCTGATCCAACAGGCAAGCTTTCGAATTACACAGTAACCAGCAACAACGGCGTGTTGACCATCAGTCCTGCTCCCTTGACGGTCGCAGCAGCCAATGCAAGCCGTGCATACGGTACTGCGAACCCGGCCTTCACGGGCACGATTACCGGCATCAAGAACGGCGACAACATCACCGCCACCTATGCCAGCGCCACTGACGCAACCACCAATGTTGGAAATTATCCAATCGTTCCCACTCTGGTTGACCCAGGAGCGAAGCTTGGCAACTACACGGTGAGCAGCACTAACGGCACTCTCACCATCACTCCAGTTCCTCTGACGGTGACTGCCAATAATGCCAGCCGAGTGTATGGCGATCCGAACCCGGCCTTCACCGGCACGATCACTGGATTGGTGAACGGTGACAACATCACCTTCGGCGCCACCAGCGCTGATGCAACGGCCGCGGTCGGCACTTATCCGATCGTACCTGCTCTGGTTGATCCGAACGGCAAGCTGGGGAACTACACGGTAACTTCCAACAACGGCACGCTGACGGTAACTCCTGCGCCTTTGTCGGTCACCGCTGCGAACGCGACCCGCCAATACGGTGATCCGAACGTCCTCACCGGCACGATCACGGGAATCAAGAATGGCGACAACATCACCGCAACTTACAGCACCACGGCTACAGCAGCCAGCGTGCCTGGAACGTATCCAATCGTTCCCGCACTGGTTGATCCGACCAACAAGCTGAGCAACTACACGGTGACTTCAACCAACGGCACTCTGACCGTCACACCCGCTGTCCTGACCGTCGCCGCCGCCAACGCCAGCATGGTTTACGGCGATCCAGTTCCAGCGCTTAGCGGAACGATCACCGGAATTAAAAATGGTGAAAACATCACCGCCAGCTTCAGCACCACGGCAACTTCAACCAGTGCGCCCGGAGCGTATCTGATCTCTGCAGCAGTCTCGGATAACGGTACCGGAGCGCTGGCGAACTACACGGTGACCATCAACAATGCGACTCTCACCATCAGTCCGGCGCCACTGACTGTAACGGCCACCAATGCGGCCAGGCTCTATGGCGATGCGAACCCCGCCTTCACCGGCACGATCACTGGCTTGAAGAACGGTGACAACATCATTGCAACGTTCGGCAGCTCTGCGGTGGCAACCAGCCCGATTGGGAGTTACGCGATCACGGCGGTCCTCTCAGATCCGACGAACAAGCTGGGCAACTATTCGCTTACGACTAACAACGGCGTTCTGGTTGTAAATCCGGCGCCGCTGAGCGTGACAGCTGCCGATGCCAGCATGGTCTATGGTGATCCGGTTCCCGCTCTCAGCGGCACTATCACTGGGATCAAGAACGGTGACACGATCACGGCTACTTATTCCACCACGGCAACCTCTGCCAGCGCAGTAGGTAGCTATCCAATCGCTCCTGCGTTGTCTGATGGAGGAACGGGAACTTTGGCGAACTACACGGTGACTCCGAACAATGGGACTCTCACCATCAGCCCAGCGCCGTTGACCATCCAGGCCAATGATGCAACTGGAACTGCAGGTCAGCCGTTCCCAACTTTCACCGGCACGATTACGGGAATCAAGAACGGTGACAACATCACGGCCAGCTACAGCACCACGGCTGACCAGACCAGTCCGGCTGGAACGTATCCTATTACTCCCAGCCCAGACCCGAACCCGTTGCTTAGCAACTACAATGTTTCGTTAATCAGTGGCACTTTGACGTTGCAGTAAACTCGATACAACTGCCAGGGCCAGCGGACAAACTCTGCTGGCCCCGCGAACTCACGTTATCCAGCTTTAAGATTTCCAGTATTAGCACCACCGCTTTGGCTCAAATCCAAGCTCTATTCCCCAAAAACTTTTCTAAGCCGCATGGACTCAATCCAGTGCTCCTGCATCCAATTTGTTATCTTTAATCCAGAGTTTCTGGAGGGGTGTGTGCTTAGCAGAGCTTGCAAATTGGCCCTGGCATTCGTTTTGACCGTTGGAATGCTGCTGCTTACGGGATGTCCCACCACCAGCATTGCCGAAATTAACCGTGATCCGGGCCGTTTTGCCGGCAAAAACGTTAGCATTCACGGCACCGTATCAGATTCGTTTGGCGCGCTGGGCAACGGCATTTTTCAGATTGACGATGGCTCAGGCCGCATGTGGATTTACAGCCAGAATTACGGCGTGCCCGGAAATGGCAACAGGGTCACGGTCACCGGACGCATTGAGCAGGGCTTTGCTTTCGGCGGACGCAGCTTTGGAGTGATCCTGCGCGAGACTGAATCGCGCCACTGAAGCAGGAACAGACCGGCTTTTTAGGCAATCAGCAATCGAGCGCTCTAATCGCCCGCACTCCCCGAGAATGCGTCTTTCCCCAGGCGCATCTTTCCGTCAGCGCTCAATTCCTGTAATCTACTTTCTTCCTGAAATGCCTGTCTCGCTGGCAAATTCCGGAGTTGTGTACCAGGCGCTGAAGAAATGCGGCATCGGGCTTGTCTCGGCTTTGCCGGAGACCTGGCTGGTGCACCTGATCCGCATGGCGGAAGATGATCCGCAGATGATCCTGGTGCGCCTGGCGAAAGAAGAAGAGGGCGTGGGCATCTCCGCCGGCGCGCATTTTGCCGGCGTAAAGTCTGCCATGCTCATGCAGAACCACGGTTTTCTGGCCAGCATCAATGGCATTGTTTCTTTCGCGCAGCTTTACCGCATTCCGCTGCTCATGCTCATCAGCTATCGCGGACACTTCGGTGAGCGCGATCCCTGGCAGACCCAGGGTGGCGGCGCTACTGAGCCGTTGCTGCGCGCTCTGGGAATTCCATATTCGTTCCTTGACGATCCGGCAAAAGTCGAAAAGCGCATTGCGGAGGCGCAAACCTGGGCTTACAGCAGCCTGCATCCGGCCGCGTTGCTGCTTACCCGCGAACTCATGTGGGAGGAGCCTGCACCATGAAGCGCCTGGAATGTTTGCGCGCGGTCTATGACAAGCTTGAGCGCTCGCTGGTGGTTACCATCATGGGCGCGGTGGCAACAGAGCTGCAATCGCTGGGGCACAAACCAAACTTTTTTTATCTGCAACATGCCATGGGTCTTGGCTCTTCTACCGGGCTTGGGCTGGCGCTCTGCCTGCCGCAACAGAAAGTTGTGGTCTTTGATGGCGATGGCTCAATTCTGATGAATCTGGGTGGATACTCCACGATGGCGCGCTATCGCCCTAAGAATCTGGTCCATGTTGTGTTCGATAACGAGAGCCTGCTTTCCGTCGGCGGATTTCCCACAGCCACTTCAACCGGTACCGATCTGGAAGGCGTTGCCCGCGCTGCCGGCATTCCGCACAACAAAACCGTGAAGAGCCTGGAAGAATTTACGCGCGCCTTTGATGATGCAATGCGCACCAACGAGCTTACGTCGATTGTGGCCAAGGTTGAGGCCGTGGGGCCGTCAGGATACGTAACCGGGCTGGCATTGTTGGAGAACAGGTTTCAGTTCAAGCGATACATAGAGAAGCTAAACAAGAGCTGAAGAGATGCTTTTTCTGAAATCCTGGGTGTCGCTTTTTCCGAAGTCCCGAGCAGAGCGAGGGATCCATACCCTCTCAATGCTCTTTCGTGTCTAGTCACTAAGATCGCGGATATAAATATAGATCCCTCCCTGCGCTCTGGATTTCAGAAAAAAGGACCGGAATATGGCCAATATCCTCACCGAACTCATCACCCAACTGAACAGCGGTGCATTGCGCGTTGTCGATCTAACTCAGCCGCTTAGCCCGCAGACACCGCTCTTGCCGCTGCCTTCGCAATGGCCCAATACTCCGGCATTCAAGATCTGGGAGCTCTCTCGGTATGATGATCGCGGCCCCGCCTGGTACTGGAATGGTTTTGAGACGGGTGAGCATACCGGCACGCACTTTGACGCTCCCATTCATTGGGTCAGTGGCAAGGACCTGCCGGACAACAGCGTGGACAAGATTCCGCCAAAGAAATTTGTCGGGCCCGCTTGCGTGATTGATGTGACTGCCGATGTGGCCAAAGACCCGGATTTCCTGCTCACGGTGGATCGAGTGAAGCAGTGGGAGAGTCAGCATGGCCAGATTCCCGCTGGCGCATGGCTGCTGCTGCGCACCGGATGGTCAAGACGCACCGATCCAAAAGAGTACATCAATGCTCGCGATGACGGCCCACATACGCCTGGTTTTGTGAAGGCGTGCTCAGATTTCCTGGCCAAAGAGCGCGACGTGCTGGGCGTTGGTGTGGAAACCGTGGGCACAGACGCTGGCCGTGCCGCAACTTTTGATCCACCTTTTCCCAATCACTATGTGATGCACGGCAGCGGGAAATTCGGGCTGGCCGGGCTTTGCAATTTAGATCAATTGCCGCCGACCGGAGCTGTGGTGATCGCTGCACCGCTCAAGATTGTGAACGGTTCGGGGAGTCCGTTGCGGGCGATTGCGATTACGCCTGTAGGATGAAGAGCAGCTTCTGAAATCCCGAGCGAAGCGAGAGAGCCCTATTTCCGCGAAAAATCTGCAACACTGCAACTTATTGATGTGTGATCGCGTACATTCTTGCTTTGGCGCTCGAAGCTTCGGAAAGACTACAGCGTCGCCCTCTTCACCACCGCCGCTAAGGCGCGGTTGCGTTCGTACTCACTGCTGATGGAGTTGGCCGCCTTTATGTAGGCTTCACGCAACGTTCCGGTCAGAGGATAGTGCGCGGCCATTGTTTGCAGCACGCGAGACTTTTCATAGTCTCCTTTTATGTGCTCAACAGCGCCCAGCACTTTGGCCAGGGAAGCATCGCTCAACTTGCTATGGTCCATCAACGCAAGCAGGCTTCGCGAGCGTTCATAGTCGCTGCCCTGCATGGAGTCCACCACGCTGAGATAGGTGGACATCTGGTTTTCATCGAACTTGTTTGCCTGTAACAGCGTGATAAGCACGCGTGATTTCTCGTAGTCGCTCCTGGCTCGGGAAATATTTTCCAGAGCGCGGCTCACTGAAGCCGGGCTGAGACTGTTATTTTTCATCAGCTCCAGCAGGCTGCGTGAGCGTTCATAGTCGGACTTCATGGAGTCCACGACCTTCAGGTAGTTGCTCATCTGGCCTTCATCAAACTTGCCTTTATTGGCCAGGCTGGTCAGCAAACGCGATTTTTCATAGTCAGAGTTGATCGTCGCTGTTGCGCTCATGATGCGGTTGATCTGGTCAGTGGCCAGATTGTATTTCTGCATTGGCGCCAGCAGATCGCGCGACTTCTCATAGTCAGAATGGATTGAATCCACCATCTGCAGGTAAAAATTGAGCTGCGATTGTTCAAACCCTTTCTGGTCCAGCAGAGATAGTAGAATGCGCGATTTCTCATAATCGCTCTTGATCGTGCTGGAAGATTTAAGCGCCAGGGCCACGTTTTCCTTCGAGATGTTGGGGCGCTTGAGCAGTTCAATCAGCACGCGCGAGTGCTCATAATCGCTTTTGAGCTTGCCTGCAGCGTTCAAGAATGCGGTGCGGGATGCCTCATCCGGCAAATCGTATTGCTTGCTTACGGTCATCAACACGCGTGCCAGCTCGTAGTCTGAGTTCATCTGGTCGCTGGCCTGCTTCATCACGCGCTGTATTACCGGCGAAGGAAGGTTGGGCTGTTCCAGCAGCTTGCGGAAATAAATACCGCGAACGTAGTCGCCTTGCAGATTGTTGATCTCGTCCAGTACAGCATTTGGCCCGCCCTTGGTCAGCAGCGCGGGGACACGCGCATCGGCAGCGAAGCCCGTGCTCCGCTCCAGCGAGAGCAAAAACTGTGAGAACCAGGTTTTGGCATCGCCGGTAAAAGCCTGTTGCGTGCCATTGACCTTGTAAACGTATTGCAAGCCGCTGCCGGATGGAGTGACCTTGACCTGCTTGAGCGTATCGCCCTGGCGCACGTTCACTTCAAAAAATCCGCCGGAAGAAATGCTCGCGATATCAGTGGCTTCGGCGTTGAACTTGATATCCCCTTCTGCGCGCAGATCAACGCTGCAATCGTCGCCCGACCATGTTGCTGTCCAGCGTTTGTAGCCGCCATGCGACTCCATGTTCATGCTGTGCATGTGGGCATGCGTGCCACACACGCTCAGGTCGCCGCCGGGAACTGCAGGCACGGCAGGCACAGCAGGTACTGCTGGAACGCCAGGAGCTGCCGGGACGGCGGGAACCGCAGGAACTGCTGGCGCCGCCTGCACGCTCGTCATCTCTGGCGATTCGGGAGCTTCAGGCGCTTCGGCTGGTTCAGGCGGCTCTGGCGGTTCAGGTGGTTCAGGGGCCTCCACCTCTTCGTTGTTGTCTGATGTGGTTTGCTGTGTGCTGCTGCTTTCTGCTGCCGCAGAACTATCATCATGACGAGCTTCCGGTGCAACGGCCGGACTTGGTTTCTGCTTGCTGCTTGTTTTGGGTGCAGGTGAGTTGGTTTGTGGAGCCGCGCGCAAAGCCGCTAACGGCAACATGACGCTCAACATCAATGCGGCTACACCCAGCGCAGCCTTCCAGGAAACCGGGCCGCGGCGCAATGAAGGATTCAGCACGGCAAGCACGCGCCCTTCAAGCTGTGATCGCCGGGCCATGGCCAGTGCGGCTGCCAACTCCGGCCCGCGCAATTCAGAAACTATATCGAGCAACTCATGGGCGTAGTCTGAAGCCTTGGTCCCAGAAGCCAGCACCTGATCGTCGCAGGCGCGCTCGCGCTCTGCGCGCATCGCCCGCACCATAAGCCAAACCAGCGGATGAAACCAGTAGAGGACCGTGGTTATCTGCGCCAACGTCAATGAGAAGGCATCCAGCCGGTGGATGTGCGCTAGTTCATGGTTCAGGATGGCGGAACGCCGCTGGGGTGACCACTCAGAGTAGTCGGGCGAGAGCACCACCTTGGGAAACATGATGCCCGCCGTGATGGGAACTTCAAGCTCATTACTTACGAGCAGGGCTACGTGCCGGTCAATTCCCAGCTCTCCCGAAAGCGACCGCAACTGCGCGTTCCAGCCTGAATCCGTGAGCACGATTGCGCGACGGACCAATCCAGAGAGGTGCAGAGCGTTCCATCTCCAGCGGACCAGGAAATAAATTGCGCCGATAATCCAGATCAACAGAAGCGACTGCGGCAGATATGTTTTCCATTGAGGCTGTATTGGCACAACGGCGACGCTGGGTTTGGAGCTAGTGGAAACTGTAATCGGCGAGGACGCAGCTTGCGCAGGCGATTCGCTTGCGATGTAGCGATCAGGGGTCGCCGCCAGCGCTGACGCGGTCTCTGTCGATTGGGTCCTCGGCCGTTCTACACGCGGCTTTACCGCGACAGAGGAAGCCAGCGGCGCCAGAGCAGGTGTGGCAGGGAGAGAAGTAGCTGCCATCCGCGCTGGCGCCGTAGACGCCGTCCGTGTGCGGAGAACTTTGCTCGCAGCAAATCCTGGTAATCCTTTTACCGGCAACTCCGGCAGCACCATTACGGAGAAAGGAAGCAGCAGCAAGGCTGCCAGAGCAAAAGCCCGTACCATGTGCCGAGTAGCAGCAGAACGCTTCTTAAGTGCAAGCGCTGCGCCTGAAGCCAGGGTCAGCAACACGGTAGCCTTCAGCAACGTGTCCAGAATCATTGCGGAGATCGGGATGGCTGTTTGCATGGCTTATCTCCCCTCCTGTTGCGCTTTCTTGATGAGCTGAGAAAGATATTGTTTGTCCCTGGCGGAGAGCTTGCTGTCAGACATCTCCAGCAGCGCGGCCACGGCCTGCTCCGGCGATCCGCCAAAGAAGGTCTTCACCATGTGCTTCAAGGCGTTGGCCCGGACCTGGCGCGTATCATCCGCCGGCACATACAGATACTTCAGGCCTTCCTGCTCGTGGCGAACGAATCCTTTTTCTTCCAGCAGGTGCAACATGCCGCGCACGGCGGAATACGTCGGTGGATCCGGCAGCTCAGACAGCACGTCTGTTACCGACGCACGTCCGCGCCGGTAGATTACGTCCATAATCTGGCGTTCGCGCCGGCCTAATTGAAACTGTTTTTCGTCGCTCATGGATCTCCTGCGGTCCCTCTCTAAAAAGCTTTTAAAGTATCTTTGTGCTAATGCACTAGCACATGCTAATACATTAGCAGTAAATGTCAAGAGGCTCCGCAGATATTTTTTTTAGACGACCTGCAGTGCATCTGGTCACTAAGGCGCGGTCGTCAATGCGTGAGCAGCCTTTAGCTTGCGGACATTACAATGGCCAGTCTTGCCAAAAACATCAGAACTCGATCATCTCTGTGTGGTACTGGTTTCCACGCGCAACCCGCTCAACATTGGCGCTGCGGCGCGGGCCATGAGCAACCTGGGTTTTTCCCGGTTACGCGTCGTCAGTCCTTATGAAGCTTCTTTCCGTGAAGCCCGCTCCGCCGTTGGCGCAGCACCGCTGCTGAAGAATGCGGAAGAATATAAAACGGTGGCAGACGCGGTTGCAGACTGTTCATTGGTAATAGGAACCACAGCGGCGCACAATCGCGAACTGCACCAGCCGCTCAAGCTCTTGCCGCAAGCCGCGCCCATGATTCGCAAGCGCCTCAAAGCCGGGCGCGTGGCCTTGCTTTTTGGATCGGAAAAGCGTGGTCTCTCGAACGCCGATCTTAGCCACTGCCACTGGCTGCTGCACATCCCTACGCGCACAGAACATCTTTCCATGAACCTGGGGCAGGCCGTGGCGGTTTGCCTGTATGAACTGATACGAACTGGCGGGAAAGGAAAGCGTTCGGAGGTTCAGCCAGTTTCCGCTCATGACAAGCACAAACCTGCAAGCTCAGGCGAGCTGGAACGACTGACCGTATTGCTGCTTGATGCGCTGCAGGGCAGCGGATACCTGGACCAGCGGACGATCACTCGAAAAGAAGAGAAAATCAGGCGCATGGTTCGCCGCTTGAATCTCTCTGCCGACGATGCAGAGGTCTGGCTGGGTATGCTGCGGCAGATCGCGTGGAAGCTGAACCAGCGCTGATGGTCAATAAGTAATCCCCGCCAGTCTTTCGCTCTCCTGCCATAGCTTTCGCGCCGATTCATCATCCTGCGCTTCTTTCGTCGGGGTAGCGGGTTTGCACTTGTAATAATAAAGGCCGGTAGAGCTGGCAGCCTCATCTGATGAGGCGAGATAAATGATGGTTTCTGCGCCTTTCTCCGGCGATATGGCAAAAGTCTTGGCTGCGCGGACCGCAAGTGACAGCAAGCCTCCACTTTGGTCGCCGAACCGCGTGGATACGAACCCTGGATGCAGGCTGTGTGCAGCCACGCCGGTGCCGGCCCATCGCCGGGCGAGTTCCCGTGTAAAAAGGATGTTACTCAGCTTGGACCGGCCATAAACGTAGAAGCCGCGATAGTTCTTCTCTGACTGTAGATCGCTGAAGTCAAGCTTTTTGCCTTTGTGCGCATCCGAAGCCACATTTACCACCCGCGACGGCGCAGAGGCCCGCAGGCGATCGCGCAATCCGTGCGTTAACACGAAGTAAGAAAGATGATTGAGGGCGAAGGTAAGCTCCAGTCTGTCCGGGGTAAGCTGCCGCGAGCCAAAAAGCGCGCCAGCATTGTTGATGAGCACGTCAATCCGCGGTTCTGCTGCGGCAATTTCGGCGGCAACGCGCTTCATCTCTGCCAGGTGGGAGAGATCGGCATAATAAATGGTGTGGTTTATGCCGGGCGCCAGTCCGCGCAGGCGTGCCAGCTCGGCCTCGCCTCGCGTTTTATCGCGCGCCACCAGCACCATCCGCGCACCCATGGCAGCCAGCTTTTCAGCCGCAACCTGGCCAATGCCAGAGGTTGCGCCGGTGATCACAACGGTCTTGCCACGCATGTTTTCTCCTAATTTCACGCAAATCAGTGTAACAAGCTGGGTCTTATCTCACTCTATAGTAAAGAATCTGCGGATTTGTGAGTTCCTGGGTTATCATGGTCCGCGAAATTAAGTGGTTTTAAATGAACCTCCCTACCACCACTTCCAAGCTGCTGGCCCTGCAAGAAGCGACGAATGCCGAATTGCGTTCGCGTCTGGGTGAGATATTCAAACGCTATCGCGGCCTGGCGTTCATGGCGCGCAATGACAGTCTTTTCAGCGAGCATTGGACGCCTGAGCTTGCCGCTTCAGGCTATGAGCTGGATGGCTTTGAGGTCAGAGGGGATGAGATGGTGCTGCACGGTATAGAAAATTCCTGCGGCTTCATCTATCGCATCAGCATTTCTTTCCCGCTGGAGCTGATTGATACTCCATCTGCCATTGAAGATTACTTCCAGCGCCAATTTGCTGAGGCTCGCAAGGGCGTGGCAGTTCCCGCCAGCGCAGAAGCGGATTCATCTAATCCTCCTGTAAACTAACCGGTGCTTGAACTGCGAATTAAGGCCAAAGCTACGATCTAAAAATTGAATAGTGGCTGGCCACAGCCATCATTAATAGCATAGGGAATGACAGAACAAAGTTGGTCTGTGCCGCCAACTGAGAAAGATGAGCAAGCCGGGCAGCGTCCGGAGGCAAAGGAGTTCCATTGGCTGCGCTGTCTGTTGTCCAGCGAATAATCCTTTTCTGCATGCGCCACACAATGCCCCAGACGTTCAAAAGCATGAACCAGCCGATCCCGCCGCCAATGCCAATGGCCAGCAGGCGGCTGCTCTCCCAGCCATGAGCGTTCAGCGCCAGATAGAGCCAGGCGGCTGCGGTAACCACGATGCCTATTACCGTCCCGAATACGGCGCCTCTTCTCAGAGCTTCCGCCGGCGACATAAGCAATCCCATTTCAATAGCAAAAGCTACGGTCCATATGCCAAAGAAGGTCCCAATAGCGCCGCCACCACTGGCGCCGGCATTTTGTGCATCCGCGCTGACAATCATCATCCAGTAACTGATTCCAGCCAGCACGGTAACCACGGCACTCCAACGGAACCACCACAGAGTGCGCGACATAAGAGCAGGGATGACCTTGATGCGTACCGGGGGTTCAAGCTGAGATAGAAACCTGGCATTCACCAGCACAAAGAAATACAACAGACCTATCCACGTAATACCAGCGGCAAAATGGATCCAGCGCAGGATTAACTGAACTGCCGGGGTGGAACCTTCAGGAAACGCAATTTGCGGTGAATGGAGCAGTATGAGCGCCAACCAGTGCATGAAGCCTCCGTGGTCTGTGGTGAAAGCAGACATGGTAGCGCATTTTCTGGAATCAGCGCTGATCGGACACTGGACCGCTAATTTTGGGCGAGTTCCGATAAAGAAAGTCGTTAAGCAGCGCAGCAAAAGATGGTCGGTAAGCAGCTCCTGCTGTGACATCGCAGGTGTGACATGTCACAGCAAAACTGTGCCACTTTGTCACAGGGATGCTCTGCCTCCATGCTATTGCTTTTTGTTTTCAATAACTTAGATCGATAAGCAATTTGGTGCACAGCTTGCTAAATAGAGAGGCAGACGGGGCTAAACAAGAGCGTGAGCTACCAAAAAGATCGGATGGTGACCAGGTAGCAACAGCGCTGGTAGCAATGAGCTTTGCAACTAAAGTAGGAGAAGCGTTGTGACTGAGATAAAAGGATATCGATCAACACGCATTCCGGGAAAGGTGCCTCCAAGCCCAATCTTGCGTTCAGATGTCCTTTTATCTCTTTTTTCTGCGTTGGTTTATGGCCCAATTCCCAGGGCATTGGCCTGGGCCTGCCGGCTGTAAGTTTCCGCTAGTACATTCACCGAAAAATATTAAACCTACCAGGTCCGCTGGAGCGGATGAGCTTCTGTGTTGAAAACTATTTTGGTCAGGTCGAGCGTCTCCCGCGGTGCAAACAGCAAGTAAAGATACTTAAGCGTCTCCGCCAGAAAATAGCTTTGCATAATGTCGCTTTTTTCCTTAGTGGTAACGTCGCTCACGGCGGCGTAGCCCGCATCGGTTTTGCAAAAGCGCACCAGGCTTAAAAGGAATGTTGATGCCATATCTTCATAGCGCTCATCTTTGGTAAAAGACTTCAGGTAGTAAGCGGATTCAATGATCTCCGGCCGCAACTGGTATCCGGGCGAAATGACTTTCATGGTGGAGTAATCAATTGCTTCCGGCTCAATTCCAAACATGTTCCACATCTTGTATGACGATTCCTCCAGCCGCCGGGCGCGGTCCAAATCGCCATCGCGCGCCAGAACGCCGGCAAAAAAGGCGTCAAGCGCGCCATACTGGGTTGAAGTCCGCTTGCCGGTATTCATGTCAGCCTGGCCGTACCAGAGACCGGCGCGAGTGTTATCCGCCAGGTATTTGTTCACGGCTTTTACGCTGGCTTCCCACATTTTCTTGCAGTCTTTGTCGCCAAAGAGCAACCAGGATTTCAGCAGGTATTCATAATACGAATCAATTCCGCCGCCAATGTGGCTGGTGGTGTCAATCCATTTTCCGGTTTCCACGTTGATGGTTGATCCAACCAATCCAAGGGAAGATCGCCGGCTGTAAAGCTCAACCAGGGCGCGTTTGGCTTTGTCATAGTAGATCGGCTTGTTTGTGAGTTTGCTCAGTGTGCCGAATTCCAGCAGCAACGTGCCGATCTCAGCCGGATTGCTTACTGCTCCGCGCGTTTTTCCGCTCTTAAGATTTACGTACATGTAGGGCATGCCGGTAGGCGAATTAAAGACAGGAAGCAGGCGGTTACCCAGATTATCGGCCAGATCAAGCAGGCGCTTATCACCGGTAAGCTGATAACTGCTGAGCAGCCCGCCAAGAAGACGGATGGTGATTTCAAAATTCTTGACTTCAATGTCCTGATCGAAAGAAAGATTCTTGTCGATGTACTCGCGCGTCTCCTTGGCTTCATCGGTCAGCCCCATCAGAATCATGGTGTCTAGGGAGTCAACGGGCGTCATCAACAGAGATTCTTTATGCCAGTCGTGATAGCCCTTGCTCAGTGGCTTGAGTTCATCATGTCCCCACGCGTATTGCTTATAAGCATTCCACGCATAAAGAAATTCACCGCGAACCTGCAAGGCCATGGGACCGGGCGAGGGAGCCGGAGCCGTTTGGGCCTGAGAGCCATTGGGAATAATAAAAATGCCGAACAGGACGGCGAAGCAAAGCCATCTACGCATGAGGCGAAAATCTCCCATTTAAAGAGTTAGGGAAGGATCGCATCCATGATAGCGCAGAAGAGCACAGCCATGGTTTAGGGCGTGCTGGCTCAGGATCGCCTTGATTAGCGCAGGCAGGGCTAAAAGCTCGATGAGCCGGAACTTATATGGTCCCGGCCCATTAGTGATTGGAGATTTTGTTATTTGTTAATGTCTTCTTTGGCTTCCAGGCGTTTGGTGAATCCATCCAGCGTGCTCTTGAACTGGTCTGGAGCAGCGGCGGAAGAGAGTTTCATTTCCTTTACAGCAGTGTCAAAGTCGCCCTTGGCGCAAGCGATACGGGCAGCTTCATTATGGGCGGCCCAGTGGCTCGGGTTCTTCTTCATGTTGACGCGGAAGATCTCGAATGCCTCATCCTGCTTGCCTTGGGTCTGCAACAGGCGGCCATAACCATGCAGTTGAACCACGCTGGCCATGCCCAACGCCTTGTTGCGCGCAACAGTTGCCTCATCTTTCCGGTTCAGCGCGTCAAGAATGCGGGCCTTGGTTATCAGATTGTCGAAGCGTTCTTCCACGCCGATAGAACGATCTTCATCCTTAAGCGCTTCATCCAGGTCATACTTTTCCGCCAGGAGATAGTTGGCTGCGTCGTCCCAGCCTTCCCAGGTATATTGCGGAAGCCCGCGAAGCTGGTTATGCAGGCTGTTGATCACGGCCTCGTGCGTGTTCACCTCAACCTTGAAGGGCACCGCCAGCTTTTCCCAGCGGAGCGCTACCACTGCGGAATTGGGCGTCACGTTATCGATGTCATACGCCAGCGCCTCTTCCATTTCCGCGGGTTGCGGTTTCACGGCCACGCGCAGCGCATCCTCAGCCTGGTTATAACTGAAGCTGCCCCAAGCGGTTGACATCTTGGAGAAGATCACCGTCCACTCATTCTCCGTTGGAATCATGTGCAGGCCGTAAATGCCTTTGGGCAGCGCCTGGCCTTCAATGGTGACCGGATCAGTGAATTCAATAGTGGTGTTTTCATTTGCGCCGGCACGCCACACCTGGCCGTAAGGGACAAGACCGCCCCAGATTTTTCTGCCTTTTACTAGAGGCCGATGATAGTTGATGGTGATGTCAGTAACGCCGATCCGCTGAATGATCCTGGCATGCTGGCTGTCTCGGGGCAGGTCCAGCACGCTGGATTGAGCCTGTAATGTGGATGCGGCAAAGAAGCAAGCAGCGATCAGGAATGCACTTGCGAGAGATTTGCGCATGGGAAGCCTCCATGGGATGAAATGTTGCGACAGAGGAGTAGCCGGATGGTTAGACGAGAAGCCTGGGCCGTTGTTAGCGGCTTGCTTCTCGTCTTCTGCGCACTGAGTTAGCTTTCCAACTGCGCGTCCATGCTGATCTTGGCATTGAGCAACTTGGAAATAGGGCAGCCCTCTTTGGCGTTCTTGGCAGCCTGCTCGAACTTGGCTTTGTCAGCGCCGGGGATTTTCACCTTAACTTGCAGGTGTGATGAGGTCACGGCGAAGCCGGAATCAAGTTTTTCCAGGGTAACGGTGGCCGTGGTATCAATCGATTGGGCGGTCATCCCAGCGTTGCCAAGCTGAGCGGAGAGGGCCATGCTGAAGCAGCCGGCGTGGGCCGCGGCAATCAGCTCTTCAGGATTTGTGCCTGGCTGCGATTCAAAACGGGTGGCGAAAGAGTAGGGCGTGTTTTTGAGAACTCCGCTGGGAGAACTCAGTGTGCCTTTGCCGTCTTTTAGTCCGCCGCTCCAGTGTGCGCTTGCGTTCCTTTGCATGAATGCTTGTTCCTCCATTTAATCGAGATGCAGGAAATTGTATACGGGACATAGCCATTACGCTTGGCCCGGCAGCGCTGAGCGATTCGCACTGCGTTTGGCCCTGAGCTTTGTACAATAGTCGGGCGATATTTCAGTTCAGGAAATCCTAATGTTTGAGCGATACACAGAAAAGGCGCGCCGGGTCATTTTCTTTGCCCGCTATGAGGCCAGCCAGTTCGGCAGCCCATATATTGAGACTGAGCATATGCTGCTGGGCCTGTTGCGCGAAGACAAGGCGCTTACCCAGCGGTTTTTGCGCAGCCAGGAAGCCAGTGAGGAGATTCGCCGGCAGATTGAGTCCGTCACCATGAAAGGAGAGAAAACCGCTACTTCAGTGGACTTGCCGCTGAGCAATGAAGGTAAGCGTGTGCTGGCCTATGCTGCGGAAGAGGCTGAGCGGTTTGCCCATAAGCACATCGGCACGGAGCATATCCTCCTTGGCCTGTTGCGCGAAGAGAAATGTTTCGCGGCGCAAATTCTGCATGGACGCAACGTGCGCGTTTCTTTTGTTCGCGAGGCACTGGAGCAAGCGCCACACGAAGAAGCTGTGCGAACCAAGGACCCCAGCTTGCCCTCAGACCACAGTACATATCTCACAAAGCTGGCCAAAGAGAGCCGTCTGCTTCCATGCATTGGACGGGAGAAAGAGATTGAGCAGGCCATACAGATTTTGGGGCGCTCAACCAAGAACAATGTTGTCCTGGTAGGCGAACCAGGAGTAGGGAAGCGAACAATCGCTGAAGGAGTAGTGCAGCAGGTAGCTGATAACGCCGGACCAGTTTTTTTGCATAACAAGCTTTTTGCGGCGGTCGATTTGGCTAGTTTGATCGCTGCAGCCCAGCGCAGCAGTCGTGCCAAGCAATCTTTAGATCTGTCGAAGGCCGAGTTGACAGCCTGGGGCGCCAGTACAATTTTTATTTTCGACGAGCTGCACTCGCTTCTGGCTGGGACAGAAAGCAGCGCACTGGATACTACTTTGCTGATGAAATCCGCGCTTCTGGAAGGCAAAGTACAGTGCATTGCCCTGGCTACACCGGAAGATCACCTCGCTGCAATTCAGAAGTCGCGCTGGCTGGATGAATGCTTCTGCGCTTTAGCCATTGAGCCTGCGAGCCAGGAAGAGACGGTCAAGATTCTGCAGGGCATTAAAGGACGATTCGAAATATTTCATTCTGTTGAATATACCGATGATGCTTTGACGGCGGCAGTCGTTTATTCCAGCCAATTTGTGAAGAACCGGCCGTTGCCGGATAAGGCAATCGATCTGATAGATGACGCGGGCTCTTATCTAAAGATGAAGCACGGCGGCGCCATACCACAGGAAATCGTGGAGGCCACTGAAAGACTCCGACTCATGGTGCATAGGATGGAAAACGCCATTGCCAACCATGAATTTGAAAAGGCGCGCTTCCATTCGGAAGAGGAGCGCAAGCAACGCGAAGCGCTTCGGGAGTTGCAAAAGAAATTCCAGATTGAGATCGCCCATGCCGGAGCGGTGACCGTGGAACATGTGGAAGAAGCGCTGGCGCGCTGGCTGGGAGTGCCAGTGGCGCTGATCCGGCAACCGGCAGCCAAAAACACTAAGCAGAGCGCGCAACGGTCCAAAACTGAAAAGAAGCCGAAGAAGAAAAAATCTTAGCCGTCCAAGCAGGTTTTGGCTGCATGCATATCAGCTAGCTCAACCACAATGGTTTCCTGGTGAATCTTTGTGCTTACGTTGAGGAGCGAGTTCACACGCGCATCTGCCGCCTGCAATTCGTGCGCAGGATATGTATTTCCCAGTGCTACTACTCGCATACCTGCTGCATGGGCCGCTGTAACCCCCGCAGGCGTATCTTCAAACACCAGGCAGTCAGCGGGCGCAACTCCCAGCAACGCAGCGCCCTGGATATATGGTTCAGGTGACGGTTTGCCGTTGACGACATCATCTGCCGTGACCATGTACTTTGGAACAGCCAAGCCAGCATAGCCCAGGCGAGCCACAGCCAACGGGCGGGTTGCAGAAGTGACAATCGCGAACCGGTCAGATGGCAGCTCACGGAGCAGTTCGACGGCTCCGGCCAGCGCGGTAACGCCCTCTTTATCTTCAATCTCCATCTGCTCGACTTTCATATTCTCTTGTTCAGCATCCATGTATGGAGCTATGGCGCGAATGGTTTCAAGGCTGCGCCGGCCATGGGCCTGCTTAATCGCGTGGGTTGGATCAACACCGTGCTGGAGAGCCCATTTGCGCCACACGCGCTCCACGGCTAGGGCAGAATCAATGAGCACTCCGTCCATGTCAAAAAGTATGACTTTTGTCTGCAGGATCATTTTCCAGAATAACAGCTTTGCCGAGGATAGCTTTCGCGCGAAGCCAGCCGACAGTAGGGCTTAACGCAGCCGTCTTAGTCCGCAAAATGAAACCAGCTTGATACCATCGGCTTCTGGACTTCCAGCAGTCTGGGGTAGGATAATCGCGTTGAGTTGCCTATAAAATGGAGTTGGCCTGTAAGGTTATTTGGACTTGCTTAATTGTCATGCATGGAGACTAAATTGAAAAAACTATCGTTGTACGTTGCGTCTTTTTGTTTGTTTTTTCTGTTGGGAAGCGCGGCGCAAGCACAGCAGTTTGATGTGGACTTTGGCGTTTCCGGCTTAACCGGAGCGCCCACCAATGCCATTACGCCGACAATTGGCGGCGGGGCCTATCCCAGCTTTGGCATGGACTTCCTCTTTTACAAAAACTTTGGCGTAGGGTTTAACGCCGCCTTCCGCGCCAGCCAAAATCTGTACCAGGGATTTCAGCCGTTCCGGCCGTTCTTCTACGATGTGGACGCGGTTTATGGTCCACAGCTTGGAAAGCGCGCGCAGGCAGTGCTTTCAGCAGGAATTGGGGTGGAAAGTATTCGTTTTTACACGCCATTCCTGAACGGCAACCAATTTACCGGCTTTACGGATTTCGTCAGCAGCAATCACTTCCTGGGCCAATTTGGGGGTGAACTGCATTTCTATGCAACGAACAAGATTTTTATTGGCCCAATGGCCCACATCTATTTGGTGCACAACAATGTTGAGTTCAGCGGAGCCCGGGCTTCACGGTTTGGGTTTTGCATCGGCTATTCGTTTAAGAATCAGGAATAACTTCTTCTCAACTGTACGATTTCCTAAGGCCCATCAGCGAATGATGGGCCTTTTGTACAAGCGCGCTTTCCGATGAACGGACAGGCATCGTCTCCTAAGGCTGTTTTATCTTTTCCTCATAGTCCAACGATCAGCAGCTTGCGAACATCTAATTTCCGTTGGAGTACACCATGGCGACCCGGGTTTTGTTTGTGGATGACGAGGCAGGGATACGCGAGACTCTGAAGCTGATTCTGGAGCAACATGGGTTTGAGGTAACCGTCTCTGCGACTGTTTTTGACGCTCTTGAGCACATCAACCACGAAACTTTTGACGTGCTGCTGTCTGATTTAAATATCGGCCAGCCCGGCGACGGTTTTACCGTGGTGAGCGCCATGCGGCGCGTGCAACCGGAAGCAGCAACTTTCATCCTTACCGGTTATCCGGATTTCGACACCGCATTGCAGGCCATCCGCAGCCAGGTAGATGATTACCTGCTTAAACCAGCCGATGTGCCTACATTGCTTCATGCCATTCAGCGCCGGTTAGAGCACCGCCGTCCAGCTCCGCCGGAAAAACCTATAAAACGTGTTTCTGCGCTGATGCGGGAAAACCTGGCCAGTATCTCTCAGGAATGGCTGGTGCTGGTGAAAGCTCATCCTGAGCTTGCAACCATCCGAATGGCTGACAAAGACCGGATTGATCATTTGCCCGAGTTGATTCAAGAGATGGCCAAGCGCGTTGATCTGGCAGCCGATGAGACCACACACGCCGCTAAGATGGCAGCAGCCAAGCACGGCAGGGCACGAGCGCATCAGGGCTACACCATTCCTCTGGTGGTGATTGAGATGCGATTGCTGCAACGCGTTCTTTCGTCTGTGCTGCAACGCAACCTCATTCGCATGGATTTGAGCACGGTCATTGGAGACATGATCCAGGTGGGCGAGAGCCTGCAGGAGCAACTGGAGTTCTCCATCCGGGGTTTTCAGCAAACTTCGCGTGAAGCTGCATGAATATTTCCAGGCGCTTATGATTTGCCGGAAGCCGGCTTTGGTTTGGGCTGCGGAATTTTCGGCACATGCCCGCGTTTATAGATCATCATGGTGCGGGTGAATTCGATCACCACGCTGCCATCTTGTTTATATCCAGTTGTTCTTACCTTCACAATGCCCACGTTGGAGCGGGATTTCGACTCGCGTTTCTCCACCACTTCACTGCGCGAATAGACGGTATCGCCTTCAAAAAGAGGATTGGGCAGTCGGACTTCGTCCCAACCCAGGTTGGCCATTGCGTTCTGGGAAACATCCATCACGGATTGTCCGGTGACCAGCGCAAGAGTGAATGTCGAATCAACCAGCGGCTTGCCAAATTCGGTCTGCGCGCTGTAAGCCGCGTCAAAATGAATAGGATTCGTGTTCTGCGTGAGCAGAGTGAACCAAATATTGTCGGCGGCGATCACGGTGCGTCCCAGCGGATGCTGGTAAACATCGCCAACCTCAAAGTCTTCATAAACGCGTCCTCTCCAGCCCGGTTTCAGTGACATGATTTTTCCCAATCCTAGTAAGAGCGCGGCAGCCCCAGTACATGCTCGGCGATGTAAGCCAGAATCAGATTTGTTGATATCGGCGCAACCTGATAGAGCCGCGTTTCGCGGAACTTGCGCTCAATATCGTATTCTTCCGCAAAACCAAAGCCGCCGTGGGTCTGCATTACCACGTTGGCGGATTCCCAGGATGCGTCTGCGGCCAGCAGCTTGGCCATGTTGGCCTGTGGACCGCATGGTTGATGCGAATCAAACAATGCAGCCGCCTGCGCCACCATAAGTGAAGCCGCTTGCACGTTGGCATAAGCGCGAGCCAGCGGAAATTGAACCCCCTGGTTCTGGCCGATCGGCCGGCCAAAGACGATGCGCCCTTTGGCGTAGCGGCAGGCGCGCTCAAGAAACCAGCACCCGTCGCCAATGCACTCAGCGGCAATCAGGATGCGCTCGGCATTCAGCCCATCAAGCAAATAACGGAAGCCCTGGCCTTCTTCACCAATGAGATTCTCCGCCGGAACCTCCACATCATCGAAAAAGACTTCAGTGGTGGCGTGGTTCATCATGGTGCGGATGGGACGAATGGTAAGTCCCGGCGCGTGGCGCAGATCGACCAGCAGAACAGAAAGCCCTTCACTGCGTTTCTTTACCTGCTCCAAGGGGGTGGTGCGAGCGACGAGCAGCATCAGGTCAGAGTGCTCTGCGCGGGAGATCCAGATTTTCTGGCCCTTGACGATGTACTTATCGCCGGCGCGGCGGGCCAATGTTTTCATCTGGGTGGTGTCAGAGCCGGTGGTAGGCTCGCTAACGCCAAAGGCCTGCAGACGCAGCTCGCCGCGAGCGAGAGCAGGCAGGTATTTTTTCTTCTGCTCTTCTGATCCATGGCGGAGCAGCGTTCCCATCACATACATCTGGGCGTGGCAAGCAGCGGCGTTGCCGCCGGAGCGATGAATCTCTTCCAGGATGACCGCTGCTTCCGTAATCCCCAACCCCGCGCCGCCATAAGCTTCAGGGATAAGAGTGGCCAGATATCCGGCCTTGGTCAGTGCCTGCACGAATTCTTCCGGATAGGCGCGGCGCGCATCAAGCTCCCGCCAGTAGCTATCAGGAAATGTGCGGCAAAGCTCAGCAACCGCGCGCTTGAGCTCCAGATGCAGATCGGATTGAGAGACCGAGGCCATAAAGTTGATAAAACAGAGATCAGCCGCGAATTCGCGCGAATGAACACGAATCAACGAAGAGTGTTTTTTGCGATTTGCACTCTTTCGCGTTAATTCGCTGCCCGCAGTATCCTGCCCATCTTCATAGTCCTGATTCGAACGGCGTATTCTAATTCGCCTTTGCCAGAGCAGCAACAGATGGTCATACAAGAGCCAGCGGGCGAATAGGTGATCCAGTTCCGCCGCGAATCTTGAGCGGTGACGCGATGAAAACAAATTCGTAAACTCGATCGGCGGCCAGTTGCTCCAAGTTCAGGCATTCAATGATGTGAATGCCGCTCTCCACCAGCAGATGGACATGCACCGGCATGGTTCGTGACGGAACCATTTCAAAGTTAATGGTGTCGGCTCCGGCGGCAAAAATCTTGTGACTGCTTAGCCAGTGCGCTCCTGCTTCGCCCGGTCCAGGGCCGTGCATCTGCGATTCAAACCGCGCTACATCTTCAAAGAATGCGCCCCAACCGGTGCGCAGGAGCACAACGTCGCCGGGTTTGATGGCTACATGCTGCGCATTGGCAGCGGCTTCCATGTGCTGAGGCGTGATCTCAAAAGCAGTAGGCAGACTTGCGATATTTTGTTGTCCGGCAATATCCAGCAGGATTCCTCGCCGCACGATGGGCGACAGCGCGTCAATGGAATGCTGCGCCACACCACCGCTGTAAGACTGGGTATTTTTCACTTCATGGCCGCCGTATAATTTGCCGCCGCAAGAGAAATGGCACAGCGCATCCATGTGCGTGCCCAGGTGCCCGCCCAGGGCCAGAGCTTCAGAGGCAGCGCTGCCCCCGTTAGGCATCACGTAGTCGCCGTGCATCTTGGTGAGGCTGAAGAGAAAGGGCGGGTGCACAGGATGATGCGGCATGCCGACAAAATATGGCTGGCCGAGATCGTAAACTTTGGCGGAGGTAAGTTGGTGGAGAAGCGATTGAGTTACCGATGCCATAATAAGTCTCTTTATAGCAGTCCAATCTTGCGAGCGATAGCCAGCTTCTTGCGTTCCATTGGCAGGCTTGCGGCATCGACCATTTCATCTTTATAGACAACTGCTCCCAGGCCAGAATCAGCATCTGCCTTTTCATACAACGCAACGATCTCCTGTGCACGGGCAATCTCTTCCGGCGTGGGTGTAAATGCGCGATTGATGATTGGCACCTGATCCGGATGAATAGCCCATTTGCCGTCAAAGCCCATCTGCGCGGCTGAACGCGCGTCATGCTCGCATTGCTGCAGATCGCGAAATTGCAAGGTGACGCCATCCAGCACGTCAATGCCTGCGGCGCGGGCGGCGGCAATGGTCTTGGCCTTGGGATAGTGATAGAGCGCGAACTGTTCGCGCACAGGATCGCGGGCGCCGATGTTGCCAGCATAATCGACCACGCCAAAAATCAAAACGGCCAGGCGCGGAGTGGATGCAGCGATCTCTTCCGCATGAAGAACGGCTTTGGCGCTCTCAATCAACGCTTCCAGGCGAATGTGACCCACAGGAAGTCCAATGTTCTGCTCAATCTGCGTGAGCAGGCGATCAGCAAAGAGCACATCGGTTGCGTCCTGAACCTTGGGCAGCACCACAACGTCAATTTTTCGGCCGGCAGCTTCCACCACCTCAATCACATCGCGATAAAAAAATTTAGTGTGCAGGCCGTTGGCCCGGAAGGCGCGGACCTTGCCATGAAAGTCGAGTGTGTTGAAGGCTTCCACCAACGTCTTGCGGGCAGCGATTTTTTGCGAGGGCGCACAGCCGTCTTCAAGATCAAAAATCACCTCATCGGCTTCACTGGCGGCAGCTTTGGCCATCATTTTGAGCGAGTGCGCCGGACAGGCAAGCTCACTGCGCCGCACGGTGATGTTTGCACCCGGTTGTGCAGGCATTAGAAGTCCCTCAATTTGCGTTCCACTCCAATCTCAATTTATTGTTTGCCGGCCAAAGACTGGATGAACGCATAATAAAAATCCACGCCATCATAAAAATCTTTTACGCCAATGCGTTCATCTTTGCCGTGGGCGCGATCATCATCCACGTCAGTAAACACGCCGGGAACGCCATACGTGGGAATGTCGGCAATCCGCAGATATTTACCATCGCTCGCGCCAGCATCCATTACCGGGACGACGGGCAGCCCGCCGTAAAGCTTCTGGCTGAGAGCTTCCAGCTTTTGGACGATCTCAGGATTGATGGCAGAAGCCGGCGCGGGCACGGCATCACCTACCAGGCTGATTGAGATTCGATCATCAGCCAATACGCGCTTCAGCGTGGCTTGCACATTCTCCAGCGAATCCTGCGGCAACAGGCGGCAGTTGACGATGGCCGCTGCCGTTTGCGGGAGCGCGTTATTGGCATGGCCGCCTTCAAGGCGTGTTGCGACGCACGTGGTACGGAGAAGCGCGTTGAGATATGGGGATGCGGACAACCGGCTGGCGGCTGCGCTTGCTTTTGCCTGGTCTGCGCCGATCACTGCGCGGAAGTCAGCTCCGGTCGCCGGTGATTCCAAAGCGGCAGTCTGGGCAAAGTATCCGCGCGTTGTCTCATTGAGGCTTACGGGAAAATCAAGTGCAGCCAGCCGCGAGAGACCTTCTGATAGATGATAAATCGCATTGTCCTTCACCGGGCGTGAACTATGACCGCCGTTGCTCTTTACTTCCAGGCGAAAGTCAACATAATTCTTTTCACTGGTCTGCATGCCCAGCAGCAGGCGTTTGCCCTGCTTGGTTTCAAAATCACCAGCGTCAGTATTGATGCAAAATTCGGCATCAATCAGATCATGGTGGTTCTTGATGAGCCACTGAATGCCGTTGGAGTCGCCGCCTTCTTCGTCTGCCGTAAGCGCAAGGACGAGGTCGCGGCTGGGAATGAAGCCCTCTTTCTTCAGACGAAGAAAATTTGCCACCAGGAACGTGTCGCCTTCCTTGATATCAGAGGTGCCGCGCCCATAAAAGAAGCCGTCCACTTCATTGAGCTTAAAAGGATCCATGGACCAGTCCTGGCGCAGGGCCTGGACCACATCAAGATGGCCGATGAACAGAATGGGCTTGGCCGAATGATGAGCGCGTCCATGCAGCCACACTACCAGGTTCTTTTTGTTGGGCAGCGGTCCAAGCACATGGATATCTTCCGGGGCAAAACCAGCAGCGCGGAAACGCGCTGCCATGGCTTCCGCGGCTGTGGTTACATTGCCTGCCGGAGTATCAGTGGTATTGATCTCAATCAGCTCTTTAAATATGTCGCGCGCGATCTGATGCTCTGGAGTAAGAGCGCTCTGCTGCTGCGGGACTGCTGTGGCCGCCGCAAAGAGAAACAGCGTAAGAGCACAGGCACAGGTAAAAATCCGATTTTTCATGTTCCCGGATTATAAATTCTTGCGAGCTAAAAACAGCTCACGTTTGGCGCAATGTCCTTATAATTAAGAATATGGCCAAAGGTTGGGAAAGCAAGTCAGTAGAAGCACAAATGGAGGATGCAAGGGCCGGGGAAGCGTCAGGACCGAAACGCCCGCTCACCGACGACGAGAGGAAAGCGCAGCGCGAGCAAGATAACCTGAAGCTTTCACGCGCTTACGTGCTGCACCAGATCGAGTCATCCACCAATGAGCGATACACCGAATCGCTGCGCAAGGCGCTAAGCGAGATCGAGCAAAAACTGGCGCAACTGGGAACGGGCCACTAATCATAGTCCGCTCCAAGCGTACAAAAGGGGCCGCGAAAACAAGACCAGCAGCTCAGACAGTTGCCCTGCGTCCGGTGATGAGCTCAATTACCAGAACCACCAGCGCAATCACCAATACCAGATGGATGAGGCTGCCGGCAATGTGAAATCCCCAGCCCAACAGCCAAAGCAGCAGAAGAATGGCAAATACCGTCCAAAGCATACAGTTTCTCCCGGCCAGGGAACTCAGCCGTTAGGACTTTTGATGCCAATGGCCTGCAGCGGAGTTGACCTGTAGCGCGCGTTTTTGGCGCTCCTTGGAATCCAAGAAGCATTTTCATAAGCAGCTCTGCTTGAATCCTGATTGCTCTCTTCCAGAAAAATCAGCAGCTTGCGTCTGTGAGCAACAAGAGGAATCTTCCGTAACTCTAACCAAAGTAGTACATGAGATGCAGAGCGACCTTGGCTCCGGAAACTGGCGAAAGATTCTCTGGCATAATGAAAAACTTTTTGTGGATTCGCATCGCGATTGCGGTGTTATTGGCAGCGCTTACGCTGGAGACGGCCCTGCACGCCCAGCAGATGCAGGCGGCAGTTCCGCAGGACATATCGTACGAAGGGCAGAAAGTTTCTTCGGTGCAGCTGGCCGGCCAGCCGGATGGCAATCTCAAGGAGCTGAAATCGTTGATCGCTCAACCGGAGAACGCGCCCTATTCGCAAGCCAGTGTTGATGGTACGGTGGCAGCGCTGAAGCAGGCGGGAAACTTTGAGAAAGTGGAAGTCGATGTGGAACCACGAGCCGCCGGTCTGCAAGTAATCTTTGTGCTCCAGCCTGCTTATTATTTTGGGGTATTTACCTTTCCTAAAGCAGAAAAGAGGTTCAGCTACACGCGCCTGCTGCAGACGACGAACTATGCCAAGCAACAGCCGTTTACGCACGAGAGAGTGGAAGAAGCAGAGTCAAGCCTGCTGGATTTTTTTCATCGCACAGGCTTCTTTTCGGCCACGGTTGAACCAAAGCTCGATGTGGACCGCACGCACGGCGTAGTGAACGTGGAGTATGACATTAACCTGAAGCGGCGCGCGAAATTTGGCAACGTGACTATTACTGGAGTTTCCGAGGCGCAGAGCAAAGCCCTGGTGAGCAGGCTGCGATCTATCACTGCGCGAATCAAGGGTGCGTACGTAAGGCCGGGGAAAGGCTATTCACTCAAGAGGGTAACTGCGGCAACCAACTATCTGCAAAAGGAGTTGGGCAAGCAGCATTACCTGGCGGCGCGCGTGAAGCTGGTTTCATCGCTCTACAACCCGGAGACTAACCGCGCTGACGTTACGTTTAACATTGCGGAGGGACCGCGGATCAATATCAAGCTGGCCGGAGCGCATGTTTGGGGGCGAACGCAAAAGAAGCTGATCCCCATGTATCAGGAGTACTCGGTTGATCCAGACCTGGTTAACGAGGGGAAACAGGACCTGACTTCCTACTTCCAGTCAAAAGGGTTTTTCGATGTGAAGGTGCAGAGCAAGATTGAGAAGCAGCCATCGGGTGTGACTGTGCTGTACCAGATCACAAAGGGCAAGCGCGGGAAGGTAAAGTCAATCGAGTTCCATGGCAATGACCACTTCAGTGACAAAGACCTTAAGGCGCACGTGCCGGTTTCAAAAGGCATGCTCATGGTCCCCTTTTCACACGGCAAGTACAGCGAGCAACTGGTGCGCAAAGGCGTGAAGAACATTGAAGGGCTTTACCACGGCGCGGGGTACAGCGAGGTAAAGGTCACACCGAAAGTGGTGCGGCACGGAGGCGACCTGCAACTTGCATTTGAAGTAGAGGAAGGCACGCGCGACGTTGTGCAAGCGCTGAAGCTGGAGGGCGTTTCCGCGCTCTCTAAGGAACAGCTTGCGCCTAAGGGCATGAACCTTGAGCCGGGAAAACCTTTTTCTACTCAACGGTTGAACCAGGACCGCGACCGGATCATGGCGGCATATCTTGACCACGGGTTTCTGACCGCGACTTTCAAAGCGACGGTCCGTCATGCTAAGAACAATCCACACTTAGTGGATGTGGCGTACCAGATTGAAGAAGGCCCTGAGGTGCGCACAGCCAGCGTGGCGACGGTGGGCGGGCAGCACACACGTCCGGAGATCGTGGAGCGCAACGCAAACATCAAGACCGGCAAACCGCTGAGCGAATCCGCGCTGCTCCGCGGTGAAAGCCAGTTGTACACGCTGGGAATATTTGACTGGGCCAGCGTGGATACGCGGGCGCCGGTTACCGACAATCCTCGAGCTGAAGTCCTGCTCAAGCTACATGAGTCCAAGAAAAATTCCATTACTTATGGGTTCGGCTTTCAGGTGATCAACCGCGGCGGAAGCATTCCCAGCGGCACCATCGCGCTGCCTGGCCTGCCGCCCGTGGGATTGCCGACACAGTTTAAGACCAGCCAACAGACATTCTGGGGACCGGAAGGATCGATTGAATATACGCGCAGGAATTTCCGAGGAAGAGCAGAGATACTGACGGTTTCAGCATTTGGCGGGCGGCTGGACCAACGCGGCTCGGCGAGCTGGGCCAATCCTACTTTATGGAACACAGGCTGGAGCTCCACGGTTACGATTTCCGGCGAGCGGACAAGTGAAAACCCGATCTTTACCGCGCGCCTGGGCGATGCGGGAATCGAGTTCCAGCATTACATGGATAAAGACCGGCAAAAGTCCGTGATTCTGCGCTACGATTTCCGCCGCACCAGCCTTTCCAACATAACTATTCCCGACCTGGTGTTGCCGGAAGACCAGAACGTGCGCTTGTCTTCAGTATCCGCTTCCTATCATCGCGATTCGCGCGACAATCCGCTGGATGCGCATCGCGGCTTTTACCAAAGCTTTCATGTGGACCTGGACCCGAGCGCGCTGGGATCAAACACCAATTTTGCCCGGTTTCTGGGACAGGTAGCTTACTACCGGTCGCTCACCAGTGATTCTTCCCTGGTCTGGGCGAACAGCCTGCGCCTTGGGATGGAGAAGGCATTTAGCGGCGCGCATATTCCCATCAGCGAGAGCTTTTTTTCCGGCGGCGGAAGCACGCTACGCGGCTTCAGCCTGAACGGCGCCGGGCCGCAGAGGAATGTTTCTGTCTGCCCCAGCGACAATCCGAGCTGCGGAGAAGTTATCAGCGTGCCGGTTGGCGGCAAGCAGCTTGCGGTTTTGAACTCAGAACTGCGATTCCCTATGGGGATTTCCATGCCGTTTGTGGGCGGCCCTCTGGGCGGAGCGATTTTTTATGACGGCGGCAACGTTTATTCAAACGTCCGCTTGAGCGATGTGTTTTCCAATTTCAGCCACACAGTGGGCTTCGGGTTCCGTTACAAAACGCCCGTTGGCCCTATACGTTTCGATATTGGACATTTGCTGAACGCACCGCCTGGAGTGAAATCAACGCAGTATTTCATAACTTTGGGGCAAGCGTTTTAAGTGGTGATTACAGTGAAGAAGTGGAAAAAAATTGTTTTGTGGGCCGTGGCCGTGATCGTGGTGTTGATCGCAGGCGCGGCCATAACGCTGGTACAGCTGCTTGAACATAGCCGGGGTTTCCGCCAGGACATACTGGCTAAAGTCGAACGCAGCGTGCAGGAGTCAACTGGGGCCAAGCTTGAAGTGCGCGATTTCAATGTGAGCCTTTCTCACTTGAGCCTGGACCTGTACAACGTTGTTGTACACGGCAGAGAAGCTGATCCGAGCCGGCCCTTGCTGCAAGCCGACCATCTGCAGGTGGGTCTGGCCATTGATTCATTGCTGCACAAAAAATGGCACGTCAGGAACATTGCCATTGATCATCCGGTGGTGCGGCTGGCGGTGAACAAAGCTGGAGAAAACAATTTGCCAAAGCCGGAGAAAAAGAGCAGCGGCAGCAAGATAAACATTTTTGATCTTGCGATTGGCGACCTGAAGCTGGACCGTGGAGAAATTTATTACAACGACCAGAAGACACCGCTCAGTGCTGAGGTGCATGATCTCAACTTCACTGCGAATTATCAGCCTGCAGAGAGCAAGTACTCCGGCGAACTAGGTTACAACTCAGGAAGAATCGTGTATGGCGCGTATGCGCCTCTAGAGCACAACCTGCAAGCAACGTTCGGCTTCACACAGCAAACATTCTCGCTGGACAAGCTGACACTGGCGGCAGGCAAATCCACCGTTGTACTGAGCGCAGCGGTAAACAATTACAGCTCACTCAATATGCAGGCGGAAGGCAATTATGAAGCCATGCTGGCCACCAGCGATTTCCAGCGCATTCTGAAGAACCCATCGGTGCCGGCGGGCATGGTCCGTCTTGCAGGGCACTTGCAATACCAGGCGGAGCCAAACCGGCCAATGTTGGAAACAGTTTCAGTCGCGGGGACCGTCAGCAGCGCAGGACTGGCGGTAAAAACACCGAGCTTGCAGACTGAGGTGCGCGATCTCTATGCAAGCTACAAGCTGGCGCACGGCAACGCTGAGGTGAAAGACATCCGCGCCCATATCATGGGCGGAACTTTGAGCGGCAAGCTGACGATCCGGGACGTGGCCGGCGCCGGAGTTGCACAATTGCAAGCCAGCGTGAAAGACCTCTCACTGGAACAGGCGCAGACGGCAACGCGCCAGCAATCAATGAAGCCGGCGCACCTGAGCGGGAAGGTCAGCGCAGATGCTACCGCCCACTGGGCGAAGACGCTGAATAATCTGGCGGCCCACGCGGATGCCACGTTAGACGCGCGGCTGGGACAATCGACGGTGATACCGCTGGACGGCGTGATCCATGCCGATTACGCGGCGGCGCACAAGGAGCTGGCGCTAACAAAGAGCTACGTTCGCACGCCAAAAACAACCATTCACCTTGATGGCAAAGTGAGCGACCACTCACAGCTGCAGGTGGCAATGAATTCCAGCGACCTGCATGAGCTGGAACGGCTGGCAAACACACTGCGGAAATCAACCCCCGGCCCGCCGCCACAGCCGCTGGGACTTTATGGCACGGGCAACATGACTGCCACCGTCAGCGGTTCAACCAGCGCGCCGCAAATCAAAGGACAGTTGGATGCGCGCAACCTTCGCGTGAAGGGAAGCTCGTGGAAGGTGCTGCGCACCAATTTTACGGCCAATCCTTCCCAGGCCAGCCTGAGCAATGGTGACCTGGAAGCACAGACACAAGGGCAGATCAAATTCAGCGCACAAGCCCGGCTTAAGAAATGGACCTATGTTCCGTCAGACCCGATCGCCGTGAACCTTTCCGCTGCGCATATTTCTGTTGCCGATTTAGCAAAGCTGGCAAACCAGAACTTGCCCGTAACGGGAACATTGTCTGTGGATGTAGCGCTGCACGGATCGCAATTGAATCCGCAGGGCCAGGGAACCATTACAGTGGCGAACGCCAAGGTTGCAACCGAGACGGTAAAGAGGCTTGAGCTGAAGTTCCATGGCAATGGCAACACTCTGAATACAAACCTGGTTGTACAGATGCCCGCCGGAACCGCGCGCGCCAGTGTGGATTATTTCCCTAAGAACCAGGGATACAAGGTAAACGTGCAGGCGCAGAACTTCCGCCTGGAAAAATTACAGACAGTGCAGTCACGCAATATGCAGATTGCGGGCAGCGTGAACCTGAACGTAAATGGAGAAGGAACCATCAAAGACCCGCAGCTTCAGGCAACGCTGGATGCGCCGCAAATCCGGGTGAAAGACAAGACGATCCCAGACATAAAACTACAAACGACAGTGAAAGACCAGGTAGCCACAATCGCCCTGGATTCGGCGCTCGCCCAGGCGTATGTGAAGGCGCACGGAACAGTAGGGATCAGAGCGCCCTACGAGGCGAATCTGCAGCTTGATACCGGGCGCATCGACTTCCAGCCGCTGCTGGCGATCTATGCGCCGACCCAGGCGCCAGATCTTTCCGGACAGACAGAGTTGCACGCAACCCTGCGCGGTCCACTGGCAGAAAAAGCGCGGTTGCAAGCCCACGTTGAAGTTCCGACGCTGGGCCTGAATTACAAACAGTTCCAGCTTGCCGCAGCCAAACCGATCCACGTGGATTACCAAAACGGCACCGTAACGCTGCAGCCGACCTCCATTCGCGGGACGGGCACCACAATTGACGCGCAGGCGGTTGTGCCCTTGACAACTCCCAAAGCAGCAATGTTCCTGGTGAAGGGCAATGTTGATTTGCAGATCGCCGAACTGTTTGTGCCCGGACTTACCAGCAAGGGACAGCTCCAGTTTGACGTTGATTCCCGGCGCTATGGGCCAGGCGCAAACCTGAACGGCCAGATCCGGATTGTGAATGCCAATTTCCACACGCTGGACTCTCCGGTTGGCCTGGACCACGCGAACGGCACGATCAACGTGACGCAAACAAGAATGGAGATTGCGAGCTTTGAAGGCCAGGTGGGCGGCGGCACGATCACGGCGAAAGGAGCTGTGGCATTTAGACCGGGGGTGCAATTCCAGTTGAATCTGGAAGCGAACAATATCCGCGTCCGTTACCCTGAAGGAGTGCGGGTGATCTTGGCCTCAAATCTCACGCTGGCAGGCACTCCCCAGGCATCCGCCATAAGAGGCCAGGTAAAACTTGAACACGTTTCGTTTACACCGGATTTTGATATCACCACATTTGCTTCACCATTCAACGGCGATACATCTGACAGCGGTACACCCAGCTCATTTACGCAGGGCATGAAGCTGGATATTACAGTGCAGTCCACCAGCCAGATGAACCTTTCAAGCAGCCAGGTGAGTTTGCGGGGCAACGCAAACCTGCACGTTGTGGGAACAGCGGCTGCGCCGGTGATTTTGGGCCGCGCCAATCTGACCGGCGGAGAGTTCTTTTTGGCCGGCAACCGCTACCAAGTGAGAAATGGGACGATCGACTTTATCAATCCAGTGCGCACGGAGCCGGTGCTGAACCTGCAGGTGCGGACCACCATAAGCCAATACAACATCACGCTGGGGTTGCATGGCCCCATGGAACGTTTGGAAACCACTTACACATCCGACCCGGCATTGCCGCCGGTTGACGTGATTCGATTGATTGCCACAGGCAAGACTGAATCTGCCGCAAACGCCGCAGCGCCGACTCCGCCCGCGCTGGGCGCTGAATCTCTGGTGGCCTCCGGCATCAGCAGCCAGGTGAGCAGCAGGATTGGCAAGCTGGCCGGCATATCGCAACTGCAAATTGATCCCGGGCTGGGCACAGACAACGGACAGAGCCCTGGAGCGCGCATCGCAATCCAGCAACGTGTTACCAGCAACCTGTTTGTTACCTACGCTACTGACGTCACATCCACGCAGCGGCAGGCGATCCAGGTTGAATACAAATTCAACCCCAAATGGTCAGTCAGCGGCATACGCGACCAAAATGGCGGCTTTGGAGTGGATGGGAAGTATCACAAAGACTTTTAGGCGAACCTGCCAGCGGCTGGCTCAATCTGGTGATCGGGTGATCGTGCGCGATAGGAAACCCTTAACCACAGAGGGCACAATCGGGAAAGCATGCGATCCAGGGTTGTAAGAGACATCAAAAACGCCATCTGCGGACCTTTTCTTTTACACTCTCATAGTGCTAAACACAGAGTCGCGCAACTTAGTTTTACAAACCGATAGCTACAAATTCACACACTGGAAGCAATATCCGCCGGGGACGCAGCATGTCTATAGCTACCTGGAGTCACGTGGCGGCATGTTTCCGCAGACGGTGTTCTTTGGCTTGCAGTATTATCTGCTGAAGTATCTACAGGGCTGTGTGGTGAATGAAGATGACGTACGGGAAGCCCAGCATTTTGTGAACGGCCACATTGGGCCGGGCATGTTCAACGCGGATGGGTGGATGCATATTGTCCGCAAGCGGGGCGGCAGGCTGCCAGTGGAGATCAAGGCAGTGCCTGAGGGAAGTTCGGTGGACGTGCAGAACGTCCTGATGACGATTGAGAACACTGACCCGCTTTGCTACTGGCTGCCGAATTATCTGGAGACGTTGCTGTTGAAGGTCTGGTATCCGATTACCGTGGCCACGCTTTCACAGGGAATTCGGAAGGTAATGCTGGGAGCGCTGCAGCGTTCAGGCGATCCGGCGCTGATCGATTTTAAGCTGCATGACTTTGGCTATCGCGGCGTTTCCAGCGAAGAGACTGCGGGCATTGGCGCAGCTGCGCACCTGATCAACTTCAAAGGCACGGATACTGTGGCAGGCATCCGGTTGCTGCAGCAGTTTTATCAATCTACAGAGATGGAGGGCTTCAGCATTCCCGCGGCAGAGCACTCGACGATCACAGCCTGGGGCCGCGAGAACGAAGTACGGGCTTATGCCAACATGCTCACGCAATTTCCTGAAGGCCTGGTAGCGGTGGTGAGTGATTCTTACAATGTTTACGAGGCCTGCGAAAAGCTCTGGGGTGAAGCGCTGAAGGACAAAGTGCTCGCAAGGCAGGGAACGCTGGTGGTGCGTCCGGATTCAGGCAAGCCGCGCGAGGTGGTGCTGAAGGTATTGGATATTCTGGGCAGCAAGTTTGGCTATGAGACGAATACCAAGGGCTATCGCGTGCTGAATCCGAAGGTCAGAGTGATTCAGGGTGATGGAGTGAACTACTGGACGATCCAGGACACGCTGACGGCGATGAATCGCGCGGGCTGGTCAGCCGATAACATCACTTTCGGCATGGGCGGAGCTTTGCTGCAACAGTTGAATCGCGATACACAGCAATTTGCTTTCAAGTGCTCAAGCGTGACGGTGAATGGTGAAGATCGCGATGTTTTTAAAGATCCGGTGGAAGGGCACGACAAGGCGTCAAAGCGCGGACGGCTGGCGTTGCACTTTAAGGACGGAAGCTGGAGCACAGTGCGCGTGAAACGGGGAATGGAAGATACTGAAGATCGTTTGCGGCCGGTGTTTCGCGATGGGGAAGTGCTGGTGACGGAGAGTGTGGGTGAGGTGAGGCGGCGTTCAAGGCTCGATGCACCCGAGCATTAGAGGGAGAATATGAAAGTCAGCGTCAGGCGGACTGTCACGGTTGCAGCTGTTCTCGCTGTTGTGCTCCTCACAATTTGGGTCTATAGCTACCATACGTTTGAGTTCAAAGGCGGCCTAAGTATTCAGGATTCTGGCTTCTTTTCTTATCCCCGTTACCAAGTTCGAGTGGGTGAGGTGCCTCTGTGGAAAAACGGCGAATACCACTTTGCCGTTCGCGGGTTACCCCCGGTGCCTCTTGATCTGAGGCTGGAGGTGCGGAATGCTACTGCGGCTGACAGCGTACAGCTTATGTCATTGCCGACGTTCATCACCGTCTCAATAGCTGACCGTTCGGCTAAGGCAGTATGCAGAGCAAGCGGAAGGCTATCCGATCGAAGAAACCAAGACGGTTTCATTTGGGTGCTGACTGCGGACAACTCCGGCGCATGGTTGTGGCAGACGCATTGTCAAAATGTGGCAGTCAGCCGATTTAAGTCCTACGTTGTGAACGTAACTGTGGGAGATGTCGATCCGCAGTCACATCATTGGACGATTATTCCGATCCTTGAGGGCGGTGGAAGCGAGTTGCCGTAGTGGACCGTCGGTGCCGAGTTGATCGTCAGAAAAGACGTTCAGTGTGAAATCTGCGGATAGGACGCTGTCTTAATATTTTCTTTGTCCCCTAATTTAGTGTGGTCCTGTCCCGGTGGAGAGATTGGGCTGGGCCTTCACTTCCGCTTCCAGCGCCTTGAAGAAACGTCCCGTCAGCAAGTTGGCGGTAGATTGGATCATGCGCTGCCCGACGCTGGCGATGAGGCCGCCGACGTTGACCTCGCCGGTGTATTGAATTTCGGTGGAACTGCCGGCGTCTTTGAGGTTGAGGTCGCCAGTTCCGTTCACGAATCCGGGCTGGCCCTTGCCTTCTACGATGAGCTTGTAGTGCTCAGGTGGTACAAGCTCTGAAAGCGAAACCGTTGCCGTGAAAACACCTTTGACCGGACCGACTCCAGCGGTGAGCTTTGCGTTATAGCGGTTGTCACCGGATTTTTCCATCTGCTCGCAGCCGGGAATGCATCGCTGCAGGACAGCAGGATCGGTGAGCGCAGCAAAGACGCGTTCACGCGGTGCTTCGATCTGGTGGGTGCCTTCGATCTTCATGAGAAGCCAGTACTTAGTATTTAGTACTTAGCCATAAGCCTGACAATGCATGGCTGTCAAGCTAAGTTGTGGATCAACACACAAAGTTAAGACTTAATGCCTGGTGATCCAGATCACTTGATTCGCGATGCTGCTGTTTCCAGCGCGCGACGTGTATATACGGCGGCCAGTTGCTTGCGATAGTCAGCGGAAGCGTAGAGGTCGGAATTCACGTCAACGCCATCAGTGGCATGAGTGGCAGCTGCGCTCAGGGTCTTAGCATCGAGCGCGTTGCCTTTGAGCGCGCTTTCAACTTTGGCGGCGCGATAAGCCTTGGGCGAAACGCCGGTGATGCCGAGACCGGCCGATTGACACTTGCCGCCGTCAATCGATAGGTTGACTGCGACACCAACCACTGCGAACCCTGAAGCAGGATGCCGGACCTTTACATAAGCCTGTCCTGGCTTGCCTTTGGCAGCGGGAATGCGGATTTCGCGCAGAACTTCTCCGGGATCGAGCGCGGTGGTGAGCATTTCAACAAAGAAATCGGCTGCTTTGATTACGCGATCACCTTTCGCGCCTTTGGCGACAAGTTCGGCATCAAGGGCGAGGATGGCGGCGGGCCAGTCGGCGGCGGGATCAGAGTGAACGAGACTTCCGCCGATAGTGCCTTTGTTACGCACCTGCATATCGCCGAGATGGCTGGCGGTTTCTGGCAGCAGCGGGCAGGCGCGGCGCAGAAGATCAGAGGTCTCAACCTGGAAATGCGTGGTCATGGCACCGATGCGGACCTGGCCGCCCTCTTCCTTAATATAGGAGAGGTCTTTGATGCGGCTGAGATCGATGAGCACTTTGGGCTGCATCAGACGCAACTTCATGGCGGGAAGCAGGCTGTGGCCGCCGGCCAGGATTTTGGCATCATCTTTGTACTTGCCCAGGAGCGAGATTGCGTCGTCGAGGGTTTTTGCGGCGATGTAGTCAAAACTTGCTGGGATCATAGTGTCTCCTTACGCAGCGCCTGCGGAATTTTTACGCATGATCTGCCATACGGTCTCCGGCTTGATAGGCATATCGATGTGGCGAATGCCGAATGGCGAGAGAGCATCAACCACGGCTGAAACTATGGCCGGTGTAGATCCGATGGTCCCAGCCTCACCTACACCTTTTGCCCCCAGCGGATTTACCGGCGAAGGAGTCTCAGTGCTATCGAGTTCAAAATGGGGGATCATCGCGGCTTTGGGCAGCGCGTAATCCATCAGGGTGCCGGTGATGAGCTGGCCCTGATCATCGTAAACAACCTCTTCATACAGCGCCTGTCCCATGCTCTGAACTATGCCGCCGTGCACCTGCCCATGGACCAGCATTGGGTTGATCTGCTTGCCGCAATCATCCACCGCTACATAGCGGTCAAAATGGATCTCCCCCGTCTCACGATCAATCTCCACCACCGCGATATGCGTTCCGAACGGGAAGGTAAAATTCTTCGGCTCAAAGAATGACGTCGCGGAAAGCCCTGGTTCCATATCTGGCGGAATATTTTTTGCCAGGTGAGCCTGCAGCGCGACCTCCTGGATCGTGACCTGCTTGCCCGCGGCCGCTTTCGACGTAAACTTGCCGTCCGCAAACGACACGGTCCCGGCATCCACGCCCAGCAGATGCGCCGCCAGCTTGCCGGCTTTTTCTTTCAACTTCTGGATCGCCATGTAAACAGCGGTTCCGCCCACCGCCAAGCCGCGGCTGCCAAATGTTCCAATCCCGTACTGCACCACCGCGGTATCGCCATGGATAACAGTCGAGTCATTCACGCTCACGCCCAGTTCATCGCCGGCAATCTGCGCGAAGGAAGTTTCTTCGCCCTGGCCATGCGGAGAAGCTCCGGTCAGGATCGTGACTTTTCCAGTCGGCTCAATCCGCACCGTTGCGCTCTCCCAACCGCCTGCCGGAGTCGCCGGTGAAGGGCCAATCGCGCAAATCTCCACGTAAGTTGAGACGCCAATCCCCACTAGTCTGCCGTCTTTGCGGGCTTTCTTCTGGTCTTCGCGAAGCTTGGTGTAGTCGGCCATCTTCAGCGCTTTGTCCAGCGCGCCCTGGTAATTGCCGCTGTCATAGAAAAGGCCAGTTGCGGTCTTAAAAGGGAACTCATTCGGCTGCGGGAAATTCTTCCGCCGAACTTCCACCGGATCCATGCCCAGCTCCGCCGCCACCAGATCAGCCGCGCGCTCAATCACGTATGTGGCTTCCGGCCGGCCCGCACCGCGATACGCATCAGTCGACATCTTGTTCGTAAACGTCGCCGTCACGTTCATCTGGATCGCAGGAATTTTGTAGCAGCCAGAAAGCATCAGCCCGGTCAGCGTGGGAATCGCCGGCGTCAGGAGTTGAAAGTAACTTCCCATATCGGCGAAGACGTTATATCTCAGGGCCGTAATCGTGCCATCTTTTTTGCAGGCTATTTCCACATACCCAACCTGGCCGCGCCCATGAATCGTGGCTTGCATGTTTTCTCGGCGGCCCTCAATCCACTTCACCGGACGTCCCGTCTGCATCGCCGCCCAGCCCAGTACCGCCTCTTCCGCATACACATTCAGCTTTGAACCAAATCCGCCGCCGACTTCCGGCGCTATCAGCCGCAGCTTGTTCTCCGGAATGCCCAGCATTACCGCCACAGACGTCCTGCACAGATGCGGAATCTGCGTCGATGTCCACAGCGTCAGCTCCTGCTCGCCGGGGTAGTAGCGCGCCAGCACGCCGCGCGGCTCCATGGCAATCGGCGCCAGGCGCTTGTTCAGGATCTTCTGCTTGATAATCTTGTCCGCAGCCTTCATTCCGGCATCCACATCGCCTTCGCCCGCCGTCAGCTTGTATGCGATATTGGTCCCAAATTGCTCATGGATCACCGGGCTCTTCGCATCCGCGGCCTTCTCTTCGTCCGTCACCACCGGAAGCACTTCATAATCCACGTCAATCAGGTCCAGCGCATCGCGCGCGGCAAACTTCGTCTCCGCCACCACCACCGCCACCGGATGCCCCACAAAATACACTTTGTTTGTCGCCAGCACCTTATGTTCCGGCAGCTTCATGTCCGGGATCGCCGCGCCGCACGGCACCGCGCCAATTTTCTGCGTGTCTTTGCCGGTATAAACCGCCACCACGCCCGGCAGCTTCAGCGCGGCAGTCACATCAACCTTCTTAATCCGCGCATGAGCGTGGATCGACCGCAGAAACGCCGCATGCAGCATGTCCGGCAGGCGGATATCGTCAACATAGTGGGCCAGCCCCTGTATCAGCCGGGGATCTTCCGTCCGCTTAATCGGTTTGCCAACTGTTTTTTCTGCCATTCGATTCCTCCCTGCTACCAATCACAATTTGGTAAATGGGTAATTTGGTAATTTAGTAATTGAAAACCAACTCGCTCATTCTCCAGCGAGACGATCAATCTGCTCGTGTTCGTTTTCTCTTGCTACTGTCGATCTCCGGTTCTCAATTACCCAATTACCAAATTACTCAATTTCCAATTCCTTTCGATCCTGTAACGCCAACCGATGCTGCAATTACCTTGTCATCCTGAGCGAACTCCAAAGGAGCAGTGCGACTGAGGAGGAGTCGAAGGACCCCGATAATATTTCCTCTGCCATGCAGCTTCAGGGAGTTCTCTCGATAATCTTTCTTGCCGGTCCGCGATCATCTGTGTTATCTGCGATAGCCTTTAGATGTCCCGCTTCCCCGATTCCCAACTTTCTCCGTGCCTCCGCGGCAGATGTTTTCCTATCGCGCCACGCTCTTCGACTTCATCTTCTTCGCCGCGCACTGCACTGCCTGGACAATGTTCTGGTATCCCGTACAGCGGCACAGATTACCCTCCAGCCCGTGCCTGATCTCTTCATCCGTCGGATCAGGGTTCCTCTGCAGAATCTGCGCCGCCGCCATAATCATTCCCGGTGTGCAGTATCCGCACTGCAACCCATGGTGCTCCCAAAAGCCGCTCTGTACCGGATGCAGTTCGCCGCCCTGCGCCAGCCCTTCAATCGTCGTCACCGTCGATCCATCTGCCTGCGCCGCCAGCACAGTGCAGCTCTTCACCGCCTGGCCGTCCACCATCACGGTGCACGCGCCGCAGAGCGAAGTCTCACAGCCCACGTGCGTTCCTGTCAGGTTCAGCACATCGCGTATGTACTGCACCAGCAGCATGCGCGGCTCAACCTCATTCTGGTGCGTCACTCCGTTTACCGTGACGTTGATTGTCTTCTTCATGGCTGTGACTCCTTGCGAGCGGTTAAAAGACAGTTTGGGCGCGAGTTACCGGGCCTGAAATTCAGCAGCCAGCAAACTTTTGCCCGCCGGACATATTAAATGTTTCGCGGAGGAGATGCCACCGGAGCTTCAGGTATGGACCGGAGCTATACAAACAGGCCATTATTCCGAGATGATCAGATTCTTGTACTTGCTCTTGTTCCAGTAATAAATGATCGTTCCGGCCTCGATCGTCTCATAGGCGATCACATCAAAGGCGGCGTCAATTTGAATTTCACCTTCAGCGCTGGAGTAGGTGCCGCCAGGAAGCCTCCTCACAATGCTGGGACGGGCGGCTTTTTGTGACCGCGAGAGCGTTGTGATCTGATAGCGCTGGTTCTTTTCGGCCACAAGGACAAGCGTCTGGTACAAGGCTCCTTTCATTGAACGGACGAGTGTTACAGCATAGGCCTGGGACTGGTTGGGACCGAACTGCCCTGCGGTGATACCGGGACATTTCCCGTCATCGTCGTCTTCCCATATCTTCCGATCGTCAACCGAAAGATCGGCGACGGTGAGCACCTTCCAGTGTTTCAATTTTGCGGCAACCGTTTTTTGCGCCTGCGCTGGCAGCGTATTTTCGCATGCAGAGCGAAGATCGGCTGTCTGCCCGCGCAGGAGCGTACCGGTCAGCAACATCAGACACCACAGCCAGCGGTGGATTGTAAAGTTCCTCTGCCGCATTCGCGTGGTGAATGTACCATAAAAATTTCCATCATGACTTGCCACACTGCCTCTTCCGATCTCGAAATTCATATCTCCTGCGATCCGTTTTATCTGTGTCGTCCGTGTAATCCATGGTGAGTTTTTTGCCTTTCCTCAGTGTTCCTCTGTGTCCTCTGTGGTAAAAGTTTTTCTCCGTCTTTCCCGTTGCAGCCTTTCAAACTCCGTCTTCAACTCAATCACCTCCAGCGGACACTCCGGCCAGTTGTGCTCCCAGCACACAATCAAATCGCATTTGTTCGGATCGTGCAAATGCGTCACAAAATTCCGGCTGTACTCTTCCACTTCAATGTCCACGCGCTGCCACACGCCGGGCGCAACTTCGCGCATCGCCTCCACATCAGGGAACTTGGTCTGAACGTGTGTTACCAGAAATCCCAGATCTTCGCCAATCGCGCCAAACAGGAACAGCACGCCCTGTTCATTGGTCGGCCCATGCGCCAGCGGCACTCTCATCAGCGGAGGCCCGTAGGTCAGCCGGTCGGGAAGGATTTTTGAATCTGGAGATCCGGAACCAGGTCGCCTGAATGTCCTTACCGGCTGTCCTGTCTGCCGCAGATGCTCGCGCAATACGTCCAATACATCCTTCCATTCCATCTCCCAACCGTTCTCCTGGGCCAGCGCCAGCAATCCCATCTGCGCCTGCCGCCATGTTCCAAACCGTGTCATCAGAGGCCGTTGGCTGTATTTGCTGTATGCCTCGTATTCCGTCATGTTTGGTACTTTCTGGAGTTTACGCACCAGCTCTGCCCAGTCTTTAAACAGCGCCTCTTCAGGGACTTTGTAGCCCGTTCCTTCGCGCATCATGCCGCATTCAGCCAGTGCGCGCTTGTAGGTCAAAAAATGTCGCCGTATTTGGCGCTGATGTATGCCCTTGCAGGCCGCCAACTCCGTAAAGCTCGGCGGATGGCCCAGCTCATCCGCGCATTCCTTTATGGCTCGGATAATCTCTTCCTTGGTGGTAGTGTCTTTTTTCATGTTTCGCTCCTTGGAACTTCGGTGCATAAAATTGGGTGGAAATAAAAAAGCCACCGCTCAGGGTGGCCCCGCTAGGGTGGCACATGGGTTCTTTCGATTTTAGGTTTTGTCTTTTTTCCCCAGAGTAACTGTAGGCACGCTCAGGTAGGGATTTTCTAGCTTGCAGCTAAAACACCGGAGCCCAATTACCAATGGCTAGACCATTTTAAGGGTTTGCTGTATCACTAAACCTCGTCATCCCGACGCTCGTAAGCGAGAGCGCGCAGTCAGGGCCCCATTCGCGCCCGGTTTTGGCGTGAATGGGCAGATCAGCGCGCGAGTAGAGCGGAGGGACCTTGTGTTTAAGAGGCCACAACATTCCCGAAAATGGCTAATTGCCAACTGCTGCCTTCTGCCTTTACTCTCATCTACTTAGGAATTGTTTTGTAGGGATACACATATGCGTGGGTAAAGCAGCAAAGGCTAGTTGCTAGCGTGTTGCTGGCTGCTCGGTTTGTCAGGCAGGCGACCCTGGGAACTCGACCCCACTCGCGGACCTTGACAAGAGTTGCTGGCCGTTTTGGCTTCTTCCCCACCGGCGCCGCTCCCGGTTAAATCTCTCTCAATATAAGCGAAAATCTAACGAATGTCAAGGATTTTTTCAGCTCTGAGGATTTCATACGGCAGGCGCTACTGCTGGATGCCAAATACACTTTCAAGATCTTTTAGCCATCTTCTTAAAACCAATTACATTTCTAAAATACCGCTCGCAGCACCGTAGAAGAGCACGGTTTCAGCCGTGCGTTAGCGTCCCATTATTTATGAGAGGCTTTAGCCCCTGAAAAATCTCCGATTCGAACGCGCTTTCGTTGCCTGTTCTCCAATCGAAACCGCCTGCACCACCGTAGAAGAGCACGGCTTCAGCCGTGCGTTAAGCGTTTTATTTATGAGGGGCTTCAGCCCCTGAGGTAATCCGGCGCCACATCCATCCTGAAATACCGATGCACAGAAGACAACGGCCAATCCTCACGATGCTTTACCAATCCCGCGCGCACCGGATTATCCAGAATGTAATCACGATGCCTCTGAAAATCGTCCTCATCCAGAATCAGGTGTTTCGTAGGACTCGGCTGCCAAATTTCAAGCTTTGAACTTACGTGCTTCCCAACCTGAAATGAAAATGCTCCCCTGATCTTCTGCATCGCCTTCTCCAACGAAAATTTCGCGGAAGGTGTGAGAATCAAATGAATGTGGTCCTCCATGACCACGAACTCATGCAACAAATAGACCTTCTCATCGCGATAATGAAAAAGCGTTTCTAAAAACAATTCCGCCATTGCCACGCGTCGAAAATGCGGCTGTCGAAAATGCGTTACCGCTGTTACGAAAAATGTTCTGAGCTGATTGACGATCATTTTGCAGGGGCTAAAGCCGCATATTTTAATCCGTTTGAACGCACGGCTGAAGCCGTGCTCTTCTACGGTGACTTTCACACTCTTTTTCGAAATGCTGCCCCTTTTTTCCCCGATCTTTCCGCCCTTGCCTTTGCGCGAGATCATGATAAATTCAGCCCATAACCGCATTAGCGGTTTTGGAGGCTCCATGAGATTTGTTCGGTCCACGCTGATAGCGTTCACCCTCATAGTTGCCGGCGCAACGATGAGTACCGCGGGTTCGAAGCCGGTTAGCCAATCTTCTCCGATGCCGGCTGCCCTCGCAGTCGGTCAAACCTCGCAGTTGGCGCACGCTGCCAACGTCGAGTCGGTTCTACGTTTCCGGCAAGCAAGAGAGAAACTACACGCGACAACCTACGACTCGGTGATAGAGCGCGACCGGGATTGCTGCCCCGTATGTCCGCCTCTCTGTCCCTAGCCCGTTTCGATTCTAAGAAGAGATCAAGACCCAAGCCTTTATCATCGTGGTTTGGACCCGGGTGCCCCACTCTTTGCGCAGCAAAGGGTGGGATTCCTCGCCGTATGATGTAGCCATGTGCCTCATCCGTCCTGCCGCCCCCTCTGACCTCCCCGCCCTCGCCCAGATGTGCCATTTTCTCTGGCCTCGCGCCACCGCCGACGAACATGCCCGCGAGCTTGCGCCCATCCTCGCCGGAAACTCGCCCGGTTCAATGCCGGAGATTTTCTTTCTGGCGCAGCATTCCGATGGCCGTGTTGCTGGCTTCATTCAGGTAGATCTTCGCTCCCACGCGGATGGCTGCAATCCAGCTCGTCCTGTTGGCTACGTTGAAGGTTGGTTCGTACAACCGGAATTTCGTCGGCAGGGAATTGCCGCGCAATTATTAAAAGAAGCTGAGCGCTGGGCGCGCTCGCAAGGCTGCCATGAGATGGCATCCGATACCTGGATCGATAACCTCGACTCTCAGTCAGTCCACAGCGCGCTGGGATTTGAGGTGGTGGACCGCTGTGTGCACTATCGCAAGCAACTATGATTCTCAAAACCAAGAAACCGGCTTTTAGCTGATGCGATTTTCTGGTCCGCGATCATCAGCGTTAATCCGCGGTAGGCTTTGCTTTTTCCGATCACGGCGACCTCGCGCGATGTCAGCGATCTCGGCGATTTTGAATCTGTTGTAAGATTTCATCCAGAGGAGACACATGGCAGAACCTACCTATGAAGAGATGAAAGCCCGCCTGGCTGAACTGGAGAAGCAGGTTGCAACCAAGCGCACCGGATCGCTGGAGTTCCGCGTGAGTGAAAAAGGCGGCGTCAGCGTTTATGGCCTGGGAAGATTTCCGGTCACCCTGTACTTTGAGCAGTGGACCCGTCTGCTTGACCAGGCCGACCAGCTTCGTGCCTTTCTCGACGAAAACAAATCCAAGCTTAAGCTGAAAGAACCAAAATAAATCGTGTGGCCGACTCTCTCGTCGAACTCAATCGCTGGCTTGTTCAACTCGTAGAGCGTCGCGGCAGTGATCTTCTGCTGGTGACTGACGCGCCAGCCTGTGTCCGCGTTGACGGCCAGGTTGTTACCATAGGCGACCGTCCTCTCCAAAGCGATGAGATTGAAAACACCATCACGCCGGCCCTTATGCCGCACGCGCTGCGCCAGTATCTTGAGACGCGCATCGCAGATTCGTCGTATCGCAACACCAACCTCGGCCGTTTTCGCATCAACCTGCACCATGAGCGCGGACGCGCCGCCGCTGCCATCCGCGCATTGCCCACAACCGTGCCGTTTTTGCACGAGCTGCATCTGCCGCCCAGCGTTGAGCAGCTTGCCCACCTGGCGCGCGGACTGGTGCTCATCGGCGGTCCTGCCGGCTCCGGCAAGTCCACCACGGTCGCGGCGCTGGTAAATGAAATCAATCGTCGTGAAGCCCGTCACATTGTGACCATTGAAGATCCCATCGAGTATGAGCACGCCAATGTCCGCAGCGTGATTGAGCAGGTTGAGGTCGGTGCTGACGCTCCTGATTTTCCCACCGCTCTGCGCGCCGCGTTGCGCCAGGCGCCTGACGTTCTGGTCGTGGGCGAGATGCGCGACCCGGAAACCATGCACATTGCCGTGACCGCCGCTGAAACCGGCCATCTGGTCTTCTCCACGCTGCACACCACTGACGTGGCTTCCACCATCTCGCGCATTGCCGATTCGTTTCCGCCTGAGCGCCAGAACAGCATTCGCCAGGAGCTGGCCATGTCAATCTCAGCGGTGCTCACGCAGATTTTGCTGCCCAGCAAGCGCGGTGGCCGTTATCCCGCGGCTGAAATGTTGCTCATCGGCTACGGTGCGCGCCAGCACATTCGCAAAAACAACATTCATCATCTGCACCAGGAAATCACCATGAGCAAAAAGGCAGGCTCTTTCAGCCTGGAAGAATCGCTGGCCACGCTGATGGCACAAGGCCACATTGAGCGTGAAGATGCCATGCTCCACGCCATTCACCCTGACGATCTGGAAGGAATCCTTCGGCTCGGGGCAAGAAGATAAATAGTCTCTTCTGCGGCGAATGTTTCCCGATCACGGCGATCACGGCGGTGTCGGTTCACTCCACGTCCACCCCGCATACCTCTTCCTTAGCTCCGCTTTCAGTAATTTCCCCGTCGATGTATGCGGCAGATCATTTACAAACACAAAATCATCCGGCATCTGCCACTTGGCAAACTTCGTGCTCAAAAATTTACAGAGTTCTTCCGCTGTTGTGTTTGCTCCATCTTTCAGCGCCACCACAGCCAGCGGGCGCTCCTGCCATTTCGGATGCTGCACCGCAATTACTCCCGCTTCGCGCACCGCAGGATGGCTCATCAGCGTATTTTCCAGATCGACGGAGCTGATCCACTCGCCGCCGGATTTCACCAGGTCCTTGCTGCGGTCCACCAGCTTGATGCAGCCGTCAGGATCGATCGTCGCCACGTCCCCGGTGCGGAACCAGCCGTCCTTTGTCCAGCGATTGTGAGTTTCCGGCGCATTGAAATAACTGCCCGCAACCCATGGCCCGCGGACTTCCAACTCCCCCATCGTTTCGCCGTCGCAGGGAGCATCGCCCTGATCGTTGCGGATGCGCACATCCACAAAAGGCAGCGGCCAGCCCTGCTTTGCCCGTACCGCGTATTGCCGGTCTTCAGGCCAGTTCATCGCCTCCGGATGCAGGCGCGATACCGTCGCTTGCGGCGAGGTCTCCGTCATTCCCCAGGAATGAATAATGTGAAATCCGTGGCGATCAAGATTGCGAATCATGCTTTCCGGCGCGGCTGTGCCGCCGCACAGAATGCGCACATCGCGCGCAGGACGCCAGTCTTTGCCGCGTTTTTCCAACTCCGGCAACATGCCCAGCCAGACCGTCGGCACGGCGCAGGTCATGGTGATGCCTTCACGAACAATCAATTCCAGCAGGCTCAACGCATCCAGATGCGGGCCGGGCAAAACAAATTTTGCGCCCACCAGCGCCGCTGTGTAAGCAAAGCCCCAGCCGTTGGCATGGAACATGGGTGAAGCCAGCAGCACCGAATCATGCTGCGAAAACGCGCACGAATCGGCCATGGCCTGCGCCATGCTGTGCAGTACCTCAGAGCGATGCGAATACAACACGCCCTTGGGGCTTCCCGTGGTGCCTGACGTGTAGCACATCCCGGCGCCATCCTGCTCGCTGATCGCCGGCAGCTTGCGGCTGCCGTTGGCCTGCTTCAGCCAGTCTTCGTAGTCGGCATATCCATGCTGCACAGATTGTCCCGCGTGCCGCACCACAAAGATGCGCTCAAACTTCACCTTTGCGCAAAACTTCTCCAGCACCGGCAGCAGCACGTCATCCACAATCAGGTAGCGGTCCTGCGCGTGGTTGGCAATCCAGGCAATTTCGTCAGGATGCAGGCGCAAGTTCAGCGGATGCAGAACGCCGCCGGCCGCCGGCACGCCGAAATAACATTCCAGGTGCGCATAGTGGTTCCACATCAGCGTGGCTACGCGGTCGCCCTTTTTCAGTCCCAGTGATAGCAGACATTCCGCCAGCCGCAACGCGCGTTCGCGCAGTTGGCCCCAGTTGTATCGATGCAAAGAGCGGTCTGGCAGCCGCGAGACAATCTCTGTCCCGGCAAAATATTTTCCCGCACGTTCCAGGATCGCTGTGAGCGTGAGCTGGTAGTCCATCATGGTGTGAATGGAATCCGGTGAGGACATGCAGAGAAATTCTAAACTACTGCGAAAAGTGATCTGACATTTCGCGCAGAATGCGGCACAATATCGCTTCCCATGGACTCCGCCGCCAAACCCAGTTCACGTCTTTCTCCCACACCTGGCTCACGTTTTACATCTATTGATGCGTTGCGCGGTAACGAAAGATAGGAAATAACAAGAGAGTCGTCTGCATCGGGTTTCTGCATAGCGAACTCCTGAGACTGAGAATCTGGAGGTTGTTATTTTTTCAGTCTCGGTTGGGTATTTTTTTGCCGGAGCATACCACACAATTGGAAGCGCTGTTGCGAGCATTTTAACTGCTAACAATGCACCCTCATGCCCGTCTCTTCATTAATCAGGAGATCGCATGAACCTTGGCCAGGACATTCGCTTCGCTCTCCGTGGGCTGCGCAAATCACCCGCGTTCACCCTGATCGCCATTCTCACCCTGGCTTTGGGCATCGGGGCCAACACGGCCATCTTCACCGTGGTAAATGCTGTCTTCTTCCATTCCATCCCGGTCCAGGACCCCAAGAACCTGCTTCAAATTTTTACCGTTGACCAGCGCAAAATCCTGGGTCTGAACAGCAGCAATAACTTTCCCAACTCTTATCCAAACGCCGTAGATATTCAGGACCGGGCCAAATCATTTTCAGGCATCACCATCTCCACTCTTGCGCCCGTAAGCATGACCGTTCACGGCCAGCCAGACCAGTATTTTTCCAATCTGGTGTCCGGCAATTTTTTTGATGTTCTGGGTGTTCATGCAGCTTTGGGACGCACCTTCCGCCCGGAAGAAGATCGCGAAGCCGGTGCTGGGCCGGTTGTGGTGCTCAATTACGGTTTCTGGCAGCGCAAATTTGCCGGTGATCGCGGCGTGATTGGTCAGAGCGTTCTCGTCAACGGCCAGGGATTCACCATCATCGGCGTGGCCCCCAGTGGTTTTCAGGGAACTAATCTGATTCGCGGGCCAGACATGTGGATTCCCATGTCAATGCATGATCAGATTCTCACCGGCTTCACCAAAGTTCTGTTCACTGAGCGGCGCTTTCTCGGATTCAATGCCTTTGGCCGTCTCAAAGAAGGCGTCCGCACAGAGCAGGCGCGGGCAGAGCTTCAAGCCATTGCTGCCGATCTGGAACGCGCCTTCCCTCTGGCTAATAAAGGCAGAAGCTTTACTACGCAGCCGCTTCTGGAATCGAGCATCAGCCCTAATCAGCGCGGTGCATTTCAGCGCGCTGGCGCCATGATGATGACCGTGGTCGGCATTGTGCTGCTGGTGGCCTGCTTCAACATTGCCAATCTTCTGCTGGCGCGCGCCTCGGGCAGAAAGAGAGAGATGTCGATCCGCGCCGCGCTTGGCGCTTCACGCGGCAGGATCATTACCCAACTGCTGACAGAGGCCGTCATGCTGGCCCTTGCGGGTGGCGCTCTGGGGCTGGGCTTGGCGCTGATTGGCCGCGACGTGATGTGGCGCTTCCGTCCGCCGCTCTTGCCGGAAGGCAGCATGGATTTGTCGCTTGACTGGCGTGTTCTGGCTTTCACCATGCTCGTCGCTCTCGGCACCGGCATAGTCTTTGGTCTCGCTCCGGCCTTGCAATCTTCGCGGCCTGACTTGGTTTCAGAACTCAAAGAGCGCACCGGCACCGATCTGCATAGAGGCAGCCGTTTTAGTGTTCGTAGTTTTCTGATCGCCGCGCAGGTGGCCGTCTGCCTGATTGCGCTGGTGGGAGCAGGCCTTTTTCTGCTGAGCCTGCGCAACGCACAGACCATGGACCCCGGCTTCGATACTCATAATCTGGCGATGATGAGCTTTGATCTCGGCGCCTTGAATTATGACGCTGCTCGCGCCCGCGAATTTGAACGCCGCGCGCTTGAGGCCGCGCAGAACACTCCCGGCGTAAAGGCAGCAACCCTGGCCAATACCATTCCTCTATTCAACGGCGGCTTTGGTAGAACGCTGTTTCGCGAAGGCGAGGACACCAACAACGGCCAGAGCGGAAAAGTGACCCAGGTCTCGGTGATCTCTCCCGAGTATCTGCAAACCATGGGCATTCCCATGCTGCGCGGGCAAATTTTTGACAGCAACGTGCGTGAAGACAGTCCGCGCGTGGCCATTGTGAATGAAGCTGCAGCCAAGCTGATCTGGCCCAATGAAGACCCCATCGGCAAGCGCTTTAAGTTTTTCAAAGACAATGATTTCACTCAGGTAATCGGAATCGTGCATAACTCCAAGTACAACACCCTGGGTGAAGATCCTCTTCCTTATATATATTCTCCGCTGGTGCAGAATCCTCAGCCGGCGGTCACGCTCTTCTTCCGTAGCCAGGGTGATCCCCGCAGCGTGCTGAATTCTCTGCGTTCAGAGATTCAGTCCATGGACCATAATTTGCCCATCACCAACGCCTGGCCAATAGGTGAAGTTATCTCGCAATCGCTCTGGGCCGCCGGCTTTGGAGCGAGTTTGCTTGCGGTTTTTGCCATGATCGCGATGGCTCTCTGCGCCGTTGGTATTTACGGCGTGGTTGGTTACACCGTCGGCCAACGCATTCGCGAGTTCGGTATCCGGCTGGCTCTTGGCGCTCAGCCAAGCGATGTTCTGTTGATGGTCTTGCGCGGCAGCGCCTTTATTTTGGCCGCAGGGCTTGGCGTCGGACTGGTTCTGGCCTTCGCCCTGGCCCGCTTAGTCACTTCATTTCTTTATGGCGTAAATACCAATTCACCGCTGGCGTTTTTGGCCATGGCGTTCTTACTCGCCGCAGTGGGAGTAATCGCCAGTTATATTCCGGCGCGCCGCGCCGCCAAAGTTGACCCGATGATCGCGCTGCATTATGAATGAGTCTTGTTTTTCACATCTCGAGCGAAGCGAGAGATCCATATCGCCAACGATGAACTTTTAGCACGCCTCATCGTGCGATAGGTTCCCTCACCTGCAAAGAACGCCGGTTCAGGATTTCAGAAATAGCTTTCACTAGTACGTGATCTTCATATTGTCAACATAAACGCTGTACGCCGCGGCCGCGCTGTTGCTATCCAGTTGCACTGCGTTTGTAAACTGATTGTGGGAGCCGGAGAGAAACGCATTGTGCGTGATGTTCACCGGCATGCGCACGCCATCCACCGTCAGAGCATCGTGAATCACAAGATGGTTTGTGGTGTTATTGTGATATTCCGCCACAATATGGTGCCAGGTGTTGGGTGTAAAGCGGGTCAGCGTGAGGCCGGTGGAGTCCCATCGCTTTAATCCATAATCAAAGATGCGCCACTGGTTGCCCGGATACAGTGCCTGCCAGCTGAAGTTATAGACCCATCCATCCAGGATCTGCTGGCACTCAAATTCAATTGCCTGCGGCAAGGTCTCTGAGCCGGCGGGAATATAAAGATCAAACTCATACGTAAGTGCGGTGATCTGGTCGGTGACCGGCGTGTGCTGCTGGTAAAAGTAGCCGTTGGTGAAGGGAACAGTTGCGGCGATGGAAAACTGCGTAGATGAGCCGTCTTCGCTCGGCGTACCGATGCCCAGCGTGTCAGAGTAGGCGGCAACCGGTCCTGTGCCCCCGTTGTTTCCGCAAGCGCCGCAGGTGAGCCAAGGCGCTTCCTCTACATGATCAAGCACCGTGACAGCAGGAGTGGCCCCTGGCGTTGGCGAAGGTGTTGATGCAGGTGGCGCCGGCGTAGGAGTAGGTGCAACGCTGGCCGAAGTCGCAGTTGTTTTGCCGCCGCAAGATGCAAGCACCAACATCAAAGCAAGAATCAATAGAGCAGAGAGAACGTTTCGCCAGGACCGCAAAAGGGACCTCCTCAAAAAACTTTTGGTTTGGGAGAAGTGGCGCCAGCAATGTACTAAGCAGAGGGTTAATTTGAATTAAGACGAAACACTGAGATTAGGGGATTATGGGCAATTATTACTGAAGGACGACAGACCAGAACTGTGCTTCCGCGTAGCTCTCCAAGCGGTCGCAGCACCCTGATTTCTGGCCTGAAATCGGAATCTCTAAAACCAAGGTAACTTGTTGATTGTCAATTACTTTGCCAGAATCTACGCGGGTTATTTTGTGCAATAATATGTAATGCCAAGCAGAGGAGGGTCCGGCAATGGAACTGGCCTTGGGCATGTCGCCTGTAGCTCAAGTGGCCCGGACCACAGGTGAACGTTCGATACCAGTGAACTTAGCTATCCTGCATAATAAACACCGCAGTCGGTTAGAAAAATTTCAGAAAGAGCGGGCGACCAGCGATTGACTTCCGGCAACCTGGGCTTGGCTAAAACGGAGCCGTTGTTCCGCGTTTCCGGCCTCAGCGTCGAATATGACGCCGCAGGCGGAGACTTGGTACGGGCCTTGCGTGGCGTTGATCTGGAAATTGCCGACGGACAGACAGTTGGTGTGCTGGGTGAATCAGGATCGGGAAAGAGTTCGCTGGCTCTGGCCCTGATGCGGCTTCTGCCCCGGAACGCGCGCATTACCGACGGAAACATTCATCATCGCGGCCGCAATCTGGCCGAATTTTCTGCCAAGCAACTCAGGGAGATGCGCGGCGCGGAAGTGGCGCTCATCTCGCAGGAGCCTGCTCTGGCCCTCAATCCGGTGCGGCCCCTGGGAACGCAGATCATTGACGTGCTCAAGGCCCACTCCGCTCTCAAGCGTGCGCAGCTTGCCGAGAGGACTAAAGAGATGCTGCGCGATGTAGGCTTTGATGATCCAGAGCGCATCATGCGCGCCTATCCTCACCAGCTCAGCGGCGGACAGAGGCAGCGCGTTGCCATCGCACAGGCCTTGATTTGCCGTCCGCAATTGCTGATTGCCGATGAGCCTCTGAGCGCGCTCGATGTGGCAACCCAGGCTGAAATCGTTGAGCTGCTGCAGCGCCTCAAGCGAGAACTTAACCTGGCAATTCTGTTCGTTACCCATAACGTCAGGGTGCTTTCTTCGCTGGTGGACCAGGCAATCGTCATGCGCGAAGGTGAAGTGCTGGCGCAATGCAGGATAAGCAAACTACAGAGCAGCGCTGATCCATATATTCAAAGTCTGCTCTTTCCAGAGCGCAACATCCGGGCAGCGGCAAGATCGCCAAAGCCCTCTGGCGCAACGGAGTGTCCGCTTCTTCAGGTGCGCGATCTTGGTAAGAAATTCATCCAGCGGCATTTCTTTTCTCGCAGCAAATTTACGGTGCAGGCGCTGGAGCATATTGATCTGGAGCTGCAGGAAGGCACAACAACGGCGGTACTGGGCCGTTCCGGGTCAGGGAAATCAACGCTGGCGCGCTGCATTGCCGGCTTTGAGACCGTCGACTCAGGCGAAATCATGCTTCAAGGACGGCTGCTCGCGCCCCACTCCCACAATGGTTTTGCACATAAATGGGCAGAGCGGCGCGCCGTGCAGATGATCTTCCAGGACGCAGCTACATCGCTGAACCCGCGCTTCACCGCGCGGCAAATCGTCGCTGAGCCGCTGGAGATCGCTCACTGGAAAACGGAGCTGGAGCGCGCAGCCCGCGCCCTTGAGCTGATGGCAGAAGTCGGGCTTAACGCGGACTGGTCAGAGCGACTGGCAGGCGAGTTCAGCGGAGGCCAGCGGCAGCGGCTTGCCCTGGCGCGGGCGCTGGCGGCTGAACCAAAGCTGCTCATCATGGATGAAGCTCTCTCCGGTCTCGACATGCCGTTGCAAGCCCAGATGGTCCGCCTGCTGATGGACCTGCAAGCCCGGTATGGCCTCACGTATCTCTATATCTCGCACGATCTCAACTTCATCTCCCTCTTCGCGCAGGAAGTTGTGGTGATGGAGTCAGGAAAAATTGTGGAACGCCTTGCTCCTTCGCAGCTAAACCAGGGAAGCCATCCAGCCACGCGTGCACTGGTTGAGGCCAGTGAGCGTCTGCATGTTTCCGGCGCGGCGGTGACGGCATGATTCGTTATCTGGCACGCCGCACCGGCCATGGAGCAGTCATGCTGCTGGGCGTATCCATTCTTCTGTTTGTCTTGTTGCAGGCTGCGCCGGGAGATTTCATCGCCGACCTCAAGCTGAACTCGCAAATCTCGGCTGAAACGCTGGCCGCACTGCGCACCGAATATGGCTTGGACCAATCGATGCCCGTGCGCTACTGGAAGTGGGTTGAATCTTCTGCCAAGGGCGACTTCGGCTATTCCTTTGCTTACAACACTCCTGCATCCACGCTTCTGTGGCCGCGAGCGCGCAATACGTTGCTGCTTACCGTGCCTGCGGTATTGATCTCATGGTTGATTGCCTTGCCTCTGGGAGTCTTGGTAGCCGGAACCAAAGGCCGTTGGATGGATCGAATTTTTTCTGGTGGAACGTCCACTCTTTTGGCGTTGCCGGATGTGCTGGTTGCCTTGCTGGCTCTGCTCATCGCGCTCAAAACGGGTCTCTTCCCCGTAGGCGGGATGACCTCTGCCAACTTAGACCAGCAAAGCACCTGGGAGTGGTTGCGAGACGTGAGCTGGCACATGGTGTTGCCCGTTGCTGCTCTGGTTCTAGGTTTATTGACAATGATCCTGCGCCATGTTCGCTCCAGCGTGCGTGAAGTGCTGGACTCGTCCTACATGCGCGCCGCTGAAGGCCACGGTTTGCCTCGATTGAAATTGCTTTTCCGTTATGCTCTGCCCGCTGCAGCCAATCCGCTGATCTCATTGTTCGGGCTTTCTGTTGCGGTGCTGTTGAGCGTTTCTCTTTTGATAGAGGTCGTCATGGGATGGCCCGGAATCGGCCCCATGCTGCTGGAGGCAATTCTTTCCCGCGATCTTTTTGTCGTGATCGGCGCGGTCATGCTCTCCACCGTGTTTTTGATCGCCGGCAATCTTCTGGCGGACATCCTGCTTTACGTCTGTGATCCGCGGATGAGGATGCAATCATGAATTTTCTGCAATCCCGAGCAGAGCGGGGTCTCCGCCGCGTGTTCTTTGCATGGTGGGGTAGGGAGCGAGGGATCCCTACCGCAAAAAAGGCAGGTTCGGGATTTCAGAGAAGGTGGCTCCGCCTCGCGTGGGCACTGTGGTTTCTGGTGGCGATTCACGTCGTAGTGCTCCTGGCCGGGTTCATTGCTCCTTACAGCTTTGACACGCAGGACCGGCTCCATCCTTATGCCCCGCCCATGCACCTGCATTTTGTCGATTGCCAGGGAAAATTCCACCTGCGCCCATTCGTTTATGTCACCAAACTTACCGGCGACAGTCTAACTGAATATACGCAGGATTGTTCGCACACGGCCCGCATGGAGTTCTTTGTGCGGGGAGACGGATACACATTCTTGGGAGCATTTCATTCCAATCTGCACCTTTTTGGTGTTGAAGCACCGGCCAATCTGTTTTTGCTGGGCACAGATGGCTTTGGCCGCGACCAACTCTCCCGCCTGCTCTATGGCGGCCAGGTCTCTTTGTTTGCCGGATTTATTGCCGCCACACTCTCCGTCCTCGCCGGACTTTTGCTTGGCGCGATTGCCGGAATGTACGGCGGGCGAGTGGATGACGTAGCCATGCGCTTCGCGGAAATCTTTATCACCGTACCCTGGTTTTATCTGCTCATAGCCGTGCGCGCTTTTCTGCCATTGCAGATCAGCCCAATCACGGCGTTTCTGCTGGTGATTTCAGTGATCGGCATTGTGGGTTGGGGACGGCCGGCGCGTCTGGTGCGCGGCGTGATTTTGAGCGCGCGCGAACGTAATTTTGTGCTGGCAGCGCGAGGTTTCGGCGCGTCCAATGCGTACCTGCTGCGCCGCCATCTTATGCCGCTCACGTTTCGCGTTCTGCTCACGCAGATGACGGTGCTTATCCCGCAATTCATTCTGGCGGAAGTCATTGTCTCGTTTCTTGGCCTGGGTATCGGCGAGCCTTTTCCCAGTTGGGGCAACATGCTTGCCAGCGCGCAGCAATATCACGTGCTGGTCTCCTATTGGTGGATGCTGCTGCCGGGTTTGGCCCCAATCCCAATATTTTTGGCGTATCACTCGTTGGCAGAGACGCTACAGGAGCGGATAAAATCACACATCTAATTCATCAGAGAAATCCAGTTTGTGGGCGCCTCATGCGTATGGCCCGCTCTGCATTGTTGTGTCTCCTGGCATTGCTGCCCTCAATCGCTCTGGCGCAAGGACCTGCGGCGGAAGATCTGCTGCGCACTACTTCTGAACCGGGCAATCGAGGCGGGACGCTGGTAATCGCCCAGCGATCTGAGCCGCGCACCTTTAATCCTGTTATGGCCATTGACCAGAACTCGCAGGGCGTAAATGCGCGCATGATGGCAGACTTGGTCCACATTAATCGTGCGACACAGAAGACCGAGGCGGCACTGGCCAAATCATGGACAATTTCAAAAGATGGAACACAGATCACCGTGAAACTTCGCCGCGGCTTACGCTTTTCTGACGGCGTGCCCTTCGATGCCGATGACGTGCTTTTTTCCTTCAAGGTCTATCTTGATGAAAAAGTGCGTTCGCCGCAGCGCGACCTGCTGATCATCGGGGGCAAGCCGATGACTGTGCAGAAGCTTGATGCCTACACGGTTCGCTTCACATTCCCAGCGCCGTATGCGCCGGCTGAGCGCGTGTTTGATAGCGTAGCCATCTTGCCGCGGCATTTGCTGGAAAAGGACTATGAGGAAGGAAAAATTTCCCAGTCCTGGGGTCTCAATACGCCGCCGGAGAAGATCGCCGGTTTAGGCGCATTCCGGCTTAAGCAGGTGGTGCCCGGAGAACGCATCGTGCTGGAGCGCAACCCTTACTACTGGAAGATGGATTCCAAAGGCCAGAGGCTGCCGTATTTGGATGATCTGGCGTTCGTCGTGGTGCCCTCGCAAGACGCGCAGGTGATTCGTTTTGAGGCAGGAGAATCGCAAATCATCAGTAGCCTGAGCACAGACAACTTTACGGCGCTGGAATCCGAGCAAAAAAACCGTCATTTCCAGTTGTATGACGCAGGCCCGGGCCTGGAATACAACTTCCTGATGTTCAATCTGAACGACGACACTAAGGGCCGTTATCCTGAGATTGAGCGCAAGCAAAAATGGTTTCGTGACGTGCGTTTTCGCCAGGCCGTTTCAGCGGCGATTGACCGGCAGGGAATTGTCCGGCTGGTTTACCACAACCGGGCAGCAGCGCTGGCTACGCACGTGAACCCAGGTGATAAACAGTGGGTCAACGCCGCCATTCCAACTCCGGCGCACTCGTTGCCTAAGGCACGCGAGCTGCTGAAATCCGCCGGGTTCTCCTGGAAATCCGATAGCACGCTGGTGGATTCCGGCGGCCAGCCGGTGGAGTTTTCCATCCTGGTAAGCTCCAGCAACAGCCAGCGCACCCAGATTGCAACGCTGGTCCAGGACGATTTAAGGCAAATCGGTATTACGGCGCACGTGGTGACCATGGAAGCCAGGTCAGCCAATGATCGTGTGCTGAATTCGCATGATTACGAGGCCATTGTAATGGGGATGGTCAGAGGTGATGTCGATCCCACGCCCGATAACAATGTTTTGATGTCCAATGGCGAGACCCATCTTTGGAATATGGGTGAAAAGACCCCGGCCACGCCCTGGGAGGCCGAGATCGACCGGCTGATGCAGAAGCAACTGGTAACTCTTGGCTATCCGCAAAGAAAAAAGATTTATGATCGAGTGCAGGAAATTCTGGCCCAGCAACTCCCCATGGTGTATCTGGTAAGCCCTAATATCCTTGTCGGTGCGCAGCAAGACCTGGGTAACTTTCGTCCGGCAATCATTGAACAGTATACTTTCTGGAACGCAGAAGAACTTTTTTGGCACACCCCCGCCGGAAAACATTGAATGGACGACAACGCCAAGGAAATATCTTTGCCCACAACCCGGGAGACGGCTGCTGAAGACGAGCGGTTGGTGCAGGAGTGTCTGGCCGGCGATGAGCGTGCCTGGAACACGCTTATCGATAAGTATAAGCGGCTCATCTACTCCGTCCCGGTGAAGTATGGGTTCAGCCCGGACGATGCTGGAGACATTTTTCAGAATGTCTGCATTGACCTGTTCACCAACCTGGGCAAGCTGAGGAAGATTGAGTCCCTGCGCTCATGGCTGATTACGGTTGCCACCCACAAGTGTTTCCACTCGAAAAAACATCAGAAGAACGATGTGGAGCTGGACGCCATGGAGCAGGAGATGGCGGAAGAAATTGCGGCTGCTCCGGAGATGATGCAGGAAGTACAGGAAGAACAGGCCGTCCGCGATGCCATTGAACGCCTCACTCCGCGATGTGCGGAACTGGTGAAGCTCCTTTTCTACGAGCAGCCTCCTGTGCCTTACAACGAGGTGGCGCAGAAGCTGGGTTTGGCTACCGGCTCTATTGGTTTCATTCGTGGGCGGTGTCTCAATCGTTTGCAGAAGATATTGGCGGAATTGGGATTCTAGATGTCGCAGCAGGGCGCAAACTTCGGAGTGGAGCAGTGGATCGTGGACCTTGCGGCCATTGCAGAAGAAAAAGAGCGCCGCGCCTTTCTGTCTGCCCGCAAGGCGACGTGCGGCACAGCAACCGTAGATTCTTTGTACAACGCCGTGGTCACGTTTGCCCACATGGACCTGGAGAAAGCGGGCAAGCTTGCGCAAGCCAGCTCCTGGGTTGCGCAAGAGATCAATGATCCTTATGCCACCGCGCAGAGCGCCCGTGCCGTTGGGCACGTTCTTTATCTGAGCGGCAAGCACAAAGCGGCAATTCAGGAGTATGAAAAGGCGCTCAGGATTTTTGAAGAGACCGGGCGCGACGTGGACTATGCCCGCACCATCAGCGGCGCTCTGCATAGCCTGATCTATGACGGGCAGTATGAGCGTGCCTTCAGGCTGGGCGAAACGGCCCGCTCAATCTTCCATGCTCATAAAGACCGGGTTCGGCTGGCGCGGCTGGATAGCAACATTGCCAATATCTACTATCGCCAGGACCGTTTTCAGGAAGCGATTGAGCTTTACGAGCGGTCTTATGGCGTTTTTCTGCAGTGCGGAGAGTCGCTGGACATCGCCTCTGTGCTCAGGAACCTGGCTGTTTGTTACATCAGCCTGCATGACTTCCCGCGGGCCGAAGAGACCTACCGGCTGGCCAGGCAACACTGCCTGGAACACGGTTTTTCCCTGGTTGTAGCGGAAGCTGACTATAACGTTGCTTATCTGCACTACCTGCGCGGCGAATATCTGCGCGCCATTGAGCTCTATGACCAGACGCGCACTCTCTGTGCCACCCTGGGCGATCGTTACCACCAGGCACTGTGCGATCTGGATGAATCAGAAATCTATCTGGAGCTGAACCTGACCGAAGGCGGCACCGAGTTGGCGCAAGATGCCTTTACAGCCTTCACTGAACTGGGGATGACCTATGAAGCCGCGAAAGCGGCCGCATTCTCCGCCATCGCTATCAGCCAGCAAGGCCGGTATAAGCAGGCGCTGGAGATTTTTGACCATGCGCGCGAACTGTTTGTAAAAGAGCAGAACAAGTTGTGGCCTGCTCTGATTGATCTTTACAAGGCGCTGGTGCTCTATGAAGCTGGCGAAAATGACGAGGCTGAAGACCTGGCTGCTACCGCGCTTGAGTATTTTGCCGGCTCCGCATTGCCCTCAAAAGCGGCGCTATGCGAGCTTTTGCTGGCGGCGATTGAGCTGCGCGCCCTTGATCCGGAAGAGTCGCGGCGGTACTGCAGCGCGGCGCTGGCCCGGCTGATTCATATTGATTCGCCGGCAGTTTATCAGGCGTATTTCATGCTGGGCCAGGCGGAAGAAGCCAGCGGCAACACTGAACTGGCTCGCCACGCCTATGAGCACGCCTTCCGCAAGCTGGAAGACCTGCGTAGCCATTTGGGCAAGGAAGAACTTAAGATCGCTTTTCTCAAGAATAAGCTGGCAGTTTATGAAGGGCTGGTCATCACCTCATTGGCAGTCAGTTTTGGCATGCGCGCGCAGAAAGAGGCCTTTGAGTACATTGAACAGGCCAAATCGCGCAGCCTTGCTGACCTGATTGCCTTCCGTTCGTCTTCGCTGGCTTCACGCGAATCTGATGCCGTTTCGCCAGCCATGGGAGAGTTCCGTGACCTGCGCCAGAAACTGAACTGGACTTACCACCAGATTGAATTGGAAGAATTGAACCGGGAAGGCAGCTCACAGGAACGGATCCAGCAGTTGCGCCAGTTGAGCCGCAATTATGAAGATGCTTTGGTCAAGGCTTTTTCCCGCGTGCAAAGCGTGGATCGTGAGTTCGCCAGTCTGCAAAATGCCCGGACTGTCCCGGTTGAGGAATTGCAAGCCATTTTGCCTGAGAATGCGCAACTGGTGGAGTATTACATCGCCCGGAACCGGTTTTACGTCTGCCTGATCTCACGCAAAGAGTTCAAGATTATGGCTTTGGGTAATGTCATGCCCGTGCGGGAGAAGTTGCGGCTACTGCAGTTGCAACTGGCCAAGTTCCGGCTGGGAGAGGACTATCTGCAATCGCTGGAAAAGTCATTGCTGGAAGCCACGCAGGCGCATTTGGAAGAGCTTTACTCGCTGCTGATCGCTCCGTTCCGCAAAGAGCTGATCGCCGAGCACCTGATCATTGTTCCGCATGCTTTTCTGCATTACCTGCCTTTTCACGCGCTTTCCGACGGCGGAAAATACCTGATCGACGATTTTTCCATCTCGTACGTCCCCAGCAGCAGCATCTTTGCCGTGTGCCAGGAGAAGCGCCAACCCCAAAGCCATGGGAATGCCCTTGTGTTGGCAGTTCCTGATGCTCGTGCACCTTTTATTGCCGATGAAGCTCGTTTTGTAGCTTCAGCCATGGAGGATGCAAATCTTTTTATGGGCGATGAAGCTACAGAAGAACGGTTGCGGACTCTGGGACCGCAAAGCCGGTTTATTCACATTGCAACCCACGGCTATTTCCGCCAGGATAACCCCATGTTTTCTTCCCTGCGGCTGGGCACATCACAGCTAAGCCTTTTTGATTTGTATCAGTTGCAGTTTGATGCCGAACTGGTCACCTTGAGCGGCTGCGGCACTGGAATGAACGTTGTGATTGGCGGCGACGAACTGATTGGCTTGGTGCGCGGTCTGTTGTATGCCGGCGCCCAAACCCTGATGGTTAGCCTGTGGGAGGTGCATGACCAGAGCACCGCCGAGTTCATGGCTGACTTTTACCGTAACTTTAAAAGTTCCGCCAATAAAGCAAATGCATTGCGAAAGTCAGTGCTTAACCTGAAGCAAAAGCACCGCCATCCTTACTTTTGGGCGGCTTTCGCGCTGGTGGGAAAGGTTTAATTGGCGTGATAATTTTCTTTGCAGAGGTATATTTTTCGGTATTCCGGAGACTCTTATGACCAGAAGCAGGCTCATCCGTCGACTGCTAATAGGGGAATACGGACCCGGAAGCCGTATTCCCCTTGATTGAATTTGAGACGAAGAAAACGTCAAAATATGACTCAAGCGCGCCATTTCGATATTACTGAGTGGGCAGATTACGTTCGCAACGTAGTCTCCACAGAGCAGCATGATCAAATGCTGGCCCATCTGCAGTTTGGGTGCTCCAAGTGCGAAAAAATTCAGGCTGTACTATTACGATTTGCCGGTATTTGCCAGCGTGAGGCCAAGTACGAGGTCCCTCGCGTGGCCGAACAACAGGTAAAGGCGCTGGTCGGTCTGGCTCGGACGCCCCGTCGTAGCGCACTCCAACGCCTGTTGGGAAGCCTGGCTTATGACAGCCTGAATGATCCCCAGCCGGTTGGAGTCCGGGGAACACATCAAATCAACCGCCAGGTGTTGTTCCATGCCGGCGACTATTCAGTAGATCTTCGTTTTGAGCACGAAAAAGGTTCGGCCAGTATGGTGCTGGTTGGTCAAATCGCCAACCAAAAAGCGCCAGAGGAGAACTTGGCCAACGTGCCTGTGATTCTTGTAGCTGGAAATCGCGAGCTGACTCGCTCCATCAGCAACACCTTCGGAGAGTTTCAGTTGGAATACGTTCCGGAAAGCGATTTGCGTTTGCTGGTACCGTTGGAAACCCGGGGCCAGGAACTGGAAGTGGTGTTGGGTAAAACACCGCAGCTTTGATTTTTGAATTCTGGAAGATTACTGGAAGCGACGATGAGGAAATCTCTAACACGCATCATACTGTTTTTGCTGGCAAGTCTGCCGCTTGCTGCTCAGACCAGCTATATCCTCACGGCCTCTCCCAGCAACATGCAAAACATTGTGAAGGACCACGGACTTACTGTGGTGAAAGAACTTTATGACGGCGCCAACTGCGTCATGTTGGTGACCTCCCCTTCAGCGAGCGTCTCCGGAGTGGAGGCTGAAGTTGCATCAGATGTTACGGTTCTAGGATTTGAGCCACAACAGTATCCGAACCTGCCGGAGTTGAACGGCGCGACCCAGGCAACGCTTGCGCAGTCCACCTCCGGGATTCTTGATTCTTTGGTTGGCCGCACACTGGTTTCGTTTTTCGGCAGCACAGTTCCCAGCAACTACACCACGCAAACCGCCACCACCATCATTCGCCTGGCCGATGCGCGCACAGCAACAAACTTAACGGGCAGCGGTGTTGTAGCCATTATTGATACGGGCGCAGATACCACGCATCCCGCGCTTACGGGAGTGTTGGTTCCGGGGTTTGATTTCACACGCAACGTGGCTGGTGGTTCAGAGTTGGCTGATCTTGATCCAGCAATTGCCGCTAAACTGCAGCAATCCACCAGTGGCATCCTTGATGCGCAAAACACCCTGATAGTGAATCCGGCAACCGTGGCCATCCTGGCGCAGTCCACGTCTGGCATTCTGGATCAATCAACCTCGGGCATCTTAGACTCCAGCCTTAGCGAGTTTGGGCACGGCACCATGACGGCCGGAATTGTGCACCTGATTGCCCCGACTGCAAAAATCATGCCACTGAAGGCCTTTCGCGCAGATGGATCGTCAAACCTTTCCGATATCGTCAGCGCTATTTACTACGCCGTTGACAACGGCGCCAACGTAATCAGCATGAGCTTCAGTATTGCGCAGCCATCCCCAAGTTTGCAGGCAGCAGTGCAGTATGCTCTCAGCAAGAACGTGATCCTGGTGGCTTCCTCCGGCAATGATGGATTGAAAACGCTGGTTTACCCAGCCAGCTATGGCGGCGTGGAAGGCGTTGGTTCAACCACAAATGCTGATACCAGAAGCACCTTCTCCAACTTCGGTTCCGGGGTTGTCATGTTTGCTGCTCCGGGAGAAGGCGTGATTACTACTTATCCTGGCGGGAACTACGCCGCAGGGTGGGGAACTTCCTTTAGCGCTCCTATGGTGGCTGGCTCCGCGGCCCTGGTGCTGCAAGTGCGTCCCACCGCCAAACCCGGTGATGTAACCAATGCTCTTTCCAAGACCAGGCAGATCAATGATATGGGTTACGGTCGCATTGATCTCTTTGCGTCGCTTACAAACCTGCTCAACAGTAGCGGCACAAGTTCCAGTTGCAGTTCCGGCTCATCAGGAAGCGGTACCAGTGGCGGATCCACTTCTTCAACCGCTCCTTAATCCGGCAAAGGCTTCGCTCATCCGATTCAGTCCAATCTTTTATTAGCAACTCTAATAGTTTTGTGCACTTTTTTGCCTGTTTGCCTTACTTCCTGACCAATTTGATCTAGCTAAAAAATTTACAGTATCTCGCATCATAAAAGGGCTATCAGTCGTCCCCAGCCCAGCGAGTTTTATATTTAAAATCAATGGCTTACATGATCTTCTGGCCAGCGTGGGTGCTCTTTTTATTTCGCTTTATATTTGATATCGCCCGCTTGATCTCAGGTTGGTGTCAAAAATTTGCTTTCATCGGTGAATTCCATTCTGGCTATACTTTCTTCCGTTCGACGGATTAAGCGAAGGGAGCCCTCTGCGCCGTTCACCGGGTGGACGCTAGGGGGAGATTCTCGATGTCACATTTCAAGATGTGTGCACGTTTTTTGTGCAGCCTGCTCTTGATGGGTTTGTCTCTATCAGCATCAGCCCAGGAAAAGTACGTCCTGGTGACCTCGCCCAGCAAAGTGCAGGATGTATGTGGCCGCCACGGCCTTACACAAATCACGCAGCTTTCTAATCATGGCGTGGTCCTGGTTTCCACTTCCTCGCCGGATACGACAATCGCTCGCGATTCCGAAGTAGTGAGCTTTGAGGCCGATCGGTCGCTGGCTGTGCCTGAACTTTCCGGCGCTACCATTGCCACGCTCACGCAATCAACAAGCGGCATTCTCGATGGCCTGCCGGGCCGCAGCATTGTGAATTATTTTGGTGCCCAAGTGGCCAGCAATTACGTGCAGCAGCCAGCTACAACAATTACTCACCAGAGCACCGCACAAAGCGCTGTGAATCTCACTGGAAACGGCGTTACCGTCGCGCTGATTGATACTGGCGTCGACCTCTCGCATCCGGCATTGAGCGGGGTCTTGGTTCCCGGATACAACTTCATCAATGAATCTGCCAGCCCTTCTGAGCTGACTGATCTCGATCCAGCCACGGCTGCGGCCCTGGCGCAATCCACCAGCGGTATTCTCGATGGCCAGAACCTGGTGCAATTGAACGCCTTTACTGTCGCAATCCTGGACCAATCGACCTCAGGCATTCTGGATGGCACGCCCAGCGCGTTTGGCCACGGCACCATGACGGCTGGAATTGTGCACCTGTTTGCTCCCAATGCAAAGATCATGCCGCTCAAGGTGTTCGCCGGCGATGGCAGCTCTGACCTGTTTAACATTGTGCGCGCCATCTACTACGCTGCCGATCATGGAGCCAACGTGATCAGCATGAGCTTTGAAATTTCGCAGTCTTCAGCCTCATTGCAGGGTGCGATTCAATATGCTCTCAGCAAGAATGTAGTGATTGTGGCTGCTTCAGGAAATGACGGGCAGCAAATCCTGGTTTATCCGGCGGCTTACAACAGCGTGATCGGCGTGGGTTCAACCGCCAACAATGATGCCAAAAGTTCGTTTACCAATTTCGGCACCAATGCTGTCTTTGTGGCTGCGCCGGGTGAGGGCCTGATTACTACTTATCCGGGCGGAAATTACGCCGCAGGATGGGGAACATCATTCAGCGCGCCGTTGATTGCCGGCGAAGCTGCCTTGGTGCTCCAGGCCAGGCCGTCATACCATCCGGGAGACGTAGCCAACGCTATTTCGCGTGCCGCTTCTGTTTCACAGATGGGCCACGGGCGCGCCGATATTTGTCTTGCCCTCTCCAGCATCGGCATCGGCAACAATGTTTGCACCACATCCAATACCAGCGGGAGCACTTCCGGGTCGAACACAGCTCCGTAGCTGGATCGAAATTTGGATGGGTCTGCTGAACAGCCCTGTTTTGCGGCAGGGCTGTTTTATCGCTGCAAAATCAATAACTGCCTGAAGACATGGTGGCGTAACGGCGGAAAAAACTGTTCGCTTTCCATTGTGGCCGCTGCGCGTCGTCCGCTGTCGTGATCGCCAGCGCGCGTACTATTTCTTCATATTTGCCTGCTGCAGCCAGGTCCACCGGTTGGTCTACATCATCAGATGGCGCATGGTAGCGCTGCGTAAGCCAGTTCTTGAAGATCTGCTGCTGCGGCGATCCTGGCTCAAACCCCACGCCCATGGCCAACGCTGGTATGCCGTGGCGGATGAAATTGTATTGGTCACTGCGAATAAAGGCGTTCCTCTGCGGCTCTGGATCAAGCTGTACCTGGACTCCGAGTGATTGCGCAACTTCCCGCGCAGTATCGCCCATATCTGATTCCGACAAGCCATAAACGGTAAGCACTTTGAGAGGCACAATGGGCAGAAACATATCGATGTTAATGTTCGCAACCATCGATCCGGGTTTCACCGTTGGATGAGCGGTAAAGTACCGTGAACCCAGCAGCCCTTTTTCCTCTCCCGTAACAAAGACAAACAGCAAAGATCGCTTCAGCTTTTTTGATTGCTTCCTGAGTGTCGCAACCATGTCCAGCAGTACAGCGCTGCCGGCGGCGTTATCCATTGCACCGTTATAGACGCGATCACCGTTGATAGGCTCGCCGATTCCCAGATGATCAAGATGAGCAGAGAGCACGACGTATTCGCTTTTCAACCTGGGATCACTTCCCGGAAGTTGTGCCACCAGATTGGCGGATTCCACATCTTTCTTTCTGACCGTTGCCCGCGCCTTGATGCTTACTGCCAGGGGAAAGCGCGGCAGCGGTTTGCGGTCTTTGAGCAGGTCCAGAATTTCCTGCAGCGTGTGGCCAGAACCCTCAAACAGTTTGCTTGCCTGCGTAGGATTGAATACCAAGGCAAGTTCTTCGCCTGCGGTCTCATCAAACTCAGAGTCTTTCAGGGCCATGCTGGGGTGAGCGCGATTGGCTGAAATACGCGACCAGGGAATATCCATGAATGCCGGATTGGGGATGGCGATGATTCCTACGGCTCCGGCCTTGGACATCGCCTTCCATCGTTCACCAGCTGACTGATAATGCGAGGCCAGCGCGCCGGGAATCTCCGCTGGAGCGCCGGAAAAAATCACGGCAACTTTGCCGCGCAAATCAAGCCCTTCAAGGTCGTTATAACTATTTTCCGGGACCGTTAGCCCATAGCCGGCGAAGACCAGCGGAGCATCCACCGTCGGCGCCAGATTCACGCGCGTACTGAAAATGGCATCTTCGCCCAGCGTTAGCGGTATCGTGTGGCCCTTGTTAATCAGTTCCAGGCTGGAATCGCTCTCCACAATCTGGCGCGATACAAATTGAACCGGCTGGTAATAGCCTTTTGATCCTGCAGGCTCCAGCCCTGCCCGTTTAAGCTGCTGCACCACGTATTCCTGGGCTTTGCGAAGGCCGGGACTGCCGGTCTCGCGCCCTTCCATGTCATCGGCGGCCAGGACTTTCACATAATTCCACCAGCTTTTGCCGTCCAGACGCGTTTCAGCGGCTTTTGTAGTAAGGCCGGCAGCCTCATTGCTGTTGGCATCGTTGCCTGCCAGCGATTGTGTGGCTGATCCAGCCACTGGCGATGTTGCTAAAGGCGCGGGAGATGCGGGCTGTTGCTGAGAATATGCGGCCAAGGCGAGCAGGGCGCTCACGATGAACAACCAAAGTGGCTTTTTCATGATGGCTGGCGGCTCCTAAAAAAGAAGCGAACTGAGATGGGGCAAGGATATCACTCCAGCGCGTCAGTCTGGATTCCTTAATCCCACGATGCCAAGGTGCACTGTAAATAGGGCAAATTGTCTCTGCGTGTTTTCCTTAGTCCTGACTCCTGTATCGGAAACAACCGGCCATAACCGGTCGAAATCGGGAATTTTCACAATAAAATCCAGCAATTCCGTTTGAAAAACCCGCATGAATACTGGATAATATGCTCACCCATGCCCAAGAAGCAGGAAAACGAATCCGAAGTCTCCAAGGACTTATGGATCGCGCCACGATATAGCTTGAAAGGTCCGGCTGGTGAACGCGCCTGGGAAAACCGTCCTGGTGGCCCGCCGAACAGCAGCCGTTTTTTGGAACTTGCAGATATCGCGCTGGGAACCAAGAAGCCGGCAGTCAAGAAGAAGAAAGCGGCGGCCGCCAGCGCACATCAGACCAGCAAGACTGAGCCTTACTCAGGCGTCAAATACAAACAGGAACACAAATCCTAAAAATTTAGCTTGATTGTTTTTCGTTGATTAGCCCTTCGGGTTGTGGCTGCCTGCCTGTAAAGTTTGAGAGACTGTCTTCGCATACTCGCGGATTCTTTCCAGCGAAGTGGAGAGCGCGTTAGCCTTCTCTGCCAAGCCGCGTGCACGCGCCACCGCCATTACCTGTTCGGCTTCCATGCCCAGGCGTTCCAGCGTGCTTACCAGATAGCCCAGCGCATCAGCGTGCGGCTTCCACAAATAGGCAGAGTTGGCTTTCTGGTTGTAGTCATCCACCTCAACCACCATGCGGGAAAGATAAGCAACAATGGTCATCAAGGTATTGGCGTAATCGGCGCGAAAACTCTTTTCGCCTTCGTATTCCGCTTTGAACGCTTCCACCTCTGCGGGTGAGAGGGTGATCTTGGCATTCTTCACCTGGAAAATAGCGGCAAACTTTGGATCGGAACCACGGACATGTTCCTTGATTGCCTGGCGCGCGCTGTGGAGCTTGCCTTCCTGCACCGCGTTCTGTACCGCTTGTGACGGCGCCACGGCCAGAACCTCCGCCTTAATTGTCTGCGTAGAGACCGCTTGCGGTCTGTGGGGTGCTGGAGGCGGTGGTGGTGGAACGTTGGTGGAAAGCTGTGTTGGGATGGTTGGCCGCTGAGGCGGCGGTGGAGGCGGAGCTTCAGGCGGGGGCCCGGTAACGGGACGTGATGGCGTCAGGCGCACTGGCTTTTTGCTATCTACCGCCTTTTTGTATTTGGAAACCTTGCGAAATTCATCCTGGGCGAACTGGTAATCTTCCGCCAGGAGCTGCGTGGTTTCCACCTCGCTCAGGTTCTTGACCGTAATATCGCCTTCCACACGGGAGAGGATGCTGCCGCCTTCGCGCTGCACGGTTTCCGCATAAGTTTTGATCTGGGTGGCGGCATCATGGAAAAGCTCATCAAATTTGCGCCCAAAAACGTCATTCCACACAGCCAGGTTGGCCAGCGAATCCGGATGATAGAACGACTTGCCCAGTGATTGCTTCAGCTCGCGCACCCGCTGCACGATTCCCGAGTCCATGATCTGGTCAAAATGCCTGAACTCTTCCAACTCCTGGTAAAGATACTCAAATTCCTGCAGCAGGGTAACATGCTCCGGGGGCATGGATTCGCATTGCACATCGCCTAGAGCGCGATACAGGGTGCCTTCAAACGCCAATGACGCCTGCGAGATGAATGCATACGAGCTATCGACTTCAGGCCGTTGCCACGCGGCCCCTCCCTCTTGTCCTGGAGTGCGAAAGAGATAAGTAATAATGCAATCTGTCTTATCGCGATCACCAGAGCGCTGTGACGCCTTGGTCGTAAAGTAGCGCAGCAGGGCGTGAGTGGTTTCAAATCCGGGAATCATTTTCAGTGCGTCACGCACCAGCGGCGGCGTTAGCGCAAGATCCAGCACATCAAGCCACAGCTTGAAGTTTTGGATGAGTGTTGCTGTATTCTCTGGAGTTGCAGTGACGTTGTTGATCTCTGCAGGAACCGGCACACCGTGCCCCAGATTGCTGGTGAGCAATCCAAGATAAAAATTATGAACGGTAATAAGGTCCTTAAGTTCCTGTTGGGGGTCTTGACCCAAAATTAACTCCTGCCCTTCAGAATTGTATGGTCCTGCCTGGGTGAGGAAGCCGGATTTGTCCCCGTAGTTTAACCTACGCCAATCCATAGGGACAATCGGGGAACACCTTACAGAAAAGGTAACCCCTTATAAGACACTGAGCAGTATGGATTTAGGCGAATATAGGGCAGAGCGGTCTGCGCTCTATTTTCCGCCCAGCAGCAACTTGGCAATCGTCTGCAATTGCATATTTGAAGTGCCTTCATAGATTTTGCCTATCTTTGCGTCACGATAAAACTTCTCCACCGGATAATCCTTGGTGAATCCGTAGCCGCCATAAATCTCAACTGCCAGTGAAGCTACGCGCTCTGCCACCTGTGAAGCAAATAGCTTGGTCATTGCCGCTTCTTTCACAAAATTCATGCCTGCATCTTTCATGCGCGCGGCGTTGTAAACCAGCATGCGCACAGCTTCAATTTCTGTTGCCATTTGCGCAAGCTGAAATTGGATTCCCTGGAAATCTGAAATGCTCTTGCCAAACTGTTTGCGCTCCTGCGAATACTTGAGCGCGGCTTCCCATGCTCCACGAGCCAGGCCGAGCATCTGCGCGCCAATGCCGATGCGCCCTTCATTCAGCGTCTCAATCGCGATCTTGTAGCCTTTGCCCACCTCGCCCAGCACGTTTTCCTTGGGCACGCGGCAGTCTTCCAGGATCAGTTCGCATGTGGATGAGGCGCGAATGCCCAACTTGTCTTCCTTCTTGCCTACGGTGAAGCCGGGAAAATCCTTCTCAATGATGAACGCCGTAATGCCCTTGTAGCCTGCGTTAGGGTCGATGGTGGCGAACAGGATGAAGACACCTGCTTCTTTGCCGTTTGTGATCCACATCTTGCGGCCGTTCAAGACGTAATCACTACCCTTGAGCGTGGCGCGCGTCTGCATGGCAAACGCATCTGAACCGGACGAGGCTTCGCTCAGCGCGTACGCGCCAACGGTATTGCTCGTCATCTTGGGCAGATAACGGCGCTTCTGGTCATCATTGGTCCAGCGCAGCAGCGCATTGTTCACCAGCGTGTTCTGCACGTCAACAATCACGCCTGCGGAGGCATCCACGCGGGAGACTTCTTCAACAGCGAGAATGGCCTCAAAGAACCTTCCACCGGCGCCGCCGTACTGCTCCGGAACCTCAATGCCCATCAGCCCGAGCTGGAAAAATTGATCGATCAGCTCCCGTTCAAAGATTCCTTTTTCATCCATCTCGCGGACTTTGGGCCGCAGTGTCTCATCCGCGAACTGGCGCACATTGTCACGAAACAAAATTTCATCGTCGCTGAGCGCGACCAGCGGTTGTGCAGGCGGAGCAACAGGAACTGATAGTTGAGACATTGCAAGAATCCTTCAGCAAGATTGGGGCAAACAGGAAATTGTAAATTAGCGGTCGGCACTCAGCAATCAGCCAAACTCGATTTCCTGCAAAACGGCCAAGGAGGCAACCGGAGTGAATCATTCGTTTCACTTTTTATCCGATTGTGGCAGTTGCGATTTAAATTGCTTTGGCTGAACGCTGATTGCTAATTGCCTGGATGCTTTCTCACTTGACGTCATCCACCCTCACACCGTTTAATTTCAACCATGCGCGTAGCCTTTTTAGGTCTTGGAATTATGGGACGGCCCATGGCCGCCAATCTTGTAAAAGCCGGACATGAAGTCACTGTCTGGAACCGCACGCCCCGTGATGTGGAAGGGGCAAAAACCGCAGGCACGCCTGCAGAAGCCGCCAAAGATCAGGAAGCCATGTGGATCTGTGTCTCTGACACCAAGGCCGTGCAAGCCGTGCTCTTTGGACCTGGCGGGGCCGTGGAAGGGCTCTCCAGCGGCACTGTTGTGGTGGATTCGAGCACCATCTCGCCTTCCGCCAGCCTCAACTTCATGGAAGGCCTACAGGAAAAGGGCTGCGAGTTTCTCGATGCGCCGGTTACCGGCTCAAAGACAGGTGCAGAAAAAGGCGAACTTATCTTTATGATCGGGGGCGAGCCGCGCAACATAGAACGCGTGGAGCCGCTGCTGCGCGCCATGGCGAAGAAGGTGATCCACATGGGCCCTAACGGCAAAGGGCTCTCTGCCAAGCTGGCCCAGAACATGAACATTGTCTTCATGTATGAAGGTCTTTGTGAAAGCCTCACCCTGGCCAAAAAGCTTGGCGTTCCGCCGGAGAAAATGTTTGAGCTGATTGAAAATTCCATGATCCGTTCCGGCGTGGCGGAATACAAAAAGCCCTTCATCCTGGCGCAGGATTGGACTCCGAATTTTCCGCTCAAGCTTATGCACAAAGACATGCACCTGATGATGGACGCAGCCAAGGAAAACGGCGT
>DATEHN010000003.1:0-15879 GCA_035279585.1 Candidatus Angelobacter sp. | reverse complement strand
CGATTCGAAGCAGCGTCGTAGGTATAGGAATTCGTGTAGGTGTTTCCCGGCAGGAACGCATACTGCGTCGTTGCCCCAATCAATCTTCCCATGTTGTCATAGGCAAATCCGTACGTTCCAGTGGGATCGCTTACCTGCTTGATTTTTCCAACAAGATCATAGATGTAATCCACGCCTGTAGCATCGGGGTAGCCCTTATGCGTCAGACGGTTCAGCGCGTCATAAACGTACTGGATGGTTTGGCTCTTGCGATCGGTTTTCGAGGTAAGATTCCCGACTGCATCATAGGTGTAGCTCTCCACTAACGTTGACGGGAACGTCGTTTGGGTCGCACGGCCAAATGCGTCATAGGTGAACGAAGTCGTATGATTGTTGGCGTCGGTGATGCTGATCAGGTTGTTTTCTGTATCGTAAGCATACTGCGTTACGTGATTCGCCGCGTCGGTCACTGAGGTCAGCCGGTCTGCGTCGTCATAGGCGTAAGCGGTGACGTGGCCGTTCTGATCAGTCACGGAGGTTCGCCGGCCACGTGGGTCATAGCCGAAGCTGACCGAGGTAGTGTCAGGATAGGTAATTCCGGTCAGCCGGTTGCCCATGTCATAGGCAAAGGTTGTGCGATTCTGCAGGGCATCGACCACGGCGGTGCGGTTGCCGCGCAGATCGTATTCGTAGCTAGTGACGTTATTCTGCGCGTCGGTGATGGTGTGAATCAGCCCGGTGGAATAGTACGTGAGAGCGGTGATGTGGCTCAGCGGATCGGTGATTGTGGTGAGCTGGCCCGTGGGATCATAAACAAACTGCGTGACGCTGGCCGCGGTGGTTCCATCGGGCTTGGGCGAAGTGACGGTCAGCAGGTTTCCGTTGGCGTCATAGGTGTTGGTGGTGACGTTGCCCAGCGGATCGGTCACCGTGAGCGGTTCGCCAAAGCTGTTGTACGTGTATGACGTCACAACCGGCGTATTGGGATCAAGATACTGAGTTTCCGAGGTGACATTGCCATTGGTGTCATAGGCGTAGAAGGTCTTGCGCTGCAGCTCGTCAGTGTTCGAAAGCACGTTGCCTACGCTGTCCAAATTGCTGTTCAGCGATCCACGGATATTGCAACTGGAGCAGCCGCCACCCTGCGTGAACGTGGGGTACCATGCCCCGCCCACCATAGTGGAAACGTAATTGGTTGTGTTACCCAGCGAATCAGTGACCTGAATGCTGCCGTTGATAGTGAAATCCTGGGTGCCTCCGGCTATCCCGGCAACCGTCACGGTGACAGCGCCGGTTTCGCTGCCCGGAGGAACAACGGCGGTGATTTGCGTATCACTCCAGCTGGTGACAGAAGCCAGAACGCCGCTGAAGTCGATGGTGCTGCTGCTCTGCGCAGCGCCAAAGCCGGTGCCGGAAATCACCACTGATCCGCCAACAGGCCCAAGGGCCGGGGCCAGTGCGGTTACAGTGGGCGCGCCTTCCACGCTAAAAGGCATGGAGTTGCTGGTGGCATCATACTTGGTAATTGCGATGTTGCCGGAAGAGGCGGTAGAGGGAACGGTCACGACGATGCTGGTATCGCTCCACGACTGCGCCAGGACCTGTACGCCGTTGAAGTTGATGAACCCGGTATAGATCAACTGCACTCCGTCCGGCGAATAAGATTCCGTAGAGCCAAAACCGCTGCCGGTGATGGTGATCGTGCCGTTCGCAGGAGCTTCCGGAGGCGTGATGCTGGTAATGACCGGATGCGGTACTTCAAATTGCGACGTCGAATCGTTTTGGCTAGCCACGGAATTTACGTTCACCAGCAAGGTCCCGGTGGTCGCTCCTGTAGGAACGCTGGTGACGATCTGCGTGTCGCTCCAGCTTGTAATGCTCGCAGGTGTTCCATTGAAGGTGACTGTGCTGTCGCGCTGGTTCGTCTGGAAACCAGACCCGTTGATCGCGACTGAGGTGCCCGGATCACCACCGTTCGGCTGCAATCCGCCAATATGAGGTGGTGGAACCGTGAATGTAACTGCATTACTGTTGACGCCGCCCACCGTCACTACAGCCGGTCCCGTCGGTGCAGTGACTGGGACGGTCGCTACAATCTGAGTGTTGGTCCAGCTGTTGATCGTTGCCGTCTGCCCATTAAATGTAAGAGTGCTTGTTCCCTGGGGTGAGCCAAAGGCGGTCCCGGCTATGGTGACTTGAGTTCCCACCGGCCCAGTGTTTGGAGTCAGGCTGGAAATGGATTGGCCTGGGATAGCGTAATCCACGTAATTGCTGGGCGTACTGTTGACGCTTACATTCACAAAGCCCGTGGTTGTTTGCGGCGGAACCACAGCAACTATCTGGGTATCACTCCAGCTTTTGATCGCAGCAGAGCCGCCGGTGCTGAAGGTGACATAGCTACTGGATCCCTGAGCTGCCTGAAATCCGGTGCCGGTAATCGTAATCGGGTTACCGGATCCGCCAGCCGACGGAGAAATGCTGGTGATCGTGGGAGCAGGCACGTTGAAGAAAACTGTAGCGTTGCCGGCCACGCCGCCTTCGGTTACTTGAACCGCCCCTGGTCTCGTTACGCAAGTAAACAGGCGTGTCTATAAAACGCTTATTCTTACTGCTCTGATCGAAGTATAATCCCGCATCCCCCCAGGCATTCATTGAATGGAAAGCGCGGCAACTTTCAATGCGTTTCGGGTGCTCTCAATGCCAGCAGATGCGGCAATGAAGGACATCTATCGTCAACAGCAAAGACTCCTTAATTCCCTTGAAATTGGCAATCCCGAATCACTTATCCGCTTCAAGTTCTTGAGCCCTATTCCTCTCGGAACTGAAATTTTGTTGGAGGCCGTTCACCGGATAGAGCGACACCGAATGTTGGAGGAGATGTTTTGGGTCCACGGCTTGGATGGCAAAATCGACCTGAGTTCTGCCGATCCAGGCGCGATGATTAGCTCCCTGCGTTCAGACGCCAAGCTCAATACGGTTAGAGGTGCCGTCGCACGCCACAACTTGGCTGTGATCCTGCATTACTTCGCGCTAGAGTGCCCAAAGGCCGAAGTAGCTTTCGACTATTTGGACGAATCCTTGTCTTTCTGGGACAAGACGTTTGCTGACGGAGTTTTTTGGGAATACATGCAGGACAGAGCGGAAGGTGACATTGCAACCGCGCAAGCCGCGAACATCAGGGATTTAAAAAACCAGGCCAAGGCGTTCATTCAGAAGCCGTTAGACGATAGGCTCTGGAGAGCGATCAAAGAAGAGAATCGAAAGAGTGTTGCGCGAATCACCCAATTAACTCTAAACCATACGGCCTTGCTGGACAGCGGTGCGATTATCGATAGAGCAGCGAACCAGCTAATTGAGGATGGAACAACAGAGCTCGGGCCAATTAGCTGCCAAATTGCCACTGTTGAAAAAGGCGGTGATTCTTCTAAGAAGCGGGCAATTTTTATTGCCGCCGAAAAAGCTATCAGGAACTTACACACGAAGATCGACAGTTTTCTTCATTGTCTGTCGGCTGACGCTGCAATTGCGACATGGGATGATCTTAAGGCTGTCATGCTGGGTCGTCTGTCTGCCGCTTATTTCAACACACTTGATGATATGAATGAATCCCTTCGGCTAGTAGCCGAGGCATCCGAAAGTGCTCAAGATGCTGATACCAAACAGCGCCTGGCCCGTGACTGGCGATACGTACAACGGGGGGTGCTTTGCTCTGAGGCTATAAGCTTAATGAAGGAGGGCCATTTTAGCCTCGCGGAACAAAAGTTCGCAGCTGCGTTGACTTTGTCAACTGATGAGCAAAAGCAGGAAATCCAGGACTTGCAACAGACCTGTCACCGAGCGCGAGCATTTCACGGGGTTGACGCCAGCAAGAAGAGCCCAACTCTTCAAACGATCAATGGGATCGGCGCAACGTTCTATGGCAGACGTGATTTTGACTCTGCAACGAAAACATACACCACAAATCATTGGTTTGTATTCTTATTCTTACCCATCATTCCGATAGCGTCCTATCGGGTCTCAGATGCAGGATCCAATTCCTACCACATCTATGGGCGCCTCCCGCTGCCTCCATGGTTGAAGAAGTGGCGTTGGGGAGTCTTAGCTGCCGTTGCGGGATTGATTATCTGGTCTAATGTGGATTCAGGATCATCGCTTTCATCATCGACTTCCGGAGCTGGCATCTCTCCTACATATTCCTCGACTCCATCGAACACTTTTTCACCGTCGTCTTCTTATGAGCCGTCTGGAACGTTTCGCGGTAACCCCACGTTTGGACCAACTGCTGAGAAGGAAGCAATCGAAGCGGAGCGCGCCTCATTGCAGGAAGAGAAGAGGTCTCTTGATGAAAAGAAGCGACAAGTCGATGAAGAAGGAGACGCCTTAAATTCAATGGAATCTTACATCAAGTCAGTTCGTTCAACCTATACTGAGGAGAACATCCCCGACAATGTGAGGACCAGATACAACGCAACCGTCGATGACTACAACAGCAGGGTTCCCGCATTTAATACCGCCCTGGAATCACTCAAATCCAGTTCACGGGCATATCAGCTGCGAGTGGACGCTTTTAATGCAAGAGTTGATCGATACAACTCAAATCGATGAAAAAGAGACTAGAAAAGAAGCTGTTGAAAAAGCTTGAGGCTGCTCGGACCGCACAACAGCCTATTCATGCTGAATCCCCAGAGTGGTTAAAAGTTGTTGCGCTCGAATCCTGGCGAATACGGAAGCTGCTCCCGGAATTTAGCGACAATAAAAAGCACCGTGTACTAGGCAGCAGTGTTGAAAAGATTCTTGAAGCTCTCTCACAAAACGGCATTGACGTCGATGACCCCGAGGGCCAAGACTTTCGCGACGGAATGACATTAGAGGTCGTCATGTATGAAGAGAAGGCGGATATGCCCGCGGATAAATGCGTTATAAGCGAGACCCTATCCCCGGCGATTTACGTGCAGGACAAAGTTGTCCAACCTGCGAAGGTGATTGTGTCAATCGGGAAAAAGGTGAAGTGACTATGGGACGCACAACGATCGACTTCGGCATTGATTTGGGCACAACGAACAGTGAAATGGCGTGCATGGACAACGGTGAGCTTGTGATCGTTAAGAACCTCGTCACCAGCAGCGAAGTTACTCCTTCTGCCGTCAAACTTGACGCCAAATCGAGTGTGATTGTAGGGCAAAACGCGTACAACGAGCTGGAATTCGATCCTGAAAATGCGGTGGGGGAGTTCAAGAGGTGGATGGGCAACCCCGCTCATGATGGTTTCATATTCAAGAAAGCACAGGTTCGGATGAAGGCCTCGGAGTTGTCAGCGGAAGTCTTAAAAGTCCTTAAAGGAAGTGCCTCATCGAGGTTTGGCGGAGAAGAGATCAATGCCGCTGTCATTACAGTCCCAGCCATGTTCCTTATTCCAGCTTGCGAAGATACAAAAGTTGCAGCAAACCTCGCCGGAATTAGGATCTCACCTCTTCTCCAAGAGCCGGTAGCGGCAGCAATTGCTTACGGCTACAAAGCCGAGAATCTCTCGGGCAATCTTCTAGTGTTTGATCTCGGCGGAGGGACCTTTGATACAACGATACTCACTGCGCGCGATGGTCGGCTCATTGTTCTGGGTCATGATGGCGACGATAAGCTAGGAGGCAAGGACTATGACTGGGCAATTGTCGACGTCTTAGTTCAACGTCTTACTCAAGAATATGGGGATTTAGGGTTCAAACGTGATGGCTCCGCTCGGCGTGCAATGGCAAAACTCAAGTACTTGGCGGAAGATGCAAAGAAATCCCTCTCATTGCTTGATCAGGTGGCAATAGAAGTAAAGCGCCTCGAAGGCAGGTTCGAGGATGTCGATACGGTCATTCAGTTAAGCAGATGCGATTTCGAGAAGGCAACAGAGCAATTGACGGACCGATGTATTCGGGTGTGCCGACGGTTGCTCGAGCAATCACGAATTTCTAAGGACGACATTGCGTCCGTGTTGGTTGTTGGAGGTCAAACCAAATCACCCTGTGTTCGCGAGCTCGTCATATCTGAATTCGGTCGAGCCGATTTCCGCCTGGATCCGATGACCGTCGTTGCATCAGGGGCAGCCCTATTTGCTTCAACTCAAAGAATGCCATCAACGTCCGCTCGAACGGGACCAAGCGTTAAGGCGGCCATCAGATTTGCGTACAATCCCGTCTCAGGCGATCTGGATGCAGATGTCAGCATGTCCATTGAGCCAGCATCTTCTGGCCTTTCTGTCACAATCATTCGTGCTGACGGGGGTTGGAGCAGCGGGGCAATTCCGGTTCCACCTTCCGGAAAGATCTCTGCCACGGTCGCGCTTCGAGCTAGAAAGGCCAATTCCTTTAATGTCCAGATTCGAGATTCATCAGGTACGCACCTGGTGACGGGCGAGTCGCATTTCACGATCACCCACGGACTGCCAGAAGTTCATGCAACAACATCAAAGGCGTTTAGAGTTGCGTTGGAGAACAATGAATCTCATATCATTGTGCCTAAAGGAAGCCCTTTACCCGCGAAGGGCCAGCAGCAACTTGTGACAAGCCATGAGGTTGTTGCTGGTAATCCGAAAAGCACATTGAAAATCTATGTTCTAGAAGGGGACGACTCAAGAGCTGATCGGAACTACGGCATTGGATTGATAGAGTTGAACGGGAATGACCTGCGGAGGTCATTGCCGGCGGGCGAGGTTGTGGACGTTACTTATCGTATTGATGACTCGAAAACGCTTTCCGCAGAGGCGATTTTCCCCTCAATTCGCGAAGCGCGACAGATGGTATACCTCCCTGAACGTCCGAGTCTCACCGTCGATGAGATTGAACTTGAAATCAGAAAAGAGAAAGATCGATTGGAAGAGGTCGAACGTGCTGCACCCGAAAAGGTAGGCTCACAGATCGGGCAGCACATAGTTCTTATCGAGAAAGAGAAGGTTGCGGCGGCAGACGATCCCGATGCGCGCCAGAAGGCAGCACAACAACTGATCGAACTCAAGCAAGCTATCGATATTCTGCAACGGTCATCCGAGTGGGAGCTTTTGGTGGCAGACCTTGAGAGCTACCGTGGCCCCACCCAACGGATCGCTGAAGCTAACGGCACCGAAAATCAGCGGCGAGACCTAGACCAAATTGTTAGAACGGCTGATGCTGCTGTCAAGGGCCGGGATATTACTGATCTTCGTAGCGCCGTTGAGCGCCTGCGCGACATCTACTGGGAAATCGCTCTTGCACAAGACGATTTTTGGAAAGCTCAATTTGCCCGGATGTGGGAGGAGCCAGAGTTCATCGATCCATTGAAGGCTGAGCGCTTGAAAGAGGAAGGGTTACGGGCAACGAAAAGGGCTGACATTGAGTCCTTGCGCACAATTGTCTGGGAACTCTACAGGCTGCTCCCCACCTGGCAGCAAGGAAAGTTGGACATGCGCTTCGCCGACGCTGGGCTGAGAAGGGCGCGCGGACAAAGTCAATAATGCTCGAATCGATCAGTGGCGGGGAAATCGTTCGTGACACGTACACGATTGTTCGGCACCTTGGTAGCGGGGCCTTTGGAGACGTTTACTTGGCAAGGCACCGTTACATGGGGCTGCAAGCATTGAAGGTATTTGTTCGGCAAGAAGGATCTGACGCTCTCGAGGAGGCGTACCTGCTTGCCAGGCTAGGACATCCCAACATCGTAAGAATGTTTGAAGCAAATGAATTTGAGCTGAACGGCCAGAAACTCGGCTACTTTAGCATGGAATATGTTGCCGGCGGAACTCTTTTGGCGCTCTTGGATGCCGAGCTCTCTCTCGATGACCGGATCAGCCTTGGGAAAGATCTCCTTGTAGGCCTCTCGTTCGCTCACGAACAGTCACCCCCGATCATCCACAGGGATGTATGTCCAACCAACATTCTGGTCGAAAAATCGGGGGGAGGCCACATAGCAAAGATTAGTGATTTTGGGTTGGCCAAACATGTCGACAAAGACTCTCTTTTGGCGAGCTCTGCTGGTAAATATCTTTATATGGCTCCTGAAAGCTTCCTGGGCATTCACTCTACCGCAACGGATGTTTATTCCGCGGGACTGGTGATCTTTCAGTTGTTGACGGGTAGCCACCCGTTTCGGATAACCCTATGGCCTTCATCATCACCCGCTGAAATCGCCGCAATGGTTCGAGAGTCACGAAACCGGATAGTACCTGATGTGACCGAGGCCTGTAAGTCACTTTCATCGGCGTGGAACGACTTCTTTCGAGCTGCATTGGCACGAGACTACGAAGACAGGCCTGCGACCGCAGGCATGCTCCTACAAGCTTACTGTTCGATTGCTCGGTTACCTTCTCCAAAACCGCCTCATAACGAGGCGACGGCAGAAGCTGGTGAGTTGGCCTTGCAAGCCAAAGATTTGGCTCAACAAACTGAGACCCTTCCAGAAGCCATAGGCCTCCTTGAACGCGCATGTGAGGCAGATCCTGGGGTAGCAGCAGAATATGGGGCGCTTCTTTCGCTCTGGAAGAGAGGGATCGTATTGTGACTGAAGAAATCCTCGAACTGGCAGACAGAATCGACCGCCTCGCCCGAAACGCCCGTGTCCAAGATCTCTCGATTTTACTCGCTCAATCCGAAGCCGAAAGGATTCGCAACATCGTCAGTTGTCTTGAGGCGCTGGATCCAGGGACCTACTTGATCGGATCAGGCCCATACACGCAAGGCGTTTATTCAATTATGGCGGACGAAGTAGTACTTGGTCGTTTGGCTACGCCGGTCGAGAAGCCCCTTGACAAGCCGGTTGACATTTTTTGCCAGGATGTTGCGTGTCTAACACCGCGAGAAGTCTCTCGATATCACGCGATGGTATTCAGGTTAGGAGACGCGCAAAAACACTATTTAGTGCGTGACCTTGGCAGCTCGTGCGGTACGTTCGTAAACGGAAAGAGATTGCCGACTGGCGACCCTAGCGAGGCGATTGAGCTTTCGCATGGCGACGTTATCTCTCTCGGACCGTCACACGTAAACACGTACCTTTTCATGATGCACTGAAGTTGCGCACCCCGTATTTCAAGCCACAGGTTGGCACACACTGATTTCGGCTAAATTTGGTGTTGCAGGGGAAGGAGTTAAAGGGGTGCTTGCGGCGCCCCTTTTGTCACACGGCTAGTTGAGCCGCCGGAACTCTTCGACGGCGTCAACCCACTCCTGGTATTCCGCCGGGGTAAGCAGGTGCTGATTTGATTCTGTCACCAGGCGACCAGTCTTGTTGAAGGCGTAGATGAACTCGGGTCGCGAGCCGGCTTTGATCAGGGCTGACAGGATGGTCTGATGAATGTCTTCTTCCGATGCCGGCGTGGGCTCGGCCGCGCTCTCATCCCAGATCACCGGGTCGTCCGGCCGTGGATCGCGGCCGAATTTCTGCCGGAAACGCTTTCTCTGCTCCTCGAGAATCTCTCTCATCTGTTTGGTCATGCGTACACGGCGGTACGGAATGCGGTCATGCTTCAAGTTGATCTCCTAATCTCGCGGCGTCGATCTCGACACCGGGCTGTTGTGCGCTCAGGACGCGGCGCACGGTTGCGGTTGAGATCCGGTGGGCTTTGGCGATCTTGCGCAGGCTGAGGCCGCGGGCACGATCGCCGATGATGGCAGAGCTGTCCAGTTCGAGTGGCTTGCGCCCGATGTGACGGCCTTCGAGCCGTGCACGGCGCATGCCGGCACGAACGCGCTCCACGATCAACGATCGTTCCAGTTCCGCGATAGCAGCGACAATCGTCATGATGGCTTTGCCCAGAGGACCTGCGGTATCGATCTGCTCCCGATAGCTGATGAAGGCGATCCTTAGGTGATCAAGTTCGGCCAGGATATCGACGAAGTGCTTGACGCTGCGGGCCAGCCGGTCAGCAGCCCAGACCAGAACAATATCGAATTGGTGACGACGTGCGTCATGGAGCATCTCGTCCAGCCCGGGCCGGCGGGCCCGGGTTCCTGAAATGCCGTGATCCACATAGGTCTTTACGATGGCAAAGCTCCGCTGTGAGGCCAGCTGCTGGAGGTCCAGCAACTGGCTCTGCGGGTTCTGGTCTAAGGTTGAAACGCGCGTGTAAATCGCCGCCCGCATCACTGCTCTCCTCGCACTCTGAGCCGGAATTTGCGTAGCGGCCGATGCCAGCAATAGGGATCGATATAAGCATCTTCCTGCTCATGGGCTTCACTAAGCAGGGCCAGGATGTTGTCCATGGGGACATTGCGGTAAGAAGCGCGAAGCTGGCGCCGGGCAAACAGAGACTGACGCATCAGGCCACCGCCTTCTTCAACCAGGGGTACTGACGTTCCAGTAGGCATAGCTCCCAGTGCGTGGCAAACAGCTGTTCCCAATCCAGAGGTGTTGCTTCTAGTCCCAGCCCCCATTGCTCGAGCAGGAAGCTGCGGTGAACGCGAATCTTTTGTTTCTGTTCAGCAGTCAGCCTGGTCCGACGAGGGGACGGGCTGGCAGAATGGTTCTTCTTCAAGGCGACTCCTTATATATGGTGGAGGCCCGCGAAGGGCGCTCCAGGATTGACTCTGGCTACTTCCTTCGCGAGCCGGGCGCCCGGGCAGACGCCGAGTGCAACCGAGTAAAAGGAATGCCAGAGTACAACATATCTAAGATATGTTGCAAGTCCGAATTACCCCGTTGGCCCCTTTCTGCCAAAGCTAGGAGAAGAAGAAATCGATTACCAGGACGTTAAGCTCAAGATCATCCAGATGGAGGGCTATGATGCCCATGACTTCAATCTCTTCGACGACCGGGCCAGTCTCCTCTGGAGAAAGCCCTACGTGGACGGTGCGGTGCGTGAACTCACAGCCGGAAATAATGGCCGATCCGTCGAGCAACTGCGCCGTGCTGTTGAGCAGCTCATGCTCGCTTCTGGCAACCACAATCCCAATGTCCGGGCAGTCCAAGCTCCAGCGCAACGTTCTCGTGCCAACGTCAGGGTTGACGTTGACGTCGACCACCAGGCGGTCATGATCAAAGACATGCGCCGCAATCCAGAAAAGTATGACGCGACCGGCTGAATTTCCGCACTAAAAACCTCAGTAAAACCTGGATTTTCCCTCCCCCCGCACCCCTCGCCCCATCTCCACCCTACTGCCATCTCCTGCCCCACTACATTACTTAACTCAATCAAAAGAAAGAAGAACCGGAAGAGAAAGGAAATGTAGATGAGACGACAAAAATTTATTTTTTCGTTCCTAGTTTTGGCACCAAGCGGAGCTGCGGATAAGGTCAGATTAGGGCCAAAATTTCGGTTTTGCCCCGAAACTCCTATTCTAAACAGATATAGGGGGGACTTTTATGCCTGGATTATGACTTGTACCGTAAGGACTCGTTTCACTCGCAGACAAGCCGATTTGCTCTACATCGGCCTGAGACCGCTCATTTTGAACCACGTCAACCTAACACACACCGGACGTTCTCCGGGCGCTCATCCGGATTTGCTGACCGCAAGATTTTTTCACAGCCGCGGGCTCTACACCGACGAGTTCATGCAAGCAATCGTTGGTTTGTGGAAGGGCTTCCAGTTCGGCCGCGGCAAGCAGTGTCGAATCCCAATCGATTACGTCAAAGTCGCAGCCTGTGCACTCGCCGTCCGTACTGCCCTTCGGCAGATACGGCACGGGCATGTTGAGGCATGGAGGCGCGGGATTCAGGCGACAGCCAACCGTCTCTTGAGACGGCTGGAGGCACTACGGAAGAGACTGAAACGCACAATAATAAAGACAAAAGGACAAGATAGCTTCCGTGCTTTGGCCTCCAGTTGGCGCCAATTCTTGACTTGGCTGCGCCTGAACCTGTTGACCTGCCCCTGCCTCATCCGCCGCCCCGATCCTGTCTATCGCAGCCGGCAACGACTCATCAATGAGATGGTGCGCGTCACTTCCCGCGAGCTTCAGAGTCAACGGCGCGAGATACCGACTGATCGGATGTTGCGGAAACTTGTCCGTGACGCCCTGAAGAATGTGCACCACTTCCGCACGCCGTGGACGCTCCCGCTGCTCAAGCGAAATCCGGCAATTGCTGCATCATGGTTCGCAGAGTACGTCACCCGGCGCATGTCGCGCTGACGATTTCCAACTTCTAACGAACTCTTCAAAGGAGAAATTCCATGTACCAGAATATCCCTGCCACTCAAACCCAAATCCGCAAGACATCAGACCCAGCTACCAGGAGCCGCATAAGTCGAAACGATCGCCTGCTGAGGGTCCAAATCGGCGTAGCTGCCCGAAAGTCGAATCGACAGATTGCAAAGCAGCTCGGCGTAGACGAAGGGACCGTTCGGCGGGACCGGTTGACCTTGCGGCTCTCGAAAGAAGATATCCGACGGGTCAAATCAGGAGCGGCGGTTGAGCCGCTGCTTCGCAAACACGAGCGGCAGCAAGCAGCTACTGCTCGCGAGAGACATGAGGCTGCTGAGAGGGAATCCCAGTTTCTCAGCAACAGACTAGCTAAGCGCATTGATCACTGGCTGAACCAGTTCAACATGCTTCCGGTTGATAAGATCCATGTGGTCGGTGGAATTGATCGTTGGTCATGGGAATTTCAAACTCCAAAGCGTATCAGCGTCCCCGATTCACAGATCGAAAGCACCATTGAGTGTGTCAAACCAAAGGCAGACTATCTGAAGGAAGCATTTGCGGTCATTGAGTTCGCCAAGGAGTGGCTGTTCCGGTGGATTGTCCTTGTGGAGCCCGATAGGGATATACGCGACCGTGCGTTGACAAAAGCCAGACAGGAACTCGAGCAACAAACTCCATACTGTTGAAGGGGCACCTCTCGCATATACTCTGAACCCATGGCCAACAAGCCTAGCTCCCAGGATGATCGCCGCTCTCGCAAGGATCTCGAGGCCTTTCTGTTGGCTCTGATCACTCGGGGGCTGAAAACGCCCTACGACTTCATGACATCTGCTGGGATTTCGCCAGGAGCTAGCATTCCCGCTCTGGGCCGTCTTGAGGCTGCCGGATACGTGCGAAAGGGCGAAGGTGGGGCTCGGAATCGCCAGGAATATGAGGCAACAAGCAAGGGGCAAGCCTTTCTTGAGAAGTCCTGGCAAGAAATTTTTCAAGCTCCCCCGACGGGGGATTTGGATACGGTGCTCAGAACTGCATCGCTAGCACTACTTATGTCTGAGCCAAAGCGATCTGTAGCAGCCTACCTTAGCCGCGCGGCTGCTGCGAGGAACGCGGGGCACACTGCGCGACCCGGAGCGGCACCTACCCATGATCCTGCTGGTGTTTTCCTCTGGATGCGGCGGGTCGCGACAGTCGGGCGGGCGAAAAGAGAAGCCGCTACCCTCCGTCAGCTCGCGAGTGCAGTCCGACGGCTCAGATAGTCCTTTCCAGTCGCTTTGGTTCCCGGCTGCGGCCGTGCGAGGCTGAGTTGGGGCCCGAGTCAGCCCTGCGACCCCACTGCCTGGTGCGACAGCAACTCGTGTGAAAAGGCCTAAGCCGAGTTCCAAAACGGCGATTCGGATATCGGGTCAAACCGGCACACTGGACTTCGGCTAGAGCCGAAAGAGATATTTTCCGTGTCGAGCTTTGGTGACCCCTTTGGGAAATGCCATGCTTGACATGTTGTGAAAGAGGAGATTCCGTAGTGGAACATCTTATAACAAGTCGGATCGTTCCCCAACCGGGCGACCGCTTAGGCGGTCGGGGGACTCGGTCTCCAATTTCTGGCCGCCTGGAGACGAACCATGCTTCATTCTTCCAAGCCACGTCCGAAGATCCGGCGGGGTCTTAAACACCCTCACACTCACCAAAAAGAAAACACTCCTCACATCTCGGATGCAGTCCGTAGCTGGATCAAAAACGTGATTGCACCAGCCCTTGCAAGGACCTATTTGGCGGAGCAGGCATTGCGCAAAGGAGAAGTTCGTGCATAATCTGACTCCTATGCGCTGTGCCTGCTATGCCCGCTATTCAACGGATCTTCAGCGGGAAGAGTCGATCGAAGATCAGATGAGAAACCTTCGCAATTTTGCAGAGGCGCGCTCTTGGCACATTCTCCCAGGGCGCGTCTACGCGGACTATGGAATTTCCGGGGCTAGCATAGACAGACCAATGCTCAAGGCGATGATAGCAGCCGCCTTGGTCAAGCCGGTCCCGTTTGACGTGATCTTGGTCGATGACACCTCTCGCCTTTCGCGCAATTTGGCTGAGGCTATGCAATTGAAGCAACAGTTTGAGTTCGCTGGCATTAGGCTAATCGCAGTTTCCCAAGGAGTTGACTCCGCGGACGATCAAGCGGATGTGATTTGGACCGTGCACGGACTGGTCGACAGCTTGTTCCTCAAGGAATTGGCAAAGAAGACGCATCGCGGAATGGAGGGTCTGGCGCTCCGCGGTCTCCACACCGGCGGCAGATGCTATGGCTACAGAAGCGTTCCAGCCGAGGGCGGCGGCGCACGGCTGACTGTGTTTGAGCCAGAGGCCCTGGTTGTGAGAAGAATTTTTGAGATGTCGGCTAACGGCGTGTCGCTCAAGAAGATCGCCAAAACACTCAATGCTGAAAAAGTAAGATCGCCACAGCCAGGAACAAAGAAGCGGTATGACAGCTGGGCGCCAAGCGCAGTCCGCGAGATGCTACGGCGCGACCTGTACGTAGGGAAAGTGGTTTGGAATAAGAGCCGTAAGGTCAAAGTTCCGGGAACAAACAAGCGCGTACGCCGGCCGAGGCCTGAATCCGAATGGAAGGTCACGTTTTGTCCAGAACTCCGAATCATTTCAGATGAGCTGTGGAACCGAGTGCAGCAGCGCATCCAGTTCACGTTGAAGACTTATGGTCGTAATCTTCGTGGTATGTGCAACCGAAATGCTGCGAGTCAATATCTCCTAAGTGGATTCCTGAAATGCGGTGAATGCGGCGCAAACCTGGTCGTCGTCAAGGGTAGAGCCTCCAAATATGCCAGTTACGGCTGCCCTCAGCACTACAGCCGCGGCGCTTGTAACAATTCCCTACGTATCGGATTGGAGAAGATCGAGAAAGAGGTGTTTGAACATCTCCAAAAGGAAGTCCTGCGTCCGGATGTGGTCAGCCTCGCCATGCAGGAAACAAAGCTGGAGATAGAAAAGCTGACCAGAGATTCCCGGGAGATGTCGAACCACCGAGAAAGCCGCAGGAAGGAGTTGGAAACAGAACTTCGGAACCTGACCACAGCAGTGGCCAAGGCAGCTGGAAACACATCGTTTCTTTTGGAGGCAATCGCCGACCGAGAGGCCGAGCTACGCGAGATCAAGCGTGCGTTCACGGTAGACCAGCCAAAACCTGTGCAGCTTGTCTTAGAAGGCTTGGAAGATCACGTCATGGGAGCGATCCCAAACATCCGCGAGCTCGCTCAAAGCGACGTACCGCGAGCAAAAGTTGAGCTCGGCAAGCACGTCGATCAGATCGTACTCACCCCAGAGCCCGATCATTCCGGCTATCTGATTGAAGGCCAATGGACTCTTGTCGGTAGCGACAATTTTCAAGCCATTCTGAAAGAGTGTGGCGTTGGAATGGTGCCGGGAGGGGGAGTTGAACCCCCACGAGGGGTGACCCTCGGCAGATTTTGAGTCTGCTGCGTCTGCCAGTTCCGCCATCCCGGCTACTACAGGAAGGTGCGCAGACAAATAGAGTAGCACAAGCCCTGAGAGCCAGGGCTTGTCCAGCATTGGCTAGTTTTGGTTGCCGCTTGCGCCAGGGGATGTAGGGGCTATTCAGTGGAGCAGATAAAGCAATGACGCAATACCTGACGGCAGCAAATGATTATCCGGTTAAAGGGAATTTCTGCCTGCAGCCTTGGCCTTTGCCCATCTGCGCTTGGCGGCTTCAGCAATTTTCCGGCGCGCCGCGGGAGAGAGGTGACGGCGAACCCGCCGGCCATTTCCTGCTGCTGCAGTGGCC
>DATEHN010000002.1:0-7886 GCA_035279585.1 Candidatus Angelobacter sp. | reverse complement strand
GAGGTTTGTACCCGATGCATATAGCGAGGAAGGAGGAGGGAGGTTATATCGGACGGGAGACCTGATGAGGTGGCGGAAGGACGGGACGCTGGAGTTTGTAGGCCGGAATGACGATCAGGTGAAGGTTCGCGGCTTCAGAATTGAATTGGCTGAGATTGAAGCGCGGCTGCTGGAATTTGGCGAGCTAAGAGAAGCAGCAGTGGCAGTGCACGATGGGGCGATGGGCAAGCGTTTGGTGGCTTATTACACGGAAGGCGCGACTGACCATCAAGAGAACGGCTTCAACGGTAAAGTCACTGAAGAAGAGTTGCGCAGCCATCTGGCGCAAAGATTGCCGGAGTACATGGTGCCGGCGGCGTATGTACGCCTGGAATCGTTGCCACTGACACCTAATGGGAAGCTGGACCGGAAGCGGTTGCCGTTACCGGATAAAAATGCATACGCGGTGAGTGGGTATGAGGAGCCGCAAGGAGAAATTGAGACAGGGCTGGCCGCAATTTGGAAAGAGGTGCTTGGCGTAGAAAGGGTAGGCCGGCACGACAACTTTTTTGACTTAGGCGGCCATTCACTATTGGCGGTTTGGATGATAGGCCGGTTGAAGGAAGCGATCGGCCTGGAAGTAGAACTCGGCGATGTATTCGAGCATTCACGGTTGAGTGATTTGGCTTCCAAGATTTCCGGCGGCGGTCAGGCGCAATTACAGCCAATCACGAAGGCTGATCGCAAGCAGCCTCTTCCACTTTCATACGCGCAGCAGCGGTTATGGTTCCTGGCGCAGATGGAAGGAATAAGCAAGGTCTATCACATTCCTTTTGGGGTACGTCTCCTAGGCAAGCTGAACAGACATGCATTGGTTCAAGCTCTTGACCGGCTGGTGCAGCGCCATGAAGCGTTACGCACCACGTTTGTGGTGGTGGATGGCGAACCAGTGCAACAGATTGCCGCCGCGGAAGAGAGCCGGTTTTCATTGCAGGAGCACGACTTGCGTGAGCAGCCGGACGCGGAGCTTCAAGTCCGGCAACTTGCAGACGATGAGGCGAATACAAGTTTTGATTTGGAAGCTGGCCCCCTGATTCGTGGGCGGCTGATTCGCCAGGGAGAGGATGAACACACGCTGCTGGTCACCATGCACCATATCGTCTCTGATGGTTGGTCGCTCGGCGTCTTGTTCAACGAATTGAGCTTGTTGTACAGAGCATTTGTACGCGAGGACGCTGATCCATTGCCCGCGTTAAGCGTGCAATATCCAGATTACACCGTGTGGCAGCGGAATCGGATGCAGGGAGAGCTCCTAAGGGAGCAAGGCGAGTACTGGAAAAATACTCTTGCAGGGGCACCGACGTTGCTGGAGTTACCTATGGACCACATGCGGCCGGCGGAGCAGGAGTATGCGGGCGAATTGAGTGACGTGCTGTTGGATGAGGGGCTGACGTCAGGGCTAAAGGCGTTGAGCAAGCAACACGGCGCAACCTTATATATGACTCTCCTGGCAGGATGGGCGGCCATGCTAGGGAGGTTATCAGGGCAGCAGGACATATTGGTTGGGACGCCAACTGCCAATCGCGGACAAGGTGAGCTTGAACGGCTGATCGGATTTTTTGTGAACACGCTGGTGCTGCGGGTGGATTTATCCGGCAGACCTCAAGTCGGAGAGTTGATCGAGCGAGTGAAGCGCCAATCAGTGGGGGCGCAGCAGCATCAGGACATTCCCTTTGAGCAGGTCGTGGAAATTGTGCAGCCGGTACGCAGCCTGGCCCATAGCCCATTGTTTCAGGTGATGTTTGCCTGGCAAAACGCTCCCAGAGGAGCGCTGGATCTTATTGGATTGAAGACGGTGTGGCTGGAGACGGCGACGGCGACGCATCGTGTAGCGCGATTTGACCTGACGGTCTCTTTATGGGAGATGGATGAACGGATCGCCGGCGGTGTGGAGTATTGCACGGCGCTCTTTGAGAAAGCGACGATCGAGCGCTACATGGGATATTGGCGCCGCATTCTGGAAGGGATGATCGCCGGAAGCGGCCAGGTATTGGATGGCTTGGATGTGTTGTCTGAGGATGAACGGCGCCAGGTTTTGCACGAGTGGAACCCGACGGATACGGCATTTCCCCCGAAGTGTGTGCATGAGTTATTCGAAGACCAGGTAAAAAGAAATGCGGAAGCGGTTGCGGTGGAGTGTGCAGGGCAGCAGTTAACCTTTGGCGAGCTGAACCGAAGAGCGAATCGGTTAGGACATTATTTAAGGAAAGCCGGAGTGGGGCCGGAGGTCCGGGTAGGAATCTGTATGGAGCGCAGCCTGGAGATGGTGATCGGGCTGCTGGGGATTCTGAAGGCCGGCGGAACATATGTGGCGCTGGACCCTCATTATCCGGCGGAGCGCCTCCGGTTCATGGCGGACGATTCATCGATTGCGGCGCTGGTGACCGAAAGCAGTTTATTGGCGCAATTGCCGGATGGAAGATCGGCGAAGGTGATTTGCGTAGACAAGGAGCTGGTTGAGATAGCGCGCGAGAGTGGAGAAGATGTCGGGCTTTCGCTCGACCAGGAAAATCTTGCTTATGTGATTTATACGTCGGGGTCCACTGGAAGAGCACGAGGAGTGGCTATCCGGCACGGCAGCGCGAACGTGCTGTTGCACTGGGCGCGCGAGCTGTTTTCGCAAGATGAATTGACGGGAGTCTTGGCTTCCACCTCCATTTGTTTTGACATGTCGATATTCGAGATTTTTGCTCCTCTCAGTTGGGGCGGAAAGGCAATTGTGGTTCGGGATGCGCTGAGCCTGGCGGAGATTGGGCGGGAGCAGGAAGTGAAGTTGCTCAACACTGTTCCTTCTGCCATGGCGGAGCTGCTGCGGATCAAGGGCGTGCCGGGCTCGGTTCGCACTGTGAATCTGGGTGGAGAAGCGCTGCCGCCGAATACAGTGGAGCAGCTCTATGAAGAATCGAATGTGGAGCGGGTCTTCAATTTGTATGGACCATCGGAGGACACTACCTACTCTACGTGTGCTTCCTTGAAAAAAGGGGAGATCAATGGAAGGGTATCGATCGGAAAGCCGATCAACAATACGCAAGCCTACATACTGAATCGGGAGTATCAACTGGTGCCTGTAGGCGTCACCGGTGAGTTGTACCTCGGCGGCCAGGGGCTTGCGCGTGGATATCTGGACCGGCCGGAGCTGACAGCCGAAAAGTTCGTTCCTAATCCTTTCACCGAGCGCGGCGGAGAGAGGCTCTACCGCACCGGAGACCAGGTGAGATGGGGACGGGATGGGAATCTGGAATTCCTGGGCCGTCTGGATCAGCAGGTGAAGGTGCGGGGCTACCGTATCGAGCTGGAAGAAATTGAAACGGCTTTGCAGACGCATGCGGGAGTCAAGGCATGTGCCGTGATCGTCCGGGAAGATCGGCCCGGGGAAAAACGAATCGTGGCATATGTGGTTAAAAGCGGCGCTGAGGAAGCGGGGTTTGAGGAGTTCCTCAAAGGGCGGTTGCCCGGCTACATGGTCCCATCTGTTTTTGTGGAAATGGAACAACTGCCGTTGACGCCAAACGGTAAAGTCGACCGCAAAGCATTGCCGCTTCCAGAAAGAGAGTGGAGTGAAAGAAAAGGCTACGTAGGGCCGCGCAATGGCGAAGAGGAAATATTGTGCGGTCTGTTTGCGGAAGTATTGAACCGGGAGCGCGTGGGTGTGCATGACGATTTCTTTGCCATCGGGGGGCACTCTCTGCTGGCTACCCGGCTGGTAAGCAGGATCCGCAGCACTTTGGGAGTAGAGATAGCGCTGCGCAATGTGTTTGAATCAGCCACAGTTGCCAGGTTAGCGTCTCAACTGGAAGATGGCAGGAAAGCCCAGAAAATCCAGCTTGTATTACAGCGCCACCTCAAAGCTGGGCGCGCCCCATTGTCTTATTCCCAACGGCGGCTGTGGCTCATTAATGAACTGCAAGGGAGCAGCACGGAATACAACATGCCGGAGGCTCTGCGCTTACGCGGCAGATTGAACGTAGACGCGCTGCGCCGTGCCCTCCAGAGCATTGTGGATCGGCATGAGATCCTGCGCACACATTTTGTAGAAGATCGAGGAGAGCCGGTGCAGGTGATTGCGCCCAGCCTTACTCTGGAAATCCCAATCGAGGACCTCAGCGGGCTTTCTGAAGCAGAACGGCAACAGCAGGTGATGGCTTTCACGAACAATGAATGGTGCGCAGCATTCGATCTGGCTCATGGTCCCGTGCTGCGACTAAAGCTGCTTAGGCTGGCGGAGGAAGATCATGTTCTCCTGCAAACATTCCACCACATCGCATCGGATGGCTGGTCGTGGGGAGTATTCATGCGAGAGTTTGGAGATTTATACGAGGCCTATTCGCAAGGGCGGGAGAACCCATTGCCTGATCTGCCGCTTCAATTCGCAGATTTTGCTTTGTGGCAGACGCAGACGATAGGTGAAGGACTCCTGGATGAAGACATCCGGTTCTGGAAAGAACATCTGGCAGAAATACCGGAAGAGCTGGAGATTCCCAAGGATAGGCCACGTCCCCCGGTGCAGACTTACGCTGCCGCTGCTTGCGGCATAACTTTGCCGGCGGAAAAGGTAGCCGCGTTAAGACGATGCGGCCACTCTACCTTATATATGACGTTGCTTTCGGCTTTTGCCATTCTGATGCATCGCTACAGTGGGCAGGATGACATAGTGGTTGGATCACCCATTGCCAATCGCCAGGACGAGCGGTTGGAGGGCCTGATCGGGTTCTTTGCAAACACGCTGGTCATGCGAGTGGGAGTGAATCCGAACGCCGCCTTCAGCAAATTTCTTGAGCAAGTGCGCGAGATGTCATTGGAGGCATATCGGCATCAACATGTTCCGTTTGAGCGGGTGCTGGAGGAGTTGCCGCTGCACCGCAGCTTAAATCGCACACCCGTATTTCAGGTAATCTTTGCGCTCCAGAATGCTGCCTCAGGAACGCAGGAGCTCAGCGGATTGGAGATTGAGCCGTTAGGAACAGAAGATTGGCGCGTGCGTTTTGATTTGGAGGTTCATGCCCTCGAACGCAATGGACAATTGGACATTGTCTGGCTCTATAACCTGGATTTGTTTGATCGCTGGCGCATAGAAGAGATGGTACGGGATTTTGGGCAATTGCTGACAGCAGCAGTGCAGCACCCGGAGAAGCCTATCTGCGATCTTGAGATATTGAGCGCGAGCGAGATACAGCAGTTAAAGACCCAGGGAGTGTGCGGGACCGGAAAAGTAGAACGAAGAGCACTACAGCAGGCGCCTGCAAGGAATCTGTATGTGGCGCCGCGGACACTTTTGGAGCAAACAGTGGCCAGCGTATGGCAGGAGGCGCTGAGATGGGAAAAGGTTGGTCTGGATGACAACTTTTTCGATCTTGGTGGGCATTCGATGCTGGTGGTGCATGTGCGTTTCAGCCTGCGGGAGAAATTGAAGAAGGAGATAGCGCTCATCGATTTCTTTTTCTATCCCACGATACGACTGCTGGCCGAGAAGCTGGAGCAGGGAAAGAGAATTTGATGATGAGGAAGGCTTCCAGAAAGGGTTGAAGAAAATGTCTTCGGGAAGAGTTGTATTGAAAAAAGACCGATTGGAAGAAGAACGAGAACTCCTGCGCCTTTTATTGGAGAAGGAAGGCCTCGCTTCAGGCGCGCAGACAACGAAAGGTGAGGCTCAGGAGCAAGCGCTCTCTTCTTCAGAAGGCTCTAAAGGGCGGTCTTCCATCTTCCCGCTTTCCTGCCAGCAGGAGCAGCTCTGGTTTCTTGACCGGTTCCAACCGGGTAGCGATTTCTACAACGTATTTATGACCCGTGTTCTTAAAGGCGACCTGGATATTCCCCGCCTGGAACGGAGCCTGCAGGAGATAGTGCGGCGGCATGAAATCCTGCGCACCTGCTTTGTTATAGGTGAAGACGAAGGACCGAAGCAGAAGGTTGTTGGAGAAAAACTCGAAGTGCGGTTGCCGTTGATCGATTTGCGGGTGTTAGAGGCCGACGAGCGGGAGGAGCGAGCGAGAAAGATTGTAACGGAGGAGAGCGGCAAACCCTTCGATTTAAGCCGTGCCCCTTTGCTGCGGGGATTGTTGGTGCGGACGGAGGAAAGTGAGTACATCCTGGGGTTGACGCTGCACCACATTATCTGTGATGAGTGGTCTTTGGGCGTGTTGATGGAGGAGTTTGAGAAGTTGTATGACGCCTATGGGCGAGGAGAAGATTCGCCGCTACCAGAATTGGAAATGCAATACGGGGATTACGCACTGGAGCAGCGTGAGGGGCTGCGTGAAGGAAAGTTCCAGCAGCAGATGGAGTACTGGAAAAAGCAGTTAGCCGGGATGCCACAGGTCCTGGAGTTGCCGGCAGACCATGTGCGGGCGGCGCAGCAAAGCTTCCGCGGCGGCATACAACAGCGAAATCTGGAGAGCGATTTGCTGGAAGGTTTGAATGCATTGGGAAGAGCAGAAGGCGCCAGTTTATTCATGACGCTGCTGGCAGTCCTCCAGGTGCTGCTGATGAGATACAGCGGGCAGGAAGATTTTGGAGTTGGCACTTCAATCGTCAATCGTAATCGCACGAATACACACGGATTGATCGGCTTTTTTGTGAACACGCTGGTGATGCGCGCAAATTTGAGCGGAGATCCCACTTTCCGTGAAGTGCTGCGGCAGGTGCGGCATACAGCGTTGAGCGCATACGAGCATCAGGACCTGCCGTTTGACAAACTGGTGGAAGAACTGGCGCCGGACCGGGACATCAGCCGCAACCCCCTCATTCAAATCATGCTATCGGTGAACAGGCCCATTGACTCACAATTCAAGTCCATTGAGTCGAGCGAGTTCGGATCAGAAATTCATTCATCCCAGTTTGATCTCACCATTATGGTCGCGGATTCCAAGCAGGCACAGATTGCCTTTAACTACAGCACTGACCTGTTTGAAGCAGAGACCATAGGGCGGATGCTGGATCATTTCGGACAACTGCTAAAGGCAGTCGTGGAGAACCCAGAGCAGCGGGTGTGGGAACTGCCTCTTTTGATCGATCAGGAAAAGAAGCAATTGGAAAGCTGGAGCCAGACAGGCAAAGACAAGTGTGACAGGACCGTCACAGAATTATTTGAAGAGTCTGCGGCCAAAATGCCGAACTCCGTGGCTGTGGAGTATGAAGGGCAAGGGTTGACGTATGAAGATTTGAACCGCCGAACAAACCAGTTAGCCCGTTATCTGCGAAGCGTTGGAGTAAAGCCTGATGCACGGGTGGCGATTGGCTTAGAGCGTGGCTTGGAGATGGTGGTGGGGATGCTGGCTGTCCTGAAGGCAGGCGGGGCGTATGTACCGCTGGATTTATCGTATCCCGAAGAACGCTTGCAGTACATTCTGGAAGACAGTACCCCGGTAGCGCTGCTGGCACGAAGTGATTTGCGAGGTTTGCCGAGTGAAATCGATGAGCATGTACAAATTATCGATCCAGACAATGAGTTTATGTTTGAGGATTTGCCGGAGACGAACCTGGATCGTGCTGAGACTGGCGTTAATCCTGAATGCCTGGCCTGTGTAATCTACACGTCGGGATCAACCGGCGAACCAAAGGGCAGCGAGATTCCGCACCGCAGTATTCCTGGATTCTTTTTGGGGGCCGACTATGTGCCTTTCAACGAAGAAACAGTCTCATTGCAACATTCTTCGGTAAGTTGGGATGCCATGATGCTGGAGTTGTGGCCGGCGCTGTTAAAGGGGGGGCGGAGCGTACTGGCCAACCAGCGGGTGTTGAGTGCAGAAGACATCCGCAAGTATGTGCAGGAGGCAGGGGTCAATACGCTGTGGCTGACGGCGACGCAGTTCAACGCGATCGTGGAAAGCGATGTGAAGTGTCTGGAAGGA
>DATEHN010000001.1:0-36216 GCA_035279585.1 Candidatus Angelobacter sp. | reverse complement strand
CAAAAAAGAGATCCTTGGCCACCTGCTCGATTCAGCCTCCAACAATCACCAGCGCTTTGTCCGCGCCACACTCCAAGGCTCGCTTACCTTTCCCGGCTATGACCAGAATGCCCTGGTCGATCTCCAGCGCTTCGTCGACGTTGACTGGAATTTCCTGGTCGACTTCTGGGCCGCCTACAATCGCTTCCTGGCCCATGTGATCAACAATCTTCCTGCTGAATCCGCTGAGATCACCTGCAATATCGGCAATAATGCCCCCGCCACGCTGGAATGGATTGCCAGTGACTACGTCGCCCACTTAAAACATCACTTGAACCAGATCTTGGGCGAGACCCTTGCGACGGATTACGGGAAATGATCGTATGGCCCGCGTTGTCCACGGGTTGGTGCGTGTGGCCACTGATCTGGGAGAATGACACTTCAAGCAATGCATTAAGCAAGCATGTAGAACAAAACCGCTGGCGTTTAAACGCCAGCGGCTTGCTTGCCAACTTTGTGAAGACCCAAAAAATAGTTTGTGCCGCCTTTGACCAAGGCTAGCCGGGAAGCTTTTCCAGTGAAACCGATCCTCTTTCTGTCCGCAGTCGCAGTTTTGCGCCACCTTGGTTAATCGTCCCATGAACGCTGTGGTCAAGGCGGCCAGACTGCATGTTCAAGGGGAAATCGCTATGAAAATCTGAGCGGCGTCCGCCTTCGTAATCCACGTCAAGCCCGGTATTCTGGGGCACGCGCAGCACGATTGTGCCTTTTTCATTCTCCAGGGTTGCCATTTCGCCCAATGCTCTGGCGTTGACTTCAGCGTCAGCTTTATATGATTTGATCTCCAGTGGGCCGCGCAGCGTGACGTTGTTCAGCTTTACTGTGTCTTTGTAAGTATCAACGTGGATAGAACCTGTGGAGGAGTCGATGCTAATTGGGGATTTATAGCTTTTAATGCGAATATCGCCCTGAACGGAGGCTACCTTGATGTCCGGCTTATAGCTTTCCAGCATTACATTAATCTGGCGCGGCACGCGGATTTCCAATTCAACAGCGGCGGTAAAATCGTGGTCTGGCCAGCAGAAAGTGCAATTCTGCTGCGGGTATTTCACCTCAACCGCAACGCGGTCGTTGCTATTGTGGAAATTGATTTGTACGTTTTCCATCCACCATTTGCGGTCAGCGTCATTGCCTTCAAACCGTTTGGTAACCTCAACCACTACCTGATTGCTCTCAGAACCGGTGACGTGGATAGTTCCTTTGTAATTGTCAACCTGAAGAGTTCCGCCGGAAGCAATGTTGAAGGTGCGCTGAAAACTTTCAGGTTGCTGGGCTGAGGCGGAAGATTGGCTTTTTACCCCAGGCGCTATCAGTGCGATCAGGCCGGCGATTGCGATGAGCGATCCGGCCAGGCGCTGTGTTTGCTGGTTCATATCCGGCTCCTTGTGCAAAAGATCATTGCGTTGCGAGACGCAAAAATGCGTTTCCTGCCTGTATATACGGAATGAGTCGATTTATGGTTCCCGTAACTTACAGAAAAAGATTTTGCAGAAAAGGCGTGCAGAAAAAGGAGACGTTCTCAGCTGATGGAATCAATTGTATGCTGGCACTTGCAGATCGGCCTTGGATGTAATGTTCCTACAGCGAAAACCAGGACGCCCTAAGAGAGCGTCCTTGCTGGAGTTTACATTTTCTTCAGAAGTGAAAGCCACCGTGCCCACGCATCAGCCCTGGCTTTTTTGTTGGCGACAGCCATGTCGTGTTTCTTCTTATCTGCGTCGCTTCCAGTGTCATTGATGGCCGCTTCAGTGGCCGGATCTTCTCCGGCTCGCATAAAGCCATGCCCAGCGCCCGCATAGATGACAGGAGCATATTTCTTGTGCGCGGCTTTCATGGCAGCTTTGGTGTCGGGGATTGTAGCTCCGATTCTGGAATCTTCACCAGCGTAAAAACCGTAAACTGGCGCGGTAATGGGAGAGACGTCCTTGGGGCCTTGGCCATAAAAGACAAATGCGGCGCTCAGGTCTTTTCGATTCGTAGCAAAACGGAAGGACTGCGTGCCCCCCCAACAGAATCCCGCGACGGCGATCTTGCCGTTGCCTGCGGGAATTTTTTTGGCATAATCCGCCACAGCGTTCAGGTCGGCCGTAACCTGGTCAGGATCGAGCGCAGAAATTGCTTTCGCAGCATCCTGGGTACTGGCAAATTCGCTTGAACCGCCACCCTTTGGCCCCATCCCGGAAAGAAGATCAGGAGCAACAGCAATGTAGCCGTTCGCGGCAAGCTGGTCAGCCATGCTGCGTGCCCAGTCCGTTAGCCCAAAAATTTCATGAATCACGATGATGACCGGAGCTTTATGTTTGACCTGTGGGTACACAACAAAAGCCTGCACCGTGCGATCGCCGTGCTTAAGCGGCACCCACTCGCTGTGGCGCGGTGATTTTTCCAGGTTCTGTTTCGCCCATTCCTGGGAAAATCCAAAGGAGAGGCAGAATAACAACACCAGTACGGTTGCGAAGGTTCGTCTCATGCGGGAAAGTGTACTCCGCCAGTCGATGTACCGACAAATCCTTTTGCAACCTCTTACTTACCGGAGATTGAAGCATAGCCTTGTATCTCATCATCTATAGCCGGTGTTTGAAGGCTGGTTCTACTTGACGGCTCCAATTGCATCCTCGAAAATCGGTTGCATCTGTCTGCCCGGCGAACGTGAGCCAGACTAACGAAGTTTGTGAGAATCTGGAGGAAAATTTTATGGGCGCTCTATTGCAGGACCTTCGTTATGGCATTCGCGTACTGCGCAGAAGTCCAGGCTTCAGCCTGATTGCCGTGTTTACCCTTGCGCTGGGCATCAGCGCGACCACCGCAATTTTCAGCGTTGTTTATGGTGTTCTGCTGCGGCCGCTGCCCTATGACCATCCAGATCAACTGGTTCAGGTGTGGGAAAAGACAAGCAAAAGCGAGCACGTATCCCTGGCCGATCCAAACTTCCAGGACCTCCAGACACAAAGCCATTCCTTGCAGGGACTCGCTGAGTTCAGCTCCTGGCAGGAATCGGTGGCAGGAGGATCAGAGCCAAAACGGCTCATGGTGGCAAGGGTCTCCAGCGATTTTTTCCCGATTCTGCGAATCAAGCCGCTAATTGGCAGAGGGTTCGCTCCGGAAGAGCAGAAGATGGGCGCAGGGCCGGCGGCGCTCATCAGTTACAGCTATTGGAAACAGTATCTGAGCAGCACACAGGATCTTTCCGCGCTGAAATTACGCATCGGAAACCAGTCGGTATTAGTCATTGGCGTGCTGCCCTCTGGTTTCAGATTCCCCGAGAACTCTGATGTATGGATTCCCCGTGAGTTGGAAGCGCCTCTGCCTTCACGCACCGCCCATAACTGGAAAGGAATAGCCCGGTTGCGTGACGGCTCCAGCCGCGAACAGGCGACACAGGAACTTTCCTCAATTGCCGCTGTAATTAAAAAACAATATGGCGATGAAGTGGACATGTCTGCCGTTACCCTGATGTCTCTGCAAGACTCTCTCAGCAGTACGGTACGGCCTTCCTTGCTGATACTCCTTGGAGCGGTAGTGTTTCTCTTATTAGTGGCTTGCGCCAATGTAATGAATCTTTTGCTGGCGCAGGCTGCGGCGCGTGAATCAGAGCTTGCAATCCGCAGCGCTCTGGGAGCATCGCGCAACCGAATGTTGCGGCAATTTATCGCGGAGACGCTGTTGCTTTCATTGAGCGGCGGGCTTGTGGGCGTGGTTCTTGCATATTGGGGCGTGCAGTGGCTGCTGAGACTGGCGCCCTCTGATATCCCAGGGCTGTCCACGGTCTCAGTAAACCTGCCAGTTTTGCTTTTTGCGATGGGACTCTGCATCGCTGTCGCTTTGACGCTGGGGATATTCACCGCGCTGCGTTCCGGCTCGGAAGAACTTCGCACGGTGCTGGCGGAAGGCGGGAGAGGAAGCGCCGGCAGCTTCAGGACCCAATTCATTGGGCGTTGCATTGTGGCCCTGCAGCTTGCCACCACTATGACGCTGTTGATCGGCGCGGGACTTCTTGGCCGCAGCCTGATGCATGTGCTCTCGGTGGATCCGGGGTTTCGCACAGACCATATTGTCACCATGGACCTGGCGCTTCCATCCGTGGATTCAGCCATGCAGAAGCAGCAACGCGTTAATTTCCTGAATCAGCTATTTGCGCGTACGCGCGGGCTGCCCGGCGTCTCTGTGGTGGGTGGCACCAACTCGTTGCCCTTGGGATCAGGGGCTTCCGGCGATGGCGGGTTTGCTGAGGTTAATCCACAGCAAATCTCGCCGCATACTCAGGAACTCATCAATCGCGCTGCACAGGCGGATCTTTCCAATGACAGCTCCTTAGTCAAAGAGCTTTCCGATTTTTTTACCCAGCTTTTCCATGATCCCCAACAGGCCGGATATGCAGACTATATTTGCGCCAGCGAAGGATATTTCCGCAGCCTCGGCATACCTCTCACTCGTGGCCGGCTGTTTGATGATCGCGATTCTCCCGATGCTCCACATGTGGCTGTCATCAGCGAGTCGCTGGCGCGGAAAAAATGGCCGGGCCAGGACCCGCTCGGGCGCATGATCGAGTTCGGCAATATGGATGGCGATCCGCGCCTCATGACCATTGTTGGCGTGGTTGGCGATGTCCGTGAGGAAAGCCTGGAAAGACCGCCGCAGCCGACCATCTACGTCAACTATCGCCAGCGGCCGCAACGCACCGGCAGTTTCAGCATGGTGGTCCGCACCGCAGGCGATCCGGCAATGGTGATCTCTTCGGTGCGTAAGATTGTGCGCGAACTCGACCCTGACGTGCCGCCCAGCGCCAATAGCTTTACCACGATATTTGCGGCCTCGACAAACCAACGCCGGTTCAATCTGGTGTTGCTGTTTATTTTTGCCGGAACAGCCCTTTTGTTGGCCGCCGCTGGAATTTACGGAGTGCTCTCCTATGCAGTGGCGCGACGTACGCGCGAGATGGGTGTGCGCATGGCCCTGGGAGCAAGCGGAGGTAACGTGCTGCGGCTGGTGCTGCGCCAGGCGATGACGACTGCGATTATCGGCGTGGTTTTTGGCCTGATCGGAGCGTTCATTCTCATGCGCTTCATTCAATCAATGCTGTTTGAAGTGGGCGCCGCCGATCCCCTGACCTTTGCTGGAGTGGCATTGCTGCTGCTTGCCATAGGACTAATAGCATCCTATCTGCCGGCACGCCGTGCTACGCGCGTTGACCCGATTGTGGCGTTGAGATATGAATAAAAATTGCAATGCAACGCGCTTTCTCTGCATTTTTGTAGTGGGAATTTATTTGCCAGTGAACCGAGTTAATCCGCGCTTTCCGCCGGCTCAGCAGCAAGAGCCTTAGTCTCTGGACACGCTAACGCCGATGCCACCAGGATAATTATTCGGCGAAAGCAATAGCGAAATCCGGCAATGATCTGAAACCAATCTAAAGACGACATTACAGCACCCTCTCGCGCAGGCTTTTTGCGCTACACGGAGAGCGTAAGAGAGCGGGAAATGACCTTCAAACGGCAAGGAACGGCAAACGGGATTGCCGTGGAATGTCGTTATTGCTCGCATCAACGGCGAGCAGCAAGTTTAGTAAGAAAGAGTTGAAGATATAGACGTTCGCTGTTATCGATTGCAGCCAGTCATTTTGGCTGGGTCATGCTGAACCAGTTGCCGAACGGGTCCTTGAATACTGCTTCTACGCCATAAAACTGCTCTTTGGGTGGCGAAACGAACTCAACGCCCTTGGCCTTCATCTCCTCATAGGTCTTGCGACAATCGGCAGTTTGGAAGACACCTGCGCCAAACGCGCCTTTCTTCATCAGCTCACGGATGGTATCCACATCTTTAGTCTGGATCTTCTGCACACCCGCGCCTTCGAATGGTGAAGGAGCAACTTTCATCAAAATAATCTCCAGATCAGGCTGGCCCTTCGGAGAAACCGTAAGCCAGCGAAAGCCGTTGGGCATTGATTCGTCCATCTTTACTTCAAAACCGAGCTTGTTGACGTAAAAATCTTTGGCTACGTCCTGGTCGAACACAAAAATCGCAGAATGCGACATGCGCTGGATCATGGAATTTCTCTCCTTCAGCAAACACGTTCGCTGGTTAAAGGAACGTTAGCTGACCAAAGTGGAAGTATGCTTCTTGGTTCTTGCTCTTCTTTTAAAAGGCTCCGCCATACGCCGAAAGATAACAGACCGGAACCAGGATAATATTCCATGGTCTTTGGAAGCCAAAAACCCGGCGGACTTCACGCTGGTACTCGCTGGGCGCGCGGCCAATCAGTGACTGGAACTTTGTGGAAAAAGATCCCAGGCTGGAGTACCCAACGTCAAAACATACCTCTGTCACGGTCATTTCGCCTGAAGCCAGCAGGCGGCGTGCGCGGTCCATACGCATGGAGGTAAGAAAGTCGTGCGGCGTTTCTCCAAAGGTCGCACGAAACAGCCGGTGGAAGTGGAATGGCGAAAGACAGGCTTCGTGGGCTGCCTGGTGGAGCGAGACAGGAGACTTGTATTCCGTAGCCAGAAGATCGCGTGCCCTGCAGAGACGGCGGAAAGTATCATCATGCAACAGTCGCGAAGGTGGATTCTGGTGGGACATGAAAGCATTTAAGCGCAGAGCAGGAGCGTTTGGCAACCTGACAGCTGCTTGTCTGGAATAGCACATTTTCAAAAAAATTTGTCGCGTTATGGACTGAATCTGTCACGGTTGAGCGGCTTTCAGTTAATATTTCATCGTGGCTATACGTGAAATTCATGTCAGCGGATACCGGTCAGTACGCGACCTCAGGCTGCATTTGAGCCAGATCAATGTACTTACCGGAGCGAATGCAACGGGCAAAACCAACCTGTATAACTCCGTCTTCCTGCTGGCCAAAGCGGCGGCAGGAGGCTTTGCCCAGGTGATTGCTGAAGAAGGCGGTATGCCGTCTGTGCTTTGGGCCGGGACCCGCAAGAGCAGGTCTGTTGGCTCCATTCGCATGGAGCCCGTACGAATGAGCTTAGGCATAAAGACAGATCCATTTTCGTATGAGCTGGTTTGCGGGCTGCCTAAACTTGGTGGTCCGGTAGATCGCTCTGCTTTTGCTCTCGATCCTGAGGTTAAGGAGGAAAGAGTATGGATGGATGCCCCTCACGGATTAAAAGTCACCTTCTTTGAGCGTTCACCCAAAGGCGCATGGATACTCGATAACGACGAGCGCCTTGCCGACTACACTGGTGAACTCCTGCCCACTGAATCCGTGCTTTCGCAGTTGCGCGAACCGCATTTGTATCCGGAGCTTTCGTCGCTGCGCACGGAGATGAATCGCTGGCGTTTCTATCACCACTTCCGTACCGATGCTGACTCTCCCCTTCGCCATCCGCAGGTTGGCGTTCGTACGCCGGTGCTGGCCCATGATGGCCGTGATCTTGCCGCGGCTCTTCAGACCATCAATGAAGTTGGCCAGTCACAAGACTTGCATGAAGCCGTGCGCCAGGCATTTCCAGGTGCGTCCCTTGAGATTGAGCACGATGAAGATAACGGTATGTTTGCCGTTCTGCTGCGCATGCCGGGACTTCGGCGGGCGTTGCGCGCTCGTGAACTTTCCGATGGCACGCTACGCTATCTCTGCATGTTGGCTGCGCTGCTCAGCCCTCATCCACCTTCTTTGCTGGCCTTTAACGAGCCGGAGAGCAGCCTGCATCCCGATCTATTGGAGCCTCTGGCGCGGCAGCTTGTGAATGCCGGCAAATATTCCCAGCTCTGGGTGGTCACGCACTCTCAGCGGTTGGCCGAACTGATAGAAAAATTCTCAGGAGAAGCGCCGATTACGCTGGAACTTGTTAGTGGTGAAACCCGCGTTAAAGGCCAGCGCATTATTGAGGAGAGCGAAGAAGAGGCTGGATAGCATCAGGCGCGCTCAGCGTGAGGTCTGGCTTGGGCTAAAGGCTAAGAGCTAAAGGCTGATCTTTTACTTCAGGTGTTTCAGCATTTCTTTAAATGCTGGCGTTCCTGACTTACCCAGCAATTCATAGATCATCATTTCAGTCGAAGAGATCACTGCCCCGGCGGCCTGCATGCGATTTAGCCCAATCTTCCAGTTCATTTCTGTGCGGGAACTCACTGCATCCGCTGCCACATGAACGTTCAAGCCTTGGTTTAAGGCGCCAAGCGCCGTCTGCATCACGCAGATGTGGCTCTCTATGCCGCAGAGCAGAAGCGTATTTCGGGTTTCCAGCTTGCCCACCGTTGAGCAGTAATCGCTGTTGCCAAAGCAGCCAAACTCCAGCTTGTCCACCGGTTTCATCATTGGCAGCATCATGCTGATCTCGTCAATCGTCTTCCCCAGCCCCTTTTCGTATTGTGTGCTGACGATAACCGGCAAGGAAAGAATATCTGCCAGACGCACCAGAAGTTGTGCATTGCGCACCAGCCGTTCTTTTTCAAAGATCGCGGGCAGAAGCTTTTCTTGAATGTCAATAACGGCCAGCCCGCAGTCTTCAGGTCGCAATGTCCGCCGCGCTGCTTCTGAATAAGTAATGGTATCTATGGACACGGTAGCCATACGAAAATTTTACATCGGATTTCGGGCGATTTCCGAAATGTGGCCTTGGGAAGGATTCGTCCCATCAGCTAACAGCGTCCCATCATTCCGTCATGATCACCGGTGTGTCCGGCATACATAAAAGTTGGGATCTCTCATCCATGCTCGTCATGCGCCGGTACTTTCACAGGATCATTTGCCTGACTCAACTGCCATGCGGTGGTTTGCCAATTGTCTTTGGCCGTGCCGCCTTTGATCCACGGAGGCAGATCCAATCGCAGATATTCAGCGAGAGAAACCGCATAAGGCTCATACAATCCGCGTAGACGGTTGAGCTCAGTGGTTGCACCGTCCCCCTCCGCGAGTACAAATCCTGAGGCCGCGATCGCTTTACGCAGCTCGGCAAAAACTTCCGCCGGCAAACGATTAAGCTGGCCATCTTTTTTAGGCGGTGCGGCAAAAACCTGGCTCAGGTCAACCAGCGCATGCCGTGCGATAGCAAACGTCATCCTTGCCTGATATTCGCACATGCCTTCCAGTCCCACCATTGCCAGCGAGCAAACGTCCAGGATCGCCGTTAATGACGCGATCCAGGATTGGTTATCGTGCTGTGAGCGGAAGTACGCCAGCGCCGGGTAAGAAAGATGGCTCTCCATTAACTCCGCCGACCATTGCTCCCAGTCGGCCAGCAGTTCCGTCAACGCTTCCATGCCATGTACGCCATTCTGGCGGCGCAGCAGCTCCGCTGCGGTTGGCGGCGAACCGGCTCGCGCATCGAGCAGTGAGATGGTCACTTCCCTTCGCGAGAATGCTTGATAAAGCACCGGCAAATAGCCAATTACAAGGGCCAGGAATCCGAACCCGATGCCTGCTTCCAGCACGGTAATAAAACGGCCTAACGGTGACGCTGGCAATATGTCTCCCAGGCCGAGCGTAAACAACGTGGTACCGCTCAAATACAAGGCATTGCCGAAATCGCTGACGCCAAGGGATCCTGCCAGCTTGTCATGCAGGCCATAATGCAGCAACCCAAAGCCCAAGACCAACGCCAACGCCCAGAGTGCCAGCAGCAGGAGCAATGATAGTGGGCCGTAATAGCTGAGCAGGGAATCTCGTTTTTTGCGTGTTTTGCGCCGTTCCGCCAGCATGGCCCATGGCCGCCAGGTGGCGCGATAAAAAAGCCGGGTGAGGCGGAACATCCGCGTGACGCGGCGCGGAAGTACAATGGTTTCAAACGTCTCCCAGAGCACCGTCAGGATGAGCAGAACACCGCCGATTACGGCAAAAATTTTTAGCACCAGGGAATCTCCGCAACCATTAGATTATCTAACATGCGGGGAGAACTGGAGCTAATTACGGTTCAGACCGGCCAAGGGGACCTGTGAAAGCCACGTTGCATCTACTTATAAGTCATCCTTATGTTGTGTTGTTGATCTCCGGTATGTTGGAGCGGATTGGCGCCCCGCTGCTGTTTTCGCCTGTCTTAGTAGCTGCCGGGGCACTGGCCGCTGCGGGACAGCTACGCTTCGATCTCGCGCTCTGGATCGCCCTGTTCTCCTGCATCGTTGGCGATGCTCTGTGGTTTGAGCTGGGGAGAAAAAAAGGCAATTCTGTGCTTTCCACGCTCTGCCGCATCTCTTTTGAGCCTGATAGCTGTGTGCGCCGTTCCAAAGTGTTTTTTGAAAAGGGCGCCAATCGTACTTTGTTCTTTTCCAAGTGGCTGCCGGGTGTCTCTCACGTAGTGCCTGCTGTGGCAGGTCTTTCCGGTGTTGACCGGCAGCATTTCTTTCTTACGAATCTTGGCGGTTCGGCGGTATGGGTTGTGCTGCTAATGCTTGCCGGTTATCTGCCGATAGAGCGGATTCACGTGGCATCGGCAGTGGCTCCGGTGATTTTTGAAGCCAGCCTGGCTGTGCTGGCTGGTAACATTGGCATCAAGTATTGGCAGAGGCAGCGCTTCTTTAAAGAGCTGTACAAATCACGCATTGCCCCGGAAGAAGTCAAGCGGATGCTGGATTCCGGCGAGAGCCTGGTAATCCTCGATCTGCGCCATCCTCTGGATTCCGTCAACGATCCTCGTACCCTGCCAGGGGCCATCCGCGTTTTGCCGGAAGAGGTGACCAGTCGCGCCAGCACGCTGCCCAAGGACGAGGAGATCATCCTCTATTGCACTTGACCCAATGAAGCGACGAGTGCCCGGGTGGCACAAAAACTACAAAAGCTGGGAATCAAGCGAGTGCGCCCTCTGCAAGGCGGCTTCCAACATTGGAAAGAGCTGGGTTATCCGTTGGTTGAACCTACCGAGGTCGCCTGGGTCACGGCCCATCACAAGGCTTGATCGATTTTGAAAACGTGGTTCTTCAAATCTTTCGCAGCGGCGTTGATATTTTCTGGCTTGCCCAAATCGCGCCAGTAAGCACCTTCCGTGCGATACCCAAGGATTTTCTCACCCTGTCCGGCTAGCCGCAGATAAGACTCAACGATAGAGAAAACGCCATCTTCACTCATCATCTTGAGCAGCCTCGGAGAGATGACGTGAATGCCTGTGAACGCCAGCTCTTTGGGCTGTTTTGCAGGCTTTACCAGTTCAAGCTTCTGTTCTTTTATAATCCGCCGACCGCAAAGCCGCATTTGCTCGTCGAAAAGCAAATGCCGCGAGGTCTCGCGTTGTTGCACTGCCAGCGTTGCCATGGCTTTATTCTGTTGATGAGAATTCAACATCAGCTCAAGATCAATTGTGCTTATTACATCAACGTTGTGCAGGATGAAAGGTGCTTGGCTTTGGTCTTCAAGAAAAAACCAGGCTGCTTTCTTGAGCCCGCCGCCGGTATCAAGTAATACTTCTTCCCGTGAAATCTCCACTCGCATGTTGAAGTTGTTCTTCAACTTCAGATAGTCCAGTATCAGGCCAGAAAAATGATGCACATTGATGATGACTTCGCGTACGCCGAACTGCCGCAGGCGGGCAATCGTGATCTCAAGCAGAGTGTGTCCGGCTACTTCCACCAGCGCCTTAGGCCGATCATTGGTTAGCGGACGGAGGCGCGTACCAAGCCCAGCGGCCAGAATCATTGCTTTCATTGGGCGAGCTTCTCCAACTCCAAATGCCTCAGCCTGATCTCCACGCCTGCCCAGCTTTGGAAATGCTTTGCCAATGCCTCTGCCAGATACACTGAGCGATGTTGTCCGCCTGTGCACCCGAACGAAACCGTCAGACTCTTAAACCCGCGCTGCAAGTAATTTTTGACGCTCCCCTCCACCATCCTCATGGCATCTGCCAGAAATTCGTGCACACTCGCTTTCTCTTCTAAAAATTCAACCACTGGGGCGTCTTTGCCTGTAAGGTCTTTGAAACGCTCCTCTCGCCCGGGGTTAGGCAGGCCACGCGCGTCAAACACAAAGCCGCCTCCGTGTCCGCTTTCATCTTTAGGCAGTGTGCTGCGATGGAAGGAAAAGCTGAAAATCTTTAACACCAGCTTGTCTGGCGATGCAGCGAGCGCCGTTGCTTTCATCCAGACATGTTCCTGGCTGGGCGTATCGATTTTAGGCGTGAGCGCCAGAAGCTTCTTTGATTTGATCATGCTTCTGAATGCTTCCAGCAGAGTTGGTAGGGCGATGGGCAGCTCTATATTTTCCAGCAGCCAGCGAAGGTTCTTGAGGGCAAAAGGCACGCTTTGCAGGAAATGCGGCTTGCGTTCATAAAAACCACGGAAGCCATACGCTCCCAGCGCCTGCATAATGCGGATATAGACAAATGCATAGTAGTGGCGCATAAATTCGTCGCGCCCTTGCTCTACGAATCCGGCCAGGCAATTGAGGTAATCATCCAGCAGCTTTTGGCGCAATTCCGGGGGCAAGTCCGCTTTGGCATCAAATAGCAGGGAAGCAATGTCATATTGCAGTGCGCCCTTTCTTCCGCCCTGATAGTCCACAAAGAACGGCTGCCCATCGTGCAGCATTACGTTGCGCGACTGGAAATCGCGATAGAGAAAATAATCGCGTGGCGCAGTCAGCAGGAAGCGGGTCAACCGGCCAAAATCAACTTCCAGCGCCTGCTCACTAAAAGGAATGTCCGCCAGCTTGAGAAAGTAATACTTGAAATAATTCAGGTCCCACGCAATGGATTGGCGATCAAAGCTGGCGCGGGGATAGCAGATTTTGTAATTCAGGTCGCGTCCGGCTTCCACCTGAAAACGAGGCAGCTCCGCTACCACCTTGCGATAGACCTCCACAACTTCTGGCGCAATCTCATCCCCGTCGCGGTTTTGGGCGAGGAATTGAAACAGCGTTGTGTCGCCCAGGTCTTCTTCCAGATACGCTCCGGCGTTCAGGTTTTCTCCATATATCTCCGGTACAGGCAGGCCGTGGCGGCGAAAATGTCGAGAGAACTCAAGGAAGGCGGCATTCTCTCCGCGCACGTCATATAGTATTCCAACCGCGCTCGCATCTTTGCAGGCGAACCGGACAATGATTCGTCCTGACCCGCCAAGTTCGCCCTGCAGCGGCTGCACGCGCTCCGCCGGGTGGTGGAAATGCCGCTCAAAGAGCTTTTTCAGAACATCCATGGATTCTGGTCGCAACCGGTGAGCACCTTTTCTCTCGAGGTAAATTAACCCACATCATCGCCGGAAACACAAATCCGGCGCAATGGGCAAGAGTCGTCTCATAGATCGTTGGCCTATCGGGAATTTTGGTCTTGGTGATCTCGGTTCACTCCCCGCTGGCGAAAGCGATTGTGCTGAGCAGCGCGTTCGCGTCCTGGCGCGAGTCTAACCGCGTGTGCTGCGCCACGATTGGAACATCGGATTCAATGATGCTGGCATAGTCAGTTGCGCGCGGAACAGGAGCTGGCTCTTTCAGGTCATTGAAACGCACGTGCTTTGTCCGCCTTGCCGGCACTGTTACCTGATAAGGGCCCACTGGCTCATGGTCACTGAAAAAAATTGTAATCTGAACATGTGCGTCACCATCTGAGGTATTCAATAGGCAGACGGTCTCATGGCTGGTCATCTCCGGCTTCGGCCCAATGCTTGAATCGGGAATGTAGCCCTCTGCGATGGCCCATCTTTTATGGCCAATTGGATTTTTCATAATGCACCTCACTCTCTCACGGAATCAGACTCTCCATTACATCCTTGATGCGCTCTGCAAGCCCAGCGCTAAGCGACCATGGGCTCGGCTGGCGTAGAACGTGCAGCGTGCCTTTTTTCTCCAGGACATCAAAATGTGTGCGTTTCCCCTGGCGATAGAAGCGAATATCCGCAGCGGCTTTGCCCACACGAAGATTTCGTAACGTGATCTCGGGCAGCCAGTCGGGCAGGTGCGGATCCAATAAAAGGACCTTTGTCAGCGCAAAAGGATATATACCCAGCATGGCTTGCAGAATCGAGAACACACTGGAAGCCGACCATGCCTGTGGCCAATTGGTTTTAGGGTAGAGCGCAGGGAAAGGATGTTGCGCATCGCGCGCGTGCCCGCTGAAGCATTCTGGAAGACGGTTGTAATCAAAAAACGTGCTTACTTCAAAAATAGCGCGGGCAATCTGATGAAGCTCATCAATCAGGCCAAAGCGCATCATGCCCATGGCAAAGCTGCCATGTTCCACCGGCCAAACCGATCCCCGGTGATAACTGTAAGGATCGTAGGCAGGATGATCTGCAGATAGCGTGCGCACTCCCCAGCCGCTGAACATATCTGGTTTCAGAAGCCTGCGGGCCACTTCCGCTGCCGCATCCTTATGCACAATTCCACAGGCCAGCAGGTGGCCCGGATTCGAGCTGATCGATTTGATTTGTTGCCGCTTTGAATCAAGGCCCAGAGCAAAGAACTTTTTGTCAGGCATCCAAAAATGATCATTAAACCGTTTCTTTAGCTCCGATGCTTCATGAAACATCTTGCGGGCCAAATCCTTATCGCCCATAAACCAAAACATTTCAGACATGCGGAGCTTTGCCACGTAAACAAAGGCCTGCTCTTCGCACGTTGAAATCGGTGGGTCTACCTGGCTGCCATCTTCATAGACAATCGCATCACCGGAATCTTTCCAGCCCTGGTTGCGGTTGCCTTGCTCAGAGCGCGATTGATAGTCATAGAATCCATCTCCGAAGAGGTCAGTGTATTGATCTTTCCAGCGCAGGCCGAGCAAGGCCGGCTTGAGCAGCGGCCGGACTAAATTCTTGTTTCCAGTCCAATGCCAAAACTCTGAAACTACCACCGGGTAAAACGAGGAAGTCGTGGCTGCTCCATAGTAGCGGGAGCGCGGGTTGTAATAGAGGGCAGCAAGAGGCCCGGTATGCGCTTCGTGCAACATGCGTCCCGGCTGTTCATCGCGCCAGTCATTCTCAATTTTGCCCTGCCATTTGGGTAATTCATAAAGCGTCCCATGCATCATGCTCACGGATGCCAGGGCTGCTTGCCAGCTTGCGGTGAGGGTGTCGCGCCCAAACAATGCGATATAAATCGGAAGGCCGGCTGCCATTACCCATGCGCGATCACCGCGATCAAAATCCGGGAGACGCAGATCTGCCAGATCAACTTTGGCTTGATGCAAGACGGTTTCCACCGTTGCTGCCATCTCCGGTTCAGATTTGATCTTGAACTGAGTGGACTCGTTTAAAAATATGGATCGCTTGCGGTCCAGATCATTGCGAGTGCCAAAGAATTCATGGCAGCCGTACAGTGGCGGCATCTTTTTGCCTTCAAGAACCGGAGTAAATTTGATGCAGGCATGCCATGATCCTTGCGGTTCAAGTTGTACTTGAAATCGCAGCCGGTTCTGCCGGTAACCCGCTGGCGAGTCTGCATTTTCCACCTGCACAATCATGCTGCGCCACAACTTTGCAATGCCGCGATTGCCTTGATGCGAATAACGGTGCTCTGCGTGATAGTCGAATAGCAATTCTGCCCGCCGCGCTGAGAGGCGTCGCCAACGCTGGCTAAGTTTTCCCTGCTGCTTCCGCTGAAAGGTCTCTGCCTGGTCAGCAAAATCGCTGTCTATCTCGATTTCAAATGTGAATTGCGTAGCACACTGCGTGAAGTTGGTAAGGTCAATGTCCTCATGCACTCCAAGACCGACCGTTCGCGATACCCGAAGCTCGATTGTTTCTTCTGAACTCGCTTCCATCTCGCCGGAACCGGTATCTGGTTTCCATTTAAGCCCCGGTGGAGGACTGATGTAGTACCCAAGCCACGAGTGTTGCTCCACGTTTGAAACGGCCACAGTGCGCGGCGGCTTACCCTCTACAAAATAACGATAGCGGGAAATCATGCGCGTCTCAGCGCAGAAAAGACCGTGGCGAGGAAATTCTCCTATTAAACCATCGAGATCGGTGGCGAGCACAACACGGCCCTGGCTGCAATAAATCGTATTAGGCCGGGGACTGATTCTGGCTAGCGATCTTTTTTGAAATTCCTTCATACCCTCCGCTGCTGGTATCGCGATGACTATTTAAAGGAAGCATCAAACTTGGTTTAGGCTGACCGTCGTTTGGTCGCCCAAACCAGGCCAGCTGTTGTGGCTGCCAGGATTCCGGCAGTTACCAAGCCTGCTCGCATCATGGAACGTTTTTGAGCAGTTTTGCGAGGCGCAACAAATTGTTTTTCAGGGAACGCCTCTGGGAGAGGCTTGGTCTCTGCTCGCAATCCCATTTTCAGCACTTCTGCCAAATGCAAAGCATGGCGATTGGTCTCCTGCGCAATTTGCTCTTTGCAGCTAAAGCCATCGGCCATGATGATGGTTTCTAATCCTGCCTTGCGAACCTCAGGCAACAGGGAACGTTCACCGCAGGCCACCGAAACCTGGTACTTATCTTTTTCATAACCAAAAGCCCCTGCCATGCCGCAGCAGCCGGACTCCAATAGTTCATATTCCAGCCCCATCTTATCCATCAGCGATTTTTCTTCTTTCATGCGCATTACGGCTTTGTGATGGCAATGCCCCTGCACAACTGCCTGCCGGGCCACCTGCGGAGGTTGATAACCCGGCGCTTTTTTCTCCAGAAATTCTGAGAGAGTAAACGTGTTTTCCGCCACGCGGCGAGCTGGTTCAGATTCAGGAAGCATGCCATGCATCTCATCGCGGAATACGGAACAACAGCTTGGTTCCAAAACCACCATCGGCGTACCTGCGGCCACATAAGGTTCCAGAGTTTTCAAATTCCGGTGAAGATAGGACTTTGCCATATCAAGAAATCCATAGTCATACAGCGGACGGCCGCAACATAAATGCTGATCCAGAACTTCTACCTGCCAGCCAGCGTGCTCCAGAACTTCCACTGCAGCTTGCGCAGTCTCAGGCATGAAGTAGTTGTTGAAGGTATCAGCCCACAAAAGCACTTTTGGGCCAGAGGTGGCATGCGGCTTGCGCTTGCGGAACCATGTCTTGAATGTTTCCGCTGCAAACGCCGGAATCTGCCGCTGCTGAGGCACTCCCGCTGCCATTTTTGCCACCGCACGCAGACCAGGAAGTTGAGTGAACAGGTTGGCGAATCCAGGAGCAATGGAAGCTAGCTTGGCCCATTTGTCGATCCATCCAAAGGCGTAGGCATACACCGGGCGGATACGGCCTTCCCAATAATGCGCAAGAAACTCTGCTTTGTAGGTCGCCATATCCACGTTCACCGGGCAATCACCTTTGCATCCTTTGCAAGCCAAACATAGGTCCAATGCTTCTTTTATGTGCTCATCGCGCCAGCCGTCGCGGATAACGTCGCCATGCATCATCTCCCAGAGAAGGTGCGTTCGGCCGCGCGTGGAGTGCATCTCTTCTCGCGTCACCATGTAGCTGGGGCACATTGTGTCCTGCTCGCCACTGCCATTCTCGCGGCGGCATTTTCCTACTCCAACGCAACGTAGAGCAGCATGGGCAAAGCTGCCGTGATCGTCAGGAAATTTGAAGTACGTGACAGGGTTCCATGGACTGTAATTTGCGCCCAGCCGCAGGTTTTCATCAATGCGATATGGATCAACAAGCTTGCCTGGATTCATCTTCCAGTCCGAGTCCCAAATCGACTTAAACTCACGGAACGCTTCTATCAACTCCGTCCCAAACATTTTGTAGAGAAATTCCGCTTTGGATTGGCCGTCGCCATGCTCCCCTGAGATGGAGCCGCCATAGCTGGTTACCAGGTCTGTGGCTTCTTCCATGAAAGACCGCCATTTGCGGATGCCCGGAGCGCTCATCAGGTCAAAGTTCACGCGGCAGTGAATGCATCCCTGGCCAAAGTGCCCATACATGGCCGATCGATATTGGTATTTTTCATAGAGCTTGCAAAGGTCGCGCAAGTAGCCGCCGACTTTATCAGGCGCCACCGCGGAATCTTCCCACCCTTCCCATGTGAGGTCTTCGCCGGGAACAAAGGCTGTTGCTCCCAAGCCCGCTTCACGCACGTTCCAAACTTTCTGCTGTTCGTCTTCTTCCACCAAAAGCTTCATGTTAGGAGCGCTGGCGCCGCCAAGTGCTTTCATCGCCTGTCGCGCCTGTTCTTCAGCCTGCTCTTTATCGTCAGCGCCGAACTCCACCATCAACCAGCCCTTGCCATCAGGAAGAATTGATAGATTGTCCTGTTGCGGCATGCCCTTCTTCTTTACATTGCCAACCAGGAATTCGTCGATTCCTTCAAAACCAATTGGTCCGTACTTCAGGATTTCTGGAATATGGTCTCCAGCTTCGTAAATGCTTGGATAACCAAGCACCAGCAAAACACGCTGGGGACGGCTGTCAACGAGCCGCACCTTGGCTTCAAGAATTGTGACGCAGGTGCCTTCACTGCCGGCCAAAGCCCGTGCAACGTTGAAGCGTCCGTGATCATCCGGCAGCAACTGGTCAAGGTTATAGCCAGATACCCGGCGTGGAATGTGCGGATACTTTTCCTTGATCAGCTTTGCATATCGTGTGCGCAAAGCCTTCAGTTGCGCATAAATGTTGCCCGTGCGTCCGCCCTGCTCAATCTGCCGTTCCAGTTCCTTGTCATCCATTTCGCCAACATTCATTCGGGTCCCGTCATACAGGGCAATATCCATTGAGAGTAGATTGTCAGCAGCTTTGCCCTCCATTTGGGCATGAGCGCCGCAGGAGTTGTTGCCCAGCATGCCGCCAAAGGTGCAGTGATCGTGAGTTGCGGGATCAGGCCCCCACGTTAACGTGTGTGGCTTGGCAGCATTGCGCAGAGTGTCGCAAATAGTGCCGGGCTGTACCCGTGCGTATTTCTCACCCGGGTTAAGCTCAAGAATATTGTGCAGGTATTTTGACCAATCGATGACTACGGCAACATTGCAGCATTGTCCGGCAAGGCTTGTGCCGCCACCCCTGGAAAGAATCGGCGCTCCGAACCTGCGGCAGGCGGCAATCGTTTGGATAACATCATCAACAGATTTGGGAATGACTACGCCGATTGGCGGCTGACGATAGTTAGAGCCATCAGTGGCGTAAAGCGCCTTGCTGCCTGCATCGAAGCGAACCTCGCCGGAGATCATGCGATGCAGCTCCGCTTCCAATCCTTTCGCATCAACATCCCGCGATTGGTTCCGCCAGGATTGTTTCAATTCCTCTGGTGAGACAAGTGTGGCCCGATCCGCAGACATCATCTTCTCCTTTCAAGCAGCAAAGCGCTGGGCATCAGGTCGTTTAAATTCCATGCCCATTCCCGGACGTGATAGGTCCGGCCAAAGTTCGCCATTAATAGGGGCGCGTACGCCGTCAAAAAACATCTGTTCAATACGAACGTGATCATGGAAATATTCAAGGTGTCGCAAAGGCGTCACAGCGCAACCTACGTGTGCGTGTAACGCTGGAGCCGTGTGCCCGGAAAGAGGCACATGATAGGCCTGGCACAGCGCGGCCACCTGGAGAAATCCCGTAATTCCGCCGCAACGCGTAACATCTGCTTGCAGCACATCAACGGCTCCTGCAGCCAACATGCGGCGGAAGTACCCCAAGTCATATCCATATTCCCCGGCCGCAATTTCCATGGTGGCCGGGGCGCGGTCCCGCAGGAGGCGTAAGCCTGCCAAGTCATCCGCCGAAACCGGCTCTTCAAACCACTTCACGTTCAAATCTGCAAATTTGCCGGCCTGTGCTAACGCTTGTTTTCGGCTATAGGCTCCATTCGCGTCAACGTACAATTCTGTATGGGGGCCAATCGCTAGCCGGGCTGCACGGACTCTTCCCACATCTGTTTCTGCATCGCGTCCGATTTTCATCTTTACGCGAGGAATGCCTTCCTCCATCCAGCCCTGAAATTGTTTTTGCAGTTGTTCATTTGAATAGGAAGTGAAACCGCCACTACCGTAAACCGGCACAGACCCACGCACCGCCCCTAAGAGCGTGACTAAAGGAAGCTGCAAAAGCCTGGCCTTTAAGTCCCAAAGCGCCGTATCCACCGCTGAAATTGCCATGGAAGAAATTCCTGGACGTCCAAGGTTGCGAATACGGCTTACCATGGCCATCCAGCAGGCGCTTGTTGCCATTGCGTCGCAGCCTTCAACCACGTTGGCCAGCAAATCCTGGATGAGCGTGGCAGTCGCAGAATCAGCGTACGTATAGCCCAGGCCAACTTCATTGCCAGCTTCGGCCTGCACCAGCACAAGTGTTGTGCTGCTCCACTCCAAAGTGCCATCGGATTCGGGGAAGTCGGTAGGAACTCTATAACTCGATGCTTTGATTCGTTTGATTGGTGCGGCAGCGCTTAACGTGGGAGGCCCCCTAGCCAGGATTGTTTGTATGTTGTGGCGAATACCGTATTGATTCACTGTTTTCGCAAACAAGCCTATGAGTAGAGATGATGGTTTTCAGGAAAGAGATAGCTTCACAACAATCTGCAATGTTCACGAATCAAAATGCGTTAGCGGGGCTAAAGGCAACCCATTGTCAAGAGGGGCAACACAGATAGACGCATTTTCTATTCAGAAAAAAACTTATTTCACTTGAGCGGGCAATTGGCGGACGTGTCGCATCACAATTTAGTTAAGCTTGTTCCGCCGCCAGAATTGTTCAAGAAACGCAGAGCCGGACGAGCTTGAAGTTCGGGAAGGGAATCAACTGTGAAACGTGAAACTGTCGTCATCACTGGGGCATCCGCGGGGTTAGGACGGGCGGTAGCGCGGGAATTCGGCCGCCATGGCGCCAATGTTGGATTGCTGGCGCGCGGCATTGAAGGACTGGAAGGTGCAAAGCGCGAAATTGAATCCATGGGCGGCACAGCGCTTGCTATCCCAACTGATGTTGCAGATTCAGAAGCTGTGGAACATGCAGCCGCATTGGTGGAAGAGCGCCTTGGGCCAATCAAAATTTGGGTGAATAACGCCATGGCGTCGGTTTTTTCGCCGGTCACGCAAATGAAGCCGGAAGAATACAAGCGAGTCACTGAAGTTACCTATCTCGGTGTTGTTTACGGTACTCTGGCCGCATTAAAGCACATGCTGCCACGCAACTCAGGCGCGATTGTCCAGGTGGGTTCGGCGCTGGCCTATCGCAGTATTCCGCTGCAGTCCGCTTATTGTGCAGCCAAGCACGCCATTGCCGGATTCACAGATTCTCTGCGTTCTGAACTGATTCACGATAAAAGCAAGATTCGGCTGACCATGGTGCAGATGCCGGCGCTGAACACGACACAATTTGGCTGGGTGAAAAGCCGCTTAAAAAACAAAGCCAAACCGGTTCCTCCTATATTTCAACCTGAAGTCGGCGCGCGCGCCATCTATTGGGCGGCCCATCACAGGCGACGTGAATTGTATGTTGGCTGGCCGACGTTGGAAGCGATTGTTGGCAACAAAGTTGCACCGGGGTTTCTGGACCACTATCTCGCTCGAAACGGTTTTGCCGCACAACAGACTTCCGAGCCAGAAGATCCGAACCGCCTCGACAATCTTTGGGAACCCCTCCCCGGGGACCACGGCGCTCATGGAACGTTCGACGCGCTGGCGCACAAAAGAAGCTGGGAGCTTCGGACCACTCTGAACCGGTTGTGGATCGGGGCAGGGCTAGGGATCACTGCCGCTGGAATATTTTTGCTTGCTTCCCGGCGTACGCGTGAAGAGGAGCCATCGGGGATCGAGCCTTTTGGACAATCGATCCGGACTCCAACTGTGGCCGTTCGTTAGATAAAAGATACTGTGCGTTCAGTTCGATGGTTGCGCCGTGCGTCCGGGTTTTTCTGCCCATCCCTTCCGTTTCCTCAAAATGCCGGAAATCTTGAACAAGAAGATCCGCTGCAAAAATCTTTTTGCTTCAGTAAAGCGAGCAGCCAGAGCAGGCTGGCATTTTGGTTTTGCCCTGCTTGCATCCTGAACAGCCTCGGGACGTGGAGTGTACTCATCAAATCCTTGCTCCAGGTATTTTTGCAAGGCCATGATAGTTTCTAGTGAATAAACTACTTTCTCGGGAGGAGCAGAATTGGCTTGCTCGCAACGTTTGCTGATGATCTTCTTCCACGCGAACATTTTGCTCCTCCCAACCCGCTTTCAAGTTATGGTTTAGCCAGTGCCGCTGAGCGCTGTTCGAAATAGATTTATTGTCCGCGCAAAACTCCAGGCTCGCCCAAACCCATTTGGATATCACTGGTCATTCTGCGTTTGATTCCCAGCCCCATCGCCTGACGGCCAACAGCTCCATTCACCATGAGAGCAGTGGCTGCATACCAAGCGATAATCGCGGAAATAATGAACACCCAGCCTGCCAGCATGCGCAGGCTTTCTACGCCAATCAGTTCAGCAATTGCCGCAATGGTTGAGCCTGCGGCCAAAAATCCCAGAACTGAAGCGATAACTGACGACTCTCGCGATGCGGCCGCCATGCCTGCCCACGTGATTGCTGCCAGAACGATGAACCAGAAGCCCAATGCCTGGAACGCTGCGCCATTTGCCGGAACCGTGACTTTCCCAATTCCTACCAACAACTGCAAAATTCCGAATGCCATCCAGAATGAACCCCACATGCCGTGCATGGCAGTGGCTACGCCGTCACGGGCTTTAAAGGCCCACATGCCGGCCAAAAATTGTGCAAGGCCGCCAAAAAATGCGGCAAATGGCCAAAGCACCATATCTGTTTGAGAAGTTCCAAACCAATGCGCCATGTGCGCAGCCACCATAAACGTGGCGCCAGCAAAGCCGTATAAGCCAAGAATAGAAGGCGCTGCAAGCGGCTGAAGCCATATATTTGCCTGTGGCGCAAGCTGCTCCTGCGGCTCCGGCCTTGGAACCATTTGTCGCACCGAATTAATTGGATTAATCGGATTAGTACTCATTGCCAAAACTCCTTTCTGTCGTTTTGAGGACACACAAACTCCTGCGCGCCAAAAACCCCGAATCTGGGCGCGAGCGCAAGTTGATTCAATATGGATCAGCTGCGGGGGATTTTCCTGTCCTATTTAAAACGGAAGCAGCAGTTTGCTTGCGGGTTGTCCTGGTTGTATCGTGTTACGATGAATTATCATTTTAAAGCTTAATTTTGGCTTCCAGGAAGCTGAGCGCGACCCATCCAGAGCTGAACGAGAAAAATCGCATCGAACTAATTATTTTTGTTGCGCACAACTTGGCGTTCCGCAAGTTGGCAACCTTTCTTTTGCAACTTCAAGTCTGAGTAAAGAGTTGGCATTTCTGCCAGCGTGAATTCCTTTCCCAAGAGGTCCTCATGTCCAACCATTTCTTCAATGAATGGCCAGTATTCAGACAAATCCGCACAGGAGCATGGAGAGGCACCGGTAGTGAGGTGATGACCGAAAACACCAGGCGGCTTGCTCCCAAAAATCAGAAAACGGAAGTGACCCGCTCAGTTTGCCCATACTGCGGCGTTGGATGCGGACAACTGGTTTTTCACAAAGAAGGGAAGCTGGTCTCAATAGAAGGCGATCCTGATTCGCCTATCTCCCGCGGGCGTTTGTGCCCTAAAGGCGCAGATACTTACCAGTTGCACACGCATCCAGGCCGCCTTACCAGGGTGAAATATCGCCGTCCTTTTTCCCGGAAGTGGGAAGAGATCCCACTTGAAGCGGCAATGGACATGATTGCCGAACGTGTCTGGGAGACTCGGGAACGGACGTTTGTGGAACAGCAAGACGGCGCTACCGTGATGCACACGCTGGGGATGGCGCATCTTGGCGGCGCGACGCTGGATGTGGAAGAAAATTATCTGATCCGTAAGCTATTCACCGGCGGGCTTGGCATGAATTGCATCAGCAATCAGGCCCGAATATGACACAGCTCAACGGTGCCCGGTCTGGGCACATCATTCGGGCGCGGTGGGGCCACCACTGCCCAGCAAGACTTGAGCAATGCTGATGCAATTCTGATCATGGGATCCAACATGGCAGAAAACCATCCTGTCGGATTCCAGTGGGTGATGGAGGCGAGGGAAAGGAATCGGGCAAGGATCATACACGTCGATCCACGGTTTACGCGGACCTCGTCAATGGCGGACATCTGGGTGCCTTTGCGGGCCGGCAGCGATGTGCTGTTCCTGGGTGCTCTTATTAATTATGTGCTGACCCAAGGTAAAGACTTTCGTGATTATGTGGTTGCATATACAAATGCGCCGACGATTCTGCGCGAAGATTTTCGTGATACAGAAGACCTTGGTGGTTTCTTTTCTGGCTGGGACCCCGAGAAGAAGAAATACGATCCCAAATCCTGGCTTTACCAGGGCTCGCCAGAGAAGGACGCGCCAAGCGGTCATGAAGAGCATAGCGGTGGTCACGGCAAAGATCGCGGCGGGGAAGCTGGAGATACAGGGAAATATGAATCCGACCCAACACTACAACATCCTCGTTGTGTCTATCAGGTTTTGAAAAAGCATTTTTCACGCTATACGCCCGAGATGGTTGAACAGTATTGCGGCGTCCCCAAAAACCTGTTTTTCAAAGTGGCAGAAGCTTATTGCTCGGCTTCAGGTCCGGAAAAGACCGGCACTATTTGCTACGCCGTGGGATGGACGCAGCATTCAAACGGCGTACAGATCATTCGTGCCGCTGCAATCCTGCAACTGTTGCTTGGCAACGTGGGACGGCCCGGCGGCGGGATTCTTGCTTTGCGTGGCCACGCTTCAATCCAAGGTTCAACGGACGTGGCTACTCTGTATGACATTTTGCCCGGGTATCTACCTTCACCAATTCTCAATAAAGATGCGCACAACCTGAACGATTACATAACCAAACATCGCTCCCGCACGGGCTGGTGGGCTAACTTTGATAAGTACATTGTCAGCTTTCTCAAGGCGTACTACGGCGAGGCTGCTACCAAAGAAAATGACTTTAGATTTGATTGGCTGCCGCGAGTGACGGGTGACCACTCGCATTTCGGTTTCTGGCTAGACATGGCCGATGGAAAACTTGAAGGCCTATTCATCATGGGACAAAACCCCGCAGTCGGCGCGCCTAACGGACGCTTGGAACGCAAAGCGCTGGCCAAGCTCAAATGGCTTGTTGTCCGCGACATGGTGGAAATCGAGCCGGCATCATTCTGGTATAACTCGCCGGAAGTCGAGCGCGGAGAACTCGATCCGGACACCATCGCAACGGAAGTCTTCCTGATGCCTGCCGCGGGCGTACCAGAGAAAAGCGGCACCTTCGTCAATACGCAGCGCCTCCTGCAGTTCCACAATAAAGGGCCGGAACCGCCTGGCGACTCGCGCAGCGAGACGTGGTTCATGTATCACCTTGGCCGCAGATTGAAAGCAAAGGCCGCTAAAGATCCCTCACCGCGTAATGCTCCACTTAACGCGCTTACGTGGAGTTACTCCACTGAAGGGGCAATCGCGGAGCCGAGCGCGGAAGAAGTAATGATGGAGATCAACGGGTGGACTGTTGCCGATCATAAGCTGGTTTCCGGCTATAAAGACTTAAAAGCGGATGGCTCTACCGTGAGTGGCGCCTGGATTTACTCCGGTTGCTTCCCAGACAAAAATCAAAACAAAGCAAACATGCGTGCCCCGCATGGTCTGTACGGACACGGATGGGGTTATGCCTGGCCATCTGACCGGCGGGTTATTTACAACCGGGCCTCTGCCAGACCTGACGGTAAACCATGGAGTGAACGCAAGAAACTGGTTTGGTGGGACCAAGGCAAAAAAGAGTGGACGGGCCTGGACACGCCTGACTTCACAAAAGACAAAGCACCGGATTACAAGCCTGAACCACAAGCTGAGGGCGATGACGCGCTTGCCGGAGACAAGCCATTTATTCTGCATCCTGACGGTGTAGGTTGGATTTACGTCAGCAGCGGGCTTAAAGATGGTCCGTTGCCCACACACTATGAACCGTTGGAGTCATTGTTTTCTAATCCACTCTATCCCAAGTGTGAGACAGATCCGGCTGTGCTTAAGCGCGAACGACCAGATAATCCGTACTCATCATTTAACGACAGGCGGTTCCCGTACGTGCTTACCACTTACCGTTTGACCGAACATCACACGGCCGGGGGAATGACGCGCACGCTCAGCCATCTGGCAGAGTTGCAGCCGGAACTATTCTGTGAAGTCTCGCCCGCCTTGGCTGCAGCTCTCAATTTGCATCACGGTGAGTACGCAACCATCACCACAGTGCGTGCGATTGTGGAAGCGCGAGTTATGGTCACTGATCGCATCAAGCCGCTTCAAGTCGCCGGCCGTATAGTTCACCAGATCGGACTTCCTTACCACTTTGGAACGAATGGTCTTGTGCAAGGCGACATTGTGAATGATCTGTTGGCCATCTCTGAAGAGCCAAACGTGCGCATCATGGAAACCAAAGCACTGTTGTGCGATATCCGCCCTGGCCGAAGACCGCAGGGCAAACGAGCATTGGCTGAATTGAAATCGAAATTGGAGCAAGCGGCATGAGCATGGTAAATGTATTGCCGGAAGTGAATGGGCAGCGAACAACAGCATTTCTGACGGATTCAACATTGTGCATCGGTTGCAAGGCGTGCGAGGTTGCATGCAAAGAGTGGAATGAAATTGCTGCCGATGGGTTTGAATGGTCCGGCCATTCGTATGACAACACCGGTGCGGTCGGAGCTTCAACCTGGCGGCACGTCAAGTTTGTAGAGCACGAGCCAATCGCCGGCTCTGGCGGCAACGCCGCCGATCTGAGTTCGTGGGGCTTTTCTTCCGACGTCTGCAAGCACTGTGAAGTGGCGGGCTGTCTTGAAGCCTGCCCAACAGGCGCAATCGTGCGCACTGAATTTGCCGGCGTTTACGTACAGCCGGATGTGTGTAACGGTTGTGCCTACTGCGTAGTGGCCTGTCCGTTCGGCGTCGTGCAAAAGAACAAAGACGATGGGCGAGCCTTTAAATGCACATTCTGCTATGACCGCCAGAAAGCCGGGTTGAAGCCGGCATGTGCCAAGGCATGTCCGACTGAATCGATTCAATTTGGCGAGATTGAATCTCTGCGTCTTGATGCTCAGCAAAGGTTGCGTGAGCTGCATGACCGGGGAATGACAGATGCTCAGCTTTATGATCCCAAGGAAACCAGCGTTGGCGGCATTCATGCGTTTTTCATCGTGCGCGGCGACCCGAAGCAATACAACCTCCCTCCAAAACCAGAAGTTCCGACGGTTTATCTACGCGAGGGCTGGAAGGCTTCAGCGATTGGGTCGGGACTGCTTGTGGCCGGAGCGCTGCTGGCTTTCTTAAGTTCACCAAGAAAAGGAAGGAGTGGACGCCGATGAGTGCAGATCCTCTAATTAGCCATCAGCCACGGACGCCCGATGCCGCCAGCGAAGCACGATTGTTAGAGATCCGCAAAGAAGCGGAACAGCAGGGAAAAGTTAAGGATGACGGCATTCATCCTCAGGGCGCCCCCTTTCCTGTCGCATCACCTGAAACCGGTTACTATGGCATCCACCTTTTGAAAGAGCCGCAGTGGACAGCGGATATTCCTTTGTATTTTTTTACTGGCGGGGCCGCAGGCTCGGCGGCGGTGATTGGCGCCATGGCGGATTGGATTGGCAACGATCCTGAATTGGCTCGTCGCGCGCGCTGGATCGCCTTTGGCGGCGCACTTGTGTCAAGCGCGCTGCTGATTCACGATTTGGGCAAGCCTGAGCGGTTCTTGAACATGTTGCGTGTTTTCAAAATCCAAAGCCCAATGTCAGTAGGCGCATGGACCCTGGCCGCATTCGGCGGAAGCGCCACAGCCTCACTATTTGCTAAAGCCGCTGAAAGGCGTTTCGGCAGCAGATTTCCTGTGAATGTAATCGGCAATGTGGGCCAGTTCTTTTCTGCGTTGCTGGGCCTCCCTCTGCACAACTACACCGGCGTGCTGATTGGAGCTACAGCGATTCCCGTATGGAACAAGAACATTCAAACATTGCCGATTCACTTTGGCGCTTCAGGGGTGCAAGCAAGCGTCTCTTTGCTTGAATTGATGGGACACAGCAACAGTCGTGCGCTCAACCTGCTTGGCATTGGCAGCGCACTGTGGGAAAGCTGGGAAGGCGCTCACCTGGAAACGCGCGACGGAGAGGAACTAAGGCCGCTCAAACACGGCTTGAGTGGATGGATTACCCGTGCTGGTGGATTGCTCTCCGGACCCGGCACACTGGTACTGCGTTTACTGGCTTCCGCTGCAGATGGGAGCAAATCACAAAGCCTTCGGCGCGCAGCCGCCACATGCGGCGTACTGGGTTCACTGCTCACTCGCTTCGGGTGGGTTGGCGCGGGGAGTGCTTCCGCGCGCGATTGGCGCCTACCACTGGAGATCTCGAAAAGCCATGCTGTGACTGGAGATGATGAAAATAAACAAGCGGCATCCGAATCGCTGCACGTCCGCGCATCATGACACGCTCAAACAAGGCGACAGATTTTTATTAAAAAGGAGAAAACAAATGAGAAGAACATTATTCCTTTCGGTCATTGTTCTTTGTGCAACATGGGTGTTCGCGCAAACAAGCTCGACCCCAAACCCCAGCTCCACCCAAAGCTCCAGTTCCACCTCGAGCCAAGCCACCAATAGTGGATCAGAAACAATCACTGGCTGCCTCAGCGGCTCCAGCGGCAACTATACGCTGACTGACAAGTCAGGCACCGCCTACCAACTGACCGGCGATACAAATGGTATGAATGATCACGTAGGTCACACCATAAAAGTTACGGGAACCAAGAGCTCCGCGTCACCCAATTCGAACAACAGCATGGGAAGCTCCTCAAACTCAAGCAGCACAAGCTCAAGCGGCGCAGGTTCACAGACCACGTTTAATGTTAGTTCTTTCAAGCATGTGTCCAAGACCTGTAATTCAACTCACTGATTGCCATTGTCCCGAGGGCATGATTGAGACCCAGCCACACGTTTATTTTGGTTTTGGTCTAATTCGCTACCAGCTGGGTCTTCGTCATGCCTTCCTCCGGGAGATCCGCGCGAAACGAGGTTCAATCCTGTCTCTCATTTTCCATCTGAAAGATTTATCCCTCAGATAGAAAGCAGCCTCCACTCCAGAGCACGGCGCCGCAAGCTGATCTGCTTAATGGTTCCATCAATGAAAGTAATGATGTTCAATTCTAATTTAGAAGACCCCTGTAGCGTCTGCTCAGAACTATAATTAGCGGCTCTGCAGGCTGCACCCGTCACCTCCATGCGGTGCAGAAAGCAATCTGGCCTTGAAAGGGGAGCGTCATGGCCTTCGCGGGAAAATCAAACAATGGAAATCTATCGTCGTGGCTGGTTTGGACCGTTGCGATGGCTTGTGTTCTGACAGCGGTTGCAAGCAGTGCCATGGCTCAATCAAGCCCTTTGGCAATCACTGAAGACGGGATCTTCCGCGGTGTAGCGACGCCCACCATGAACGAATTTCTGGGTATCCGTTATGCACAAGCCCCGGTGGGAGAGCTTCGCTGGAGACCGCCGCTCCGGCCCGAGCGCGCACATGGCATCCAGGATGCAACGCAGTTTGCCAATCATTGTCCTCAGCCAGCCTCGCCATTTGGTCTTCCCAGCATTAATGAGGATTGCCTTTTTCTCAATGTGTTTACTCCTGTGCAGCAGAATTCCGGTAACGACGACAATCACGGCCGTGGCGGTCCTCTGCCCGTAATGTTCTGGATTCATGGAGGTGCGCTCGTGGTTGGTGAAAGCGATGACTACAATCCTCAGCGCTTGGTTGAGCAGGGAGTAATTGTAGTTACCATCAATTACAGGCTCGGGGCATTGGGTTTTCTGGCTCATCCTGCATTGAGCGCTGAATCCACCGATCCCGACAACGACAACGATATGGACCATGCGCCATCTTCCGGCAACTACGGCATCATGGACCAGCAATTGGCTCTCAGATGGGTGAAACGCAATATCTCAGCGTTCGGCGGAAACCCGCACAATGTTACGATCTTTGGCGAGTCGGCTGGAGGACTCAGTGCCTTCAGCAATCTGGTTTCACCATCGGCCAAGGGCTTGTTTGATAGAGCGATTGTGGAAAGCGGAGCCTACCGCCTCAATTTGCCGAGCCTGACTACGGCAGAAGCGCAAGGAACGGCATACGCTACGGCGGAAGGATGCACGGATCAAAGCGCCGCCTGCTTGCGAGCGCTCACGGTTGCGCAAGTCCTGGCGCAGGAGAATCCCGCCGGATACGTAACGAATGTAGATGGCAGGGTGATTCCGCAGTCCATTGATACGGCGCTTGCCAGCGGCGAGTTCCATCATGTGCCGATCATCAACGGCAGCAATCATGACGAATGGCGACTGTTTGTCGCATTGAACGATGTGTTCGCTGGCATTATTCCCACACCCAGCAATTACCCTCAGATCATCGCTGCTACGTTGGGAATTCCTGTGGCCGCAACGGGGCCGATTGTTGCTCTGTATCCGCCGGGAACTACCACTGAAAGCACAGAGTTGGCGCTTGGTGCGCTGGGAACGGATGCAATCTTTGCATGCCCGGCACATTTTGCAGATGAGCTTACATCAAGGTTTGTGCCGACATTCGCTTACGAGTTTAATGATGAGAACGCCCCGCAGAATTTTCTACCTTTTGCGGGCTTTCCTTATGGTGCAGCGCATGCGTCAGAACTCCAGTACCTGTTTGACTTGCGTCCTTCTATTCCGGCGCCGCCACTCAACGCTGACCAGCAGCAGCTTGCCGGCAACATGGTGGACTATTGGACAGCATTCGCCTCCAAGGCAAATCCTAATGAACAGAATACGCCCACCTGGCCAGCGTTCACCATCGCAGGGCAGGAGATGCAGTCATTTGTGCCGCCCACGCCGCAGAACGAGACCACGTTTGCTATCGACCACAAGTGTGCATTTTGGGACGCGGCTTCAGGCAGAGTACTGCCTTGAATCATGAATTAATAATTTGTATTTTCAGCGTGTGGATATTTGATTCCGATTAGCTTAGCCAATTCCAAATTTTCCCAGAATTAGGTTGGAAATACCCTCCCTATGCGATCTCTCGGACCGATTTCTGGAATGACGCTGCAGCAACAGCCAGGAGCATTGCCACTCCCCCGAGCAGAAATGTGAATTTCAGGTTCCACGCAATCATGACCCCGGCAATGGCGAAGGAGATGGGGATAATTCCAACGCTGGCGAGCATGAGCACACTTGACACTCGCCCCCGCACCGCTGCATCAATCCGTTGCAGCACCCAGGCGCCGATATGGACATTCATGAAGGCCGACAAAACGCCGACCACAAATAGAACCCCGCCCAGGGACCACACATTACCCACGAATCCGATGTATCCCAGGCAAGGAGACAAGGCTGCTCCCACCACAATCATCATGATGCCGCGCCTGCGAATCTTCCACACGCCTGCCAGCAGCGCGCCCAACAAACTTCCTACGGCAACAGCTGACATCAAAGTTCCCAAAATTGCAGGTGAACCGAATCGAGTCTTGATCATGTAGGTGAGACCGATTGAAACCGGCCCTATAAAACAGAAATTCATGGTCATGGCCAGCACCATCAACGCGCGTAGAGGTACATCTCTAATCACATAGACAATGCCCTCTACCATCGAGTGCCATACCGCTTTATTGGCAGCCTCTGATTTAGGTGGATCAGGCAGCTTCCAAAGCGCGCCGATGATAAACAGGAAACTGAATGCGTCTATAAAGAAGGCCCACGCTATGCCAAGGGCCTTGACTACAAATCCTGCCGGAGTTGGGCCAACAATGGTCGTCACTTGCCCTACGGTCTGGCCGACCGAAGAAGCCGCCACCAGCTGCTCAGGCTCCAAAAGAAAAGGCAAGTATGCTGATCCTGCAGGAGCAGCAAATGCATCGGCCACGCCAAAAATAACTGCCAGGGCGTAGAGTTCCCACGTCTGAAGAATGTGGAACCAGATGAGAATTCCGATTGCGGCCACACAGATAGTCCGCGACGTGGCTGTGGTCATCATGATTTTGCGCGCGGACACGCGGTCACTGACAACTCCGCCCATGAGCATTAAAAGCGTGCTCGGAATAGAGCCTGCCATCATAATCCCGCCCATGGCCGCAGCCGATCCCGTATGCTGCAAGATCAGCCACGGTAACGCCACCATGTAGAACTGATCACCGAAAAGCGAGATCGTACCGCCAATCAGCCAAAGACGATAGCGAGGATTGCGCAGTGGATGCTCAATCGGAGCGGTAGAAGTAGTTGGGGTGGTTGCCGTGCCCATAAATTCCTTTATGTATTGTCAGGCATCCTGACAGAAAGTACACGCAAATGTGAATTTATATTTATTTTTGGCAATGTAGCACTCGGCGAGTTATGGTTGATTGGAGATAAATATCTGGGAAGCTTATTGGAATCCAAGAATCCTGATGCTACCGGCCGGGACTAGATACTTTTTTCCCATTTTGGAACCTGCCCTCACGATAAATACATAGAAAGCTGAGGTAAACTTTGCCAAAAATCTTAGCGGCGGTCATGCAAAAACCGTTTCTCCCAATAGAGGTACACGAGTTTGAAGAACCAGAACTGGAAATGAACTCAGCGGTCATGGCTGTTCGCCTTAGCGAGGTTTGCGGCACCGATATCCACTTGCATGCCGGCCACCTGGCCGATGTTCCTTATCCGATTATCCCAGGGCACGTCTCTGTAGGAGTTCTGAGCAAAATACGCGGTAATTTACTTGATTCAGAGGAACGCAGGTTTCGCGAAGGAGATGAAGTCACCTTTCTTGATGTCCATGGGAGCTGCGGTGTGTGCTGGTATTGCGCCGTAGCAAAAGCAAGTACACGCTGCCCGAAGAGAAAAGTTTACGGAGTTACATACGGAGTAAGGGATGGCCTTGCTGGAGGATGGGCGCAATCGATTTATCTCAAACCGAATACGCGCTGCCTAAGCCTGAATGGCGTGGATCCGCAAAGATTCATGGCGGGCGGTTGTTCACTGCCCACTGCTGTGCACGCAGTGGAGCGCGCGGAGATATCACTCGGAGACATGGTATTGGTGCTCGGCAGCGGTCCAGTGGGTTTATCTGTCATTATTTGTGCATTGCTGCGTGGCGCCCATCGCGTTTTTTGCATCGGGGCTCCGGAAGCTCGTCTGCAGGTGGCCAGGCAAGTAGGAGCACATAAAACAAAGGACTTCTCAACCTGTACAGAGGCCGAAAGACTGGATTGGATACGCGATCTTACTGAGGGAAGAGGAGCGGACGTGACGATTGAAGCCACAGGCAATCCAAATGCCGCCGTTGATGCAATGCGATACACCCGCGATGCGGGACGAGTGGTAATTGTTGGTCAATATACAAATGTAGGCGACGTAAGTTTTAATCCACACTTGGATTTGAATAAAAAGCACCTCGACGTGCGTGGCTGTTGGGGTGCTGACTTTTCGCACTTTTATAAATCCGTGCGGATCATGACAGATCCCTCACGTTCCGCTGCCTGGTCATCGATTCCTTTGAAATTTTATGGCCTGAGTGAAGTGAACGCAGCTTTGGAGAATGTAGCGGCAGGTACTGAGTTCAAAAGCTTAATTAACCCGCAATTGAGTTAAGAAGAGTTTCAAAAGAGAACTGCACAGAAGTTGGCTGTGTTCTTTCTTTTTGAAAAATGTCGAAAAAAAAGATTTTCAAATCCTTTTCTGGAACTGCGCGCAGCCTTTACCATGTATTAAAGAATTTTCATTCCATCTTTACAAATGTGACGGCATTTTCATTATGGTCTAATAAAGCTACTTCATCACGGTCTACCAGGATTACATAAAACAAGTATCTCGCATACGACAGATGTGAGCAGTAACATGTATTCAACGATCTTTCTATTCCGAGAGCTGGATTTCTTGTAAAAACCAGCCAAAAGGGCCTTTAGAATAGGTGTCCTTAAAACGGGGTGGGTGACCGCAAGCAGGTCATAAATCAGGCTCAGACTTTCACGTTTTTGGTCTGCCTCCATCATGACCAAAATATTTCATCTCCCAATCAGGGAGCTCTGAGTTTGAACTATTAAAATATTAGAGCCTTCACAATAAATTAGAGCTTTCATAACAATGTCTCCTGAAAGAATTGTATTGAAAAAAGACCGGGTGGAAGAAGAGCGGGAATTGCTGCGTCTTTTGCTGGAGAAAGAAGGTCTCGGTTTACAGGAATGGGAGATTGCCTCGGGAGAAGCTCGCGGCCGGCTTCCGCTTTCCTGGGCACAAAAGCGCCTCTGGTTTCTCGACCGTCTACGACCAGGCAGCGATTTCTATAACGTCGTGATGGCGTGTGAGCTGCTAGGAGATCTAAATGTATCGGCCTTGGAACGAAGTGTCGTAGAGATCATACGTCGACACGGAGCTCTGCGGACCAGGTTTGTGGTTGAGGATGGCGAGCCAGTGCAGAAGGTCGAGGAGTTTGTAGAGTTCCGGCTGCAACTGGTGGATTTACGTGATCAGGAGGGGACTGAAAACAGAAGAAAACAGGCACAAGAGATCGTGGCACAGGAAACAGCAAGGCCGTTTGATCTCGGAATCGCGCCCTTATTGCGTGGGGTGTTGATCCGGCTGGCAGAGCGCGAATACATCCTTGCATTAAGCATTCACCACATCGTAGTTGATGAGTGGTCAATGGGAGTGTTGCAGCAGGAAATGATCTTGCTCTACACCGCCTATGTGCGAGGGCAAGAATCGCCGTTCAAGGAGATGCCACTCCAGTACGCAGAGTACACGCTGTGGCAGTCACAATGGTTCAAGGGCGAAGTTTTCACCCGGCAGATGGAGTATTGGACGAAGCAGCTTGCTGGAATGCCAGAGGTTTTGGATCTGCCCACGGACAAACCACGGCCTGCCATACCTCAACATCGCGGCAGCGTGGTGACGGTGCTGATTGACGGGGGCTATTGGGAAAAAATGAAGCTGTTCGGCCGGCAGGAGTCCGCCAGCGTCTTTATGACATTGCTGACAATCTACCAGGTTCTGCTGATGAGGTATAGCGGACAGACGGACTTCGGAGTGGGAACGCCGATAACGAACCGCAGTCACGTGCGGACGGAAGGCATGATTGGATTCTGCGTGAATACCCTGATCATGCGGGCTGATTTGAGGCGCGAACCGACTTTCAGGGAAGCGCTTGAGCGGACAAGAAAAGCGACGCTGGAAGCATTCGATCATCAGGATTTGCCTTTGGAGAAGCTGGTGGAAGAATTGTCGCCGGAGCGGCAGATAGGTGGCTCGCCCCTGTTTCAGGTGATGTTTACGTTCATGAGTGGCAAGGCTGCACCGCCTGAACTTCCCGGTGTGGAGATGCATACAATTGTGCCGGAGACACCCAACTCCAAGCACGATTTATCGCTCATTGCGATAGACAGTGAAATTCCAAAGCTGATGTTTAACTACGACACTGAATTGTTTGAGGCAGACACAATCGTGAACATGCTTCAGCATTTTGGGCTTTTGCTGGTTTCCAGCATAACCGAACCTGAGCTTGGAATTTGGGACTTGCCAATATTGACTGAAGAGGAAACACGGCAGCTCCTGGTGGAGTGGAATCCTGCGGAAACTCATTGCGGAAGAAAATGCGTGCATGAGCTATTCGAAGAACAGGTGAGAAGAACTTCACAAGCGACGGCGATTGTGTTCGGCGATGCTTCTTTGACATACGGAGATTTGAACCGCCGAACAAACCAGTTAGCCCGTTATCTGCGAAGCGTTGGAGTAAAGCCTGATGCACGCGTGGCGATTGGCTTAGAGCGTGGCTTGGAGATGGTGGTGGGGATGCTGGCTGTGTTGAAGGCAGGCGGGGCGTATGTACCGCTGGATCTATCGTATCCCGAAGAACGCTTGCAGTACATTTTGGAAGACAGTACCCCGGTAGCGCTGCTGGCACGAAGTGATTTGCGAGGCTTGCTGAGTGAAATCAATGAGCATGTACATGCGATCGATTTGAGCAGTGACTTTATGTTTGAGGATTTGCCGGAGACGAACCTGGATCGTGCTGAGACTGGCGTTAATCCTGAATGCCTGGCTTGTGTGATCTACACGTCGGGATCAACCGGCGAACCGAAGGGCAGCGTGATTCCGCACCGCAGTATTCCTGGCTTCTTTTTGGGGGCCGACTATGTGCCTTTCGACGAAGAAACGGTCCTGTTGCAGCATTCCTCAGTAAGTTGGGATGCCATGATGCTGGAGTTGTGGCCGGCGCTGTTAAAGGGGGGACGGAGCGTACTGGCCAACCAGCGGGTGTTGAGTGCAGAAGACATCCGCAAGTATGTGCAGGAGGCAGGGGTCAATACGCTGTGGCTGACGGCGACGCAGTTCAACGCGATCGTGGAAAGCGATGTGAAGTGTCTGGAAGGA